>DATMNN010000099.1:0-3425 GCA_035569025.1 Terriglobales bacterium
CGTGAAGACATCCCGCTGCTCACTCGTTACTTCGTTCAAAAATACGCGCTGCGCCTGGACCGGAAAATCGAGAGAATTCCTTCACAAGCTTTAGAGGCGCTAACCAGATACGAGTGGCCAGGCAATATTCGAGAACTCCAAAACGTGATCGAGCGGTCGGTTATCCTAAGCAGGGGACCTGAGCTGCGTGTCAATATAACGGAGCTTAGCGAGATTTCGTCGCCCATAGGATCATCCGGCCGTACATCAGGTACTTCAGGCGCCGGCGAGCGCGACCGGATACTGGCGGTATTAAAGGAAGCCGACGGCCAAGTCGGGGGACCGAACGGGGCAGCCGCCCGGCTCGGCCTGAAGCGCACTACTTTGCAATCTAGAATGCGAAAATACAACATCGCCCGATTGTACGAGTGAGAAACGGTCGGCGGCCCTGACGTAGAATGTTGCAACTGGCTCAAGCAAAAGGTGACACCTCATGAGCAGTCGTAAGAGTACGCCAGTTGCCCTCTTGGCCACGCTCGCTGCCTGTACGATTTGTGCCTTCGGTGAAGGCCCGGATATCCAGGTTGTTCAGGTTCCAGTCGTCACAGCAAACATCCAGTTTTTGCGGTTACCTTGGCCATCCACGCGATTCGTGGCAAGGAAGATGATTCAGGACAATCAGGGTTTTCTCTGGTTCGCGGCGGCAGACGGCGTGCGGCGCTACGACGCCTACGGCTTCATGCGCGTTCCAGAAGATCCCAAAACCATCGGTTTCATCATTTCCGAGTCTCTGATGAAGGACCGATCGGGACGCATCTGGTTCGGGATTGAGGACTCACTCGGCCGATACGATCCCTCCATCGGGAAGTTCCAGCAATACAGACCGCACCCCGGCGACGCATGCGGAAACCTAGCTCTCGCACATCAAATCAGCGAGGCCCAGGACGGAATCATGTGGCTCGCCACAGACGAGGGCATCACATCGCTCGATCCGGTCACTTCGAAAGCGAGTTGTTACCACCCGCGCTACAACGACGATCCGGCCCTCGGCGAGAAACGTATCATCTCTACTCTGGCCTCGCGGGACGGCACCCTATGGATCACCAGTAGTGCCGGCCTGGACGTTTTCGACCGGCGCGCCGGAATAGTGACACGGCATTTCCAGCTGGAAACGAGTTCCGGAAGAAAGTTCCGCTGCACGGGCTTTCCGGCAACGCCGTTTCAAGACAGCACTGGAATGATCTGGGTGGGTTTATCGTCCGGCGGCGATTTGGCGTCGGTTAACCCGCAGAACGGCGAAATTACGGTCTATTCGTTCGAGGGCGCGGGCTTGCCGCCGAATGCTTCGTCCGGTGTGGTGTCGATTCAGGAGGATCAGGATAGGGCGCTCTGGCTCGCCACCAACCGATTGGGGCTGGTCAAGCTGACGCCGGATCGAAAACAGGCGATCTGGTACGAGAGCAATCCGGATGATCCCAACGGATTGGGCAGGGACCTCGTGGTTCAGCTCTTTCGAGATCGCGAAGACAGCTTTTGGGCCACAACCAAGGCCGGCGATGTCTATCGCTTCGAACCCCATGCTCCGGTGTTCCGGTCTTACCGCCACGAGCCGGGAAACCCGCGCAGCCTTAACGATGATTGGGTGACTTCGGCCTATGCGGAGGATACAGACATTTTGTATATCGGCTCGGAGCTTGGGTTGAGCCGGGTTAACCGGAAGACGGGTGAGGTCACCCGCTATGACCAGCCGGTGTTCTCCCGGGGTGTGCGTGCAATCGTTAAGGACCGCATGGGAGATCTGTGGTTCGGGACGCGCGGCAACGGTTTGGTGCGCTTCAACCCTCATTCCGGACGGTACAAGATCTATTCCCACGTGGCATCCGATCCACGAACGCTGAGCTACGACACTGTCGGAGCTTTGTGGATCGATCGGGGCGGAACGTTGTGGGTCGCAACCGATTTTGGCCTGGACCGCTTCGATGCGAGGACGGAGGAGTTCCGGAAGTATAGGCCCCAGGATCGGACTTTGACGCAGTATCACTCGGTCGCGGAAGAAGCGAGTGGTGTGTTGTGGCTCGCAACCTCTTCCCACGGCCTGCACCGCTTCGATCCAAGCACAGGCAAGTTTACGATTTTTGAAAACCGTCCGCGCGATCCGAACAGTATCGGCCATGATCGCGTTAACTCTGTTTACGCCGATCACTCGGGCACACTATGGGCCGCGACTTTCCGCGGGCTGGATAAAGTCAATCCGCGCGATGGGACGTTCAAGTCTTATGATTCGCGCTCCGGGCTTCCCAGCAATACCGCGTTAGGAATCTTAGAGGACGAGAACGGCTATCTCTGGGTCAGCACTCCGGACGGGCTTTCCAGATTCGATCCGCACACTGAGACTTGCATCAACTACCACACATCGGACGGTCTGCTGACTGACCTATTCAGTGCGCCGGTAGTTGCCACCAAGAGCTCTAGCGGAGAGATTTTCTTGGGAACTTATAGCGGCTTGGTGACCTTCTTTCCCAACCAGGCGATCGAGCATAAGTTCGTGGCGCCCGTTGTCTTAACGAACTTCCGCTTGTCCGGCCAACAGGCGCCCATTGGAAAAGGACCTCTGAAGCAGCCGATCTGGTCCACCACTTCGCTCGAGTTATCGGCGCGAAGTATTCTTTCGTTTGATTTTTCGGCCTTAAGTTACACCGATCCAGCGCGGACCCAGTACCGATACAGGCTGGAAGAGCTCGAACCCGCATGGAATGAGGCGGACAGCACGCGCCGCACGGTCACCTATACGACCCTGCCGTCAGGCAATTACACGCTGCGAGTCCAGGCTCGCACAACCCGTGGAGACTGGAGTGAAACTGGTGTCGCGCTCCCGATTCGCATTAAGCCCCCGTGGTATGGCACATGGCTGTTCCGCGCTCTGTGCGCGGCAGTTTTTCTGACCATCGTTTGGGCAAGCCACCGACACCGTGTACGGCATCTGCAGCACGAGTTCAAAAAGCTTCGGGACGTGATCGACACGATCCCAGCGATGGCCTGGACCGCGCTGCCGGACGGTTCCAATGCTTTCGTAAACCGGCGCTGGGCGGAATATACAGGTTTGTCGCCCGAGGACACGGCGGGTGCAGGTTGGACGGCTGCACTTCACCCCGAGGATCGCGAGGCATATTCGGCGAGGTGGAAAGCGGCCCTGGCTGCCGGCGTGCCGTTCGAAGCCGAAGCGCGCATTCGCTGTGCGGCGACTGGGGAATACCGGTCGCTTCTGGCTCGTGGGGTGCCGTTGCGCGATGAGCGCGGAAAGATCGTCAGGTGGTATGGAGTTCTCACCGACATTGAAGATCACAAGCGCGCCGAACAGGAGCGCGAACGGCTTCAGGCGGATCTCGCTCACATCAACCGCATAAGCACGATGGGAGAACTGTCGGCCTCGATCGCGCACGAAGTCA
>DATMNN010000100.1:0-4230 GCA_035569025.1 Terriglobales bacterium
GCGGGGATTTGTTGCCGCATCACAGAGCGGATGCTAGACTTTCCAAGTCCTGAGACATCCGAGTTTCGAGACAGCGACAGTCCTAAGACAGCCGATTTTGGAGGGCGTTTTTGCTTTGTAGAAACGGTCTAATATCTTCAGCGCGCGCGGAGCGTCCCGTTCACGGGAACGGCAAACATCCCGGAACTCCCTTTCAAATCCTCATCTTAGGGTCATCCATGGCGCTTATTGCGGCGCTGCTGGTGGGATGCCCGAAGTCCAATTCAGACTTCCAAACAGGCAAAAAGGCCGAAGCGGTGCAGGATTACGACACGGCGCTGGTGTACTACGAGCGAGCCCTGCGCGCCGACCCCACGAACGCAGAATATAAGCTCCGCGCCTCGCAGATGCGGTTCGAGGACGGTCAATTCCACGTCCGGCAGGGCCGAGCGGCTGAGCAAAAGGGGGACCTGCAGCGTGCGCTGACCGAGTTCGAAAAGGCGCAGGCGGTTGATCCTTCGAGTTCGATTGCGGACCAGGAAGTGAGGCGGACGCTCGAGAAGATCGCGGCGCAGAACGCAGCCGAAGCTCCCAAGGCGATGAATTACAACCCGCAAGATGACGGGATGCTTTCGGAACCTCCCGAACTCAAGCCCCTTTCGCGCGAACCCATCAACCTGAAAATGACGAACGATACGCGCGTGGTATACGAGACGATCGCCAAACTGGCAGGACTGAGCGTGATATTCGATCCGGACTTTACGTCGAGGCGGATCACGGCCGAGCTGCCCAGCGTGACGCTCGAGCAGGCGCTCGATGCGGTGGCGATGGAGAGCAAATCTTTCTGGAAACCGATCACGCCCAGCGTGATCTTCGTGGCGCCCGATAACCCGCAAAAGCGAAAAGATGTGGAAGATGAAGTGGTGAAAACGTTCTACGTTTCCAACACTTTGACGCCGCAGGATCTAACGGAAATTGTTACCGGCCTTCGGCAGTTGCTTGATCTGCGGCGCATCCAGCAGGTGAACTCGCAAAACGCCATCGTGATTCGCGACACGCCGGACAAACTGGTGCTGGCAGGCAAGATTATTCGCGATATCGATAAATCGAAGCCGGAAGTGCTGATCCACGTGCAGGTGATGTCGGCAAACATCTCGCGGTTGAGGGACCTGGGCATACTGCCGGGTCAGAGTGTTTCGCTCGCATTCACCCCGCGAGCGTCCGTCCAACCGAACAGCACGACGAGTACGACCAGCACAACGTCAACTACATCGACCACCTCGACTACGTCGACGACGAGCACTGGCACGACGATTCCGCAGATCACGTTGAACAATTTGCAGCATCTTTCGACGGCTGATTACAGCATCACGCTTCCAGGTGCCACCGCGAACGCAATCGCAACGGACAGCAAGACAAAGATCATCCAGGACCCTGAGATTCGGATTACGGACGGCCAGAAGGCATCACTGAAAATCGGCCAGCGGGTTCCCGTGGCGACCGGCAGCTTCCAAGCGGGCGTAGGAGTGGGCGTGGGCGGCGGTGCGGGCGTTGTAAACCCGCTGGTGAACACGCAGTTCCAGTATCTGGATGTGGGCGTGAACGTTGACGTGACACCGAGAGTGCATCCGGACAACGAAGTGAGCATGAAGCTGACAGTGGACATCTCCTCGATCGCTTCATTCACCAATATCGGTGGCATCCAACAGCCCGTTATTTCGCAGAACAAAATCGAACACGATGTTCGGCTGAAAGAGGGTGAGGTAAGCGTTCTGGGCGGTCTGATTCAGCACAGCGAGACGAAGAGTCAGAACGGAATCCCCGGCCTGGTGGCCGTGCCGCTGGCAAAATATCTGTTTTCCGATAACAGCACCAATGTTGTGGACCAGGAAGTGCTGATCGTGCTCACGCCGCACATTATACGGTTGCCCTCGATCAGCGCTGCGAATCTACGAACGATGGCGGCGGGAACGGATTCGAATGTGCGGGTGTACCGGGGCGACGCCGATGTTGATTCGGGCACGAAGGCTGTTCCTTCAGCCGCAAATCCGGCGGCTGCGGCTCCGCCGCCTGCAGGAGGCGCGCCAGGAGTAGCCGCAACGAATCTTCAGGGCGGAGCGGCTCCCGCGGCTCAACTCCATTTTGATCCGCCCAGTGTGGCAATGAAGCCGGGCGACAAGACGACGCTGGGGCTGAGCGTCTCCAACGTAACCGATCTCTATTCGATCCCCTTGCTCATTCATTACAACCCGGCCGTGGTGCAAGTGGAAGAAGTGCGCAACGGCGGGTTCTTGTCCGGCGGCACGCAGGAAATTGCCATCGTCCAGCGAATTGACGAACAGCGCGGCGAAGTGATTATTTCTGCGACCCGCCAGCCGAACACCCCCGGAGTGAATGGAACCGGAACGCTGCTTGGAATCGTTGTACGGGCAGTGGCGCCAGGAAACACGGTGCTGCAGATTCTTCAGGTCAACGCGCATGATTCTCAACATCGAAATATTCCAATGGTATCCGGAGAAGCCGCCATTCAGGTGCAGTGAGGCGCGATGAGCGGAGCAAATCGCAATCTGGCCTCTCGCTTACTAGGTTCTCGCGCCTTTATATCGCAACCGTCGCGCCGCTATCACGATTCCGGGAAGATTCGGGCGCTTGCCGCCGGCTTCACGCTGATCGAGTTGATCCTGGCGTGTTCGATTCTTTTCGTTCTTGCGGCGATCGCG
Organism: Terriglobales bacterium; assembly: GCA_035569025.1. Taxonomy (GTDB): domain Bacteria; phylum Acidobacteriota; class Terriglobia; order Terriglobales; family Acidobacteriaceae; genus Acidiflorens. The sequence goes on from DATMNN010000100.1 coordinate 2,700, forward strand.
GTGCCGCTTGCGCGCGTGGCGATCAAGCGCAGAAAAGAAGCGGACCTTCGTTACGATCTCCGTGAAATGCGGACAGCGATTGATCGCTATAAGGACGCTGCCGACAAGAACCTGATTCAGGTAAAGGCTGGGACCGAGGGCTATCCGCCCGATCTCGATACTTTGGTGAAGGGCGTTCAGTTGACTGGCGCGAAGAGCGAGCATGTTCGTTTCCTGCGTCAAATTCCGAAGGACCCGATGACCGGCACCTCGGATTGGGGCATGCGTTCGGTGCAGGATGATACGGATACGACTTCCTGGGGCGGACAGGATGTATTCGATGTCTACTCGAAATCTACGGGCACGGCGATGGACGGAACAAAGTACTCGGACTGGTAAGAGAATCGGTGTTTTTGCGCAGGATAGGATGAACTCTCGACAGATGAAAATCCAATCAGCTAACGGATGGCGGGCTACTGTTCAGCGCGGGTTTACGCTGATCGAGTTGATGATCGTGATGGCGATCATCCTGGTGCTCGCGACAATTGCAAGCGTGCACTATCGAAACGCTGTGCTTCGCTCGCGCGAGGCCGTGCTGAAATCCGACTTGAGGGTGATGAACAACGCAATCCAGGACTACACCAGAGACAAAGAGGCTGCGCCGCAATCGCTGGATGATCTGGTGAGCGGGCAATACCTGGGCGCTATTCCGCCAGACCCGATTACGAGCGCGAAAGACTGGGTGACGGTGAATTGCGACACACTGCTGGATCCTGACCAATCGGGGATCGGAATTTGTTCGGTCCATTCCGCATCGGATGCGGTTTCACCCTTCGAAAACACGCCGTACAGCAGCTGGTAGCATTGTTTTTTCCGCCTTCTCCGCGTTCTGCGCTGACCGGTTTAGCCTAGATACTTCTTCAGTGGGTCCCAATAACGCGATCCCCAACCCTTGAACAGCGAATCATATTCGCCTTCCGGAAATCCGGTATGGTCGAGGACGAGCAGCGTGCCATTCCCCTGCGGCTTCAATTCAAATTTAACAAGTGAATAGACTCCGGGGTCCCAATGCGTGGGACGCCAGGCCTGGACGATGCGTTGATTGGCGATGAGTTCGACATTCCTTCCGACGATCATCCCGCCAAACATGGAAAAAGCACCGCCCGCCGCGGAGTCGATATTGGCCGGCATGCCGGTAAAAGCGGCGAATTGCTTCGAATCGAGAAGAATCTCGTAGATGCGCTGCGGGCCGGCCTTCAATTCGATTTCCTGGTGGAGCGAGGTGCGAGCCTGGTTTGCAGGAGTGCTCGGCGTTTGTTTGGTGTCCTGCTGCTGTTGCGGCAGAGCCCAAAGGTTGCGGCTGCCGACGAGGCCGGCCAAGGCGGCGGCTCCGATTCCGGCGATCATCTGGCGGCGTGTTGAAGCGGCGTGAGACTCGGACGGGATTGATCGCTCGATCATCGTGATTCTCCTGTTGTCGGGTTGAGTGCGGTGGCATGAAAGCACACGAGCCCGAGGAGGTCAAGGTGACGAACTTGCCTTTTATTTTTGA
>DATMNN010000101.1:0-3125 GCA_035569025.1 Terriglobales bacterium
TACCAGCAGACGCTTGCCATCGGAGGTAAGTGCGACGGCGTTGGGTGTGCTGCCCTCGGGCGGGGCACCGGGTGCGGCATCGTGCAGATAGCGCGCGACTCTCCGCAGCTTCGTGTCGACGACGGCCACGCGGTCGCTACCAGCGAGCGTGACGTACAGCGTCGTTCCCTTCACCGCCAGCGCCGACGGATGCCGACCGACCTCGATCCGGCCGAGATACGCGAGCGTTCCGTCTGCCAAAACGCGGAACTGCGACACCGTGCCGCCGCCCCAAGCCGAGACGAACACTTGACCGTCCGCCGCGATCGCGACGCCATAGGGATAATGATCGGTAGAAAACCGTTGCGTAATCTCGCCAGTCGCGGCGTTCACCACTGCGAGCCGATCGCCGACATTTTCGACGACATAAAGGAATTTTCCGTTGGGCGAGAACGCCAGTCCCGCCGGATAGCTTGTGCCCGTGCCGTCCGCCGTTTTTGCCTTCGCCAGTTCGAACTTGTTCTCGAGGGTGGCCGCGCCGTCTTTCCATGCGTAGACAAAGAGTATGTCAGTGTTGCCACCGGAGACGCAGAGGTGATGGCCGTCGGGCGAGAAGGCGGCGCCGTAGAACGCACCATCCTGGAGCAGCGTCTGCGTGACCTTCCGCGTCTTCAGATCGACGATCTGAACGCCCTGCTCGCGCCAGCCGCTGAGCACGACCACGGCTCTGTCGTTTTCCGGCGTGAGTACGAGATCGATCGGCAAGCTGCCAAGGTCAGCCGCTTCGCCGGCGGGATCGAGTCGCACACCGGTCGGAAGCGGCGAAGTGAAGAGGGGCTTCCTTTGGGCGGACACCAACGTGCACAGCAGTGCAGAAAACGAGAGAGCGAGTCGAAAGATACGGAGCGAAAACATAACAGGCGTTCCTCACAGACTTGCCCCAACAGATGACAAATTTGCGGACGTTCCTGCGTCCATCAAGCTGGAGCTTACATATCGTACCGAATCGGCCCATTGCGCGATGCCATGTTTCTCTCATAGGTGAAAAATTAGATGAAGATGGCTGCCGAGCCAATCATGGGCACAGAACGACAGAACAACTACCGTGCACACCATGAGATTCTTCGTGGTTTCTCAAATGCACATGGCGAGTCTGCGTATCCCATCGTGAATCTGGCGCGCATCGGTCCCACCATAACCGAGAATTAAACCGCCCACCAGAGGCGGTTGCGCATAGCACGATGACAAAGGCATAGCCGATATTCCCAGCTCAGCGGCCCTCAACGAAATCGCCACATCATTGACACCCCGCGAGAGCAGCGCCACCAGGTGCATTCCCGCTTCGGCGCCGATCACCGTGAGTTTGTCACTCAGTCGTTGGCGAATGGTTTCGACCAGCGCCGTTCGTCGCTCGATATAGAGCATGCGCATTCTGCGAATGTGCCGCGCGAAATGTCCCTGGCGGATGAAGTCCGCCAGCGCAGCCTGATATAAAGTGGACGAGAATTGGTCGGTAGCATCTCGCGCGGTAGAGAATGCCTCCACCAAATCCTTGGGAACTACTACATAACCGAGGCGCAGCGCGGGAAACATTACTTTGCTGAATGTGCCGATGTAGATCACTCGCGCGTCCGTATCCAAACCTTGCAGCGAGGCAATCGGGCGACCTCCCAACCGATATTCGCTGTCGTAGTCATCTTCAATAATCCAAGCGCCGGTTCGCATGGCCCAATGGAGCAGCAGCATTCGCCGTGTGGCGGTCATGGTCACACCCAGCGGATATTGATGCGATGGGGTGATGTAGACTGCATGCGCGCTGCGAGCGCGGCGGATTCCTTCGGCTACGTCTAAACCCTCATGATCTACTGGCACAGGGACAAGCTTTGCCCCAGCCATCATCAGGGCCTGGCGTGCTCCTGGATATCCAGGCTCCTCCACCCACACCCGCTCATTTGTATCCAACAGAACCTGCGCCGAAAGTTGTAGGCCCTGCTGCGATCCAGTTGTTACTAGAATCTGCGACGGCTCACATCGCACCGCGCGAGCAGCGCCCAAATATTCTGCAATCGCTTCACGGAGCGGCATGTATCCCTTTGCATCCCCATAAGCCATCAACTGTCTTGTAGGTTTTCGCGAATGGCGATTTAGCAGATGGGACCACACTCTGGTCGGAAAATGTTCTAGTGCCGGCAGGCTCACTCGGAATGCAACCAGTTTGTTCGACCAAGTTTGTGGTGGCACGCGCATCAGCGCTACACGGCGCGAAACTTTTCGCAGAGCTTTGGTGTTAGTCACCTGCCGTGCCGCACCCAGCATTTTTCCGATCGTCGGCCTTAGAGCGTCGTCCGGGATCGACCTCGACACACACGTGCCTGCCCCCACAAACGTTTCGAAGTAGCCCTCCGCTTGTAGTTGTTCGTACGCGCTTGATACCGGTATACGCGACACCTTTAGGTCCGCCGCCAGGCTTCTTGTCGAAGGCACGCGTTGTCCAGGCCGCAGCTGGCCCACGAGGATGGCCTGCCGAAACCATTCGTACAATTGGCGGTACATCGGGATCTTTCTGCTGGAGTCCAATGCAATCGGTGGCAGAAAGCTGGCGGAGACTCGCTTCATCGATATGGAGTCTAATTGAAGTGGCCATATCGTGTCACGCGAAAGTGGCTATTTGTGTAAGCCACGATACGAGCTAGTCTCCCTGCATGCCCATCGCACGGAGGCACTCATGAACGCGCTGAAACGCATTTCGACTTGTGTGCTTGCGGGCATCTTGGTTGTCATCGTGCAGCCCCTTCATCGGCTCGCGCAGCAGAATCCGGAGGCATCGAAAAACATCCTTCAACCCGCCGAACGGGATGGGCAACACGATTTCGATTTCGAGATTGGTACTTGGAAGACTCACCTCCGGCGTTTGGTGCATCCGCTAACCGGCTCCACTACCTGGGTCGCATATGAGGGCACGAGCGTCGTCCGCAAGGTTTGGAATGGTCGCGCCAATCTGGTGGAACTCGTGGCCGATGGCGCAACAGGTCACTTCGAAGGTTTGAACCTGCGTCTCTACAATCCCGAGTCCCACCAGTGGAGCCTCAATTTTGTTAACCGTAACAGCGGTACGCTGAGTCGACCCACGATCGGCGAATTCAACA
>DATMNN010000102.1:0-65242 GCA_035569025.1 Terriglobales bacterium
ACGACTCCATCGATCCGACGGAACTGCATCGCACGCTGGAAACCAAGAAGATCTCCGGACTTTTCCTCGCCGGCCAGATCAACGGCACTTCCGGATACGAAGAAGCCGCCTGCCAGGGAATCATGGCCGGAATCAACGCCGTCCTGAAAGTAAAGAAGGAAGCACCGTTAGTCCTGGACCGCACCGAAGCCTACACCGCGATCCTGATCGACGACCTCATCTCCAAAGGCACGAACGAGCCTTACCGCATGTTCACGTCGCGCGCCGAGTTCCGCCTCCACCTGCGCATCGACAACGCCGACCGGCGCCTGACTCCTCACGGCCGCCGAGTGGGCCTGATTTCCGACTCCGCCTGGACAGAATACGAAGCCAAACAACAACGCCTGCAAGGAATGAGAACGCTACTGGAGAAAACCCGGTTGACCGCGGAAATGCTCGAACGAATTTCCGCAGCGGGGGAAGCCGCCGAACTGGAAACGGGAGAGCACAAAGCGTGGGAACACGAAACGATAGGGCAGGAAACGAGGGGACACAAAACGGTCGAACAGGAGACGGGAACGCACGAAACGGTAGCGAACGGAACGGGAGGGCACGACTTCAGTCGTGCCGCAAACCCCGATTTGAATGCGGCTTTAGCCGCCGGGGTTGCAGCCCAATCCGTTGATACCGCGAACGGCACGGCTAGAGCCGTGCCCTCCCCGCCGCTGCCCTCCCGCTCTCTGAGCGCCACCGTCGGCCAACCCCTGGCGCAACTCCTAAAGCGCCCCGAAATTACAATCGAAACGCTAGTCCCAGCATTGCGCGCACTCGCGCCGGATTTCTTTGCCCGAACTAGCCACCAACCACCAACCACTAACCACTTGCCTTCCGAAATCCGCAACGAACTCAAATCCCTCGAGACCGAAATCAAGTACGCTGGCTATCTCGACCAGCAGCAACGCGCTATCGACCGCCTGAAAAAATCCGAGCAGCGCCGCATCCCTGACTGGTTCGACTATCGCGCCGTCAGCGGCCTCTCCCGCGAGATGCAGGAAAAACTCGGTCACGTAACCCCGCAAACCCTCGGACAAGCCTCCCGCATCCCCGGAGTAACTCCGGCCGCCGTCTCGCTCATCAATGTCTTCATCGAAATTCAGGCCAAACGCCGCGAACAGGCCGCCGCGCTGTAACTTTCATCGATTGACTTACAAATCTTCGTGCGCCGGGTTTGTAACTGTGCTCTAATGCCGGGGTCGTGAGGATTAAAACTCGCTTTGTCCTCGGTGTACTGCTGTTGGCGAGTGCGGCCTGGCCTCAGTCCGACTGCCCGCTCCCGCCCGCCGTAGAAAAAGCGACCCGAGCCACCAGCATCTTTAGCGACGAACAGGAAGCCGACCTCGGCGACGTAATGGCCGAGCGCTTCGCTGCCGAAATGGTCGTCGTCCATAACGACGCGCTCACAGGGCGTTTGCAGCAGATCGGCGATCAACTCGTCCGCTATCTGCCTCCGACCCGATTCCGGTTCCAGTTCTTTCTGATTGAATACCCCGTTGCCAACGCCTTCAGTATCGGCGGCGGCCGGGTTTACATTTCCCGCAAGATCGTCGCGCTCGCAAAAAGTGACGATGAACTCGCCGGCATCATGGCACATGAACTGGGACACATCGTCACCCGCCAGACCGGGATCGAAATGACCCGGCGCCTTCGAGAAGTGCTCAACATCACTGAAGTAGGAGACCGCAACGACATCCGCGAAAAGTATTTCCGCTACCTCGATAACGAAGGCCGTAAACCCGATCGTCGCGTGGGGGACGATGACCAGGACCAACTGATTGCCGACCAGGTAGCCGTCTTTGCCATGGCGCGCGCCGGTTACTCTCCCCACTCTTATGTCGACATCTGGGACCGCTTCCAGCAAACGCATGGCAAGACCGGCAGCTGGCTCTCGGATTTCTTCGGCAACACGAAACCGTCCGAAAAGCGTCTGCGCGACATGATGAAGAGCCTCTCGACCCTTCCCGCGGGTTGCGCTGAAGTGCACCCTCCGGCCGATCCAACAGGCTTCGCTAAATGGCAGTCCGACGTTGTCAATTTCAAAGTAAGCACGCTGGAGGAATCTCTTCCCGGATTGGTCACCCGCCTGAAGCTGTCGACTCCGCTCCGGCCCGACATCAGCAATTTGAAATTCAGTCCCGACGGCACACACCTGCTCGCCCAGGATGAAGGCGGCATTCAAGTCCTGACGCGGGACCCTTTCGCAGTCTTGTTTTTCATAGACGCCCCCGACGCTGAGAGAGCATTCTTCACTCCCGATTCGCGCTCCATCATTTTCTATACCAGTTCGTTGAGGGTGGAGAACTGGGACGTCGCCGGCCAACGCCGTATCTCGGTTCATGAGATGACGCTCAACCGGCCATGTATTCAGACGTTGCTGTCTCCCGACGGCGTCTACCTCGCCTGCCTTCGCGAGGATTTCTCGCTGGCGCTGCTTGAGGTTTCATCCGGGCAAGTGGTCGCGCAAAAGAACAATTTCGTCGAAGTGTACGACTACTGGACTTTTTTGATGCTCGCGCTTGCGCAGCACGGCAGTTTCGCCAAGATGGCCTTTTCCCCAGACGGGCGATATTTCCTCGCCGGATCCTTCCGCGACGATTTTGCTTTCGATCTACAATCGAAAAGGCCCTTCAGTCCCTCCGGAAAGATACCGGCGCTGCTGCGACACAGTTTTGCCTTCATTGGACCGGACCGGATTGTTGGCATCGATCCCAACGCCCCCCAAAAGTCTCCCGTCTTACGTTTCCCCTCCGGCGAACGCCTCGCGGAACTCCAATTGAGCAGTGCAGTTCACGTTGGCCCGGTGACGCATGGAAATTTCGTGATGGTGGGGCCGCTCACCGACAGGCCCCTTGGTGTCATGGACGTTGATACGAGCAAAATCGTTGCCGCCTTTGCCAGGAATGCTGGCGATGTCCACGACAACTGGGTGGTGAGCGAAAGAATTGATGGGCGGCTGTCGCTTCTGGATCTTGCGCAGAAGAAGGAGACCGCTACGGTGCTGTTAAGCCAATCTCCTTTGGGTTCACTCACCGCGGCCCGTGTTTCCGACGGACTCAATTGGTTGGCCGTTTCCTCCAACACGCGAGGCGCCATCTTCGATCTCACTTCCAACACCCGCTTTCGTTATACCCGCAGTTTTCACGGTGCATGGTTTTCGCCAGACGATTCGCTCTACACCGATTTTCCCAAGTTCGAGAAAGATGAACGCAAAATCGTCCGCATCGATCTCTCCCCCAACGGAAGCTTTACTCCGATGCAGGAACTTAAAGACACCCCTGCTTCGTTTCACGGACCCTATCTGCTGGTCCAGAAGCCAAAGGACGGCAGAAGCTGGGAACGCAAAGACTGGACGTACGAGATTCAGGACTACCGCACGCAGAAAACGGTGTGGACTCGTCACTTTCCAGGAGAAATCCCCGGCATCTTTTTGAGTCCGTCCAACTCGATTGCCCTGCTCATCTGGTCGCTCTCTTCCGGAGCAGGCCACGACGAGCTGAAACGCTTCCCAGACCTCAAGGAAAAGGCGGAAAAAGAGGATGTACTCATTGAGTTGCTGGACTTTGGTAAAGATTCGATCGTTGGCAAACTTCTGGTGAAAACCAACAAGAGCTCCTTCGTCATTGAAAAGATCAGCTTCGATCAGGATTGGCTCTCGCTTGTGCTCAAAGGCGATCGCGTTCTTTTGTATTCACTTGCGACCGGAGAGCAAAAGGGCCACTTCTTCGGCTATGATGCCCAGCTCAGCGCCGCTGCCAACGCGCTGGCCATCTCCAACACCAAAGGCCAGCTGCAGCTCTACGATTTATCCACCGCGCAGCTGCGTCGCGAATACAGGTTCTCCTCCGCCGTCGCCTACGGGACATTTTCCCGGGACGGCCATCGCCTTTTCGCCTTCACCCGCGACCAGACTGCTTACATCCTGGATGTGACCGCCCACTGAACGCATCCACCGCGTGCTGTCCCCTCTGATTTCTTCGTGTCAGCCTGTCGTCTTTCATATTCCGTTTCCGATATCTCAAGCAGGGGCCGACCCCGAAACATAACACGTGACCGATAGCCTGGCACTGCGCAGCCCGATTCGCCCAGCTCCGGACGGCTCAGGATGACAGTTCCAAGAAGTCACAGGCTCTCCGAGAGGCGGCGGCATGGCAACGATGACGAAGGCGACAACGATGACAACTCCTGAAGCGGCCACCGCCCTCCGCGCGCTAGCGCCGCCTGTCCCTGCTCAAAATTCGCGGCTGGTTTCTGTGGATATCTTGCGCGGACTCGTCATGATCATCATGGCGCTCGACCACACCCGTGATTTCATGACGTATCTGCGATTTCCTCCCGAAGACATGTCTCACACCTACGGGGCATTGTTCTTTACCCGCTTCATCACGCATTACTGCGCTCCCGTATTTGCCTTGTTGGCCGGCACCGGAGCCTTTCTCTCCACCAGTCGCGGAAAGTCCATCCAGCAGGTTTCCCGCTTCTTCGTCACGCGCGGGTTGTGGCTCGTGCTTCTGGAATTCACCGTCGTCGACTTCGCGTGGGGATTTGTCCCGTGGGCGCAAGCGGGAGTGATCTGGGTTCTAGGTTGGAGCATGGTCGCGATGGCGTTGATCGTGCGCCTTCCCGTCCGCTGGATCGCAGCCCTGGGACTGGGAATGATCGCCACCCATAACCTGCTCGATCCCATCAATCCCGCGTCGTTCGGAAAGTTCTACTGGCTCTGGATGTTTCTCCACTCGCCCGGCCGCATCCCGATCACTCCTCATTTTTCGTTAACCGTGCGATACGCTCTGATCCCGTATGTAGGAATCATGGCCACCGGCTTCGCGTTTGGAAAACTTCTGCTCCGCCCTGACCGTCGCAAATGGATACTGACGCTCGGAATCTCCGCCACCGCCCTGTTCTTCGTGCTTCGTGGATTCAATCTCTACGGAAACGGCATCGCCGGACTGCCCTTTGGATACCCGCGTTCTGCCGGCCCATGGAGCGTTCAGCCGACCCTCTCGTTGACCGTAATCTCGTTCTTCAATGTGCTCAAATATCCGCCCTCGCTCGACTACCTGCTGGTAACGCTGGGCCCGGCACTCACCCTGCTCGGATTGCTTGACCGGGCGAAAGCAGAGCGCGGCCTCAGCCGGATTCTGCTGGTCTATGGCCGGGTCCCAATGCTTTACTACCTCCTGCATCTTTACCTCATTCATACCGTGGCGATCCTGGTCTCGTTAGCCTTTCACCAGCCGATCTGGTACGGCACCGTAATCGCAGACAACGCGCAGAAGCCTCTCGGATACGGACACGGCCTCCCCTTCGTCTACGCCATGTGGATTCTCGTCGTGGCGATTCTGTATCTGCCCTGCCGCTGGTTCATGGAATTCCGCAGTCGCCATCGGGATTGGACCTGGCTGAGCTATTTGTAACGACCATTCTGGCCGGATCAGCAAGCCCGCGGAGATTCGCGTAGCAATGCGACTGCAAACCACGCCTTTCGTTACGCCGGTAACTTTCTAGTTATACTGGCTCCCAATTATTGTTTACTCTGATAGCATTTCTTTTCTCCCCCGTGCATCCTGGCGCGGCGACGGAACGTCTGTAAGCGAGTGCAAGTGCCCGACAACGGACAACCAGAATCCGCGCAGCAAGACCTGTTGAGCCGGCCGATTCGTGACCTTGGCCTGAAGCTCGAAGGTTCGCCCGTAGAGCGCTTCGTCGAGCAGCTCTACCGGGAACTGGAAGCCCGCGGACTGACGAAGTTTCGCCCGGCCTGCTATCTGACCGACGAGTGGGGATGCCCCTCCGGCGAGCCCGTGATCGGCATTCCGTTCTACCTCGCGCACAGCGCGCTGGCGGAACTCGAAAAAAAGACGCACGATCTGGAAGACGCAAGAGAAATCATGATGTACCTGCGCCACGAAGCCGGACACGCTTTCACCTACGCCTACCGCCTGCACAAGGCGCCGGAGTGGAAGCACCTTTTCGGCCCGTTCCGCCGTCCTTATCGCGACAACTACCAGCCCGCGCCGTTCTCGCGTGACTACGTTCGTCACTTGCCGGGATGGTATGCGCAGAAGCATCCGGACGAAGACTTCGCCGAAACGTTCGCCGTGTGGCTAACGCCGCGATCGAACTGGCGCAAACGTTATCGCGGATGGCCTGCGCTGGAAAAACTCCGCTACCTCGATCGTCTCGCCCGCAAGATCGGACGCAGCGATCCTCCGCGCCGCCGCGGCCAAACCGACATCACGGTTGATGAGATGGAAACAACTGTGGGAGAGTTCTACCATCAGAACGTGCGCGAAGAAGTAGCCGTAACGGAACTGGCGCCTGACACCGACCTGCGCGACATCTTCCGCGTGTCGAAAAGAAGCAAGAAAGCTGTTCCTGCACAGGACTTTCTGCACCGTCACCGCAAGTCTGTAATCGACAAAGTAGCCCAATGGACCGGCGCTCAAAGACCGCTGATCAAAACCTTGCTCGCCACCATCGAAGACCGGGCTGGAAAGCTCGACCTGAGAGCCGACCAGTCAAAAGAATCCGAACACCTGGCGGAATTAACCGCGTATACGACAGCACTGGTGATGACCTATGTGACGAAAGGAAAATTTATTCAACCATAAAAAAAGCAGGTGTCAGGTCTTAGGTGTTAGGTGTCAGGAAAACTAGATCCCCATCGGATTCGAGATATCCCTGAAACCTAGCACCTAAGACCTAACACCTGAGACCTGATTTTCGAGACCTGATTTTTATGATCAACGCCAAACTCAAAGTCGCATTGCTGTACGACGTCTGGAACGAAGACCCCGTCGCCGCGGCGGTCAAGGAAGACGAGCCGCCCGCCCGCAAGACTCGGCAAAAAAAGAAAACCAAAAAGAAACGCAAAGAGATGACGGACCGCGAGGAGATCTTCGAAGCTCTCGCGAAGCTGGGCCACGAACCCTCGTATTTCGAACTCGACGGCCGCCCGCAGTCGCTCCATTCTCTGTCGCGTTGCGATGCCGACCTGATTTTCAACCTGACCGAATCCTTCGACGGCGACGATACCAAAGAGATGAACGTAGTGGCCTACGTCGACCTGCTGGGAATCCCCTACACCGGCGCGGGGCCGCACGCGATTTTTCTCGCGCAGGATAAGGCAGTCGCCAAGAAGATTTTCGCGTTCCACAATATCAAAACTCCATTTTTCGCCACCGCCTATCGTGGACACATCGAGCACGCGCATGACATTTCCTTCCCGCTGATCATCAAGCCCGCTCTGGAAGACGGCTCCATCGGCATCGACGTCGGCTCGCTCGTCACCAACATCAAGGAGATGATGGAGCGCATTCAATATATTCAGGACGAATTCGATTCCCCCGCGCTGATCGAGGAATACATCGAAGGCCGCGAAATCTATGCTGGAATCCTGGGAAGTTACGAGAGCGCACAGGTGTTGCCTCTGGTAGAACTCGATCTCTCCCGCTTGCCTGAAGGCACACCAAAGATCGCTACCTACGACGTGAAGTTCGAAAAGAACACCGAAGTCTACAAACTCACCAAATCGGCGCTAGCCGAGGATCTGGACGAAGCCACCACCAAGCGCCTGTCCGATACGGCGTTGGCGGCATATCGCGCCCTGAAGTTGCGCGATTATGGGCGCATCGATATGCGTCTTGCACCGAATGGCGACGTGTATGTAATCGAAGCGAATCCAAATCCGTGGCTGGCCAGCCGCCAGGAATTCGCCATGGCCGCGCGCGCCGCGGGACGCTCCTACACAGAATTGATTGGAGAGATCTGCGAACTAGCGATGGCGCGCTATCCGAAAGCCGGATTTGCCAACGGCGCAGGCGGCTAGCGAGCCTCAGCAGCTAACCTGTGTAACACCTTGTAGAGTCGTAGTTGGTGCAAGCGTTAACAACAGTCATCGTGAGGTCGGTGACTGGCGCGACGTGACGAAAGTGTTAACCGCCCGAATCACCCGTTCGATGACGGCGGAATAGAATCGCGATGCATTGAAACAATTAGCCTCCACAACTCCTACGCGATCCCCGCTGGCTCCCAGATCGAGGCAGTACACATCCGCCGGTGACCAGCGCAACGCAAGGTGTGCCGCAAGATCGATTGCCACGTGAGGTACCGAGCCATCAGTGGATGGGCGACCCCAACGTCGGTATTCCGAACAGCCTACGATTTCTCGATTCACGACGAAAAAACGCCATTCAGCCTCAATGCTGACGGGGGATGCGACAACCACTGGAGTCGCGTTGGGGACTGCGGTTGGCTTCGTCACTTCCTCGAGGCCAGCTGCATCGTAAACTCCGCCCGCGAAAATCTTGGAATCCGAATCAGGACGGACAAATGCTGTTGCTCCGTTTTGGAGAAAGTCTTGCGCAGCCGAAAGGGCCATGACACGGCCATCGGATGAGAGGATTGCTCCCTCCCAGCCTGAACGGAAGGCAGCCCAGCAGAATGTCTTGGGATCAAAGAACAATCCCGGTTTAAGGCGGGGATGATGTAGCGCTCGGGTAACGAATCCCTGCCCGTGGCAGACAATTGGAGCAACATCTGGCAGGGCAGGTATCGGGGGCACATCGAGGCTCTTGTTCAGCCAGACCAAATGCGGCACATGACAGTCGGATTCGAGCGCCTCCACGATGCGCCGGACTCCGGTCGGGTCCCCTTGGTTCTCCTGAATTATCCAATGAACAGGTGTCATTCCAAAGCGCTGATCCAGTCCGTGCCCTGGGGGCCAAAAAATGATGGGCACTATCCGGAAATCGCGAGGCCAGTCTAATTCATGTCGGATGATCGGCGCTAAATCGCGTCTTCACTCAAAACCGGCGGGGGCGAGTCTGAGGGGTGGCACCCTACCTGGCGGCGCCCTTTGCAACCGGCGTCAGCTTCTCGAAGATTTCCTCTGCCCGCTGAATCGCCTCCTGCACGTTGTCGCAGATATTCTCTCGCCCAATCAAGTCCGCGAATTCCGAGTGCTGAATTAACTCTAGCGGCTGTTCTCTAGCTCCACAAAGAATCATTGCGCGGCCACTTGCGATCAGGGTTTGAGCCACCTCTTCCAGCGCGAACAACCCCGTCGCATCCAGCGCGTTCATATTCCGCAGCCGCAGCACGACCACCGGAGGAAGTTTGTGAAGATTCTCCGTAACCACTGAGATTTTGTCGGTTGCGCCAAACAGAAACGGCCCGTGGATCCGAAAAATCGTCGCGTAATAAGGAATGTCTTTGTCCTGCAAGATGTGAACGCGACCGTCTTCGATGTAGTCATCCGTGACTTGCGAAACTGTGGTCGTGGCTGCCACGCGACTGATAAACAGCAGCGCCGCCAGAATCATTCCGGCTTGCACGGCAACGGTGAGGTCGGCGAATACTGTCAGCGCCAACGTGACCAGCCACACACTGACGTCCGTCCTGGTCAGCTTGAGCAGCGAAGGAATTTCGCGCCACTCGCCCATGTTGTAGGCGACCACCATCAGGATGCCCGCCAGCACCGCCATCGGCACAAAGCTCACCACCGGTGCTGCGAACAACAGAATCGCCAGCAACGTGAGCGCATGGATCATTCCCGCCACCGGAGACTGCGCTCCCGAGCGGATGTTGGTCGCCGTGCGCGCAATCGCGCCCGTAGCCGGGAGCCCTCCAAACATCGGGGAGACGACGTTGGCGAATCCCTGCGCCACCAGTTCGACATTGGGATTGTGCCGGTCGTTCGACATCCGGTCAGAGACTACAGCCGACATCAGCGACTCGATTGCCCCCAGCATCGCCACCGTCAGAGCCGGACCAATTAACCCGTGAATCAGCTCCGGACGGAACACCGGAATCTCCAGATGCGGCAATCCTCCCGGGATCCCTCCGACGAACCGCGTGCCAATCGTTTCGACGGGCAGATGAAAGATGCGGACCGCCGCGGTTCCAACGATCATGGCCACGATCGCGCCTGGGATGCGATTCGAAATCCCGCCGCAGACGGCAATAATCAAAACGGTCCCCACCGCCAGCGCGGCCGCTTGGTATGAAAGTGAAGGGAAACTGTGTGCCAGCGCTTTGATTCGCAGCCAGAATTCACCGGGCACCTTGGCGAGCGTCAGCCCGAAGAAATCCTTAACCTGCGTGCTCGCGATCAGGATCGCAATTCCGTTCGTAAATCCAATCACAATCGGCCGCGGAATGAACTTCACGGCGGTACCCATGCCGGTCAGCCCCATGATGATGAGCATCACGCCCGCCATCATGGTGCATAGGAACAGTCCCTCGACGCCGTGCGCCGCGATGATGCCAGCGATGACCACGACGAACGCTCCCGTGGGCCCGCCAATCTGTGTTTTCGAACCGCCGAGAAGGGAAATCAGGAAGCCCGTAACGATTGCACAATAAATGCCCGCCTGCGGCGTGAGGCCGGACGCGATCGCAAACGCCATCGCCAGCGGCAGGGCCACCAGCCCCACGGTGATCCCTGCAACCAGGTCGCGCAGAAATTTATTCCAGCTGTAATCGCGCAGACAGACCACCGACTTCGGTAGCCAGGCCTCGGATAGGAAAGTACGAGCCATGATAATAGCGATTATCGCAGCGTCTGATCCCGGCCGCCAAAGCCCGGAGGGCCCGGAACCATCGGAGGGACCTGAAGCCGTTCGCGTGCGTACGACGTCACAAACAAAAAGGCCGCCAATTTTCTGGCGGCCTTTCCTGAACTGACTATTGCGCGGGCGAGGGCGCCCGCGCCACACAAACTCTAGAACTGGTTCCACAAATACTGGTTGTAAACGTCATGGTGGTATTGCACTTCGGGCGCCTTTACGAATGTGCCCAACAGCCGCGCACAACGATCCGCTGAAGCCTGCTTCAGATCGGCATAGCGGCCTTTTACGTCCTTGCCCATCAGGTCCGCGGTCCAATCCGCTTTGCGGAAATTTTCGATGGCCGTGTAGATGTTGTCCGGCAGATACCGTTCTGCCTGACGCAGGTTTTTGATTTTCGAAGTCTCGCCGTCCAGCCCAGTCTTGAAAACCGAGAGCATCACGAGATACGGATTGGCGTCGGGCGCGACCGAACGGACTTCCACGCGCATGCTGCGCTCGTTGCCGATTGGGATACGAATCATCGAGCCGCGATCCACCGCCGATGCCTTGAGCTGATTCGGCGCTTCGAAGTGCGGGTCAAGACGGCGATACGCGTTCACGCTCGGATTCAGCAGCAGGCAAATATCGTTCCCGTGTGTGAGAATGCGATCGACGAATTCCCAGCCCGTCTTACTCAACTTCTCTTCGCCTTTCGGATCCCAGAACAGGTTTTTGCCGCCCTTGCTGATCGAAACGTTGGTATGCATGCCGCTGCCGTTCACGCCGACTACTGGCTTGGGCAGGAAACTCGCGGTCAGTCCCATGTTCCGCGCCACCTGCCGGCAGATGAGCTTATAGAGCTGGATGTGATTCGCCGCCGCCACCACTTCGGCGTAGCTGTAGTTGATTTCAAACTGCGACGGCGCAACTTCGGGATGGTCTTTTTCGTTCTGGAATCCCATCGCGCGCTGTACTTCGGCGGTGGTGTCGATGAAGGTGCGCAGCGGATCGCCCGGCAGAGAATGATAGTACCCGCCCGTATTTACATATTCGAATTTGCCGGTCTCGTGATAGGTGCGTTCCGCGTCCGGCCCGTTAAACAGGAAGCCCTCGATTTCGTTGGCGGCGTTCATCGTATAACCGTGCTTCTTGTGGAGTCCGGCCGCATAGGTCTTGAGCACGCTGCGGATGTCGGCCGCATAGGGCTCGCCGCCCTTGTCGATCACTTCGCCAAAGACCATCACCTTGCCCGGCCCAAAAATATCGGATGGCCCCCAGTAGAACGCGCTCCAGTCAATACCCAGGCGCAGATCGCTCTCGCGCTGCGCGGTGAACCCGCGAATCGACGAGCCGTCGAACGTCAGGTTGTCGTAGCTCTTGAGCAGGAACTTCTTGTCGTAGTCCAGCATGTGCAGCCGGCCTTCGAGATCGCTGAACATCACGGTCAGCGCCTTGATGCGCTTTTCGTCGGTCAGGTACTTGAGCCGGTCTTCCTGGATCTTGTGCGCAGCCACGCGGTCCAGACGCTGCTTCTTCGCACGCAGATTCAACTCTTCCAGTTCGTCATACGGGATCGACAGAAAATTCCTCAATTCGCTTGACATGCTTCTCCTTAAAGTTTGTGGGCTGCAACCCAGATTGTGATTCCCTGGTTGGTTTACGACGCCCTAGGCTATCGTGTCGCCGTCCTCCGTACAAATAAAAAGCCCTTATGCCCCCGATTAGCGGGATTTATCCCGCCCGAGAGTTCGTAGCGCCGCCAGGGGACGCCGCCGCTACTGGCTATGAAATAATCTCTTCCGTGGCTTGTCGCATCTGCAACCTCCGAAAAGAAAAGCGTTTCTGTCCCGCGGTCCACGGACGCATCTGCCCGCAATGCTGCGGCGAACAGCGCGAAGTCACGCTCGAGTGTCCCAGCGATTGTCCCTACCTGCTCCAGGCCCGCGAACACGAAAAGCCCCGCGACCGCAGCCAAATTGATCAAGCTGCGCTGTTCCCCGACGTCGAGATTGGCGACCAATTTATTTACGAGCATGAGCACCTGCTGGTGGGCCTCAGCTTCGCCCTCGCGAAGAGTGCCCGCGCCAATCGCACTCTGGCCGACCGCGATCTGATTGCAGCTCTGACCTCCCTCGCAAAATCCTACGAGACGCTGGTCAACTCCAGCCTGATCGTCGGGCAGCGCACCACCAATCTCGATCAACAGGCCATCGCCACGGAAATTGAAAACCTGATCAAGGAGTACCGCGAGACCGAACAACAGCACACCGGCCTGAGCCGCCTGCGCGACTCTGATCTTCTGAAAGCCCTGGTGTTTCTGGTGCGGCTTGGCCTGGCGCGCACTTCCGGCCGGCCAAAATCGCGTGCGTTTGTAGATTTCCTCTTCGCCCAATTCCCCGAGAATCAGTCTGCCCTAGCTGCCCCTGACGAAGCTGCCAGCCGGATTATTGTTCCCTGAATCAGACTGCGGCATCCAGTCGCCGTACAACTTGTCCCGCTGGCAACTCAGCGAGCATTTCCCGCGCCGTCTTCTTCAATCCCGGATGAATCACGTTCGGTGCAATCTCCGCCAACGGCTCCAGCACGAACCGGCGATCCTGCATCGCCGGATGCGGAATCTTCAATCCTCGCTCCTCAACCACATCGTCGCCGTACAAAAGAATATCCAGATCAATCAATCGCGGCCCTTTATCGCGCAATCGAATCCGTCCCATTTCCTGCTCGATCGCCAGAAGACGGCGCAGCAAGTCCTGCGCCGGCAAGCTCGTCTCCAGAGCCGCCACACAATTCAGAAACCAAGGCTGGTCGGGCAACTCCACGGGCTCCGTCTCATAAAACCCGGAAATGGCAAGAACCGACCCCAGTCCCCGCAGTCGTTCGAGCGCCGCCCGCAGGCTTGCAGCCCGATCTCCCACGTTTGAGCCCAACGAGATGTGGGCTATCTTCTCCATCAGTTACCTAAGGCGGAAAGCGCTCATTCTAAGTGATAAAAGGGTTCGGTACCTTGGTGACTTTCGCCGCCGGGTCCTCCCACTTAGTATCGAGTTCTGATGACGCTCGATTCGTTACTGATCAGCCAGGACGCGGGTCTGCTGGGAGTACTTCGTCCCACCCTGGAGAAGCTGGCGGTCAACGTCGAGGTCTGCTCGGGTTCGCAGACCGGAAGCGAACTGCTCCGCAAACGCAAGTTCGACGCGGTCATCGTCGATTGTGACGATATGCCCGGTGGAGTCGAACTCCTGACATCTCTGCGCACTACCCAGAGCAACGCCACGTCGGTTGCCTTCGCCGTGCTGAATGGCGATACCACCACGCAGCAAGCATTCAAGATCGGCGCCAATTTCGTACTGCAGAAACCGCTGACTCCGCTCAATGCCACACGCTGTTTCAACGCTGCGCTGAACTTCATGGTGCGCGAACGGCGCCGCTACTTCCGTCATCCCGTGGAAATGGCAGTTCGCATCAGCCTGCCGGAAGGTCAGGATCTCAACGCCACCGCTACCAACCTCAGTGAAGGCGGAATGGCTATCCACCTGAATGGCAAATTGCCCAAGGGTGTCGTGACCAGCCTGCGCTTTACGCTTCCCGCCACCAACACGTCGCTGGAACTGCGAGGCAATACGGCCTGGGCTGATGGATCGGGGAACGCTGGAATCCGCTTCATCGAAACGCCCCAAAGCGCCCAATATCAACTCGAAAAGTGGTTAACCGACCGCCTTCAGGACGAATTGCCCGCCCAATTGCAGCCCCATCTGAAAGTGCAGTAGATAGTTCAGGGAGAATCCAGTAGAAAGTTCAGTAGCCGCCGCCCGCCCGGAGTTTTCCCTTCGTTTCCCTGCTGTCAATGACGAACCCAGTTACAAACTTTTCGCGACCCCGCTCCCATGGCAATCTGAAAAGACGTTCCGCCGGAGGCCGCCGTTGATCACTCTCGATGAAAGAATTGCCAAAACCGAAAGGCTCTTGCGCCGCCTCGAAGATGACAAGCCCTACCTGCGCGCCCGGTTGTCCGTTCTGGGAGCCGAGCATCGTCACAGCGCCACGTCGTTCGCCGATCAAGTCCGCGCTGAAGCCGAAGCCGAACTCCGCCGTCTGCTAGCCGAACGCGGCATGCCGTACGACTGGACTATCCCCCAACCCGCCGACTGACGGAAAGGCCCGGTCGTAAGGACAGCGAAAGAACCGCTGTTCATGGCGATGGCACTTCATCGCCAATCCGACAAAGCAAAAAAGCAGTTTGAAAAGCAGAGAAGCTTCAGAAAAAGCAGAAAAGCTGCTGAACAGCGAATGGATATAGTTAGAACGGTGGAAGAGCGGCCCTTCGGGGCCGTTTAGCCACTTAAAATGTGAAGGGCTTTAGCTCCGCGCCTGCGCGCCTAAACGCTGACCCCAGCCGCTGCACTGACCATCGGGGCGGGCGATGCTTCTTCCAGTGTCGTCTCTTCCCAGTACGACTTATCCCGCAGCAACCGCGACACCAGCGCCGTATGCATCGCGTGCCCGGCCCGGTCCGCCACTACCGATCCCAGAACCTGTTTCCCGATCAGCGCCAGGTCTCCAATCAGATCGAGCACTTTGTGCCGCACGAACTCGTCCACAAAACGCAGCGGCGGATTCAGCACGGCGTCGCGGTTCAGGACGATCGCATTCTCGGTCGAAGCTCCGCGGATCAGCCCCTGCTGCCGCAGGGCCTCGGCCTCATGCATGAACCCGAACGTGCGCGCCGGGGCAATCTCTTTCAGGTAACTGCCGTTCGTCAGCTGCACGCAAAAAGTCTGCCTGCCAATCTTCGGATGCGGAAAGTTAATCGAGTACGAAACCGAATACGTATCCGCCGGATACACCGCGATGCATTTATCGCCTTCCCGCAATTCCAGCTCCCGCGCAATGCGGAGATACGTTCGAACCCTGCGCTGCTTGCGGATCCCCGCCTTCTGGATCATCTCGACGAACGGTCGGGCACTCCCGTCCAGGATCGGCAACTCGAGGTTGTCGAGTTCCACAATCGCGTTATCGATTCCAACGCCAATGAACGCCGACAGCAGGTGCTCCGTTGTCGAGATCAGCACGCCCTTCTTCATCAAGCTGGTCGCGTAGCTGACGCGGGCCACGTTCCGCCCGCTGGCTTCGATCTCAAAGTTATCCAGATCCGTGCGCCGGAAGACAATTCCCGTCCCTGCCTGCGCGGGAAGGATGCGCAGCGTGACAGGAGCTCCGCTATGGAGACCAACCCCCGCGCATGTTACGGCAGTGCGAATTGTCTGCTCGTGGGTCAAAAGGAAATCAAGTAAGTAGGTGACTGTTCATGAGTTTACCGCCCGGAGGTGCCGAAAGCGCGTGGCAAAAAAACCACAATCCGTGGCTTTGCCCACAAACCCACCATAAAGCCAATAATCTGAGTTATTTATGGGCAGGTATAAAAGTTTTTGGGCAGAAGGGGAAGACATGAAATCTTCACAACACCGCGACAGGGCGCATCCGATTCAGCTTGCGGAAGAGATTGTCAGGATAGTGGGCGATGCTAGTGACTGTACTGCAAGCACAGCCATCCAGATCGCCCAACTCCTTTTGAGCCACCGCAACATGGAATTGATTGATTTGCAGCAGGGGTTCATTCGCGATTCTGTCGATTAGCAAATTTCATAGCCTCGAATATTCTGCTTAGTTCGAGACGGATGTGCTGCAACTCGGTTGTGATTGCTTCAAGGCCACTTACGATTTGGGCTTGGCCCTGTAGTTCATTTTTTGGGAATGGGTTGTTCATTGGGAAATCTCTTTTCCGGGGGAAGGCGTGAAGTCTACATCAGATTTGAGCGAGATTTCTAGTAATAGATTTTTGGGGTGATGGGCTGAAAATCGGATCAATTCCGAGTTCGTACATTTCGTGGATAAGGACAACAAGGTTGTGACAGAGAATCTTACAAAGCGTTTCGTTGATCATGGCGACATCGGTTTTGCTGCGAAGCGAGTCGCCGAACTTGCGTTTGATCATCGAGAAGGTGGATTCGACGTTGGACCGTTTGTGGTAGTGCTGGAGAAATTCGTCGCGCTTGTACATGAAGTAGTGGAACATCTGTCCGAACGTGCCGCCAATGCCGCCAGTCGCGTTGCCCTTGAAGGAAATGAAGGGAGTGCCGCCGAACTTGTGAATAGCGTCGGTGCTGATGTTCCCGCCGTAAGCCTTGTCCGCCGATACCTGCGAGATGGTGAAATTCTTAGCGGTGGATTCGACAAGGGGCGGAAGGAATTTCACATCACTAGCGTGCTTGTCGCCGATCTCAACAGCGGTGACAACGTTCGTCCGAACTCCGCAAATCAGGTGACACTTTACCCACTCGCGCTTGACTTGTTCCTTCCCGTACTTCACGTCGAACCAACGCGCAAAGCGAGTAGTCATGAAACCGGACGAATCAACAGCGAAGTCAGTTTCCACCGAGGTAAGCGGGAGGCTGCTCTGCGTAATCAGGTTGCGGAGAATCGGTGTCATTTCGGGATTCTCAAGGTAGTTGAAAATGCTGTTGTAGTGCGGGGTGCGGGAGATGAAGCCCTTGATGTGTGCGTCCCGAAGATCGCTCATAAAACGTCGTCCACTGACGGTGGAATACACCTTGAACGCGACAGCGAAGATTGCATCGGAGAGCGGAAGGTTCGGACGACCAGCACGTTTAACCTGCGGCTGCTCTACGGTTCGGCACAGGTCGGCCAACAGAGATTGGAACTGGTCTTTCTCGTTCGTCTGGGCGGTGTTGTATGCCTTCCATGCTTGCTGATACGTCTGGCGCTCAGTGGAAATCGCAATCGCTTCCGTGACTCTCTCCGAACCATCCTCGAACAATTCGCGCTGCATCACATAGGTTGCCGCAAAAATGTGCTTGCACTTCTGGCGGCGAGTTTCCCAGTCGGGACAAGAGCACACAGGCTCAGAGTCCTGAATCCGACTGACCATGTAAAAGCCGCCATTAGACTGCGAAGGAACTTTCCACCGATCTCCGTAGCGGCTGATTTTCTTGGTGGCTGCCAGTACAATTCCGCGTTGCTCTCTCAGGTCCATAAAGGCCTCGATTACCTGAGAAATATATTATTACTTAGGTATATAGTTGTCAAGGATAATATGTACCTTGACAATATATTATTATCTCCCGTAAGATTGGATTCATGGCGCTGGTCACAGTCAAGCAAAAGGGGTATCGTTGTAACAGGTGCGAGCACGAATGGGTGCCTCGGAAGAGTACTGCCGGAGAACCCAAAGTTTGCCCGTCCTGCAAAAGTCCATACTGGAACAAGCAGCGCGTGTATAAACTTAAAGCGCGGTAAAAAAGTTGGGGTGGCTGGTCGGCCTCGAACCGACAACCTGGGGATTACAAATCCCCTGCTCTGCCCATTGAGCTACAGCCACCACAAGGCTGCGAGTGAGAGCATCGCGTCGCAAACGTTTGCCTCTCACTCGCAGTTTCACAATTCAAAATGGAATATCGTCCTCAGTGATTGGCGGGGATTTCCACTTGTAGTAGACGCGGCCTTCCTCCTTCTCTCTCTCGATCTCTCCTGCTTCTTCAAGGCGGCTAAGAATCTTGTAGATCGATGCCATCGGGGCAGTGAGAGAACTCATGTCATATCCTTTTTCTCCCAGCTGCTTGCGAACATCTTGAGGCGAGAATTTTTCGTCGTTGTACCTGAACACAAGACGTACTGCGTCCGTGATTCCCAAATTAGAAATCTCATCGTCAGAGTAGTAAGGCAGTTCGGCCAGCGGGCCGAGGTGATTAAGAACTTCGGTCAGGTGCTTAATCTTGTTCCTTACTTCAACAAGTTCCGTCTCAAGCTCCGTTCGGCGATTAACGAGATTGGATCGTTCTTGACTAATTGCCGCCCATGTTTGTTGGAAATGCGACGCATCCATACTGAAGAGGCTAACGAATGTCTGTAGACACGTCAAGACAAAAAGATAAAGCGAACATAGACATGGGGTGGACGCCATTAATTGAGCACTCAGAGTCGGAGATTAAGGCCTGTTTGGAAAGAGTGCGCAGATTGAGAAAGTCATTGGCTTTCTTCAAAAAGAAGGCGGCCTCTGGGGCACCTTTCCCGGTGGAGGTTATTGGGCAGCCCTGCCGATTATTGGGCAGGAAGGAATTTGGGGGCAAAGCCACAATCCGTGGTCATTCCGGACGCAGAATCGCTAAGCTATTCAGGGTAAAGGGAGATGTTTGCGGGTAGTTCCTGGGGTTCCAGCCCGAAAGTACCGTGATTCAGGCCCGTCTAGTCCGAAATAAAGCCCGAACTAAATCTCTCTGACTTGTCTGAGGAACTCTGCCGGCCTACTTCTTCTTCATCGGCTTCATGGGATCGTAATCTACCGTGGCGTCAAACAGGGTTTCCGACAGCGGCAGATTATATTGCGAAGTATTGATAAACCGCTGATGCGTCATCTCCCCATTGAAGTTCCGCGTGATGGAATGGGGCGTATTGATCCCTTGCACCAGTTTGTAGTTGTCGTAAACCTCATCTTCGACGTTCTTCTGCTTGTCGTCGGGATCGCGCCAGGTAAAGCTGGTCTTCACGGGCAAGTGCGAGTACGTGTCCATATTCACGGTAACGGAATCGTTCTGGCCGTTGACCAGCGTAACCTGGTCCGTGCCCTTGCCGTCGATGATCGCGGTTCCGTCGTAAAAGAGCGCAACCTTCGGATCGTGAATCCATTTCTGGAGCACCGTATGGAGAGAGTGTTGATGGCGCCGCAGATATGCGGCGAGCTCAACTGGATCCTCCGGAGCCGTTCCCTTGTAGGTGATCTCGTATCCCTTGCCGCCGTTGTGGACGACCACGATGTCGTTCTTGTTTTTCTTTTCGTGGCTCACCACGATAATGCCCACCAAAGGTAGCGGAACGACAACGTTGCCACGCCCGATGAGTTCCAACCGATCCTGGTCTGGATACCGGGTAAACATTCGGTACTGCACGCCGACGCTCCGGCTTTCTCCGTGATGCAAACTGTAAACCCGGCCCTCCTCGCCCTTATTTTGAGCGTTGAGGTAAGCATCGCCTCCCAAAGCCTGGATCGCCTGGTCGAGCAGCGCGCGGGCTTTCGTAGCGTTCTCAAGGTTGTTCAAATTGGGAGCTGGTGCAACCGGGCCCGAAGGAGCAGCCGGGACCGGCGGAGCGGAACCCAACTGGCCATAGGCCAGCGTCGAAAACAGCACGATTGCAGGGAAACGATTCATCTCTATCTTTTCTGTTAGAAGCGTACACCCCCATTTTAGCTGTCTTGGGCGCGTCTTATCGTCGACTCGGCGATTGAAACAGTTGCCGAAAGGCTGAGTTGTGGTGTGAAGGTATCGTTTTCCAGCGAGTACAGGGATGTCAGGGGCATTGCTTGATCCGCTCTCGTGGCGGGATGTAATGTACTCAATCAATCTTCACCTCATAAAACACGCACTAGGAGAGCGGATGAAATTCAAGGGCTGCGTAATTGGATTGATGTTGGCGATTTTTTCTTCCTGTCTGGGTTGGGGGCAAGGCGCGCAGCCAGTCAGGACAGTAGTCATTCACGCGGGGCGGCTGCTCGATGTGAAAACTGGCAAAACGCTGACGGGTCAGACCATCGTTATTCAGGGCGATAAGATCACCCGGGTCGAATCATCTTCCGCTATCGACAAATCGCTTCCCGCGGACGCGACCGTTATTGATCTCCCCAACGCGACAATCCTTCCTGGACTGATCGACGCGCATACACACATTACATTCAACCCGAATTTTGGTTATTCGGCTTTGGGCATCTCCATTCCGCGGGAGGCGCTGACTGGGGCGCACAACGCGAAGGTCACACTCGATGCGGGTTTCACCACGATTCGAAACGTCGGAGCGAATGGATATTCCGATGTTGCGCTGCGGGATGCCGTGAACGCGGGAGACGTTCCGGGACCGCGGATGCTGGTGAGTGGTCCGGCGCTAAGTATTACGGGCGGACATTGCGACAACAATCTGCTGCCGTTTGAATATCACGCGGTCGATGGCGGCGTGGCCGACGGCGTGGAGGCCGTTCAGCATAAGACACGCGAGATCATCAAGTATGGGGCGGACCTGATCAAGGTATGCGCTACGGGCGGGGTGCTCTCGCATGGAGACAATCCGCAGGCTTCGCAGTACACGCTGGAGGAGATGAAGGCGATCGTGGCGGATGCGCATCGACTGGGGCGCAGAGTGGCGGCGCATGCGCATGGGGCGGAGGGAATCCGGTGGGCGTCGATGGCGGGCGTGGATTCAATTGAACATGGCTCTTACATCGACGACGCGGCTATCGCGGAGATGAAAAAGAACGGCACCTACCTGGTGCCGACGCTTTATCTCATGGACTGGTTCTTCGACAATGCAGAGAAAATCGGCACTCCGCCCGAGATGGTCGCGAAAGGCAAGGCCGTGATGCCTGCCGCGCGAAAAAATGTGGCGCGCGCATTTGCAGCCGGCGTTAAGGTCGGTTTTGGAACGGATGCGGCGGTGTATCCGCATGGGCTGAATGCGCACGAGTTCGCGGTAATGGTCAAGCTGGGGCTGACTCCGTTGCAGGCGATCCAGTCGGCGACGATCAACGATGCCGATCTGCTGGGATGGTCAGACAAAGTGGGAACGATCGAGCCGGGCAAGTGGGCGGACATCATTGCTGTCGATGGCGATCCTCTCGCGGATGTGACGACGCTCGAGCGAGTGAAGTTTGTGATGAAGGGCGGCGAGGTTGTGAAGAACGGGTACGCGAAATGAGGTTAGAAGTGTGAGGCCAGATTGCAGAGATGCAAAAGCGAGTCGCTAGGACCAGTGCGCGCGAGCGAAAGCATAGATGATGTAAGCACCACCCAGCCACATCGGCAGCAGCAATAGGCGTTGCCTGTTGTACGAAGCCTCCCAGAAAGGCGCGCCCGAAGCGCCTGCTTCGGCATCAATTGATTGTCTAGCCGCGAGATTGCCCTCCTCGGTTTGCTTACGTGCCCCGAGATTGGCGTTCAGGCATCTGACAGTCGTGAGGAGGGCTTCCGAAATTTCGCTCTCCAGCGCACTCACACAGCCGAGCAGGAAGTTGTGACACCAGACTGCCAGGACTGCCACGAGCAGCCCAAGGGTGGTAGGTATAAGAGAAAGTGCAGTTCGCGAGGCAACCATAGCCCTGTAAGTGCTTGCCTCCATACCGGAACCGCCAAATGCTTCCAGGATGACGAAGCACGTGCCCACAAGTCCGACAAAGGGCGCGGAGGACGCGACTGTAAGAAGAGTGGTGAGTCCAAGTTTCAAGTCGGCAGAGACCAGCATTCGACTGCGATGGAAGGCTCGTTCGGCAGCTCCGATAGCCTCAAAGTCCGTGAACTTCGGCGGCGCATTAACAAATGCCTTCATGCTAGCGGCGACTACAATCGCGACGTGACTCCGGCTGCTTTTCTCATTGAGCGCGATGACTTCGTCGAACCTGCCCGCATGCAGCGCTGATTTGGTATCTCGGATGAATGTTCGCGATTGCTTGCGGGCGGTGATGTAGAGGTAGAGTCGGTCGCCCAGGATGACAATGATGTTGGCTAGCATCAGGACGAGAAACGTGACTGCACACCGACCAAAGGGGCCTATCACGCGCCAGAAAAGTCCAATAGGCGACTCACGGCCACCGAACAGCCATGGAAAATCAAAGTTGGTCATCTATCTGCAACCACCACACGGCACAGAATAGTCCACACATGACAGACACCGCGTTGCATGTTCGTGTTCCCCTGCGGCTAAATTCTGCTACATCGCGCAGCGGAAGCCGACAAACTCCTGCGATCCGTTCGGGGTGTGGCTGTTGCGGTATTCGACCCAGAAATTCACGGGGGCTCCGTCATAACTGCCGCCTCGAAGAACACGCCTTGTTTTGACCTGCAGGAAAGAATTGCCGCTGCGAGAGCGGCCCCCGCCGATAACGGGATTTTTCTGCGGATCAGACGGATAAGGTTTCCACTCATCGGCGTGAAGAATCAGTATGCGAAGTGAACAGTATCCTTCGCGGGCAGACTGGGGCCGGTGTAGAATCGTGACGCCAGCATACGGGTGCTAAAAACCTCGATTACCCGGCGCGTCTAACGCGCTATTTTTGCCGCAGCAAATTGACCGAGTAGTCTTCCCCGGGCGAACTTCCTGAAGCGGAGGTTTCATGTCCACGCCTTCGATAAGTCCTGAGCCCTATAAGCCCGCCATTCTCCTCAAGCGCCAGGCGTATGCGATCGGGATCGCCTCCGCGCTCACGATTTGTGCATTGATCGTATGGCCCAGACTGACGGAGTGGCTGCTCACGACAGACTTCCTTCCCCACCTCTACTGCTATTTGAAGAATCCAGCGCTGATATGGACCAACGTGGTAGCGGACTCCCTGATTGGGATCGCCTATCTGGCGATCTCAATTACGCTGGGGTATCTCGGATACAAGGGGCGTCGAGACATTCCTTTGCCCTGGATGTTCGCGATATTCGGGCTTTTCATCGTTGCGTGTGGCGGCACCCACTTCATGGAAGTGGTCACCATCTGGATCCCGGTGTATATCTTATCTGCGGCGGTTAAGTTGCTGACGGCCGCAGTTTCGCTCGCCGCAGCGGTGGTTCTTCCCTTTACGGTTCCGCAAATCTTCGAGCTCGTGCGGCAGGCGAAAGCATCGCAAGAAGTGAACGAGCGACTGCGCGCTAGTGAGGCGCGCAAGGAGGCTCTTCTGCAGGAAATTCACCATCGGGTCAAGAACAACCTGGCGGTGATCTGCAGCCTTTTCCACCTGCAGTCCAATCAGACCAAGGACGAGCAAAGCGTTCAGGTTTTTCGTGACATGGAACGGCGCGTCCATTCGATGGGTCTGGTGCACGAGAGCCTGTACAGTTCGGAACATATCGGGCGGATCGACTTTGCCGAGTATGCGAGCGCGCTGGCGCAAGACATACTTTCGTCGCATGGTGGCGACGGTGTCGCGGTAAGGATGAAGTTTAAGTTGGAACCGGTCATGATGAGCATCGATCTGGCAGTTCTGTGCGGTTTGATACTCAACGAGCTGATTTCGAATGCGTGTAAGCACGGTTTTCCGAAGGGCTCCGACAGCGAGATTAAACTGACCCTGCGCAAGGCGCCGGACGGGAAGTGCGTCCTTTGCGTGGAGGACAACGGGGTCGGCGTTCCCGCCGATCTTGACATCACGACAAGCAAATCGCTGGGGATGAGACTGGTACGTTCCTTGACCCGGCAGATCCGGGGATCGTTTGAACTGGTCAAGGTCGATCGGGGAACCTCGGCCTGTTTGCAATTCAGGGTGGATCAAAATGGAAACTAAAGTTGTTTCTTCAGAGCGGCGTGCTCTGATCATTGAAGATGAGACACTCATCGCCGAGGATCTGGAAGAGCGTCTGTCGAGCCTTGGGTTTTCGGTCATCGCGTCGGTTGATTCGGCCGAGGAAGGTGTTGCGATTGCCATCCGAGAGCGGCCCGAACTGATTCTGATGGACATCCGGTTGAGTGGCGAGAAAGATGGTGTGCAGGCCGCCGCCGAGATTCGCCAGCAGTTTGATGTCCCGATCGTCTATCTGACCGCGTATTCCGACCCGTCAACCGTGGAACGGGCGAGGGCAACGGAGCACGACGGGTTCATTCTGAAGCCGTTTCAGAGCCGCGAATTGCAGTCGACGATTGATGTTGCAATGCAGCGGCACGATATCAGGGCGAAGAATAAAGCGGCGAGGCCGTAACGAATCGGCGCCTATCGCGGAAGGGACTCTATCCGTGTAGCAACTCGGTTACATCGCGCAGCGGAATCCGACGAACTCCTGTGAGCCGTTGGGGGGATGGCTGTCGCGATACTCGACCCAGAGATTTACCGGGGCTCCGTCATAGCTGCCGCCGCGGATCACGCGCCTCGCCTTGATCTGAAGGAAAGAATTGCCGCTACGGGAGCGATCTCCGCCGACAGCGGGATTTTTCTGCGGCTCAGAAGGATAAGGTTTCCACTCGTCGGTCAGAAATTCCCAGACGTTACCTGCCATGTCGAGAATTCTGAAGCCGTTGGCCGGGTAAATGCCGGCGCGCGTGGTTGTGTGCAGCTTGCTGCCTGCATAGTTCGCGTGTTTTGGGTCGACGGGTTGGTCACCCCATGGGAAGAGCGTGTTGCGTCCGCCACGGGCTGCAAACTCCCACTCGGCTTCGGTGGGCAATCGCTTTCTTGTCCAATGGCAGTAGGCCATGGCGGCGTACCAGTTCACATTGACGACTGGATGGTCCGCCTTGGTGGCGAAGGTCGCGGGATCGTTCCAATGCTTGAGGTAGTTTCCGTTGTCGAGGTCGCGGTTGACATGGTTCTGCTGCCATTCGGGATTGGCGTCCGTGAATCTTTTGAAGTCCGCGTTGGTAACCGGGAACTGGTCGATGTAATAGTCGTCAATGGTGACCTGGTGTTTGGGGACTTCGTCGCGAAACAGCTCGGGTGAGTCGATTCCGAAAGTCTTCTGGAAGCGGGGGATTTCGGCGGCGTCGATCCCCATGGAGAATGTGCCGGCGTGGATGCGAACCATCGGGGCCGGGACAGAGACGGGGGCAGATTTTGCCGCCTTCGGGGACGCGGGTTTAGCGGCGGGATGCGCGGCCGTTTGGGATAGGCAGTTTCCCGAAATCAGGAAGATCAACGCCGAAATCAGGGCAGACGCATTGCAGGCACGCAGCGCGGAAATCTTGTCGATGGACATGCTTCCAACATAGACTGTGCGCGGGGCAAAGGGGAAGCGCATGAACTGGCTGATATGGTCGCTGCTCTCGGCATTTTTCGCAGGCGTAACGGCGGTTCTGGCGAAGGTTGGAGTGCAGGGCGTCGATTCCAATCTGGCGACCGCGATTCGCACGGTTGTGATTCTCGTTTTCGCATGGTCGGTGGCGTTTGTGACGAATCAGCAGTCGATCAGTTCGATTGGTCGCCGCACCTGGATCTTCCTCATTCTCTCGGGACTCGCCACCGGGCTTTCATGGCTCTGCTATTTTCGGGCGCTGCAATTGGGCGAAGCCTCGCGCGTGGCGCCAATCGACAAACTCAGCGTCGTGATCGCGATCGCGCTGGCCGTGATTTTTCTGCACGAGCGGCTGACGTGGCACCAGTGGGTAGGAGGATCGTTTATTTTTACAGGGGCGCTGGTGCTGGCGTATCACTAAGGCGTCTGCTCGGAGGCCGCGGGCTTTGCCGCGGATGCGGCGGCGCACAGGGAAAAGTAAAGAGCAATCGCTACGAAAGTTTTTGCTTTGATCATTACCGTAGGCACGCCGAGCGCACTCACTGAGCGTGGTCATCGGCCCTCTGCAATTCCCACAGCGCTGGCAAGTGATGAGCGGATTTCCTGGTTGGTCAGGACCCTGGCGATCTTGTCCCTCATGTACTTCATCGAAATATCATGGTGTTCTCGGTCGTAGGAATCGACGCAGTCTGCCGCCACAATGATTTTCCAGTCTCGCTGATAAGCATCAATCGCCGTGACCCGAATGCAGGCGTGACTGTTAATCCCTGCGAGAATAAGCACGTCAGGCCGCAATCGTTGGAGAGTCTGGTCCAGTTCCGTGTTATGGAAAGCGCTGTACCGCTTCTTAATCACTACAGGGTCGGATGGATCAAATTTCAGATCTGAATCAATCTGACAACCGGCCGTCCCTTTGATGGTGATGCGAATTCCCTTGGTTTTCATTTCAGGAAAGGCGTCCCGGAGATCAGGCTCGAATTCCTGGCGAACCCAGATAATCGGATGACCGCATTTTCGCATTGCGGCGACGAGATCGTTGATCGACCCGACCAGCTGTTGCTTCGCGGTCGGGGCCCAGTTCGCCAGGAAATCGTTCAGCATGTCAATAACGATTAGGACTGGCCGTTGCATGGCCAGAAAGTTAGCACATTTGCACCTTTTGACTTGGGCACGAGCTTAGATGGCCAATTGACGAGAACAGGGAAATAGACCGCTGAACCTGCAATCGGACTTCTTGCCTTGCGCAATTCCTTTAGAATTCTCAGCAGTGTCCATTCAGTTTCAGATTGAAGGGAGGAATGATCGCGCTCGCTTGGGCAAACTCACCACGCCCCATGGCGAGATCGAAACTCCAGTCTTCATGCCGGTCGGTACGCTCGCGTCCGTTAAGGGCGTGCCGCAGGACATTTTGGAAGAGCTGGCCGTCCAGATTCTGCTTGGCAACACCTATCACCTTTATTTGCGGCCGGGGGTAGAAACGGTCCGGAAGATGGGCGGGCTGCACGGTTTCATGTCATGGAACCGTTCCATCCTCACCGATTCCGGCGGGTTCCAGGTTTTCAGTTTGAATGAGCTGCGCAAGGTCAGTGAGGAGGGTGTGACGTTCCGGTCGCATCTCGATGGGTCGTCGCACTTCTTCAGCCCGGAGAGTGCGATGGCGGCGCAGATCGGGTTGGGCGCGGACATCATCATGGCCTTCGATGAGTGCACGGAGTATCCGGCGGATGTTTCGCGGGCACGGGTTTCGATGGAGTTGACGTTGCGGTGGGCGGCGCGAAGCAAGAACTATTTTGAGGAGCACAAGAACGAGGTGCCGTGGGGTAGCCGTCAGCTGTCCGCCGTCAGCCGTCAGGTTCCGGACGACGTGGCGCCTGCGGAGGAGCGACGAGAGACTGGTGGCGTCCACGGACTGCATATCCCTCGCTCCGCTCGGGATGACAGTTCGTTCAGCGGGGATGGGGAAACGACGCAGGCGCTTTTTGGGATTGTGCAGGGCGGGATGGATCGGGAATTGCGGCGGGAGTCGGCTTTGCGGACGGTGGAGATTGGGTTTCCTGGTTACGCGATTGGCGGGCTTAGTGTCGGGGAGCCGCGCGAGCTTACGCGGGAGATTGTGGAGTCTACCCTGGAACATCTCCCTCGGGACAAGCCGCGGTATCTGATGGGGGTGGGGACTCCGGAGGAGATCGCTCTGTATGCTGGGATGGGCGTGGACATGATGGATTGCGTCTTGCCTACGCGGGCGGCTCGACATGGGCTGTTGTTCACTTCTGAAGGGAAGATATCGATCAAGCAGGCGCGCTATGCACAGGATGCGGGGCCGCTTGATCCGAATTGCTCTTGCCGAGTTTGCGCGCGGTACTCGCGGGCTTATTTGCGCCATCTTTATGCATCCAACGAGTTGTTGGGGCAGGTGCTGAACACAATTCACAATTTGAGCTATTACATGGGAGTCATGAAGAGCGTGCGGGAGCGGATGCGGGCGGAGGGGGCCAGCCTCAGGGGCTGAAGGCCAAAGTGGATTTTGGGTGTTCGCCTTGACACTAGGCGAGCCGTCCGGCATGCTATTCAGCTTGGGGAAAGAGTCCGTTTTTTTCTGAGCGTACAGGTCCGAAGCGGTAGTTCTGCGACCAGCTCGGTTACCCCCGTGCTCAAGCCTGATGTCGAAGGGTATCCGGCCTAAATTAAGGAAGAGAAAAGAAATCCCGCAAGTCAGCAGCGATAGAAGCAAATTAGTGCCGAGTTTTCCTCGGCAGCCCCGGAGAGGGAGCTTCAGACTGCCACGGCTGATGGGCAATTTTGTGCGTTAAGTGCGTTCCAGGGGATTAACTTGGCAGGACATGCGATTTTCGTAGAGGCAGCCCGCGGATTGGCGGTGTGGTTGCAGACTTCCAGTGGATCGGGTCTGCTGACCATCGCCCCCCTGCTGTTCATTTTTGCCATTTTTTACTTCCTTCTAATCATGCCGCAGCAGCGGAAGCAGAAGAAGTGGCAGGCGATGTTGAGCGAGTTAAAGACGGGCGACAAGGTCACCACCAGCGGCGGTCTGCGCGGGACGATCATGAGCCTGAAAGATGACGCGGTCACGCTGCGCGTGCCGCCGGACAATCTGAAGCTGGAAGTCAGCCGCGGCTCGGTGGTTTCGGTGACTACGCAAGAAGAGAAAGCAGGGGGCTAAACCCATTCAATTTTGCGTCTTTACGACACGGCTGAAGCCGTGCCCCTTCAAGGCGTGTGACGCAGTTTTTTAGGTTGCTGGTTAAGTAGCTTGTGAAGTGCGGTTTTTTATGAATAAGACTCTTACTTGGAAATTGGTTCTGATCCTGGCGATTGTGGTGGTGTTTACGCTGGGGATCTTTGGTATCCCGAAGGATTGGTCGAAGCAGGGACTGCTTTCGGCGGTCACGGACCGCATTCATCTTGGCCTTGATTTGAAGGGCGGCACGCACTTGATCCTTCAGGTGCAGGTCAATGATGCGGTCAATGTGGATTCCGACAATGTGATTGCGCGCCTCCAAGAAGATATGCGGACGCGCAAGATTAATTATGTCGAGATCACCAAGCCGGATTCGGTGGGCCATCCGGACATGGTCGTGGTGAAGGGCGTAGCGCCGGAGCAAAGGTCGGATTTTCTCAGTATCGTCAACGACCGGTTGCCGGAATATGTGGCTGCTGCGGGCGCGGAGAATTCCTACACCATCACGATGAAGGCGCAGAGCCTGGCCGATCTCAAGAGCCGGGCGGTGACGCAGGCGATTGAGACGATCCGGAACCGGATTGACGCCCTGGGCGTAAACGAGCCGGTCATCCAGGAGCATGGGCTGGGGCAATATCAAATCCTGGTGCAGTTGCCGGGTGTGGATGATCCGGCGCGGGTCAAAGAGATCATGCAGTCCACGGCGATGCTGGAAATACGGCAGTCGCTCGATGGGCAGAGTCAGTATCCGAGTCAGGAAGCGGCGTTGCAGGCGCACGGCGGCGTGTTGCCGCCAGATGCGGTTCTGTTGCCGGGCAAGGCGTCACGGGTTGATGCAACCGAAGATGGTCAGGCCTGGTATGTGATTTCGCGGGCGTCGGCCGTAAGCGGAAGGGATCTGAAGAGCGCCGATCCGGACCGGCACAGTGACACGGGACAGCCGATCGTCAAGTTCACGCTGACGGGTGAGGGTGGCAGAAAGTTTTACAGCTTCACGTCGGCGCACGTGGGCGACAGCCTGGCAGTGGTGCTGGACAACCGGGTGGTCGAGGTTGCGAGAATCAACGAACCCATTCGGGACCAGGGCGAAATTACCGGCGGATTCACGGAGCAGTCGGCAAAGGACCTCTCGTTGAACCTGCGTTCGGGCGCGCTGCCGGCGAGCATCAAGTATCTGGAAGAGCGTACGGTGGGGCCCTCGTTGGGAGCCGATTCGATTCGCTCAGGTGTGCAGGCGGCGATGGTGGGCATGATCGCGGTACTGCTGTTCATGCTGGTCTACTACAAGGGTGCGGGGATTAACGCGGACATCGCGCTGATTCTGAACCTGATTATTCTTCTGGGATTCATGGGGTACTTCGGCGCAGTGCTGACTTTGCCGGGAATTGCGGGCGTGATTCTGACGGTCGGCATGGGCGTGGATTCCAATGTGCTGATTTTTGAGCGCATTCGGGAGGAGTTGCGCAACGGCAAGACGCCGCC
The DNA here is from genome assembly GCA_035569025.1 of Terriglobales bacterium. Classification (GTDB taxonomy): domain Bacteria; phylum Acidobacteriota; class Terriglobia; order Terriglobales; family Acidobacteriaceae; genus Acidiflorens. Next base: position 30,024 of record DATMNN010000102.1, read on the forward strand.
TTCGGCCGTAGATCAGGGATTCAGCCATGCCTGGATCACCATCGTCGATACGCACGTGACAACGATTGTGTCGGCGGCCATTCTCTTTATTTTTGGCACTGGGCCAGTGCGCGGATTCGCTACGACCCTGGTGTTTGGTCTGACGGCGAATCTGTTCACGGCGGTGTTTGTTTCGCGCGTAATTTTTGATTGGATTTTGAGCCGGAAACAACGCGGCGAGGCGTTGAGTATTTGATGAAACCTAGCCGGAACTTTGGGGTCTGAAACTTGGAATTCTTTAAAAACACGAACATCGATTTTCTCGGCAAGAAGTGGTATTTTCTCGTCTTTTCGTTGGTCTTCAGCGTCGCTGGACTGGCTTCCATGCTGTTCTGGCATCACATTCCCCTGGGCGTCGATTTCCGCGGCGGGACCCTGGTGTATGTGAAATATGCGCATACGCCCGATCCTTCGGCTGTTCATGCGGAACTGACGCGTGCGGGACTGAAGAATGCACGCGTACAGGCCTATGGACCGGCTGCCAATAACGAAGTCCTGATCGCGCTCGATATTCAGGAAACCAGCGAACAGGCTCTCGACAAGGGAAAAAATGAGATTATTCAGGCGTTGCAAAGCAACGCGCCGGCGGCTAAGCCGGATCTGAATAACGCCAGTTCTTTGACAATTCTCGACTATCTGTTGAAAAGAGATCCGCTCAATGCGAGTGTGGACGCGAACCAGCGCTATAGCTCCATCACGCGGGCGATTGTGGACTACCGCGACAAGCAGAAGGGCGGCGTGCTGAGCTCGATCGACGAACTCAAGGCGGCAGCCGATCCGGCGGTGGTGGCTTCCCTTCAGGATGGTTTCTCGGTTTCCGATTTTGGAGTGCGGAACGTGGAGATCGTCGGACCGCAGGTGGGAGCGCAGTTGCGCAATCAGGCGCTGCTCGCTACTGCGTACTCGCTGGCCGGGATGCTGATTTACCTGGGCTTCCGGTTCGAATGGATCTATGGCGTGGCTGCGGTGTTGACGGTGTTTCACGACACTTTGATCACAGTGGGTGCGTTCTCGCTGCTCAACTGGGAAATCTCGCTGACAGTGATCGCCGCGATCCTGACTCTGATCGGCTACTCCAACAATGACACCATCGTGGTGTTTGATCGTATTCGGGAAAATATCAAGCTGCTGCGGCGGGAGCCGCTGTCGGTGGTCGTCAACAAAAGCATTAATCAAACTTTAAGTCGAACTATCTTGACAGCAGGCCTGACTTTCCTTACCGTGCTTGCTCTGTTCCTGTTTGGCGGCGAAGTGTTGCGTGGGTTCAGTCTGGCGCTGGTGATCGGAATCCTGATCGGGACGTATTCGTCAATCGCGATTGCGGCGCCGATTCTGGTGGCTTATCAGGACTGGCGGCAGGAGCGCGGCAAGCGGCCGATTGCTATGCCGGCCCGGGCCAGCAGTCGGCAGGATGGTCCGAAAGAAAAAGTTAAGGCGTAGAACGGTTTATGTGGCGTACAATCATGGACTTGTCCGGAGAGACAAGCCTGACAGAAAGAGCACAGACAGTGGGAGCAAAGGGGATGCGGCTGGTGTCTAAGGTACCGTAGGGTCTGGTAGGGAGAAACCTCATGTTTGAAGATAGCCTTATCGAGTCGGGCGGCAAGCTCAAGACCAAGCGGCTGGCCACTTCAGTTATCTCGTTCTTTGGTCAGTTCCTGCTGCTGGGGGTCTTGATTCTGATCCCACTGATTTACACCGAAGCGCTTCCCAAAACTCAGTTGATGACATTTCTGGTAGCGCCCCCGCCACCACCCCCACCGCCGCCGCCGCCGGCCGCGGCTCCGATTAAGGTAGTCAAGATTCAGAGCGACCTGGTCAACGGCCAGTTGCGCGCACCTACCAAGATCCCTGAGAAAGTTCAGATGATCAAGGAAGAAGAAGCGCCTCCGGCTATGGCGGGCGTGATGGGCGGCGTACCGGGCGGAGTTCCGGGAGGCTCAATGGGAGGAGTGATCGGCGGCATGATCAACTCCACCGCAGCCATTCCGAAAGTTGCCACGCCGCAGCGGGTACGCGTTTCGCAGGGCGTTTCGACCGGCCTGCTGATCAAGAAAGTACAGCCGAATTATCCCCCCCTGGCGCGGCAGGCTCGCATCCAAGGGCAAGTAGTGCTGCAGGCTGAAATCAGCAAGGAAGGCGCGATCCAGAACCTGCAATTGATCAGCGGCCACCCCATGCTGGCTCCGGCTGCGATCGAAGCAGTGAAACAGTGGCGCTACAGGCCGTACCTGCTCAATGGTGAGCCGGTGGCGGTGGATACGCAGGTGGTTGTGAATTTCACTCTCTCCGGAGGCTAAACCTCGGGTGGAGTAGTGGCAGTCGGCCCTCCCCGTCCGACGCTTTTCTATCGACGGGTAGTCTGGGTGGGTTCTTCCACCCGGCGGGGCAAGTCTGCCCACGGATTTTCATCGCAGCAAGGTTGTAAAGGATTCGGCTCGGACAGGCGTTCCGGCGGTGAGCGGAGTGTTGTGTCCGAGCGGCTCGTCCCGCCACGGCGGGGAAACGGTCAGAAACAAGTTCAGACGACGTCCGAGGAGGAAAGGCAACTCATGTTAGTAAATCTGGCAACAGTCGCATTCTGCAATATGCACATTTTCGCCGCCATGCTCTTGCAAGGTGAGAGTTCGGTCGGTTGGGACCCGATTTCGCTGTGGAAGCAGATGGGGCTTCTGGCGAAAGCCGTGGTTATCATTCTTTTCATCATGTCGGGCTGGTCGATCGGCGTCATGATCGATCGCTGGATGGCTTTTAACGCGGCCCGCAACCAGTCGCGCGCGTTCGCTCCGGCCGTCGCCGGCGCTCTGCGCGAAGGCAAGATTGACGAAGCGATCAAGGTCGCCGAGCGCAACAAGAAGAGCCACCTGGCCAAGGTTGTCACCGCCGGCCTGATGGAATTCAAGGCTCACCAGGATAGCCCGGGCGAAATCCCTGGCGAAACCATCGAAGCTTCAAAGCGCGCTTTGGAGCGCACGGAAGCGATCGTCCACGCCGAATTGAAGCGCGGACTCGGTGGTCTGGCGACGATCGGATCGACCGCCCCCTTCGTGGGACTGTTCGGCACGGTGGTCGGCATTCTGAATGCGTTTAACGGCATCGCGAAAGAAAAGGCCACCGGACTGGCAGCAGTCGCGGGCGGCATTTCGGAAGCGCTTGTCACTACGGCAGTTGGATTGTTCGTGGCAATCCCGGCCGTTATGATGTTCAACTACCTGACCGGCCGCGTGGAAGCGTTCGACGTGGAGATGGACAACTCCTCGAGCGAACTGGTGGATTACTTCCTGAAGCGCCGGAGCATGCGCCGGTCCTAAGCTGCAAAGACGAAGTCGCCAACATGAGTTGCCGGACGGGCGCCCCTTGCCAGGGGCGCCTGTTCCTCGATCTCAGAGCGGCGGGTGATCGGAGCAGCAGGACGGGAAAGGAATTTCGATGGGCATAAACGTTAGGAACGAAGGCGCAAAAGTTAACTCCGACATTAACGTCACCCCGATGGTGGACGTCATGCTGGTGTTGCTGATCATCTTCATGGTGGTTACGCCCATGTTGCAGCACGGGCAGCCGGTGGATATGGCGCAGGTCAATAATCCCGCACCGATGCCGGATGCCGACAAGGAAGATGCGTTGCTGGTCGCGGTTACTCGTGAGAACAAGGTGTTCTTCGGGACCGATCCTATCCAGCCGGCGGATCTGACTCAAAAAATCAAAGACAAGCTGGCCAACAAGACCGACAAGCGCGTGTTCATTAAAGCGGACGCGCGGGCGAAGTTTGGCTGGGTCGTCGAAGTCGTGGACAACGTACGTTCCGCCGGGGTGGATCAGTTGGGTCTGTTGACCGATCAGAAGAAGACCCCTGGCAATCTGACGACGCCGCCGAAGGCTACGGGCGGACAATAGTCAGCAGCAGTCGAGGAGATCAATTATGGGAATGGGAGTTAGTTCGGGCGGAGGACAAAGCGCGAATATTAACGTCACGCCGCTGATTGACGTGTTGCTGGTGCTGCTGATCATCTTCATGGTAATCACGCCGCTGACGCCGAAGGGTCTGGATGCCCTGGTGCCGCAGCCGCCGCCGAAGGATCAAAAACAGCCGCCGCCGACACCCGATCGCACCATCGTGGTGCAGTTGATCGATCACGGCCCGGGGCAGGATCCGGGACTGAAGATCAACCAGGATGAAGTGACCTGGGAGAGTTTGCAGTTACGGCTGTCGGACATCTTCAAGACGCGCGCGGAGAAAGTCATGTTCGTAAAAGGGGACGACAATATTCCCTTCGCGAATGTGGCCAGCGTGATCGATATCGCGCACTCGGCGGGCGTGGACAAAGTCGGATTAATCACGGCCAAGATTGAAGCAGGCCAGTAGATACGAGGTCAGAGGTCAGAGGTCGGATTGCAGAGGTGAAAGCTTCTGGATCCAGAGTTCTTCACCTCTTCCATCTCACCTCCTAGCTCTGACCTTCAAGGGAGATTCATTTCGCTCATGAAAAATATCGCAAAGATGCTGGTGGTAGTGGCCGCCGGTCTGGTGCTGCTGCTGGGCACGGGATGCACCAAGCTGAAGGCCCGCGACCAGCTCAACAAAGGCGTGCAGGCCTTCAAGAACAATAAATTCGAGCAGGCGATCGATTACTTCCAGCAGGCCGTTACGCTTGATCCGTCGTTGGTCAATGCTCGGCTCTACCTGGCGACGGCGTATGCCCAGGGATACGTCGGCGGCGTCGATACTCCGGAAAATATCCGGATGGCAGAGCAGGCCATCAGCCAGTACCAGCAGGTTCTGCAGGCTGATCCCAGGAATATCAATAGTGTAAAGGGGATCGCATATCTCTACCTGCAGCAGAAGAAATTTCCGCAGGCGAAGGAATACTACAAGAAGGCTTCCGAGCTCGACCCGAACGATCCCGAACCGTACTACTCGATCGCGGTTATTGACTGGACGCAGACTTATCAGCCCCGCCAGGAAGAGCGCCAGAAGCTGGGCATGAAGGCGGAGGATTCGCTCGCGGCGAAGGACAAGAAAGTCTGCGCGCAGATCCGCGAAAAGAATACCGGGAACGTGCAGGAAGGGATCGACAACCTGACCAAGGCGATCCAGTTGCGCCCGGACTATGACGATGCGATGGCGTATCTGAACCTGATGTACCGCGAACGCGCGGACATTCAGTGCGACGATCCGGCGGCGCGCGCAGCCGACCTGAAGACAGCGGATGAGTGGGTCGACAAGACCATGGCCGTGAAGAAGGAAAAAGCAGAGAAGCAGCCGGCCGGCGGAATTGTCATGGACGAGAACAAGTAAAATTTGGTTTTTGAAGGGGAGGCCCCTCGCATCGCGATGGGGCCTTTTTTGTTGCGGTTGGAACTTGCCGGGCGCAGAGCGAACCGCAGGCGAAGTAGAATCAGAGCCGGAAAAAGAGTGTTCAAGAAAATCCTGATTGCGAACCGGGGAGAGATTGCGGTGCGGGTGATCCGCGCGAGCCGCGAGATGGGTATTGCCACGGTGGCGGTTTATTCGGAGGTGGATCGAGCCGCACTGCACGTCCGCAAAGCGGACGAGGCCTATTGTATCGGGCCTGCTCCGGCTGCTGAGTCCTATCTTCGCGGTGACAAGATTCTGGATGTGGCACGGCGATCGGGTGCCGAGGCGATTCATCCGGGGTACGGATTTCTATCCGAGAACGCGAAGTTTGCGCAGGCTTGCATGGATGCGGGCGTGAAATTCATCGGGCCCGCGCCGGCGTCGATGGAGATGATGGGATCGAAGACGCGAGCGCGGCAGGAGATGGAGAAAGCCGGTGTTCCGTTCGTGCCCGGCACTTCGCGCGGATTGCAATCTCCGGAAGAAGGGGAGCAGGTCGCCGAGCGCATTGGATATCCGGTGATGCTGAAGGCGGCGGCGGGCGGCGGCGGGAAGGGCATGCGGCTCGTCCATTCGCGCGCCGAATTGCGGGCTGCGCTCGAATCGGCACAGAGCGAAGCGCAGCGCTCATTTGGAGACAGCGAAGTGTACATCGAGAAGGCAATCTTGAATCCGCGGCACATCGAGATGCAGGTGCTGGCGGATGAGCACGGCAACACGGTCTGGTTGGGAGAGCGGGAATGTTCGATTCAGCGGCGTCATCAGAAAGTGCTGGAGGAAGCGCCCTCACCGGTTGTGGATGAAGACATGCGGCGCCGAATGGGTGAAGTGGCGGTGCGGGTCGCGCGGGCTGCGCGATATACCAACGCGGGCACAATCGAGTTTCTCGTTGACGCGCAGAAGAATTTTTATTTTCTGGAAATGAATACGCGTTTGCAGGTCGAGCATCCCGTTACGGAGCTGGTCACGGGGCTCGATCTGGTGCATTTGCAGATTCGCATCGCAGCGGGCGAGAAGCTTCCGTTCACGCAGGACGAAATTCACATTCGCGGCCATGCGATCGAATGCAGAATTTATGCGGAGGATCCGGACAACAACTATTTCCCGAGCCCGGGGAAAATTACTGTGCTGATGTCGCCGTCCGGGCCGGGGATTCGGCAGGATAGCGGCATGTACGAGGGGTGGACAGTGCCGCTGGATTACGATCCGCTGCTCGCCAAGCTCGTCGGCTACGGTAGCGATCGAGAACAGGCGGCCATGCATTTGCGGCGGGCGCTACAGGAATATTTCGTGGGCGGCATCAAGACGAATCTTTCCCTGTTCCAGCGAATCTTGCAGGACGCTGATTTTCAAGCCGGGGCACTGGACACTGGTTATCTCGACCGTTTGCTGGCGAAGAAGAGAGAGGCGCCGGAATCCGCGTCTGACCCGGCAATTGCTGCCATAGCGGCGGGTCTGTTCGCTGTACTGGATCCCGGTCTCGGCAAGAATGGCGCCGCGGTTTCGGCGGTTTCCAAATGGAAAGAACAGGGTCGATCGGAAGCGCTGCGCTGAAATCAATCGCATGAAATACGAAGTCATCGTAGACGGCAAACCACACCAGCTGGAAATGGAGCGCGCCGATGGTGTGTGGAAATGCCGACTGGATGGTCGCGACTTGGTGGTCGATGCAGTCATGACGCGTCCGGATGTCCTGTCACTGCTGATTGAGGGGCGGTCGTACGAAGTGAAACGGGAGGAGAGCGCGTCCGATCCTCATTTGTGGGTGGGCGACGCGCGCTTTGCGGTGCAGTTGCGCGATCCGCGATCATTGCGTTCGCGACGGGATGGTGCCAGGGACCGCGCAGGTCCGCTAAGGCTGACGTGTCCGATGCCGGGGAAAGTTGTGCGGATACTGGTGGCGGAGAAGGCTGAAGTCGAGGCGGGCCGGGGCATCGTGGTGGTAGAAGCGATGAAGATGCAGAACGAAATCAAGTCGCCGAAGAAGGGCGTGGTGCAGAAGATTCTAGTGGTCGTGGGCGCCAGTGTGAACGCCGGGGATGTGCTCGCGATTGTGGAGTGATGGGCCGGGGCTCAGTGCGAGTTCAGAGCAAGCCCTGTGCTAACGAATCAGGCCCCTCCGTGGCTTCGTTCGGGGGACGCAGTACCTCCGTTACCTAAAAATGGCCCTTCCGTGCGGATACCATAAGGCAGTTGGGGGAGGTGCGTCTTGAAATGGCAGCGGGTGATTAGCCTTGTGACATTGGCCATTTCGCTGTTCACGCTGGTCCTGGTACTGCGCAAGCCGGCACCGGTCGCGGTAGTAGTTTCTCCGGCAGCCACGGCCGCGAATGCTCAATCGTTTCAGGACAAAGTCGATCGGCTGGTACAGCCCGTGACGCCTGGCCAGAGCGGGGGCGAGGTGCGGCTGACGTCGGGGGAATTAGCGGCTGCGATTGCGCAGGCGACCGGCACGATGCCGGCCGCTGCGGTTCCGCCAGCTACAACTCCCACGGCTTCGGGGACAGCCAATACACCTGCTTCCGGTGCGTCCACTCCGGGTAGTCCGACGGAATTTCCGGGCGCCGTTCCGAATATCAAGGACTACCAGGTGTCGATGGATGGCGACCTCGTGCGCGGACAGTTTCTTACCAACATCGCGGGCAAGGATGTGTACCTGACACTTGCCGGACATCTTGGAGCGAAAGATGGTTACGCCACGTTTGACGCCACCGAGGTCAAATTGGGCGACCTGACCGTGCCGGTGTCGCTGATCAACGATCAGTTGCAGAAAAAACTGGCGGAGCAGCGGGATCAGCTGAAGCTGCCAAATAACGTAAAGGATCTGAAAGTGGAAAATGGAGAACTGGTGTTCGTCGAGAAGTAAATCGCGGAGGCGTTATGGGTCGTGCGTTTGGTTTCCTGGGGACCATCATCGTGCTGGGCGTTGGGATGTACATTTATTCGACTCAGTTGAAGGGGCCTGCGGCGGGCGGGGCAGAAAGCACGGCGGAAACGGCGAACATTGTGGGCGTGAAGAATGATCTGATCAGTATTGCCAATGCGGAGCGCGGGTCCTTTGCTTCGCAGCAAAAATATGTTTCGCTCGATGAATTGATTGCGGGACATTACCTCACGATTGAGCGACAGCGCGAGCCTTATACCTACGACGTGCAAACTACCTCCAGCGGGTTTCATGTGACGGCTACTCGCAATCGCGCGGGGAGTCCGGCGCAGTTGTGGATCGATGAAGGCATGGAGATCAAGACGTCAGATTGAGGTCCGTTCACGCGGGCTAAAGCCCAGGATCAATCCCAAAGACTAACGCGGCCCTGAAGGGCCGCTCTTCCACGGTTGTGCGCACATTCTTGGGTTGGACGCATTCGAGAGTTTTTCATCACTTCTGAAGTCACGGCTTCCAAATCGCTGTGAGTTCACCGCCGCGTGATCCACGCTTAGCTTTAGCGGCGCGCTGGAAGCCGTTCTCACGACCGAAGGCAGAAACGGCGTGGCTTGTAAAGTAGAAATCGAGCTACGTTGTACACTGCGGTTTTGAGTCACTAGAAAGTTCTAATCTTCGTCTAATCTCGTTCTTATCCAAGCAGGCTCCAATGAATCCACTATGACCAGCCTGCCTTTCATGCCCAATTATGCGGATCACATTCTGGTGGCTAGCCCCAGTAGTGTGGTTCGTCAGCGCGTCCTCGACGGTCTCCGTTCACCTACGCGTCAGGTAGAGCAGGCAAGCGGAGGAGCAGAAGCGTTAGATCATTTGGAACACGGTTTGTGGCAAGTACTATTTCTCGACCGATCTCTGCCGGACTTGAATACGGAAGAATTGAGCCAGATCATCCGGCAAAGATTTCCTAATGTTGAGATCGTGCTGCTGGATTCGGAAGTCGACGATATTGCGGTCCCGCAACACGTCCTTCCTCCCCTTCCCGGACACGTGCTTCCTTCGGAGCTGCAGCCAATTCACGCGCGAGTTGCGGTGGTGGATGCGATCCTGCAGGCGCCGCTGCCGGGGATGATCGGAGGGTCGTGGACGATGCAGCCTGTGTACCGCGGAGCACGTTTGTTGTCGCGGCGTGACACGACGGTGCTGATTACCGGGCCGACGGGATCGGGCAAGGAGCTGGTGGCGCGGGCGATTCACGATCTGGGTCCGCGATCGGGACGCGCATTTGTGGTGATTAATTGCGCGGCGATTCCGGAAGCGCTGCTCGAGTCGGAACTGTTTGGACATACGCGCGGAGCGTTTACGGGCGCGATGCAATCGTATAGCGGCAGAATTCAGATGGCGCAGGGCGGCACACTGTTTCTGGATGAGATTGGCGACATGCCGTTGAGCCTCCAGCCGAAACTGCTGCGTTTTCTGGAACAGAAGGAGTTGCAGCGGCTGGGCAGCTCCGAGGTAGTGCGCGTGGACGCGCGTGTGATCGCAGCAACCAATGCGCGCCTGCCGCTGCTGGTGAGGCAGGGGAGGTTCCGCGAGGATCTTTATTACCGTCTGTGCGCCTTCCCGATAGAAATTCCACCCTTGCGGGATCGTCCTGACGATATTTTGCAGCTGGCACAATATTTCCTGGATAAGTTTTCCACGCGTCCACCTACGCCACAGTTGTCGGTGGAGGGCGCGCAGCTGCTGCGATCTCATTCGTGGGCGGGAAATGTGCGGGAATTGCAGAACGTGATTGAGCGCGCGCTGATTCTGGCGGAAGACGAAACGATGATTCGTCCGGAGCATATGCTCATGCCGGACGGAGTGCCCAGTTAGAAATTGGCCATCTACATCGGTAACATTTGCCGCTGGGCAATCTCGCCATAAGAGCGTTCTAAGCGGAATGAGGTCAGGGCTGGCATCGCTCTTGCAAGAGCAGCAGTGATGTCAGCCTCGTCTCCAATCCCACACCGCCCGACACCGGACCTCGAGCTTCCGCCGCTCGCACCTTCGCCACTTGATCAGTCGCAGCTCGAGCATCCGTTGGCGCGTGCGTTCGCGTCCTTCACCGAGGCGGCGAGTTCCGGTGCGTTGAGCCTGGACTGACAACGGCGCTCAGCAAGAAGGAACAGATTTCATGAGCAAGCACCCCGCGTATGCCTATGGCGGCCTTGACGCCGAGGCGGAACGGGAGCGCATCCTGGTGGAACAGCTGCCCCAGGTGCGTTACCTCGCCCGCCGGATTCACGAACGATTGCCACGTCATGTGTCGCTGGAGGACCTGGTCCATGCGGGCGTGGTCGGGCTGATCGACGCGCTCGGCAAGTTTGATCAGTCGAAGCATGTGCAGTTCAGCTCGTATGCGAAGTTTCGCATCCGCGGCGCGATCCTCGACAGTTTGCGCGAGCTTGACTGGAGTCCGCGGGAACTGCGGCGCAAGGGACGCATGATCGAGCAGGCCCACAGCACGCTTGCGGGCACGCTGGGGCGTGCTCCCAACGAAAGCGAGATTGCGCGCGAGATGGGAATCGAACTGCGCGAGTTGCAGTCTCTGCTGGCGGAACTGGATGGCCTGGAATTGGGAAGCCTGCAGGTGGAATCTCCACGGGATGGGAGAGAAGAAGACCTTACCGACCGCGTATCGGGAGCGCCTGATGAAACGCCGTTCTTTTTCTGCCTGCGCACGGAGATGAAGGAACTGCTGGCGCAGGCGATCAGCGAACTCGCGGAAAAAGAACAACGCGTTCTTTCGCTCTATTACTACGAAGAACTCACGATGCGGGAAGTAGGAGAAGTGCTGGGAATCGGGGAATCGAGAGTGTCGCAGATTCACACGCTCTCCATGGTCCGGTTGCGCGCACGGTTGAGTGCGCTGTTGGCGGTCTCCCAACCCGCCGTAAGGGCCAAAGCGGCTGGAACGACTTAAGGGACCATATGGACAATGTACTGAACCAGCAGGAAATCGATGCCATGGTGCGAAGGGCGCGCGGGGCGGCGCGCACGGCCGGCACCGAACATCAGCAGGTGGTGGTGCGTTGGGATATTCGCAAGGCCGGGCAAATCGATGCCGAACAGATGCGTGCGATTAACCAGCTGCATGAGGTTTTCGCACGCAACCTGGCGAATGCCGTGGGCGCGTATCTGAGTATTGTGTTCGAATGCAGCCTGGTGTCGGCAGAGCACCTTACGTACCGGGAATTTTTGCACAGCCTGCCAGAAACAACCTATTTGGCGTCCTGTGATCTTGTGCCGGCGATGGCGGTAGCGGCGCTGCAACTGGATCTGGCGGTGGCTTTCCCGGTAATCGACCTGCTGCTGGGCGGAGAGGGCAAAGGGGGCGATCTGGGTCGGGAAATTACTGGCATCGAAGAACAGATTCTGGAGAGTGTGATGCGGATCGTCTGCCGGGAATTGCAGACTTCCTGGCAAGCGATCGCTTTGGAATTCAGGTATGGCCAAAGGCAGCCCATGTCGCAGGCGCAACGATTGATGGTGCCGGAAGAAAAAAATCTGTGCCTGAGCTTCGAAATCAAAATGGCGGAAACACGGGGCACGCTGAACATGGCCATCCCGGCGGTCGTGTCCAATGCGTTGTTGCGGAAAATCTCGGCGGACTTGAGCTACCAGCGGCCGCGCAGTCCGGTGGAGGCGCGGAGCAAGATCGAGAAGAGACTGCTAGAGGCGAAATTCCAAGTTGAACTGTTTGCCCCGAATCTGACCGTGCCACTGCGGGAGTTGGCCCAGCTGGCTCCCGGCAAGGTCCTTCTATTCCCGGAAAGTATTTCTGAACCTGCTGTCCTGATGGTAGATGAAATGTGCTTGTGCCCGGCTGCGGCGGTGCGGGTGAATTCCAACCGTGCGGCCCGCGTGCTGTCCATCGACGAGCCTGCCCAAGGTGACTCATGACCGAGCCCGCCAGCCCGCAGCTTTCTCCGGAATTGATAGCCTGGCTCGAGGGCTGGGAAAAGTGCGTGCAGAGCGTACTTTCGCAGACCACCGGACAGCCGGTTGTCTTCGAGGTTTCGCGCGAGGAGTCGCCACGAACCGAATCCGACCCGTGGTTCACGGTTACGGTGGGTGGCGCGGTACGTGGCGAGATGGCGCTGCGGCTGCCGGCCGCCGCTGGTATCCGACTGGCACAAAGAGTTCTTCAGGAAACAGAACCGGCGCCGGAGACTCCAACGGCCGGACACAAAGAAGCGCTCGAAGAACTCCTGCGTCAGATTGCAGGACAGGCCGCCACTGCGCTTGCGTTCACAGCGGGCGGAGAAGTGCAGTTTCACCTCGCCAGCTCGGGGCCGCCTTCATGGACGTCGTCGGCTGTCTCGAGTCTGCATACCCGGGACGAAGCAGGAAGCCCGGTTACCATCGAGATTCAGATCAGCGCGGCGTTGGCCACGGCGGTGGCGGCGCCCAAGCCGGAACCAGCCCCAGCCGCGGCCTCACCGGCTGCGTCCGCTTTCGCGCCCGCGGACGCGAAGACTCCAGCCGATCCGGCGGAGGCAGCGCGTTACGAGCGATTGCGCGATGTAATTCTCGAGGTCAAGTTACGTTTTGGTAGCCGGCGCATGGTGTTGCGCGATGTGCTTGCCCTCAGCGCCGGCGTGGTGGTGGAACTGGAGAGCAACGTCAATTCGCCCGTAGACCTGCTCCTCGACGGACGACTGCTGGCGCAGGGCGAAGTCGTGGTGGTCGACGGCAAGTATGGCCTGCGGGTTACGCAGGTGGTGGATGCGGTGTCTGCTTCGTAAGGAAAATCCATGGTGAACGGTGAGCAGATTTTGCGATGGCTGGAGCGCAGCGCAAGGCGATTGCGGCCATCCGCTGCGGTGTGTGGACTGCCGACGTGCACGGGGTCGGAGTCGCGCTGGACGCGATACTGGCCCAAGCGCGACGGCGTGGTTCTGCAGGGCGTTTATTACTGCAGGCGGCAATGCCTGGAGACGGCGTTGGCCGCACAATTGGCTCGTTTGCATGCCGTGGCCCCGGCGGTGCCGCCGTCCAATCGAATTCCCCTGGGGCTATTAATGGTGGCACGAGGATGGCTCACTCACCAGCAGGTGGTGGAGGCGCTGGCCGCGCAGCAGTCGGCCCACTCGGGACAGATTGGAGACTGGTTCGAAACACTCGGATTCGCGACGGAGCGGCAGGTGACGTCCGCGCTCGCGCTGCAATGGGGATGTCCGGTCGCGACTTCGCTGGAGGCTGCGGCCCTCCAGCCCTTCGATCAAATCCCGCTCGGGATACTGGAAGCGTTTCAAATGCTTCCGCTGCATTTTGAGCCGGCCACGAACACGATCTACATCGCGTTTGGCCAGCGTGTGGATCATGCTGCGCTGTATGCAATCGAAAAAATCCTGGGCTGCCGTACGCAGCCCTGCGTGGGCGGACGCCGTCACATTGCTGACGAGTTGATTCGCATGCGGCAGCAGCCGCGACCGCGCGAGATCGAATTCGGATCCATGCGCGAGTTTGCCGATATTGGGCGAGTGAGTGTGAGTTACATGGTTCGCCTGGGCGCCGACGAAGCGCGAGTCGGCCGAGTGGGCGACTTCATCTGGTTGCGGCTGCGAGCGCGAAACGTGAATACGGACGTGGTGTTTCTGCTGAAAGCGACCGTGGCTATTAAGAATGGTGCGTTAGAAATGAAGCATCCGGAAACGCGGGTGGCTCGGACAGGGTCAAGGTAAGGTCAGAAGTGAGAGGTCAGATTGCAGAGGTGAACACCTGGTGTTGATTCTTACCTCTGCAATCTTACCTCTTACCTCTGACCTCATAAAGTTCGCTTGAACAATGGCACCGCAAGAGACAACGTCACCACTGCGAAGATCGACAAGTACATCACGTCCGGAAGAATCGCAACCAGCCCGCTCTCTTTCAGCAACAGAGCTTTAAATCCATGCACGGCGTAGGTGAAGGGGTCCACGGTGGCAATCGCTCGCAGCCACGTGGGGAATGCTTGCACCGGATAGATCGAGCCGCTGGGAAAAAACAAGAGCGTATTCAAAATGCCGAACACGGCGCGCGGGACCAGTGGGTCTTCCACTCGGACCATCATCAGGAACATCATGCCGTTGAAAGCGAGGGAAACGGCGCCGATCATCAGCAACAGGCCGACCATGGTCGCGGGACTGAAGACCGTGCCTACGCCCGCCATCAGCGAGCCGATCACGGTGATGACGACTCCGGTTAGCACGGCCTTGATCGCGCCGGCGCCGTTCAATCCGAATACCAGTTCGGCTTTGGTGATGGGCGTAACCAGATACCCTTCGTGTACGCCGCGCGCTTTGTCGTCAATGTAGAGCATGCCGCCGCCGATCATTACGGAGACGAACATCGCCAGCGCAATCGAACCGGGTAGCAGATATTTCATGTACTCGATGTAGGGATACAGTTCGACGACATCGAGCGCCGTTTCCCGCAGCAGGCGCGGCTCGATGTCCGGTTCGTTCAGCGCGGCGGTGATGCCGGTGAGCTTCTCCTGCATAGTGGAGCTCATGAAGTTGTCGCTGTTGTCGACGATCAGCGCGATGTGGGGCCGGTTCTTCTCGTACACGCGCGCCGAGTACTGCGCCGGGATGATCACCGCTCCCTGGATTTTTCCGTTGCGCACGTCTTCGCGGGCCTGCACTTCATTGTCGTAGTCGACAGGAATGAACGTTCGCGAGTTCGCGCGGACGGAATCGAAGGCTTCGTGAATGCGGATGGCCTGCGTGCCGTGGTCTTCATCGACGATGCCGAGCTTGGCGTCGCGAATCTTTCCGCCAAACGCGTTCCCCAGCACGATCAGCTGCACGAGCGGGAAAATCATCGACACCATCATCAGCGCCGGAGAGCGGACGAACTTGCGCATTTCGCGCTCGATAATCGCCATCATGCGGTTCATGGTTGCATCCCCGGACGCTGCGGCATGGTGAACGCGTGGGCTTTTACCAGTTCGTCGCGCAGCTGACGGCCGGTGTAGTGGACGAATACGTCGTCGAGTGAGGTGTTCTGCACTGAGAGCGTGCGCACTGGAATCTTCGCTTGAACGGCCATCTCGACCAGCATGGTGGTGGTGCGTGAGCCATTGGCGGTCAACACGCGATACATTCCAGCGGATTGGTTCTGGACCGACGTCACTTCCGGTAACGCGCGCAGTCGATCTTCCCAATCCGCCGGCGGATTTTCGAACTGTGCTTCGATCACGTTCGATCCGGGCACGCTTGCCTTCAGAGCCTCGGGGGTGTCGAGCGCGACCAGTTTGCCGTGATCGACGATCGCGATGCGGTTGCAGAGGCGGTCGGCTTCGTCCATGTAGTGCGTGGTGATGAGCACGCTGAGCTTGCGTTTGGATTTGATGTTGGTCAGCATCTCCCAAACGGCCACGCGCGAGACAGGGTCGAGACCCGTAGTGGGCTCGTCGAGAAAGAAAATTCTCGGGCTGTGAACCAGGCCGCGCGCGATCTCCAAACGGCGACGCATGCCGCCGGAGAGCGTTTTGGTCTGGGCGTCGCGCCACTTGGTAAGGTCGACCGTTTCCAGCAACTCGTCGATCGCTTCTTTGCGGCGCTGCGCGGGGACGTCGTAGAGCTTCGCGTAGATGCTGAGATTTTCCTGGACGGTCAGATCGATGTCGCTGGTCATGGCCTGCGGAATCACTCCGATGGCGCGGCGCGCTTCGTTCGGTTCCTTGCTGACGTCATGACCGGCCACGCGCGCTGACCCGGCGGTGATGGGAATGAGCGTGGTCATCATGCGAATCAACGTGGACTTTCCCGCACCGTTCGGGCCCAGCAGCCCGAAGATTTCTCCTTCTTTAACCTGGAAGGAAACGTCGTCGACCGCCGTGAAGTCGCCATACTTTTTCACGATGTGCGTGACTTCGATCGCGTTGGGTGCGTCGGCGGGTATTTCGCTCTTCCCGTTGAAATCCGAAACCGGAAGAGGCGCTTCACTACCGTTCATCTTGCTCACTTCCACGCTCATGGCTTTCCTGCTGCTTCAGCATCCTTCGGCGCAGCACCTTTCAATATGTCGGAGGACACGAGTACTTCGGCTGTCATGCCGGGCACATACGCGCCTTTGGGATTGTCGAGCCGGACTTTCAAAACAAGGGTACGAATATCGCGCTTGCGGCGGCCCACATCGCGTTGTGTCGCGAAGTCGGCTTCGGCGGCTTTGAAGAACACCTTGCCTGGCGTGACAGTTCCGCCCGGCAGGCGGACTCGCAGCGTGTCGCCGAGCCCGATGTGGTCGGCGTCGGTTTCGGGGATTGCGGCGCGGACCCATGTATCGCTGAGGTCGACGACCGTTACGATCGCCTGGCCCGCGGTTAACACTTCGCCTTCACGAGCGGCGCGCACCAGGACGGTGCCGGTTACGGGCGCGTAGATCTTGGTGTATCCGAGGCGCACTTCGGCTTCTTTAAGCTGCGCCTGAGCGTTTGCAAGTTCCCCCTGGGTGGAGGCCACTGTGCTCTGCGCGGCGCCGGCCTGATTCGTGCGGGCAATCGCGGAGTCGAGATCGGCCTGCGAAGCGTGTACCTGATCCCTTAACGCCTGCACGCTCGCCTGCTGCGCTTTCAGATTCTGTTCCGCCTGCACTTTCTCCATTTCTGAAGCCACGCCGGCCTGGGCTAGTCCGACGATGCGGCGGCTGTCGCTTTCCACGCGGGTCAGCATCGCTTCGGCTTGTGCCAACTGGGCGCGCGCCGATTGCAGCCGCGCCTGTGCATTCACCACATCGCTGGAGGTCGAACCCTTGGTGGAGCGCTGCATGTACTGGCTCTCGCCAACCTTCGATCGAAGGCTGGAAATCGTGGCGGCCGCGGCACGCTCCTGCGCCTCGAGTTCGGCGGGATCGAGCACTGCGATCAGGTCTCCCTGCTTCACGGAGGTACCTTCTTCGACCAGCAGTTTGGCGATACGCCCGCCGACTTGCGGGCTCACGACGATCTGATTCGAATCGACCGTGCCGACGAGGATAAGATCGCTTCCGCCCGGCGTCGAGAGGAAGTAGTAGGCGGCCGAGAGCCCCAACAGAATGCTCAGCAGGATCAGAAATTTATTGCGCACACTCATGAACGAACTCCTGGCGCCGGCAGAGGACGCGTAAAAAGCGCGGCCGATATGAAGTCGAGCACGAACGCCCGCCGCACCGCGATTTGTTCTGGCGACAGCGGATCAATCTTCATCAGCGTTTTCATTATCGGGGCGGAACTGAAATAAAAAACGACGACCGCAACCATGGATGGAATGAAATGCATGGGATCGATCGGGCGAAACTCTCCGGCTGCAATTCCCTCACGGAGAACGTCCCCTAACTTTTGATAGATGGGGCGGAAATAGGATTGTGCGACGTGCTTCATCTGGCCGATGCGGTTGGAGCCGCTGCGAATCCATTCGCCCTGCACGACTCGCGGGAACCGGGGGTTGGCGGCGATGTAGTCAAAGTAGGCGCCGAGGTAGTTCAGCAGCTTCTCGCGCGGCGGCAGGTCGCTCTCCAGCATCGGAACGACGGTGTCGCGCAGTCCGCTGAAGACATGGTCGAGGACGGCCTGGTAGATGGCTTCCTTGTCTTTGAAGTAGTAGTACAGGAGCGCTTTGTTGACGCGGGCGCTGCGGGCGATGGCGTCGGTGCGGGCTCCGGCGATTCCGTGCTCGGCGAATTCTTCGATGGCGGCGTCGAGAATAGCGGCTCTGCTCTGCGCGGGCTTTCCGCGCGAGCCGAGACGGATTTTAGAAGCGGTTTTCATACTTAATTAACTGGTTAGTTAGATGATAGAGCGCGCCGAGAGTCCCTGTCAAGAACCCATTTCCCCGTCCAAAATCTCATCGTGATGAGGACTAATAATAAATTAACGGGTTGCCGATGAGAACAGAGTGCCGCTCTTAGCCCTCCCCCGCAAATCGCCAGGCGCCGCCCTCTCGGGCGTAGTGCCGGCACCAATGTTGCGCGAGGAACGGATGGTAAACGCGTTACGCGTTGGGCAACTTCACTCCCCGCGCAGGTCGCAGCTCAGCCTCATTGCCGGCATCGCCCTGATTACCGGAGGCCTCATCTTCACGGGACTGAGCCTGCTCGAAAAAGCCGACCACAACTGGCGTGTGGAGGTCCAGGTACGCCAGGTTGAAGCCCATGCAAATCGGGTTAGCAGTCTGGAATGGAAAACCAAGGCACGCCGCGACGTCAACTTCGTCTCGCAGGCCGAGTTCCAGCAAGCCGAAGGCGAGATCGTGCGCATCACGCGAGCGCTCGCCGAAGAAAAGGGACACAGTCGCCATCTGGAGGAATTGCGCGACACCTGCGCCGACTATCTGGCGAATGTCAACCGGGAATTGGCATTGGTGCACAGCGGTCAGTTCGATCGGGCGACCGACCTGGATGTGGAGACTGTCGCTCCCAGTTTTCGCGATGTCCAGCGGATGGTCGATCAGGTCAGCGAGGAGCAGGGCCAGGCCGCGGAACGGACGGTAGCCACGTCACGCATCGGCCTGATTGTTGCGGCACTGTTTTCGACCGCGATGATTCTCCTCTACTTTCAGCGCATGAGCGTGCAGCGGAACCGGGCGGATGTGGCGCTGGCGGAGCGAGCCGCGGCCCTGAGCAACGAAGGCCGCTTCCGCACGCTGACGGAAAACTCGGCGGACGTCATCATGATCACGGACACGCCGGGCACGATCGCGTACATGAGTCCGTCGGTCGAGGCAGTGCTCGGATGGAAGGATGACTCGCTGGTTGGAAGTAACCTGGCCGAGTTGATTCACGGGGAGGACATTGCGCTTGTACAGGCAGCGCTGGCGGCGGTACTTGCGCGCGGTGGATCTTCGACAATCGAATTTCGCATGCGTCATGCCGATGACAGGTGGCTGGACTTCTCCAGTCTTCTTCGCAACCTGGTGAACGACCCCAACATCAAGGGGCTGCTGTTCAATGCCCGCGACATTACGCGTGACAAGCAAGCACAGGAAGTTGTGGACTTCAACGCGTCTCACGACTTGCTCACCCGTTTGCCGAATCGCGCCGTCTTCATGGACCGATTGCAAATGGTCCTCGATCGCAAGAAACGTCATCCCGAAACACATGCCGCGCTCTTGTTTCTCGACCTTGACGATCTAAAGGTCGTCAACGAAACCCTGGGCCACGACTCAGGCGATGTTGTGATCATCGAGTTCGGGCAACGGTTGCGGGCTTGCGTCCGGGAAGTGGACACGGTCGCGCGCCCGCGCGATCTGCGCCTGCTGGACGGGAACCCGGGAACCATCGCGCGACTCGGAGGAGATGAGTTCATCGTATTGCTGGAAGATGTGAGCGATCCGAGCGATGCCATCCGGGTGGCGCAACGCATCCAGGAAATGATGAAACTGCCGTTCCTGGTTCACGGCCAGCAAATCTTCAAGGGAGTCTCGATCGGGATCAGTTTTACGTCGGAAGAAACCGACGTCCGCACCATGCTGGCCAATGCCGATGTTGCCATGTATCGCGCAAAGACGAACGGAAAATCGCGTTTTGAAGTGTATGACGAGGCGATGCACGCCCAGATCACACGCCGGTTGGACATGGAACGAGCCCTCAGAACTGCTCTGGAAAACAACGAGTTCCGTGTGTACTACCAGCCTATCGTTTCCCTGGCGACGGGCCGGATTGCGGGAGTGGAAGCGTTGGTCCGATGGGAAAGGCCGGGCGTGGGATTGGTTTCGCCCGCAGCGTTCATTCCGATTGCGGAAGAAATTGGCCTGATCGTTGAACTCGGGCGGTGGGTGCTGGTGGAGGCCTGCCGCCAGACCGCCAAATGGGTGGGAACCGGATTCGAAACCGGGCCCTACGTGAGCGTCAACGTAAGCGCGCGGCAATTTGCCTATCCGGCATTCGTGGAGCACGTGCGCTCGGCTTTGCGCGAAACCGGTCTTGATCCTCACCGCCTGAAGGTGGAACTCACCGAGGGAACGGCCATGATCGATCCCGAACGCGCGGTGGACGTGATGTTGGAACTCGCGGAAATGGGAGTGACGCTGAGTCTCGACGATTTCGGCACGGGCTATTCGTCGTTGAGCGCGCTTCGCCGATTCCCCGTGAGAACGATCAAGATCGACCGTTCGTTCGTTTCCAGTATCCACGTGAACAGCCAACTAGCGGCTATTGTGACCACCATATGCGGCCTGGCCCGCATTCTCTGCATGGAAGTTGTAGCCGAGGGACTGGAGAACGTGGAGCAGTTGGAAAAACTCAAAGCCATCTCATGCGACTTTGCGCAAGGCTACCTGCTGTCCAGGCCCGTCGTGGCCGAATCCATTACTCCGCTGCTCGGAGCGAACCTCATGGAACGCGTGGAAACCGAGCGCACATTGGCCGCCAATAGCAATGAAGAACAGGCCCGTGCTACGTTTTACAGCCCGCCCGCGATCGAGGGCACGAGCAGTACTTCGTCGCCATCCTGGAAGGCGTAGCTGTTGCCTCCGAGAAAGCGAATGTCCTCTTCGTTCACATACACGTTCAGGAAGCGGCGAGTCTCGCCCGCTTCATCGCGCAGATGCGGCTTCAGGTCCGGGAATTGCGTGTCGAGAGCCGAGAACAGCTCTGACAGATTTGTGGCAGCACATGTAACCTTGGGCGTACCTGCGGTCAGGCGCCGAAGCGCGGTTGGGATTTGTACAGTGACACTCATCTAAACCTCCTGGGGAATGGCCGCAGTCTCGCCGGCAAAATTGGCAATCGTGTTCATCTTGCTTTGCAGAAGAACTTCAAACTCGCGCAGCTTGGGCGCGATGGGCGTTTCGGCTTCGTATTGTCCGGCGAGGACGTCGGTGGTCTTGAGCCCATTGCCGGTGATGCAGAGAACAGTCGTTTCGTCAGGAAGGATTCGGTCCTGCCTGATCAGCTTGCGGGCTGAGCCGACCGTCACGCCGCCGGCGGTTTCTGTAAACACTCCTTCACTCTCGGCCAGCAGTTGGATGTTCGCCACGACTTCGGCGTCGGAAACATCCTCCGACCACCCGCCACTGGCGGTGATGGCCTTAATCGCGTAGTGTCCGTCGGCGGGATTGCCGATGGCCAGCGATCGCGCGATGGTCGACGGGCGCTGCGGTTCGATCTCTTTGCTGTACTGCTTAACGGCGGTTGAAATCGGCGAGCAGCCGGTCGCCTGCGCGCCAAAGAACTTTACATCCTTCGGCTCGACCAGTCCGAGCTGCACCAGTTCGTCAAAGGCTTTCTTGATTTTCGTGATGAGCGATCCTCCGGCCATCGGCACAACGACGTTGTCGGGCAATCGCCATCCGAGTTGTTCGGCAATTTCAAAGCCGACGGTCTTGGATCCTTCTGCGTAGTAGGGACGCAGATTCACGTTGACGAATCCCCAGCGGTGCTCATCGGCAATCTGCGAACAGAGCCGGTTCACCTGATCGTAGTTGCCGTTGATGCGGACAACATGTGCTCCGAACACTTGCGTGCCCAGAACTTTCGCCGGCTCGAGATCGGAGGGAATGAATATCCAGGCTTTGAACCCCTCGCGTGCCGCCTGCGCCGCCACCGAGTTCGCCAGGTTGCCGGTAGAAGAACAGGACACGGTGTCGAATCCGAAGTGGCGGGCGTTGGCCAGTGCCACGGCGACTACGCGATCCTTGAAACTCAAGGTCGGCAGGCAGACGGCGTCATTCTTGAGATAGAGATTTCTCGACCCGATTCGCTCCCCGAGCTGTGGTGCGTGCAGCAGCGGAGTAAATCCAGTGGGCAGCGAAGGCCGGAACTCCGGCGGCAGCGGCAGCAATTCGCGATAGCGCCACAGATTGGGAGCACGTGAAGAAAATAACTGGCGCGAAACGAGTTTCCTGATCGAATCGTAGTCGTAGGTGACTTCGAGAGGCGAGAAGCAATCGTCGCAGATGCTGCGCGGCTGATTACCGAAAGTCTTGCCGCATTCGCGGCAGCGGAGCTCGTACGTGCTCATCCCTGCACTACCTTCTGTGACTGCGGGACGAGCCGGGGAAAAATATCCCTGGAAACACAAAACCCCTTTTCCGAATGGGAAAAGAGGCTCGAAGTGCAAATTGCGCTACGTCAAAAAATGCGCTGCACCCCAAATCTCATGGTCCCCGTTACCGGGCGAGAGTTGGCACCTGCAATGCGGGATAGATGATCCCGATTCGGTTGCCGTGGCGTCTATGGGCTCGTCCCTCAGCCACTCTGCATGAAATTCAGGTCCGCTCCGAAGAGCTGACTTGTTGGAATACTAAAACCGACCGAGCGGTCTGTCAAGAGGGTTTACGGGAGTGCAGGTCGGACACTCTTGTCCGACGCCGTTGCGGTTGGTTTTGGCCAGCGCTGAACACGGTAAATTCCTGCAACTGTATTCTTCTGCGACTGACTTGGTTCCATATTCCGAGGTACCCCCCTCCCCTCGGTCTTTTGGAATCAATGTTTTAGCCTATGACTGTCGCCCAAATCTTTGCGTTCAAAGAACTTATAGGCAAAATCTTGAAAGCAAACGATTTGTGCGGAGTACAATCAAACTCCCATACGAGCTATAGCAATTCTTGAGTGGTTATCTTACAGGATGGTATTGACCAAGGGAAGGCGATTCTTTGTCCGTCGGGCGCCAAAGAGAACGTCCTGTCTGTCCCCGAGCTGGTCCTCGAGTTGGTCCTTTACAAAGGCGTCCTTAGACCGAGGTTGGTCAGCCTTATCTCCATAGCGCGCGAGCTAACCCGATAGCGAAGGGCGAGTTTTTCCACCCCTTCCTGATCAATGCGGCCAAGCTTTTGGATGTCTCGTCCGATAAGTTCCGTCGGCATCAGCAATTCAGCCGCGAAGGCGTTGGCGTCTATCTCCTCGTCGTTCACGGACCCATCACGCAGGTTAATGCGGAAATCTTCATCCACATGCAACTTTATTCCTTTGTGAAGAACGAAGTGTCCGATCTCATGCGCAATCGTAAAACGCTGGCGGTTGGGATGGTGGGCCGAGTTGACCCCGATCACGACACGCCCCTTAGGCTTTCGGATAAGCGCGCCTGAAAGGTCATCTTCCGCATCCTCGAACCTAACGTCGATCCCTAGCTTCTGGGCGATCTTTTCCACCGGCACGGGGGAGCGTACGATCCCGTTCTCTCTGAGTAGTTCGCTTACCCGTTTTCGGATTGTTTGCCGAAGTTGTCGCATTTGTGTCGTCTCCGTGAGGTGTTATCTTCTGCAGCCACTCACTTTGCTTAAGGGTAGTCTCCGACTGTCCTTGCGCCTGGCTATCGGATGTCCCGGGGAGCAACGTAGTTGGTTCTACACCGAGTACATCGGCAATTTTGTAGAGTGTATGCAGTTGGATAGGTTGTCGACCGCGTTCGATGTTGGTTATCGACGTTCTTGATAGACCAAGCGCCATAGCTAGGTCTCCCTGTGAAGGGCGCTCCTTGGCGTTCACTCGCGCATATGCGAGACGCTTGCCAAGCTTCTGATAGAAGCGTTTTTCCTGGATGGTGAGAGCCAACCCTTATTCTGCGCCCGCTTTGCTGGATCTGTCAATGGAGCAAACATGTTTGTATAACAAACAGTCATAGT
Organism: Terriglobales bacterium; assembly: GCA_035569025.1. Taxonomy (GTDB): domain Bacteria; phylum Acidobacteriota; class Terriglobia; order Terriglobales; family Acidobacteriaceae; genus Acidiflorens. The sequence continues at coordinate 53,869 of DATMNN010000102.1, forward strand.
GTATGGCGTTGACATCGCCCAGGATTTTTCGTAGCCTTTTAGTCGAAGCAGAGTTTGTCGGCTGCTATGGAGACGAAGCATGGAACACAAGAGCGCGGAACAAGCCAGCGAGACAGGCGGGGGCCAATCCGGGGAACACTCTCACCACCACCGCAAGGAAGTCGCGGTCACAGTTGACGGCAAAACGCACCAAGTGCAGGAGGGTGCCTACGTGGTCTCGGAGTTCAAGAAGCTCGTGGGCGTGGATCCTTCGAAAGAGTTGGACGAAGTCGTCCATGGTGAACTCAAACCGCTCGACGACACCCAGAAGATTCACATTAAGGGCGGCGAAGTTTTTATCAGCCACGCGCGCCAAGGAGGGTCGGCCTAAATGCCGAGACCGACGGACGAAATGGATGACCTGAAGCGTATGTGCCCCGGCGTACAGGAAATGATCGAGAGCGGGGTCGAATACATCTTCTTGCCCGAATTAAAGCATCCATGTGCGCCCGGAACGCTCGATGCCCTGCTGTGCCCCCAGCAGCACAGCAGCGGTAGCTACCCAACGCGCCTTTTTTTGTCGGTTCCGATTGGAAAATGGCCCAACTGGTCGACCCACACAATATTGAGCCGTACCTGGCACACATGGTCGTGGAATAACGTACCAGCGAGTCAGCGCCTTGCAGAGATATTGGCGCAACATCTGGGGGCCTTCCGATGAGGGTGGCCTTCAAGATCACTCGAACTCTGCTCGGTCGAGCGTTCGATGACCTATACCGACCACATCCCTTTGCCGCCGAACGAGTGGGCTTCTTGTCCTGCAGAGTCGGTGCGTTGAGGCCGTCAGGTTGGGTTGTTCTCGCGCATGATTTCCACTCCGTGGCCGACGAAGATTACCTGCGCGATCGCGCGGTCGGCGCAATGATGGGGCCAGCGGCGATCAGAAAAGCCATGCAGATCGCCCTCAGCCATGAGGTTTGTATGTTCCACGTGCACATCCATGAGCACCGTGGCCAACCGCGGTTCAGTAAAACAGACCTTCGAGAAACCCCGAAGTTCGTGCCGGACTTCTGGCACGTGCGGCCCCACCTTGTGCACGGCGCAATCGTTCTCAGCCTGGACTCCGCCGCTGGCCTGTGCTGGCACCCGCAATATCCGAAGCCGTTTCGATTTTCCGATATTTCTATTGTCGGAGCGCCGATGGTCGCTGTTCGGAGCGTCAATGAACGAGAGATCTAAGAGACAGAGCTTCCTTGGGAGTCAGAGCGACAGGGTTCTCGGCGATTGCTCCGTGGCCATCGTTGGTCTGGGTGGCGGGGGCTCGCATATCGCACAGCAATTGGCTCACCTCGGAGTTGGGAGCTTCTTCCTCATTGATCCGGACCTGGTTGAGGAATCCAATCTAAATAGGTTGATTGGTGGAACCGTCGAGGACGCTACCAAAAAGACCCTGAAAACTTTGGTGGCTTCGCGCTTGGTGCGCGGCATCAACCCGCTCGCACAGGTCGTTTGTCTCGACGGGAAATGGCAGGAGTTCCACCAAATCCTACGTGGCAGTGACATTATCTTCGGCTGCCTGGACACCTACAGGGACAGGTACGAGCTTGAGATAACTGCTCGACGATACTTACTGCCGTACATTGATATCGGGATGGACGTTCATGAAGTCGAGGGGCGTTTCTCGGTGTCCGGACAGGTCATTCTTTCGATGCCAGGATCACTCTGTATGCGCTGCTTGGGGTTCTTACGAGAGGACTTGCTTGCCAGAGAGGCAGAAAACTATGCTGCCGCAGGGGGTCGGCCGCAAGTTGTTTGGGCAAACGGAGCTTTAGCTTCGGCTGCAGTGGGAGTGTTCACTCAACTATTCACACCATGGCACGAAGGACATGCCGAATGCGTCTATCTGGAATACGATGGCAATAATCAAACGGTAGCAACTAGCAACAGGCTCGCACATATGCGCGGCAAGCAGTGTCCGCACTTCTTGCAGTTTTCCGATCTCGGTGATCCATTTTGGATTCCTGAGAAATCTTGAAGTGTGTCTTACTGCTCGTAAGCGCCAATATCAATATTCGATCCTTGCACCCGCGCATTGCCCGCGAAATCCACCGCGCCGACCATGCCGGAGCCCAGGTTAATCCCTGCGTTCACCGCTCTCGATGATGGCTGCACGTGCAGGTCGGGCGAAGTCGTATTCACAAAAAGAGGGTCGACGTAGTTCGAGTGCGAGTCCTTGCCTGACGCCGACTGATAAGCGGTAAATCCGTTGTAGGTCTTGCCCACCCAAAGCCAGGTTGTGCTGCCGGCACTGGCGGTTGAGTAGTAGAGGTTGTAATCGACATCGGCTGGATTCGCGGTGGAGTTCGTGTAGCTGTTTACAACCAGCCCCTGCGCTCCGGCATAGACGATGTTGTTCTTGAACACGTTGTTGGTTGCGTGAAACTGGATCTGGAATTCTCCGGAGCCGGTGTTCTGCCCGTCGTTCTTGTAGAGCGTGTTGTTGACGACGGTGGCGTGGTCGGTGCCGCCTACGGTTTTGGCATATCCGCCGATCGAGACGCCGGCTGAATTTCCGAAGTAGATGAGGTTGTTGCGCGCGATCACGTAGCTGGCGGTTCTGCCACTGTGTTCGCTGGCAATTTCGATTCCGATGTCGACATCGTGAATCAGGTTGCGCTCGACCGTGATATTCGTTCCGCCATCGACGTAGATTCCGTCGGAGCACCAGCAGTTTTTCGGATAGGAAGGGTTTCCGGTCGACGAGATGTTATAGACGGTGTTCTTGCTGATCGTGCCATTCCGCGCCTGGTCATAGGCCGCGTTGGGCGAGGTGCCCTCGAATCCGATGGCGTCGATCCCAATGTTGTTGTTGTCGTGGATCAGATTATTGGTCACGGTAAACGTGTCGACATTGCCATTGAATGTGAGCGATTCGCTACAGCCAGTTTTCAGATGGTCGAGTTCGTTTCCGCTGAACGTAATGTGGTTGAGCGACGCGGGCGCCTGAGTTCCGTAGAAAGCCACTCCGAGCGCATTGGCATTGCAACCGGTCGCGGACGTGACGATATCGTGCACGTGATTATTGAGAAACTGCAGGTTGCTCCCCGCGCCGCTCACGTAGATGCCGACCGGAACTTTGCTTCGGCTGGTCGACTTGTAGTTGCGGATTTCGAGGCCTTTAATAACGACGTAGCTCTGGCTCGCGATGTTGATCATTCCATACTGGCCGCCGGGGACAGTTAGCCCAGTGCCATCAAGAATGGCGGCCTGCCCGGAATAGTTCTGAATCGTGATCGGACCCGCGACCGCCGATCCTGACGCCGGAATGTTGACAGTTTCGTTGTACACACCGCCGAGCACGTTGAGTGTGTCTCCTGGCTGAAGATGATTCGCTCCGTACTGTACGTTCCGCCACGCCGCGCTGGTGGAGAGGCCGCTATTCGCGTTGTTGCCGGCAGTAGAGACGTAGTAGGTCGCGCCGAATCCGAGCGCATTGCAGAATCCCAGGAAGAGGAGCGAAATCAGATGGCGTGGGCTAGTGCGGCGCATAAGCCCTCCTTACGTATATGGCTGTATTGATTTCGTTTGGTTACGTTTGTGATAGAAAAGCTATACCCGTCCCAGGGTCACGTCAAGAGGAATGCGGAGAGCTCTGAAGGAAATGAACTAAGTATCGATGGCCAGCACGAGGATGCTTACCGGCTGTACTGATTCCTTTTCTTGTCCTCGTGCCGCTCGATGCCCAACTGAATCAGCCGCGAAATCAGGTCGGGATACGACACTCCCGACGCGGCCCACAGCTTGGGATACATGCTGATCGAGGTGAATCCGGGCATGGTGTTGATTTCATTGACGAAAATCTTGCGCGATTTCGGGTCCATCAGGAAATCAACCCGCGCTAGACCAGAGCAATCAACAGCTTGAAAGGCGGCGATGGCAAGCGTCTGCAACTTCTTCATTTCCGCTTTCGAGAGCTTGGCGGGAATCACCAACTGGGAGCCTTCGTCCAGGTACTTGGCGTCGTAGTCGTAGAACTCTTTACTGGGGACGATCTCGCCGGCGATCGAGGCCTTGGGATCATCGTTGCCCAGAACGGAGCACTCGATCTCCCGGGCCTTCCGGCTTTTCCCGCCGACACCTTCTTCGATCACGATTTTGCGATCGAATTTGGCGGCCTCCTCGATGGCAGGGCCGAGTTCTTTGCGGTCATGCGCCTTGGAAATGCCTACCGACGACCCGAGATTCGCAGGCTTCACGAACACGGGATACTTCAGCTTGCTCTCGACCAGTTTCTGGACTTTCTTCGGCTCATTTTCCCAACGGCTGCGCAGTACCGTGACATGCTTCACGATCGGCAGCCCCGCGGCGCGGAACAGGGATTTCATGACGTCCTTGTCCATGCCGGCGGAGGAACCGAGAACGCCCGCGCCGACGTAGGCCAGGTCCGCCAATTCCAGCAGGCCCTGGATGGTGCCGTCTTCGCCGAATGTGCCGTGCAGCACGGGAAAAATCACATCGACATTGATGGCGCGATCGGTGGAGCGGCGCAGCCCTGAGGCTTCGATTCGAAACGGCGCCATGCCTTCATTGCGGCGAACGGGCTCGGGCGGCACGATCACGGCCTCTCCTTGCGCGAGAAGTGCGGCGCCGGGTGTGGCGTCGGGATCTCCGGCTCGCAGAGAGCGGGCTTCCTCGATTGGCTTTCCCTGCAAGAGCCGTTCAGCATTTTCTGAAGTCAGCCAGCGGCCATCTTTGGTGATGCCGATCGGCACCACGTCGTACTTCGTCTTATCGATCGCCTTGAGAACGGACGCCGCCGACAACAGCGACACTTCGTGCTCGCCGCTGCGTCCACCAAAGAGGATGCCCACTCGCAGTTTTGCCATGACATTTTAGTTTGGCGGCAGGCGCGGTCCGCGTCAATCGCAGGAGGGGTACCCGAAAGACTCGGAACGAAGGAGCGTCGAATCGGCTTTTCGGGACCGGCCCGTTCGTTGGGTTGACAACTGTTAGAGGGGCGTTTAGCCTCGCTGGTCAAGGGGAAGGCGCATCCAGGAGTGTGCCTTCCTGACTTCGCAGAAGGCGGAATCTGACATGAAAAAAACACTATTCTCGGCGGTGGTAGTGGCAGTTCTGGCCACGACATGGGTGGGGTCAGCGATGGCGCAGGCCGCTCCGGCGCCCGTGCGCAAGAAACGCGTCGCAGTTTTCGATTTTGACTACGCAACCGTACATAGCAACGTGGCCGCCATCTTCGGACAGGACATCGACATCGGCAAAGGGATCTCCGATCTTCTGGTGAAGTACCTGGTGAAGGACGGCACCTACTCGGTGATCGAGCGCAAGGCGATGGACAAGATTCTCGCCGAGCAAAATTTCTCCAACAGCGACCGCGCGAATCCGACATCGGCTGCCAAACTGGGCAAACTCCTGGGCGTGGACGCGATCATTGTCGGCAGCATCACGCAGTTTGGCAACGATACTAAGAAGACTGGTGTCGGCGGAGCCGGCGGGGGGCTCGGTGGATTCGGGCTCGGCGGATTCAAACACTCGAACACGAAAGCCATCGTTGGCCTCGATGCGCGCATCGTCGATATCGATACCGGCGAAATTCTCGCTGTTGCCGAGGGCAAAGGCGAATCGCAGCGGTCGAGCACGTCGCTGTTGGGCGGCGGCGGCAACTGGCATGGGTTCGGCGGTGGTGCCGTGGATTTCGGCAGCAGCGATTTTCAAAACACGATTATCGGTGAAGCAGTTAAGTCGGCGACTGAGCAGATGAGTACCGAGGTCATCGCTGGCAAAGACAAACTGGTCGCACGCACAATCGTGGTCGAAGGGCTGGTGGCGGCGGTCGACGGCGGACAGGTTATCCTGAACGTTGGCTCCAAGGCGGGCGTAAAGGTTGGCGATGAGTTGAGTGTCGAACGCGTCAGCCGGGAAATCAAAGACCCGGCTACCGGCAAAGTATTGCGCCGCATGAGCACGTCGATTGGTCTGGTGAAAGTAACCGACGTGGATGATGTTTCGTCAGTGTGCTCAGTGGTTTCGGGAGCGGGATTCAAGACTGGCGACGCGGTAAAGACCAAGACTCAGTAAGTCTCAACTGAGATTGCAGCGAACGGCGGAGGTGATTTGCCTCCGCCGTTTTCTTTTGTATGGGGAGAGTCGAGGAAGCTCCTACAGGATTTTCTTGCCGAACGCGGATAGCGAAAGCTCGACTGCCAGGTCGGCAGTCTGATTGTGTTCGTCGATGACCGGATTTACTTCGACAATTTCGAAGCTCAACATGCGTCCGTGATCGGAGATGATTTCCATCGCCAGATGCGCTTCGCGATAAGTCGCCCCACCCCACACCGGAGTGCCCACGCCGGGAGCGTCTTCAGGATCGATCCAGTCCATGTCGAGCGATACGTGATAGCCGGCGGTACCGCGTCCGGCCATGCGGAGGGCTTCTTCCATCACGGACCGCATGCCCCGTTCGTCGATGTCGCGCATGGTGAAGACTTCCACGCCCGCCTTCCGGATATTTTCTTTTTCAAAATTGTCGACGTCGCGAACTCCAACCAGCACACAATTCTCCGGCTGCACTTTGGGAGAGAAATCATAAATCTTGCCGAGTTCATAAGGAGGCAAGCCCATGATCGCCGCGAGCGGCATGCCGTGCACGTTGCCGCTCGGCGAAGACTCGGGACTGTTCATGTCGGTGTGCGCGTCGATCCAGATGAGCCCGATCTTCTGATTCTGACGCCGGTAAAATTCAGCGACGCCGGAAACCGTTCCCGCCGCGATGGAGTGGTCTCCTCCGAGCACCATCGGGACTTTGCCCGCTTCGAGTGTCTTCAAAACCAGTTCGGCGGCTTTAGTGCAGGTAGCGGTAATTTCCTTTAAGTATTTTGCGTTCGCGGCGCCTTCTTTTTTTTGTTCAGGAATCGCGACCGCAATATTGCCCGCGTCTTCGACGTGATGACCGATCGCTTCCAGGCGAGCTTCCAGTCCGGCCACCCGCACGGCGGACGGACCCATATCCACGCCGCGGCGGGATTGACCAAGATCAAGAGGTACGCCAATCACGCGAATCTCGCGCGGCGTGATGCTGGTGAACGATGCTCGTGTATGTCCCATGGGGGTCATTTAACCGCAGAGATCGCGGAGGCCGCAGAGATGGGGAAATCATTCACGATTCTGCGGATTCCGTTCTTTAGCATTGTGCAGTGAAAATTCAAAAGCAATCCGACGCGGCAGTCCAGAAGTCTCAGGTACGACAGCAATTGAGCGTCGTGAACCGTTGTCAACTTCTCGACCGCTTTGATCTCGACGATCACAGACTCGTTGATAACCATGTCCAGGCGATAACCACAATCCAGCCGTACTCCCTTGTAGATTACGGGAAGCGGTTTCTGCTGCTCCACCCGGAAACCGCGCTCACGCAGTTCATGCGCTAGACAGGCTTCGTATGCCGATTCCAACAGACCAGGCCCTATGGTTCGATGGACCTCCATCGCGGCGCCGATGATTTGTTCTGTAACGGCGTTCAACTGCGTGGCTGTCGGCATCACGATGATATTCATGCCTGCCCTTTCTCTGCGAACTCTGCGATCTCCGCGGTTACCTGTACTACGGATAGAGTCGATGTAGCATTCGCGGGAATGGAATCGTTTCCCGCACGTGCTCCAGACCGCAGATCCATGCTACCGCTCGCTCGATTCCCATGCCGAAGCCGCTGTGCGGGACACTGCCGTACTTGCGCAGGTCAAGATACCATTTGAAAGCTTCTTCGGGCAGATTGTGCTCGTGGATGCGCTTGAGCAGCAGTTCATGCGACGCCATACGCTGCGATCCGCCGATGATTTCGCCGTAGCCTTCGGGCGCAAGAACGTCAACGCAGAGCGCGAGTTCCGGCCGCTGCGGATCGGGCTCCATGTAAAACGCTTTCACGCTGGCTGGATAGCGATGCACCATGACCGGCTTGTCGTATTGCGACGACAGGTATGTTTCGTCTGGCGAGCCGAGGTCGCCGCCGTATTCGAATTTGTTTTCGAGAGCGCCTTTGGCGTGGCCTTCCTGCAATATCTGTACAGCTTCGTCGTAGCTGATGCGCGGAAATGCTCCGTCGATTTTTTCCAGCCTGGTCACGTCGCGTCCGATGGTTTGCAGGTCGGGGCGGCGGCGTTCGAGGCAACGCTTTACCAGAAATGTCAGCAGGCCTTCGGCGAGGGACATGATGTCGTCGAGCGTGCCGTAGGCGACTTCGGGCTCGACCATCCAGAACTCAGTGAGGTGGCGTCGAGTTTTCGATTTCTCCGCGCGGAATGTGGGTCCGAACGAATAGACTTTGCCGAGCGCCATGGCTGTGGCTTCGATGTAGAGTTGTCCCGACTGCGTCAGGAACGCTTCTTCGTCGAAGTAGTCCACGGGAAACAGCGTACTCGTGCCTTCGCAGGCGGCAGGAGTGAGAATCGGCGGATCGGTGAGTGTGAATCCGTTGCTGTCGAAGAAATCGCGTGCGGCGCGAATGATTTCTGCCCGAACCCGTAGTATCGCCGCCTGGCGGAGCGAGCGCAGCCAGAGGTGGCGATGCTCCATCAGGAAATCGGTGCCGTGTTCCTTGGGAGTAATGGGATACGGATCGGATTCGGCCACGCGCTGCACGACCTGTACGTTCGAGACGTCGAGTTCGTATCCGCCCGGGGCGCGCTTATCGGCGCGGACTTTGCCCTCGACAATGACGCTTGATTCCTGCGTGAGCCCCTTGATCGCGTCAAACACTTCGGGCGGGACGGCGTTCTTCGGCACGACGCCCTGAATGACGCCGGATCCGTCGCGAAATTGCGGGAACAAGAGTTTCCCACTCTCGCGCAGGTTGTAGAGCCATCCCCGAATAGTAACGGTTTGGCTTTCGTGCTGGCCGATTTCTGCAATCGTACTTATTGGTGCGGACATAAGATCAAAACCTTGAACCGCGGAGCACGCAGAGATCGCAGAGTGTCTGGGGGATTTTTCGATCGAATTTCTCTGCGATCTCTGCGTGCTCCGCGGTTAACTGCTTTCTTCCAGGGTCCGGAACGTCGCCGTCACTTCCGCGCTGGGACTCTTCTTTTCTTCGCCGTCGATTTCAAGCAGCAGGGGCGGGGTCTGCGGAGCCGTGCGCAGCAGTTCCATGGTCTCTTTCCAGTTGATCGTGCCCTGGCCCGGCCACAGGTGCGTGTCTTTATCGGCGTGATTATCGTGCACGTGGGTCGAACAGATGTATTTCTTGAGAGTCTCGAATGCCTGTGGCACGCCGCCCATCATGTGTGCGTGGCCGCAATCGAAACAGACGCCTACATCGTCCATGTGTGACGTCCGGATAAACTCCACCAGACGCTCGGGCGTCGACAGTTCATTCGGAATATTCTCGACCAGAATTCTTACTCCCAGCGGCTTGGCAAAGGCGCGCAGGTGTTCGATCGAGGTCATGGCCGATTCGAATTTCTTCTCGTCGAACTCTTCGTTCTGGTTTCCGATGTGCTGCACCAGGAAGCGGAATGGAATCTGCTCAGCGATTTCGAGGGCGCGCTTGATTTCGTCCATCGCTTCGATGCGCTGCCCACGGTCGGTCGACGCGACATTCACGGGCGGTGAGCCGGTGCGTCCCCACTCGTAATCGGAATAGAGCGGCGCGTGCACGGAGTTCAGCGGAATGCCGGTCGACTTGAACCAATCGGCGATTTCGCGGATGTGTTGTTTGCGATTGGCGTAGTCGAAGTGTTGCCGGGCACCGAAGATTTCGATCGCCTGAGCGCCCGCCTTCACGAGTTCATCCAGCAACCCAGGATGAAGCCGTTCTTTTACATAGATGTATGTTGAGACGGCTCTCTGCATCAGTAGCCTACCGCCTTCCCGTTATTGCGTGCGTCGCTCGCGCCGAGGCGTTCGCCCGTTTTCGGGTCGACCATAATGCACTCGCTGTCGCCGAAAAACCGCTCGACTTTCAACTTGTGTCCTTTGGTACGCAATAGATTCATTGTATCGGGAGAGAGGCGGTCTTCCACTTCAATTACGTCAGGGAGCCACTGATGATGCACCCTCGGTGCGTTGACCGATTCCTGAATGTCCAGGCCAAAATCGACCACGCCCATCAGCATATCCGCGACATTGGTGATGATGGTTGGGCCGCCTTCCGCGCCCAGCACGAGGAAAAGCTTGCCGTTTTTCAGGACAATGGTCGGCGTCATGGCCGAGAGCGGGCGCTTGCCTGAGCTAATGGTATTGGCTGGGCTTTGGATCAGCCCATAGGAATTGGCCACGCCCTGCTTGGAGGCGAAGTCGTCCATTTCGTTGTTGAGCAGGAAACCGAGGCCGTCAGCCGTAACGCGCGACCCGAGAGTGTCGTTGAGGGTCGTCGTGACAGCTACTGCGTTACCATCCGAATCGACCACCGAAAAGTGGGTTGTATTCCTTGGTTCCCGAATCGCAATCGGCCTGACCTCGGCGACGCGTTCCAGTTCGTTGAAGACCTTAGGACGCTTCAGGTCCGCGCTCGAGCTGGCGTGGCTGGGATCGATGGATTCTCGCCACGCTTCGGCGTAGCGCTTGTCGAGCAGCTGTGGGACAGGAATTCTCGCGAAGTCAGCATCGCCCATGAATTCCGCGCGGTCGTAAAAGGCGCGACGAAACGCTTCGACCGTGAGATGAATCGATTGCGCGGACCCCTTGCCGAGTTTTGCCAGGTCAAAGCCTTCGAGAATATTGAGAATCTCAATCAACGCCGTTCCGCCTGATGATGGTGGCGGCGCGCTGATGATGTCGTATCCACGGTATGTTCCGCGGATCGGCTCACGCTCTTTGACTTCGTAGTGAGCGAGATCGTCGGCCGTAATCAGGCCTCCACCTTTCGTCACCGCGGCGGTGAGTTCACGCGCCATGGCGCCGTGATAAAAGTCATCGGGATTTTTCGCGATCCGCTTCAGAGTGCGCGCCAGTTCCGGCTGCTTGAGGATTTCTCCGGGCTGATAGTACTTGCCGTCGCGCTGGAAGATGCGCTTCGAGACTGGGAACTTCGCGAGGTCGGCATCTTTGAGATCGTCAGCGTCTTCCCACGTGAGCGCAAAGCCTGCGCGGGCGAGTCGAATCGCCGGGGCCATTACCTTTTCAAGCGATAGCTTGCCATATTGTTTTTCGGCGTAGACCAGGCCCGCGACCGATCCGGGGACGCCGATGGCCTTGTATCCGATCAGGCTCGCGTTCTCGATGACATTTCCCTGCGCGTCGAGATACATGTTCTCGGTCGCAGCGGCGGGAGCTTTTTCGCGGAAGTCGATGAAGTGCGCTTCGCCGTTTGCCTTGCGCAAGAGCATGAATCCGCCGCCCCCGAGATTTCCGGCTTGCGGATGCACCACGGCCAGCGCAAACGCCG
>DATMNN010000103.1:0-2440 GCA_035569025.1 Terriglobales bacterium
GCCGAGGAATTAGCGGAAATGATCAGAGATGGCCTCGCCGAAGAAGGGTTTGAGGTCCAAGTGCATTCCAATCCTCGAGCTGGCTGGGACGTTGCCATCATTTCCGACAACGAGAATGAGGGCACCCAGTCTAGGGCAGAAGCCATCGCAGCCGAGTTGCGCCAATGGTATGACTTAGAGGCGTGATATCGGCACAGAGTGGCGAGTCATAACGCACCGGCAGCGCATAAGGCTTACCATTCGACAGCGGACGCGCGCACCGCGTGAGCGAATTTGGGATTGGATCAAGAACGAGTCGAACCTCCTCCTCGCGCAAAAGGGGTTACCGCCGAGTGGCGAAGAAGAGTTAACGCTTCATTCGCAAGCTGAGGGTGACACCACAGGGGCCATCCCATCACCAAAAAAGAAAAGAAAGCGAGTGGAAACCGAGGCGACGCGGTCGTTAGGCTGCCGAATTGCGAAAGTCTTCCCGTTCTGTTGGTAGGAGAAAATTACTGTGGATGTGCCAAAAATGAAGACATAGTCGCCATCGACGCTAAGTTGGTCGGGTGGGGAAATGGTGTCAGATACGGTCGGGGGACCAACACTGCGCGCTGTTCGAAGGCTGGCCACAAATGTGGTCCTGCCTGTTCGCGCGCGCCGTTTTTCTGCGTCGCGCGGCCAGGTCGACTCCGGCGGTGTTCGATTTCAATCAAGTAAAAAACTGGGTCGGCGCCTGATCGATATCAGGGACGGCCTCCAGCGCAAACTCCTCGGCATGTCCGCAATCCTGTTATTCATCGGCTCCGTCGGCTGGTGCTGGCCGGTCATCAGCGAGCTCAGATCACTTATTGCGGTTTCGCCAGCCGCAGCATCGATTCACCCGCGTATTTCCTATTGCCAGCGTTTTAATCGGTGTCGGGGAAAAACCGATTCCGAAATCGGAAAGCTGGATCCGTTCAGCAGCTCGACCTATGCACCCTCAGCTGATCTGCATGGGACGCCGAAGTCGGGCACAAGGCTCGGCCGCGAGAGCCGCGCCAGGATTGTGGCTCGCGATCGGGGCCACTTGCGGACCCGGGTCCTCGCGCGCGGTCCTGCACGGGCGAAACACGCGGCGAAAGAGCCGAAGCCAAGCCGGAAGCTGCGAGTCCGGCTCGCATCGCTCGAAGGTACGGCACCCCCCGTACGAGCCATTCCTTCGCGCCTCCCATCTGACGTCGGCGCACTGACAAGTCTCATTAACTTCGAGACGGCGCCCTTCCCGTATCACGGCACCGTCCCAGGTTCGGAGCAACCGTTTTTGAATGCGGGGACTGAGGGCCATTGGGGTCACGTCAATATCCGCGGCGATGTTCTTTGGGAATCTCAAACTTTCAGTGATGACCGCGTGCTCTTACACATTCCGCCAGGCTTCGACCCCAAGCGCCCGGCGGTCATGGTCGTGTTTTTCCATGGCCACGGCGCCGATCTCGCCCAAGATGTATACGACCGCCAGCAGGTGCCGGCGCAGATTACGGCCGCCGGAGTGAACGCGGTGCTGGTAGCCCCGCAATTTGCCGTCAATGCTGCCGATTCAAGCGCCGGGAAATTCTGGGAGCCGAACGGCTTCAAGCGCTTCCTTGATGAAGCGGCTATCCAGCTTGCGCGAATGTACGGCGATCCACGCAGTGCATTCACGTTCGCTAGGATGCCGATTGTGATTGTTGCCTACAGTGGCGGCTTTGGACCGACCTTGTCAGTCCTCGACCGGGGCGGCGTCAGCTCGCGGGTGCGCGGCGTGGTTCTCCTCGATGCGCTGTATGGCGGGATTGAGAAGTTTGCGGACTGGATCACGGACAACAGGTCCACCTTCTTCGTGAGCTCGTACACACCACACACGGCGCCCCACAATGCGTATCTCGAACGCTTGCTGCGTGAACGTTCAGTGCCTTATAGCTCGGAACTGCGGAGCAGCCGCCTGCGAGGCATGGTGACGTTCCTTCCCGCCGGAGACATTTCGCACCGTGATTTTGTGAGCCATGCATGGGCCGACTATCCAATCAAAGACATCCTGGTGCGAATGGACGACGCCGATCAAGGGATCGAAACTGCCGGAACGATGCGGTCGCCCGCCGGCGCAATCGCTTCAAGGCGCAACTAAGCGCGCGCCTCGCGTCTTGCTCGCAATTTGCCATTACGCTCGGCTGGCAGGGCATATCATCTTAGTCGCACGTAACACGTCGCACGGGAATGCGACCAGGGCTAGCGGCCGCGACCCGCGCCATCGGATGGGTATGCGTCCTCTCGACAGAAAATACTGGGAGCGTTTGTTGAAACGTCAAATCACTGACCATGAATTCTGCCGCACTATTCGATGCTGTCATGGTCGCCCCCACGACCTCACAGGCGCGAGTAAGGGTAGTGGCGGCCGAGCCGAAGGCCGTTCCTCGTCCTTGGGCAGGCGGCCATAAGGTGTATG
>DATMNN010000104.1:0-8332 GCA_035569025.1 Terriglobales bacterium
CCGCACGGCTTTCGCTAGCCTCACCGCGCTTTTCACCGCGCTGATTGTCGGACCGCTCGTCATTGGCCGCCTGCGTGATTTCCAGATCGGCCAGTACATTCGCGAAGAAGGCCCAAAAGCTCATCAGAAGAAAGCCGGCACCCCCACCATGGGAGGCCTGCTGATCGTTATTGCAATCATTGTTCCCACCCTGCTCTGGGCCGATTTGAGCAATCGTTTCATCTGGATCGCCGTATTCTCCACCGTCGCCTACGCGGCCATCGGATTCACCGACGACTACACCAAGGTGACGCATCGCCGCAACCTCGGTCTGACCGCGCGCGCGAAGCTTGGACTGCAGCTCGCCACCGGTCTTGTGATCGCGTCCATGCTGATCGCCATGCAGACCTACAACATGTATTCGACGAAGCTGATCGTGCCTTTCTTTAAACAGTTCCATCCTGATCTGGTCGTGTCGAATCTCGAGCGCTATCCCCATCTTTGGCCTCTCGCATTCCTGCCTTTCATGGTGTTTGTAACGTTGTTGATTACTTTCTCCAGCAATGCAGTGAATCTGACGGATGGCCTCGATGGTTTGGCGATCGGATCGACAGTGATTGCTGCCGGAGCTCTAACGGTGCTGACCTACGTCAGCGGGCACGCAACCTTTGCCACGTATCTGGAGTTGCAGCGCATGCCCCAGGTTGCCGAACTGACGATCTTCTGCGGAGCCATGGTCGGAGCGTCGATCGGCTTTCTCTGGTATAACGCGCATCCCGCAGAAGTGTTCATGGGCGACGTCGGCTCGCTCGCTCTCGGCGGCGCGATCGGGACAGTTGCGGTCATGATCAAACAGGAACTGCTGCTGCCGTTCATCGGCGGTGTCTTCGTGATCGAGGCGTTATCGGTGATTCTGCAGGTCGGTTCCTACAAGCTGCGCAAGAAACGCATCTTCAAGATGGCCCCGCTGCACCATCATTTCGAACTGATGGGATGGTCAGAGTCGAAAATCATCGTGCGTTTCTGGATCGCATCCCTGATCTTTGCCCTCTTCGCCCTGACAACTTTGAAACTGAGATAAGCTAGCAATAACTTAGAATTATTGATTTTTGATTGTTGAATAAAGGCCATCCGGATAGCCGGAAGATTTTCAATCAAAAATCAACAATCAAAAATCAACAATTGGTTTTCATGGAACTGAACGGAAAGCGCGCACTAGTGGTTGGTCTCGGGAAGTCCGGGGTGGCGTCCGCCCTGTTCATGA
Organism: Terriglobales bacterium; assembly: GCA_035569025.1. Taxonomy (GTDB): domain Bacteria; phylum Acidobacteriota; class Terriglobia; order Terriglobales; family Acidobacteriaceae; genus Acidiflorens. The sequence goes on from DATMNN010000104.1 coordinate 1,244, forward strand.
AGGCGCACGGCGCCCGAGTCACCGTCTCCGACACCAAGAGCGGCGACGAACTCCGCAACGAAATTCCGGTCCTGCTCGATCATGGCATCACGGTCGAGACCGGCGGCCATGGCGACCGCACCTTTCGCGGTCAAGACCTGATCGTGGTCAGCCCGGGAGTCCCTGTTGATGCGCCCCCCCTTGTACAGGCGCGCTCGCTGGGTGAAACGGTAATTGGTGAAATCGAGTTGGCGGCCCAGTTTCTGCCGGGCCCAATCGTTGCCATCACCGGATCAAACGGCAAAACAACCACGACGACACTCATGGGCGAGATCATGACGGCTGCCGGCGTTCCGACGCTTGTCGGTGGCAACATCGGCACCCCTGCCATCTCGCTGGCTGAACGCGCGAAGCCCGAGACAGTCGTCGTTCTCGAAATCTCAAGCTTCCAACTAGAGACGATTCAGACATTCCGCCCGAAGATTGCCGTCGTCCTGAATGTGACTCCCGACCATCTAGATCGCCACAGAACCTTTGAGATTTACACCGACGCCAAGGCCAGAATTTTCGAAAATCAGCAGGGAGGTGATTTCGCCGTGCTGAATGCGGACGATCCCACCTGTGTCGCGATGGGCGCTCGCACCCGCGCGCAAGTCTTCTGGTTCAGTCGCCAGAAAGAAGTGCCGCAGGGCGCATGGGTCCGCGACAGCAATATTGTCTTTCGCGATTCCAACGGTCAACGCGAGATCCTTCAAGTTTCTGAGATTCCGCTTAAGGGCGCGCATAATCTCGAGAACGTTTTGGCCGCGGTGTGCTCTGGTGTGTTGATGGGATGCGCACCCGAAAAAGTCCGCCAGGCTGTTCACGATTTCAAGGCAGTCGAGCATCGGCTCGAATTCGTCGCGACGGTCGCTGGCGTCGACTACTACAACGATTCGAAGGCAACAAATGTCGATGCAACCATCAAAGCGCTCGAGTCATTTCCGGCAAACATCCACCTCATCCTAGGCGGCAAGGACAAGGGCAGCGACTATACCGTGCTCAACGATCTGATCCGCCAACGCGTGAAGGGTGTGTACACCATCGGGGCGGCGGCCGCCAAGATCGAGTCCCAAGTCAAAGGCGCCGAGATCGTGCACGCCGAAACCCTGGAGAATGCCATTCGCAAAGTCCATGCGACAGCCCAGCCGGGCGACGTAGTGCTGCTCGCACCCGCCTGTGCCAGCTTTGACCAGTTCAAGAACTACGAGCACCGAGGGAAGGTTTTCAAGGACATCGTCGCTGCACTGGCGACCGCAAAAGTGTGAACCACGGTCATTCTCAGTGTGTCTCCGTGCTTCTGTGGTGAATTGACCCCGCCCGAACCAAAACAATCAACAGTCAAACTTCAACAATCAACAATCTCATCTCCGCTCCGTGGTGAAATAAGTGTCCCATGGCGAAGCGCGTCAGTGTCGATCGGTGGCTGTTTACGGTCACAATGCTGTTGGTATTCCTCGGCCTCGTCATGGTGTTCTCAGCCTCCGCGGTCATGGCGCGCGAGCGTTTCGGATCGCCTTATGCTTTTCTGTCGAAGCAATTGATCTGGGCTGTCGCCGGGCTCGTCGCGATGGTAGTTACCATGCGCCTCGACTACCGCCGTTACAAGCATCCCGCGCTAGTTTTCTCGCTGATGGGCCTGACCACTCTGCTCCTGATCTCGGTCTTCTTCCTTGATCGCTCGCATAATACGCACCGGTGGATTCACGCCGGTGGATTATCCCTTCAGCCTTCAGAACTCGCCAAGCCGGTGTTGATCCTGTTCCTCGCGTACTTTCTCGAAGGCCGCACGAAGGCCATCGACGACGTGCGCAATACATTGCTGCCAGCTGCTGCGCCAGTCCTCGTTCTCTTGGGACTGATCGTGCTCGAACCCGATCTCGGCACTGCCATCGCTTGCGCCGGAATCGCCGCCTGCGTCTTTTATGTCGCCGGTATGCGCATGCGCTACTTCGGATACGCTTTCGCTGCCTCGCTAGTACCGCTCTACTTTCTGATCTTCCACGTAAGCTTCCGCCGTGACCGCATCTTCGCCTTTCTCAACCCCTACGCCGACCGCCAACGAGCAGGATTCCACATCATCCAGTCTCTGATCGCTGTCGGTACTGGAGGCATCACAGGCACCGGCCTGATGGAAGGCAAGCAGAAGCTGTTCTACCTGCCCGAGCCCCATACGGATTTCATCTTCGCCGTCACCGCCGAAGAGTTGGGTCTGGTGGGCGCGATGTGTGTGGTCACGCTCTTCGCCATCTTCCTGTGGCGCGGCATGCGCACCTCGTGGCGGACGGAAGACCCGTTCGGCCGCTTTCTCGCCGTAGGCATCACCAGCATGGTCGTGCTGCAGGCCCTGATCAACATCAGCGTCGTCCTCGGGATGATGCCGACCAAGGGCATCCCGCTGCCGCTCATCTCTTATGGCGGGTCGTCCCTGTTCGTGACCCTCGCCTGCGTGGGCGTACTGCTGAACATCACGAAGCAGGCAGAATGAGGAAATTGTTGATTGTTGAATTTTGATTGTTGAATTAACTTCTTCTTGTGAGCAGGAGTCTGCCGAATCCGGTGGCTTTTCCATCAACAATCAACAATCATCAATCAACAATAGGGCGTGCCGTGAACGCCAGCGGTACTCTGTAGTCCATGCGCGCAATTCTGGCGGGCGGAGGCACGGGCGGGCACGTCATCCCAGCACTGGCCATCGCCAACGAGCTGAAGAAATCGTATAACGCGGAAATCCTCTTTATCGGTACCGCCCGCGGAATCGAGAACCGTCTGGTTCCAGCCGCCGGATATCCTCTCCAACTCGTCCGTGTCGGTGCGTTAAAAAACGTCAGCCTGACCACGCGCCTGAAAACAGTTTTCGATTTGCCCCGCGCCGTCTGGGATGCAGGCCGCATGCTGAACGAGTTCGCGCCTGACGTGGTCATCGGAGTTGGCGGATACGCTTCCGGTCCGGCCATGCTGGCCGCGTTAGTGAAGCACATTCCCACGCTGGCCTTCGAACCCAACGTCGTACCCGGATTCGCCAATCGGATGGTGGCTCGTTTCGTCTCGGGAGCAGCGGTACATTTCGAGGAGACGTCGAAGTATTTTCGTCACGTTGAGGTTACAGGGGTACCAGTGCGGCAGGCATTTTTTGAGATTCCCCCCAAACGCGGCGGAACCCCAACTGTGCTCGTTTTTGGCGGCAGCCAGGGCGCGCACGCAATCAACGATGCCATGATCCGCTGCCTGCCGGTTCTGCAGCGCGAAGCGCCGGGGATTCACATCATTCATCAGACCGGCGAGCGTGACTATAATGACGCGCTGGCTGCTTATAAGTCGTTCGGAGAATCGGCCGAGGTCTTCAAGTTCATCGAAGACATGCCGGCGGCGTTCGCGCGGGCCGACTTGGTGGTCTGCCGATCGGGCGCGAGCACGGTAGCTGAGATCGCGGCGGCAGGGAAGCCGGCGGTGTTCGTGCCGTTCCCGCGCGCCGCCGACGATCACCAGCGCGTGAATGCCGAAGCCTTGGCCAAGCACGGCGCCGCTGTTGTCGTCGAAGAGTCAAAGCTGGAAGGAGTCTGGCTGGCGGAAACCGTCGCGACGTTGCTGCAAGATCCGCGCCGATTGCAAGCCATGAGCCAAGCCGCGCGGGAGTTAGCACATCCCCATGCAGCTCGGGACATAGCGGCGATGGCAGCAAGAGTCGCGGGAATTGAGTCATCGAGTGATTGAGCCATTGGCGATTGAATCGCTCAATCACGCAATCGCCCAGTAACTCAATAATTCTATGTTCGCTAAAATTCAACGCATTCATTTCGTAGGTATCGGTGGCATCGGCATGAGCGGAATCGCCGAAGTGCTGCTGAATCTTGGCTACAAAGTTTCTGGGTCTGATCTGAAGAGTTCCGCCGTAACGCATCGGCTGGCCGGTCTCGGAGCGATGACGTTTGAGGGCCATCGCGCCGAGAACATTGCCGGAGCGGAGGTCGTCGTCACCAGTTCCGCCATCGCGCACGACAACCCCGAAGTCACCGAAGCGCACACGCTCCACATCCCCGTGATTCAGCGCGCCGAAATGCTCTCCGAGCTCATGCGGCTGAAGTACGGCATCGCCATTGCCGGCATGCATGGCAAGACAACCACCACTTCCATGGTCGCCGCGGTCCTTGCCGCCGGCGGCCTCGATCCCACGGTGGTCGTCGGTGGACGCGTCGACGCCTTGGGATCAAACGCCCGCCTCGGCAAGTCGCAGTACCTCGTTGCCGAAGCCGACGAGAGCGACCGCTCATTCCTCAAGCTCTCGCCCATTCTCTCCGTCGTCACCAACATTGACCGCGAGCACATGGATTGCTACCGCAACATGCGCGACGTGAAAAAGACCTTCCTTGACTTTATGGACCGCGTGCCCTTCTACGGCATGATCGTGGCCTGCAATGACAACTCGATGCTGCGGAAACTCTTGCCCCAAGTCCAGCGGCGCACTGTAACGTACGGGACGAAGCGCGGATCCGACTTCCTGATAAAGGCGGAAGAAACCAAGAGAGAGGGCACTGCCGATTCGCGCCCCTACAGCCGCTTCCGCGTGACCTATCAAAAGAGAGATCTCGGCGAATTCACGTTGCACGTCCCCGGGGTCCACAACGTGCTGAACGCGACCGCGGCAATTGCTGTAGGTGTGGGTCTCGACATTCCAGTCGATGCCATCCGCTCGGCGCTCGATCAATTCCGCGGCGTGGACCGGCGCTTCCAACTGCGTGGCACCGCCGCCGGCGTCAGCGTGATCGACGACTACGGCCACCATCCCACCGAAATCAGAGCCACGCTTGCCGCCGCCCGCCAATGCGGATTCCGCAAGATTCACGTCATCTTCCAGCCGCACCGCTACACCCGCACCCGCGACCTGATGGAAGAATTCACTACTGCCTTCGCCGACGCCGACTCCCTGTTCCTGCTCGACATCTACGCCGCCAGCGAGAAGCCCATCGAAGGCATCACCGGTGAAATACTGGCGCAACGCATCCGCGAAAAGAGCGGGAAGCCCGTCGAATATGTCAACTCTGTAGCCGATGCCATCGGCGCAGCAACAAAAGCGGCGCAGGCTGGCGACATGATCTTGACGCTAGGTGCGGGCAGCATCTCGCAGTTAGGCCCCATGATTCTCGAGAAGCTTAACCGCAGGAAGTAGCGTGACGGATTCCGCGGCTCGCCCCACGCCTGTGTAGGGGCGGACGCCTCGTCCGCCCTCGCCGAAGGCGACCGAGACTCGTTCTGCAGTAGACTATTTCTCCCATGAGCGCACTGTCCACAGTCCGTCAACTTGTCCTCGTGTGCATAGCGTCCGCCAGCCTGTTCGGCCAGACGTCCTCATCAGCCGCAAAGCCCACCCCTACCGAAGGCGACTACATCGCCCACGACTTCCACTTCAAATCCGGCGAGACTCTCCCCGAACTTCGCCTGCACTACACAACCTTCGGCAAGCCCGAGCGCGACGCCAGCGGCAAAGTCACCAACGCCGTTCTGATCCTCCACGGCACCGGCGGCTCCGGACGCCAATTCCTCGCCCCGCAATTCGCCGATGTCCTCTACGGCCCCGGCCAACTGCTCGACGCCGCCTGCTACTTCATCATCCTTCCCGACAACATCGGCCACGGAAAATCCAGCAAGCCCAGCGACGGCATGCGCGCTCACTTTCCGCAATACGACTACGACGACATGGTCGCGGCGCAGCATGAGCTGCTGGAGAAAGGTCTGGGCGTGAACCATCTGCGCCTCGTGATGGGTACGTCCATGGGATGCATGCACTCCTGGGTCTGGGGCGAGACCTATCCCAACTTCATGGATGCCCTGATGCCGCTAGCCTGCCTCCCGGCCCAGATCGCCGGCCGCAATCGACTGTGGCGGAACATGGTGATCGAGGGCATTCGCCAGGATCCCGACTGGAAGAATGGCGATTACATGGTGGAACCGCGCGCAGCCCTGCAGATCTCCGCAGATTTCCTGCTGATCGCCGGCAGCGCTCCGCTCCCGATGCAGAAGAGTCTCCCCAACCGGGACGCCGCCGACAAGTATGTCGACGACTCCACGAAGCGCATCACCGCGACTCTGGACGCCAACGACTTCCTCTACGCCGTAAACGCCTCTCGCAACTACGATCCGTCGGAGAAGTTGGAAACGATCAAGGCGCCCGTCATGTTTGTGAACTCCGCCGACGATTTCATCAACCCGCCGGAGTTGGGCATCGCCGACCGCGAAATCAAGCGTGTGAAGCACGGCAAGTTCGTGCTCATCCCGGCATCAGAGCAGACGCACGGCCACGGCACACACACCTGGGCGGACATCTGGCAGCAGTATTTGAAGGAGTTGCTGGAGGAGACGGCCAAATAACGGATCAGGAGGATACAGTTCTTGCAGAGCTGATCAATGACGGGACTCGTGCAACGAGAGTCCGCCCGCGGACAAACGCTCGGATCTGGAATCAATCGAAAGCATCCGAAATTTGAGTGTGAAGGCCTGGTTACAACACTTGAGCAAGGTCCGCAGCGTTAGGTGGGGTAATAGTTTGCTACGATGGCTTTGCTCAAGACGGAGTTCTGTATGAAACGCCATGGCTTGTTTGTCTGGGTAGTGTTTCTCGCTCTCGCCGCATCGGCACAGGACTGGCAGACCTGCAAGCCGGAAGGCGATTACTCATTCAACGACGTGAAGGCTGCAGTGTACAGGGTGACGAGTTCTGGGATGTGGACAGGATGGGACACGAAGACGTTCAACCGTTCTGGCGACTTGGTAGCAGTTGCGGTTCTGAAGACGCTGAACGACACCGAACTGGTATCCAAAGAGCATGCCAAGGAAGTGCTGGAGATACTTCGCAACGCGTTTGCTTGTCCCCAAGACTGTGTCGAAGTAATTGATGACCGCCGTCCTAGGATGACCTTGCTGTTGCTCGAACACCTGAATGAAGTCACTCGCGGGAAAATGAAGCCGGATATCGAAGAAGTGAAGCAGTACATCGTGCAGCAGGCGCGTAAGGCGAACTGCCGGATGGAAGGAATCATCTACGAAAATGGTGTACCCATTCAGATTTGCACGAAA
>DATMNN010000105.1:0-51536 GCA_035569025.1 Terriglobales bacterium
CGGCCGTCAGCTTTCAGTTCGAACTTGTTCGAAAGCTGATGGCGTCCTCAACTCTCGTCAGAAACTGGACGAGCCTGAGAGCAAAGTACTGACGACTGTGCGCCGACGAAATTTTGCCAAAGTAATCCCGAAGCGGTTTACGCCGCTTCACCCAATCTATTCAGTTGTGAGGCATCGTCCTCAGGATCTTTGAGAGATTGCCGCGCCTCGGTCGCGCAGTTCGCCGCAGCATGAACTTGCTGACGGCTGACGGCTGAGTGCTGACGGCTACAAGTTGTCGGTGATCTTACCGCGGGGGTTCCACCCGTTCCCATCCCGAACACGGAAGTTAAGCCCCGCTGGGCCGATTGTACTGCACGCGAAAGTGTGTGGGAGAGTAGGTCGTTGCCGGCATAAATAAAGGCCACGCTGAGAAATCAGCGTGGCCTTTTCCTTTTCCTCCGTGGCTCGTTCAGGTTACTTCCGCTACTCGCAAGTCCTTTCAAAACGAATAGGATCGTGGTTATGAGCCCCCGAGAGGAAATAGATGAATTGCTCCTGATGACAGCGAAGATCGCGCAGGCTCAGATCGAGGTTAATAACATCCTGCACTTTTGTACAATCTTGGTGGCTGACAAGCGCATAAAGGTGCTGACGCCAAAGAAGCATGACGAAGCGGGCTCGGGATTTCGGCAGCGGGGCTCCCGCTTCGCTCATGCCCGCAAAAGCCCTCAAGTTGCCGGCATCTGTGGGCCCTTTCCGTTTTCGGGTCGATTGGCTGAGCTGACATTCCCCCAGCCGCCGACGCCTTGTCTCCAGTCCTGGAATATCTTCCGGTAGCGTTTTATGACATCGGAGCCGACCGGCGCTCCGCTATCCTGATGTTCAGTGCGCAATTCGTGTAGATGTGTGCGAAACCACTCTGGAGAGTCATTGGTGTGCCATTTAAAATCCACATCGGTTTGCATATCGGCGCGATGGATGTTTGCTTGTGCTCGATCCTTCAACCCATCGACCGCGGAATCCATTGCTGCATAAAATGGCTTGGAGGTCTCGAACGAGGTATCCGGATGAAGGGACAAATGCAACAGAAATTCCTGAATTAGCGCTTCTAGGCCGTCCAAATCGTTTGAGTACCCCTTGCGCAGATAGGGCTGCTTTGCTGGCAAGCTTGCGAATTGCACAGCGTCTGCGATCTCCATCCCTATGATGGAGTCCGATTTCTGTTCTGCGGGTTGTCGGTCGAAGAACTGTGACACGAGGCCAAGAATGCATAGCGCGAGGGAAAAGCCCATGAAAACGTAAATCCCATGGAGAGCGTCCGGACTGGGCGTTTGCCTTCCTTGCTCTTTTGAAAGCAGACGATATGCCAATAGAGCAAGCAAAAATCCCAGCCCTAGAACGCCGTATCCCAAAATCTTGACGACGTCGATGCCGGCCATCCCCGCTGTGTCGAGCACACCTAGTATCACGGCCATGAATTCTACCAAACCCTACTGAGCTCGGCACTACTGAACCGTCCGCCTCTGCTGCATGATTTCGGCTGCGGTCGCCAACTTTGCTCACGCCCTATAATCGCCACAAGTTAAGTCGATGGACCGATGATACTGCACGCGAAAGTGTATGGGAAAGTAGGTCGTTGCCGGCATAAATAAAGGCCACGTTGAGAAATCAGCGTGGCCTTCTCCGTTTCGTGGGCGATTCTCGCAAACCAGTCCCAGCAAGGGTCAACTGAAAAGCTCGTTCCTGAGAGCCAACCTGAAATGATTAACTTGGGGGGGTACTAAGTCAGGCCTACCGCACGCCTGAAAAAATAGCGCTTGCTCAAAGGACTTAACCAAAACGGCCCTCCGGAGATCATCCAACTTAATGTCAAAGGTCTCTCTGAGGTGACGAACAAACTCTTTTTGCCACAAACGATTGCCCCACATGTGTATGAAGGCGAACGCCGCGACATTTACCAGGTAATCCACGAAGCAGGCCCTATACCCGGGCCAATAACCCCAGTCAACCAAAACCATCCTGTTTGGCAATCTGATTAGATTTCGCGGATAAAAGTCCCCGTTGCTGACTATGCGACTTGTTGATTGGAACCCGCCTCTAGTAAGTTCTTCTGCCTGACTAAGCTCAGTGGCAGGGAGACCCATACTAATGGCCTCAGTCTCTCGATCTCGGAACGATAGCAGCCAACCTGGAAGGTCAAACGCTGATTGCCGTACCGTTTGCCCAACGGGGTGCTGGGATAGGAGCCAGTCAACGTCGATTGTTTGGAGGTCTTTGAGGAGTTGAACCATCTCTGAGGAGAGTTCTGTGCCAAGAAGACCTCCACCGTCCCGCTCGTTCCATTTCTCGTTGTATCTCTGTTCGCCATAGTGCCGGAAATAAATCGTACGGTCGCTGCTGTTAGATCGAAAGACCTCTGGAATCTCTAACAAGACAAACGTGGGGCCGTACCGCTCACGCACAGATGGCAGCAACTCGGTGCACACCAAGAATTCCTGTTCGCTTCCCGCCCTCTTAGGGTATTCCATGTCCGTCCCCTATTTCGCGATGAGGTATTGACTTCCCGCACCAACCCTCGCAGGGCCGATTGTACTGCACGCGAAAGTGTGTCGGAGCCCTTCGGCTGGCTCAGGGTAAGATCCGGTCGTGTCGGCATAAATAAGGGCCATTGAGAGAAATCTCGATGGCGATTTCCTTTTGTCGCAATTTCAGCGGGAGTTCCTTCGCGAAGAACGCTCAGGATTTCGGCAGAAGGCTCCCGCGCGCAAACGACGCGCGCTCACGCTTTCTAGGCGCCTCAACTCTACGGATTTGGAGGCGGGCTCAATAACTCACAATGCTCGACGCACTGTACCGTGTTGGCCTCGATAGTGGCTTTCTTGTGGCCGGAAAAATCGATGTCAGGCAGAATCAGCAGGGTTTGCGTGCCGTTGGCGACGTTAAAAGTACAGTTGAAGCTCATGGACTGGACGCCACGTTCCTTGCAGCCGGTTTGGTCCAGGGCATCGGCGAGGGTTACGGTGTTGTCGTAGACCTGATCGGCAAGATGCGACGGCAGCAGAGCGACCGTCAGCGGGATGGGCGACTTAATCTTCACGCTGAGTTCCTGGCCGTCGTGGTCTGGAGTCATCAGACTGTAGACCTTGGGCGCCGGCGTGATCTGGTATTTTTCGTTGAGGATACGGTGCCAGCGGAACTCAGGCTGAAGGCAGCGGTAGTACTGGATGTGGAGATCGTTGGGGGAAAGGAATTGCCGCGCTCCTGGTCCGAGGATGGCGCCAATGGCGGTGAGGACGGGCTTCTCCGGCCTGCGCTCATCGCGGAAGGTGAGGATCATGGGCCGTTCGGAAGGAAGATGACACTCGTAAATCGCGCTGGTGACATGCTCCTTCACGCAGAAGAAGCTGTAGCTCGCAGGGGCTCCGGGATCCTGCATGCGGGCGTTCCATTCGTCGGCCCAAGCCATGGCCACCGTGACCGGGTATCTGGAGTCGACTTGCACATGCATGTCGCCGCCCCCGACAGCGGGATGGTAGACGCGGCCGGCATGCAGGCTGGCAGGCTCCAAAGGAATCGTCTCGTTGTCGGCAGCAATCCAGACAGTGCGGTCTTGCGCAGACGAGTTCGTGGCCAAGGCGCACAACAGCAGCGCGGCGAAAATCGAGAGGCTCCTCATACTAGAAGTATTGGCTGGGTCAATGCCCATACCCTAGCGAATTGGCGAGAGGAGGATTACGAAGGTACCAAGTGCCCGCAATTAAGGATAAGGATAAGGATGGCGAGCGTGTGGGAGTCTTCGGCTTCGCTCGGGATAAACTGCGGTCGTCGCCGGCATAGATAAAAGCCACCTTGAGAAATCAGCGTGGCCCTTGTTGGTTCCCGGCGTACTACCCCTTTAACCAGATCAACGGGAACCCATGCCCCAGCTTGCGGAAGTCGGAATCGCTCGTGACCAAGGTGGCCTTAAACTCGATCGCCAGCGCAGCCGCGAAGCTGTCAACAAAGTAGAGTTTGTATTTGGCTTTCACATCAGCGGCGCGAAGCGCCCGTTGCGGCGTCGCATCAAGAAGGCGGATCGGCAAGGGCTGGACGGCGCTCATGGTTGCAGTTGCGCGGTCCGGACCATGTTCGCGCTGAATCGCGCCGTAGACCTCGCCGTAGTTCACGGCTGACATTAGGATCTCGGCGCGTTCTCGAACAGCTTCTTTTAGCAATTGGCTGACTTTGTTTGCGGCGGGCTTGTCTTGCAGGTAGACATACAGTGCGCTGGCGTCGAACACGTATGTCTTCACAGGTCGTCTTCGCCTTCGCCTTCTTTGCGATGCTCAATTTCCCACTTGGCCAGCAAATCGGGACCGTCAGCCAGGCATCCCTGGACGCGATCGACATAGTCCTCCGTGATCGGCTGCAGGACGATCCGGCCGAATTGATCTTCTAGAAATTTGACTTTGGTTCCAGCCTCAATCCGATGCTTGCGGCGCAGTTCCGCCGGAACCACGAGTTGGCCTTTAGAGGTAAACGTAGCACTCAGGTCTGCCATGCCTTACATTGTAACATTAGTAAGACACTTCGCTCCGCCCGCCCGCGTGCAGCGGGATACCCCTCTCAATGAGTGGCGCCCGCTAGCCAACGCGCTTGCGCTGTACTGCGACGCGCGCATAGCGGTGACCGCGCGGCTTGAATTCCCTGTTGAGATGAGTACCTTTCGATTCAGCCTCAAAAAAAGGCCCCGTACTCTTCGGGTGGTACATCGAAATACCGATAGATCTCCCCGGTCTCGCAGAATTCTAGTTCCAATATCCGCCGTTCCGGATCTTAGCCGATAGTCGCGATACTGCTCGATTCGACTGGAAATCCTCTGCCGGGTGCCCCACTCAAGCCTTCCTTTGGCTTGAGTGGGTTGGCTTCACCACTCCAACCTCTTCGTTCTCGCCACCAGATCGAAATGGCGATCCCTGCTCAGTAAGAGAAGAGAATGTTGCCGGCAAAGGGCTGCAATCCAAATATCATTTGTCGGAATCGGCTTGCCCTTGCGTTTCAACTCCAGAGTGATCTCGGCGTAATAATGAGTGGTCTGCTCATTGACGTCTAACACCATGCAGTCGCGGAGTAATCCCGTGAGCCAGTTTTCGTAGCTGTCATGGTTCCGCGACTGTGCGATTCCGAAGCGGTATTCACCAAGGACAATCACGGGAATTGCCACTTGATCAACGCCCGCGAGAATGGCCGCTACAGCGGGATCATCGTCCGCCGCGGCGGACAAGGCATTCGTATCCAGAATCATTTCCAGAGTTCCCGATCAATCTGTTCGAACGCTTCTTCTACACGCTTCTCGACTTGCCGTCTCTCTTTATGCAGGTGCTTGAGCTTTCCAAGATGTTTCATCCAAGGCTTTTCCTGGGACGTTGTCTTCAATTTCTCCTGAACGGCCTCGGTAACCAACTGGCGCAAAGGGATGCCTCGTTCGGCCGCAACCGACTTTGCGCGGCGAAACAAAAAATCGGGAATTTCAAGAGTGGTCTTCACATTCCCATATTACCATATTTATGGGTCTCCTAAAGAAGAAGTGCCTCACCCTGGCTCGCAGCCGCTTGAATGGCAAGCGGCTAGCTAGCCTGCTTCCGCTCCGTTTCGATACGCAAATAGCGATAGCCGCGCGGCTTAAACACCTTGTTCAGATAAGTGCCTTTGGATTCGGCCTGAAGGAAGGCCTCGTACTCCTCGGGCGGCACGTCGAAGGATCGATAGACATCGCCGGTGTCTCGGAATTCCATTTCTAGAACCCGCGTTTCAGGATCGTATCCCATTGTTGCTATGGTGCTGGAGTCAACTGGAAGCCTCTGCATCTTCGTTCCCCACCCCGTTTCTCCGCTACCTCACCCCGTCGGCAACGGATTCCTCGCCGTGAACTGCCGTTGGTGCCAGTACGGATAGGCAGGAGTGACATCGCTGGCAGCGTCCAGTTTCGCGACTTGCTCGCGAGTGAGATTCCATCCGACTGCGCCCAGGTTCTGGCGGAGTTGTTCTTCGTTGCGGGCTCCGATGACGATGTTGGCTACGGTCGGACGTTGCAAGAGCCAGTTCAGAGCAATCTGTGGAACGGTCTTCCCGGTTTCACGGGCCACTTCGTCGAGAGCATCGACGACTTTATACAGATACTCATCCGGAACCTGGGGACCTGGATCGGCTGCGGCGGCAGTATGCAAACGGCTGACGGCAGGCTTAGCCTGATTCCGGCGGATCTTCCCCGTCAGTCGCGCCCAACCTAGCGGGCTCCAGACGATGGTTCCGATTTTCTGATCGAGCGCGAGGGGCATCAGCTCCCATTCGAAGTCGCGTCCGACGAGCGAGTAGTAGGCCTGATGCGCAACGTAGCGCGCCCATCCGTATCTTTCGGAGACTGCGAGCGACTTCATCAAGTGCCATCCGGAAAAATTCGAGCAGGCGATGTAGCGGACTTTGCCGCTCTGGACCAGCGTATCCAACGTTCTGATCGCTTCTTCGACCGGAGTGATCGCGTCGAAGGCGTGGAGGTGGTAGACGTCGATGTAGTCGGTCTTGAGGCGGCGGAGGCTGGCTTCGCAGGCGCTGATCAGGTGGTGGCGGGATGAGCCGACATCATTGGGCCCATCGCCCATCGCGAACGTCGCTTTCGTGGAGATCAGAACCTGGTTGCGGCGGCCGGCGATCGCCTTGCCTAAAATCTCTTCCGATGCGCCTTGCGAATAGACATCGGCGGTATCGAAAAAATTCAGGCCAGCTTCGAGGCAGATGTCCACCAGGCGAGTGGCTTCCTGCACGTCGGTGTTGCCCCACGCGCTGAAAAAATCTCCCTTGCCGCCGAAGGTGCCGCAGCCGAAGCTGAGTACGGGGACTTTCAATCCAGAGTGGCCAAGTTGTCGGAATTCCATGTCACATAGATGTCGGGCATCGAGGAGGCGTTGCAGAAAACGAGGCCACGCGACATGGCAACAGACCTTAGCCGCGATTCGGCTACAATGTCGGACGCTAGTCGGACTCCCGGAGGTATCCATGCTACTTCGCAGGTTCAGGGTGATGACCGCGTTCGCGGTGTGCTCGATCGGCACTCTTGCTTTGGCACAGCTGCCCGAGCTCTCGAAAACGGTGAAGGAATACGTGCGGGTGCAATCACCCAGGGTGGTGCTCTCTCACGTCCGCGTAATCGACGGCACGGGCGCAGCGGCCCTTGAGGACCAGAATGTCGTGATCGAAGCGGGCAAGATCACTGCGATTCAGAAGGGCGCGGACGTTTCCGCGGCCGATGGAACAACTGTTCTCGATCTGCATGGACACACCGTGATGCCGGGCATCGTCGGCATGCACAATCATCTCTTCTATCTTGTGCGTCCCAACCTGGACAGCCAGCGGAAGTCGGAGCCGCCGCTGGTTGCGCCGCAGATGACGTTCTCCGCCCCGCGTCTCTATCTCGGCGCCGGAGTTACTACCATGCGCACCACCGGCAGCGTGGAAACTTACGCCGACTTGAATCTGAAACACGATATCGATGCCGGAATTCTTCCTGGCCCGCACATGGATGTGACCGGGCCTTATCTGGAAGGCGCCGAAAGCTTTTTCCTCCAGATGCCGCACCTGAAAAATCCGGAGGAGGCCAGGCAACTCGTCGACTACTGGGCCGATCGCGGTGTGACGTCGTTCAAGGCGTACATGAATATCACGCGCGCCGAACTGAAGGCAGCGATCGACGCCGCTCACAAACGCGGCCTCAAGGTTACCGGACACTTGTGCTCCGTCACATATAAGGAGGCGGCCGAGTTAGGGATCGATGATCTGGAGCACGGGTTTTTCGTAAACACGCAACTCGATCCGGGAAAGAAGCCGGATGTTTGCAGCGACAGCTTCGGCGACTACACGCTCGAGCACATGGCTCCTGACAGCGCTGAGGCGCGCGACCTGATCGACACACTCGTCAAGCATCATGTCGCGATCACATCCACTCTTCCTGTTTTCGAGCACGACACCCTCACCGGGCGCCCGCCGCTACGCCAGCAGGCGCTCGACGCCCTGACTCCGCAGGCGCGCGCCGATTTTTTCATACTGCGTGAGCGTAACCCGAACAAACCGCCTCCGAAACCGGATCAGACCTGGATGTTCCGGCGCGACATGGACCTGGAGCGCGCTTTCGTCGCAGCGGGAGGCCTCCTGATTGCGGGTCCCGACCCCACCGGCGCGGGCGACGTACTGCCCGGCTTTGGAGATCAGCGCGGAATCGAGTTGCTGGTTGAAGCCGGCTTCTCTCCCGTCGAAGCGATCAAGATCGCCACATTGAACGGCGCCGTTTATCTCGGACGCCAGGACCGCATCGGATCGATCGCGGTTGGAAAGAATGCCGACCTGGTGGTGATGAAAGGCGATCCCTCCCAGAAGATTTCCGATGTCGAGAACGTCGAGATCGTCTTCAAGGATGGCGTCGGGTACGATTCCCACAAGCTGTTGGACTCGGTGAAGGGACGCTACGGGCAATACTGAATATCGTGGGTCACGACCGTGGACCGTGGAACATGCCGTCTGCAACGAAGTGGGTAATCACGGCGGCAAATGTAGTTCCAAGGACGAGGAGAACCCATCGATAGCGCTGCCAGATCTCGCGGAACCCGGAAGCCTGCGCAAAGATGTCCACTAAGTAGGCAGCGCAATAGGCTACGTTCGCAACGACAGCCAGGATGAAGAGGCCCAGGCAGAAATCAACCGTGAGAACCGCTTTCGACGAAGGATAGCCCGCGATAAAGTGCACGATCACCACGCCCGCGAGGGCCAGGTTGTAGAAAATTCTCCTGGACTCCCAGAATTTGATCGCATCAGTGAGGTACTCACGCACGCTGGCGGCATCCATGGGAGGGAGTCTACTCTGATCGCGCAGGCCTTACAGCGCCCTTTTTTCGGCATCGGTTTACTTTTCGCCTCGCTGCGCGTCCATATTGACTGCTGCACCGGAGGGATAACCCTGTGCGACCCCTTTTCGCGGTCCTATTGATACTCACCCTGTGTTTTGCCGTGTTTGCGCAATCGCCGGCACCCCAAAAACTTGAGCGTTTCGATCCAGACATGATCGACCGGGAACTCAATCCCTGCTCGGACTTCTTTCAGTACTCATGTGGCAAGTGGCTGAAGGCGAATCCGATTCCCTCCGACCAGCCGGGCTGGGGGACGTTCAATTCGCTCGCAATCTGGAACATCGCCGCGGTGCGCGAAACGCTCGAGCAGGCTGCGGTCGAGTCCAACAGCCGCACTTCGGCTGAGCAGAAGATCGGTGACTACTACGCCGCTTGCGCCAATGAATCGGCCATCGATCAGGCCGGGCTCACCCCCTTGCAGCCGATGCTCGATCGCATTGCCCAGTTGAACGACAAAAAGCAACTCCCGGAACTCATCGCTTACATTCACCAGCGAATTCGTCCTGCAAATCTGAATTTTATCGACGCACAATATCAAGGTGTTCTGTTTGGAATCTATGCGCAGCCAGGCTTTGACGATGCCAGCGTGACCCTGGCGGCCCTTGATCAATCGGGGATGAACTTGCCTGCGCGCGAGTTCTATCTCAAAGACGATGCGAAATCGAAAGAGATCCGCGATCAATACGTGAAGCATGTGATCCGCATGCTGGAACTGACTGGCGAGCTGCACGACAAGGCTGCAGCCGATGCGCAGGCAGTCCTTGCGATGGAAACCGCTCTCGCGAATGCAGCAATGGACATCGTCCTGCGCCGCGATCCCAAGAATCAGAACAACAAAATGTCGCTGGCCCAGGTACAGGCATTGACCCCGTCTTTCAATTGGACGAAATATTTTTCCGCCATGGGCGCGCCTGCTTCCCCGCAGTATCTTGTCATTGCGCCAGACTTCTTTCGAGGCATGGAAAAACTCATCGCCTCGCAATCACTCGATAACTGGCGCGCGTACCTGCGTTTTTCCGCGGTGCATTACAACGCACCCTTATTGAGCAAGGCATTCGTGGAGGAGAATTTTGATTATTACGGTAGAGCGCTCAATGGCGCGCAAACCATGCAACCTCGCGCGCGCCGCTGTTCGTTCAGCGCCGATATCGATCTTGGCGAGCTCGTCGGGCAGGCCTACGTTGCCCGCTACTTTCCTCCGGAAAACAAAGCCCGCATGCTGGAGATGGTGCAGGCCATCGAAGCCGCTCTGGGCGAAGACATCAGGAACGCAGACTGGATGTCTCCGCAGACTAAGAAGTTGGCGAACGAAAAACTTGCCGCCCAGATTGACAAGATCGGGTTCCCCGATCACTGGCGCGACTACTCCGCTGTCGAGATCAGGCGTGACGACTATCTGGGCAATGTGCAACGTGCGTCCGCATTCGAAATAAAAAGCCGCTTGGCAAAGTTTGGCAAGCCCACCGACCGGCAGGAGTGGAACATGACTCCGCCCACTGTGAACGCGTACGAAGACCCGCCGTCGAATACGATCAATTTCCCTGCCGGTATTCTGCAGCCTCCATTCTTCGAGTCGGCGCAGATCGACGCGGTGAACTACGGCGCCATCGGCGCCGTGATCGGACACGAAATCATTCACGGCTATGACGACCAGGGCCGCAAATTCGATGCGCACGGAAACCTGCGCGACTGGTGGACTCTGGAGGACGCTGCGAACTACGACCGGCGCGATGCCTGCATCACCGATGAATACACACAGGATGTGCCCGAAGCCGGCGTAAAACAAAACGGCAAGCTCTCAGCCGGAGAAGATACGGCCGACAACGGCGGGATTCATATTGCACTCGGTGGTTTGACGAACAAGCTGAAAGCGCAGGGTAAGGACCTCGACAGCCTGACGAAAGACGGACTTACTGAGTTACAGACGTTCTTTCTCTCCTACGCGCACGTGTGGTGCGGACAGCAGCGTCCGGAAGCGGCCCGCACCGCAGTGATGTCGCAGGGACATTCCCTGGGCCGGTACCGCGTCAACAATGTTGTGGCGAACATGCCGGAGTTTGCGCATGCCTTTGGATGTAAGTCGGGGCAGCCGATGGTCCATGAAAACGCCTGCCGGGTGTGGTAAGCAGGGCAGTGTAAGCGGGCGGCGCACGATGTCGAGGTGCAGTCGCGCTCCAACGGCAAAGCCAAACAGTGACCCTGGGGCCAATCACTTAAGTAACCTTATCGCCGCTGGCCACCAGAACTATTCTCCCCATCGGGGGTTTAACCCAGCATGATCAGCAAACTCACGAAATCTCTCTTCGTCCTGGCAGTAAGCGGTCTGATGATTGCCGGTACCGCCTCTGCCCAAACCGCAAACAGCAGCGAAGCAGGGCCCGGAGTGGTCGATCCCGGACACCCGCGCGTCAATGAAGTCAACCGCCGCGAAGAACGCCAGCAGCAACGGATTGCCAAGGGCGTGCAGAACGGCACGCTGAATCCAAACGAGACGGCGCATCTGGAAAAGCGCGAAGCGGCGCTCCAGAAGACCGAGCAGAAAGATATGGCTAAGAACGGCGGCCATCTCACGAAAGCCGAACAGAAGAACCTGAATCACCGCGAGAATAAGATCAGCCGCAGCATCCACCGCGACAAGACGAACGGCAAGTAACTCTGACAGTCCGTCCACGAGTCAGGAATGAAAAAGGCCACGCGTTATGCGTGGCCTTTTTCTTGGACCAAAGCGGTTCGGCCTATTTTCCAATCGCATCCACGATCGCGCCATTGATCGCATACACCGTCCCATCGGGCCCAATCACGGTTGGCGTGTACGCTTCGCCGATTCCGGTGGTCAGCTGCACCGACTCCGTCAAGGTGTTGGTGGTCAGGTCCCAGCGATAAACTTTTCCGTCCTCACTGTTCGCGATCACCGACTTCGTGGCCGGATCAATGGCTGCGGTATTGATGCACCACTCTCGGACGGCTCCAGGATCTTGCGGAAACTGCGGATCGGGCGTTACGCCCAGTACCGTAAGCACACTCTTCATGACGAGTACCGAGGTAAGAATCGGATCATTCTGCGTTGCATTGGGGTCGAGAATCGCTAGCCGGTTGTGGCCATCGCCGCCGGCTCCAGCGTAGTTGTTGTACTTGGTCATGACCAGATAAGTCGACGTTCCGTGGTAACTCGGAACCATGGAAGCCGGGACGATCGAAGCGGTATCGTCCCATCCAAAACTGCCGGGAGTCTTTTTTTGCGAGAGATCGCTGCTGAAATGCAGCAGCCATCCGCGGTCGTTGTGGCTCGGGAACGGATTTTCGAGCACGCCGAAGTACACATCGCCATCGGGCCCCACGGTAGGTGTGGCACTGCTGGCGTCATAAATAAGCGCGTCCTGTCCTGACGACGGATCCTTCATCCGTACCCGGTTGGTGGCCGTGAGCGTCGTGCTGTTGAGCGCGACCAGGTAGCCGTATCCGGCGTTGGCATTCGTGGTCGCGATGTAAACGGTGTTGCCGTCATTCGACAACGCGGGAGCGCAACTCATCGCGACACCGGTGACGCCGGCGTCCGCGCTGATGGAGGCTGCCGAAACCCATATCCCCGTGCCATTCGGCGTGACTCGCGCCAAGCCGCTTTGCAGGTTGATCGGCGTCGGTCCCAGAACCAGAAATCCGAAGTAGACATTGCCCGCGGCGTCGGTGCTCAGCGGTGTGTTGATCTGCACGTTTTGCTGATACACCGTCGGATTCTGGTTGTAGTTCTTCTTCCCATAGAAGACCAGCCGGGTTACGGTTCCTCTGGTCTGATCCGGAGTCTGCCGTACGATCACGCGGCCGGCGTAATCCGGCACAAGCAGCTGATTGTTCGAGAGCGTGGGTCCGATGGCAGGCACGAAGCTCGCGCTCGGTACCTGATACTTGGTCGCCTGCGTCCACATTTTCTTGCCGGTGACGCCGTTATGTGCTTCGACGCGGAACCCCGTCGTCGTTTTCACCGGAACAATCACCGTGTTCGCCGCCGTCACAAGCGGCGACCCGTAGTGGATGAGAATTTCTCCGTTAGGCGGAGCCAGGTCTGCCGGCACATGCCAGTGAATGGTCGTGAGAGCCTGCGACGCCACGGACGAAACCCCCGTGTGCTGCTCGTCGTGGGAATGAGTAAGCCACGCACCCGATTGCGCCGCAACATTCGGCGTCAGCCCAAAGATGCTGACCGCAACCAGGAAAAAGCTGGCTAAGGATAACAATGGAGATCGCTGCAACACTGGATGGCACTTCATAAGAGTCTCCCTGTCGCCTTCCGGCTCTGGGCGCCGAAAACCAGACCGCGAAGCGTCTAGCAGCATAGCAGGGGAGCCGCCCGATGAATGTCAAGGGAGAGTAAAAAAACGCTGCGGCCTACCGATCACAACTTGACGAAAATCCGCCGGCGATAGAGCAGCCACATCAGCGCCCAACAAAACAACACCGCCCCGATAGAAAACAACAACGACGCATTCGCCGGACTGGCCACTCTCGCAATTTGATCGTTCAGGTACTGTTGCCACGGAATCGGATTGCCATCGGCCCCAACGGAATGGGCATAATAGAGAGGTATCCAGAGCGTTTCGTCGAAGCAGTATGCCACGATGGCGTTCATCCCGAATACCAGGAACGGCATGGTCCATAGTCCGCGCCACCTGCGAATTTCGATGATCCAATAAAGCACTGAGAGGAATACCAGCGCAAACCCAGCCGTCACCACCACGAACGAACTCGTCCAGACATTCTTGTTGATCGGGAACCACTGATTCCAAAGGGCGCCCACTGCCAGACCAACCGCCCCCATTCCCGCCATGCCGAAAGCTTTCGTGTGCAGGCTGCGTTCGGACCGCAGCCACAGTCCGGTCAGGACGCCAGACAGCGCGGTTGCAATCGCCGGGATCGTACTGAGTACGCCTTCCGGATCGCGTGTCCCGTTGTAGAGCCGCCCCGGGAAGAGGGAGCGATCAACCCAGTCCACCAGGTTTTGATCGGGGGCGAGTACGGGAATATCGCGTCCCGGCAAGCCGAAGCCCGGCACGGGGACGAGCCTCATCAGCGCCCAATAACCGAGAAGACAGACCAGCATGGCAACGATCAATCCGCGCGCATCGGCCCAAAGAAACAGCAGCCCCGCGAAAAAGTAGCAGAGCGCAATCCTCTGTACCACGCCCTCAATGCGCCAGGTCGCGAGGTGAAACTGCGGAACGCCATTCAGAAATACGCCGAGCGCAAACAGCAGTACGCATCTCTTGGCCGCATGCCACGCGATGTGTTCGCGAGTTTCTCCGCGCGCCAGTCGCGCCGAGAATGACAGCACGATCGAGATCCCCATCAGGAACACAAACGACGGAAAGACCAAATCGGCGCCCGTCAACCCGTTCCAGTGAGCGTGCCGGATCAGCCGGTACCCGGACGGTTCGTCGCCCGCATAATCCACCAGCAACATGCCAGCCACAGCGATGCCGCGATAAACGTCAACCGACAGCAATCGCGAGGAAGGTTTCGACGCGTCGACATGCGTCGCGGTTTCGGCTTTGGCCATCAAAGGTCCCTTGCTCCGAAGTAGAGCAGCCGATTGTACTCCTTGTGGATAGGAAGTCTGCCAGCATCGACCCCGCCCCTCAAACCGCCCCGATAACCAACCGCTCGCCGTCTGCGTCTAACAGGAATAAAGTAGCGAAATCCAACTCCGGGAGCGATCCATGAATCGCAGACGATTTCTTCTCGGTAGTGCGGGCGCCGCCGCCGGCGCGTGGATTGGAGCGAAAACGCTAGGGCTCCGATCGTCCTCGCACGCATTCGCAGCCCCTGCGCCTCTCGCTCAAAAAGTCGCTGCCTCCGACCTGGTCACGCTCGGCAAAACCGGCATTCGCACCAGCCGCCTCGCTATGGGAACGGGAACCGTTGGATTTGGACATCACTCCAACCAGACCGCCCTCGGAATGAAAGGCCTCTCGGACTTGCTGTTGAATGGCTACGACCACGGCCTTAGATTCTTTGATTCCGCTGACGCCTACGGCAGTCATCCGCATGTAGCCGAAGCCCTCAAGCACATGCCTCGCGACAAAGTTACGGTGCTGACCAAGACCTGGGCACGCGACCCGAAAACCGCTCGCGAAGATCTCGACCGTTTCCGCCGCGAACTCGGCACCGAGACCATCGACATCTGCCTGATGCACTGCCTCACTGAAGGAGACTGGACCGAGCGTTATAAAGGCGTGATGGACGTCCTCTTCGAAGCCAAGGAAAAGGGAATCATTCGCGCTCACGGATGCTCTTGTCACTCGATCGAAGCCTTGCGCTCCGCTGCAAAATCGCCCTGGGTGGAAGTCGACCTCGCGCGGATCAACCCCATCGGTTCCCACATGGACGCGTCGCCTCAGGAAGTTGTCAGCGTGCTGAAAGAAATGAAAGCCGCAGGCAAGGGAGTCATCGGCATGAAGATCCTGGGACAAGGCGACCTGCGCGACCGCGTCGACGACGCCGTCCGCTATGCTCTATCGTTGGGAGTGCTCGACGCCTTCACCATCGGCGCCGAAAGCCGGAAAGAACAGGAAGACTTGATCCGCCGAGTAGCCGCTGCCTAGCTGCAGTTGAGAGCAAGAGTGGGTTGTTTCGGAAGAACCGTGGTTGTTGCTTCGTTTTGAAGGGGCGCGGCTTCAGCCGCTCCGTTTAATCTGCAATATCAACACGGCTTTAGCTGCTGAGTACGTTCGCCTCACGGCCCCACCACCAGCGTCACCGGCCCCCGCGCCGCTTGAAACGCCCCATCCCGTGCTCCCACCCAGAAGCTGTAACTCCCCGAACTCATCGGAGCGAAAGTCGCCACCGAAGCGTCCTTCGGACTGTGGCTCGCCACGTCCACTCCACTCTGCGGACACGAAAAATTACCTCCAACCACCGTCGAGATCACGCATGTTCCGTTGAACGTCCCGTCAAGCGCCTGGTTACCCGTGCCATTCGCAAAACCGCTGAGCACAATCGTCTGATTTGCCTGCCAGGTCCCGGCCATGATGGTCTGCTTCAGAGCGAAAGTAGCGACGTTCGACGCCCGCGAAACCGTCACCACGATAAACGGCCCATTGACCACTCCGCTTCGTCCGACGAGGATTCCCGCCGCTGCCGGAAACGTCCCGCAACTTCCTCCGCACTGTGTCGGATCCGTTTCAATCCACCAACCCTTGTGCGGCGACGCTCCCGCCGACGACTGCAGCGCTGCCTGATACGCCGTTCCGACCACCGCACTAGGAAGCGACGTCGTCGTGATCGTCAGCGTGGGATAAAACGTCGTCCCGTGGACTCCCTGTATGAGCTGCGCAAGCGTGGCCAGGTCCGCGCCGGGAGTCTGCCCAGTTGTGGCCCGCGACCCCGCGTCGGTCGCCGAGTTCAGGTAGGTACTGCTCGTCACCGCAAAATTCCCGATTCGTCCTGTGCCCCAATTCGAGAACAGTCCGGTGAACGCGCTGCCATCCAGAATGCAAGCCGCAGTTCCATTCACGCCGCAATTGTTTCCGTTGCTGTTCGGATAGGGATCATACGTACTGCCACTACCCGCGAGGCTGGTGCCCAGAAGGTTTCCTCGAAACGTCCAGGGGCAATCCCCAAGATCGCGCACCGCGATGTTGTCCCCCGCGTTCGCCGCCACCGTAAGAGTAAATCCCGTAGTCGTGAACCCCGCATTGATCGCCCGATACTGTCCATTCAACGTCACCATGTACGAACTCAACGCAGGAGAAAACGTAAACGTCGAGAGATTGTTGGCAGGCACCACTCCGTTGGGTGCTTCAAATGTAAAGTACGCATGACAACTGTCAGTCGCGTACGTGTTCGCCAGCCCCGCCGCGCCTCCGATGCCCTTCGTGACAATCGATCCCGAGGTGCGCGAAATAATCCAGGGTGCCGGCGCCAGGTTGTCATGGATATTCAGACTTCTCAAATAATGAACGTCAGTGTGGTCAACCTGTTGTCCAAGGCCGCCGAAGCCGCCACTGTTACCCGTCTCCACCGCACAAGTGTTATGTCCGATCTCCAGCGTATTGATGGAACGTTGTGTGTTCGAGGACACGACCGTGCACGAACTTTCCTGATACGGATCGCTGCCGTTCGACATCTCGCGCGAAAGCCCATGCAGCAGAGTGTCCCGGATCGTGACCCGGTCCATGCCCGCCGCTTCGTCATGACAATGTGACGACAATCCCGAGTTGACCTCTAACCCGTTGGTCGTGTTGTAGACCTCGTTGTAACGCAACGTGATATTCTCCGCCCGGCACGAAGGACAGTCTCCCGGAACGCACGCGTTCACACTGACCGAACTGCCCGCCGTGACGGCTACCGTCACCCGCGCGTGGTCAGTCAGATTCATTCCGGCCTGGTCGCATCCGTTCGTGCCGTTGCAGAAAATGTAATCGATATTGTTGTCCGGACGCGTTGTATCCGCAACCTCGAGCACGCACCCGCCCGGCGGACAATTCGCCGCATCCGCCGGGCTCCCATTGTGGTGCGAGAAACTGCTTCCATCCGCCGACTGCACTACGTTCGAACCGTCGAAGTTTACCGCCATCGACTGATGGTTATTATTGCTGCTCGGATTGAGAAGAAGCGCGAATCCCACCTGATCCGACTGGCAACCCTGCCACGAATTCTCGATGTAGTTGCCCTCAACCAGCGCATAAGTCATGTTCTTAAACTCGCCGAGGTTTTTCGTCGTGACCGCGTTGTAGTACTTGCAGGTCTCGATCCCGACCATCCACACCAGCGGCTTCATGGCGTGATTGGCACGGGCCTCAAAATCTCTCGTGTTCGGCGTCCCGGGCCCTTGCCCGCCACCGCCAAACAACCATGTCTCTCCAGAAGTCGCCAGCAGGTTGTTGTAGAGCTTGAACGGCCCATCCTGATACAGTCCGGTCCCCGCGCCGAAAGCATGCGAATCGATGCAAGCCGAATTGCAGTAGGTGTCATAGATCCATGAATTGATCACCGCCACCCACTGTGAATTTTTCGCCGCGAGCCCATCCTGCGTCTCCGCATTCGTCGAGGTGGAAAGATTCCAGGGCTGCCCATGAATGATCGATCGATCGAAAATAATGTGGTTCGCCCCCAGCGTCACGCCGTCGGCAGCGAGCGACACGATCCCGGAGCCCATCTTCGTCTCCGGTACCTTCGTGAACTCAACTCCGATAAATCGGTAATGATTCGCTCCCGCCGCGAACGAGACGGCAGCCTGGTTCAAACTGCCGCTCGTGATCTTCGCACTCAGCACCGTAGGATAAGACGGGCAAGGGTAGTCTGGATATCCGGGATTGTTGCGCCCATTCGTAGCGTCGTTCGTGATGCCCGCGATACACGGCGTGGCCCGCACGCTTTCAGCAGGAAAGGCGCCGTTACTCACGCCCGAAGATTCCACCGTGATCCAGTGTCCCCCATCGCAAGCGGGAGCCGGCATCGTGAAAGTTCCGGTGTAAACATTTCCCGCCGCGAGTAGGATCGTGTCGCCGCATTGCAATGTCGACAACGCACTATTCAGCGTTGTCGCATCGACCGGAGTGTAAGTGGTGGCCGCTCCGCCCCCAATATGCGTTCCGCTGGGGGTGGACCCTGTAGCAGTGTTCATGCAGCGAGTCGGAAGTTGCGCAGCCCCGTCATTCACGCCCCACGTCGGAGTGCCCTCCGTGAGTTCGCCCGTTCCCGCCGGACAATAAAAATTCTCACCCGGCCCCGCCACCCCTTGCGCATACACGCGATACGTGCCCGTTCCCAGATACCGTCCGCCGCTGAAGGTTGCTTGCCCCAGTGCGGCGCCGCCCATCAGCAAGATCGCGACCAGCCGTATGATTCCATGACTCATAACGTTCGCTTCCTCAAGTGCTGCCTGCCGCCACAAAAATCCGATCCCAGACTCACGCGATCCCTGCCTTCGCTATAATGATGTGTGTTCACGCCCCGCCCTTCGCGCGGGGTTTTTCTCGGGAAGGAAGCTATGTCGACTGAAGTTGTTATGCCCCAGATGGGCGAATCGATTTTCGAAGGAACCATCACCAAGTGGCTGAAGAAGGCCGGCGAAAAAGTCCAGCGTGACGAACCCCTCTTCGAAATTTCCACCGACAAAGTGGACGCCGAGATCCCCGCCCCCGCCAGCGGAGTCCTCCAGGAAATCAAAGTTGCCGAAGGCAACACTGTCCAGGTGAACACGGTAGTCGGAGTAATCGGTGACGCCGATGGCGCTGCCGTTTCAACCCCCTCAAAAGCCGCTGCCCCCGCGCCAGCTGCTCCCGCCCCACCCAAGAAAGAAGCGCAAGCCCCACCGCCGCCTGCCGCCCCCGCGGCGCAGCAAGAAGACGAATCCGATGTTCGCTCCTCACCGCTGGTCCGCAAACTCGCGCGCGAGCACAGCGTCGACTTAAATCAGGTCGAGGGCACCGGCACCGGAGGTCGCGTCACCAAACAGGACGTCCTCGACTTCGTAGAGCACCGTTCCTCCGCGCCGACGCCGGCTCCCACGTCAGCGCCCGCAAGCCGACCCGCCGCCACGCCTCCTGCAGCCGTCATCCCCGGCGATCTCGTTCCCATGTCGCAGATGCGCCGTATCATCGCGCAGCGCATGATTGAGTCCCGCCGCACCAGCGCTCACGTCCACTGCATGTTCGAGGTGGACATGACCCGCATCGTCAACCTGCGTAACAAACTGAAGAACAGTTTCGAGCAACGTAACGGCGCTCGCCTGACCTTCATGCCGTTCTTCGTGCGCGCCGCCATCGTCGGACTGCAACACTATCCGATCGCGAACGCATCTCTCGAAGGAGACAACATCCGCTACCACCGCCACGTCAACGCCGGCATCGCCGTCGCGCTCGACAACGGACTCATCGTCCCCGTCCTAAAGAACGCCGACGAACTCAACTTCCTCGGGCTGCAACGCGGCATCACTGACTTGGGCGAGCGCGCCCGCACCAAGAAACTCATGCCCGCCGACGTGGAAGGCGCCACCTTCACCATTACCAACCCCGGCCAGTTCGGTGCCGTCTTCGGCCTGCCCATCATCAACCAGCCGAACGTAGCCATCATGGGCGTTGGCGGAATCACGAAACAACCGCTCGTAGTCACCGACAAAGACGGCGCCGACTCCATCGCCATCCGCTCCGTAGTCCACCTCACTCTCGGCTACGACCACCGCATCATCGACGGCGCCGTAGCCGATCAATTCATGGTCGTAGTAAAGAAGACCCTGGAAAACTGGAGCGAAGAAGTAGGTTAGCTACTCTTTCATTCTGAGACCTGAAAGCGCATCGGCCAACCCGATGCGCTTTCGTCACCTGGCGTCATCCTCACCACTTCGTCGTAACCCGTAACCCCTCCAACTGCGCAAACGTCACCGGAGTCCCCTGCACCGCCACCAGACTGGCCACCGCCGCCTCGATATTCGCTATCACCTGCGGCGCTACTCCTCCGACCCTCGCCGCCGCCAGCACCGACTCCAGCAGCGTCAGAACAAGACTGATCAACGTCGCAGCCCCCATCACAGTGCTCCTTTAATCTGAAGTGTCAGAGTCGCCGCATTCGCAATCGCCGCCTGCAATGTAGCCGATGCCGATTTCACTGGAGCACAAGTCGCATGCGGATCAGGTGGCGCCGGCGTAATCGCCCACCCGCAGTAAGTCTCGATCGCAGTAACCAGCGCGTTCTCCCCCGACACTCCCCGGTTAATGACCTGGCAGATTTCCTGCGACGGATTAGCCGAGCAACCAGCCTGATACTTGGTCTGAGCCGCAACAATCGATCCCGAAAGCGCCGCCGCCGTATCCCGAGCCTGCGTCTCCAACGGAGAACATCCCAGCGTTGGCAGCAAACAAATAACAATCACGATGCCAGTAATCCCTCTCATCAGAACACCACCTTAACCAGTTTCCACAGTCCGCGCCTCGTAGCTACCGGATGGCGCGCCGGATAGGCGATCTTCTTTCCCGTGTGGTAAAGCAGATGCGTCGGCTGTGCAAGAGCGGCCGCACTCACCGCCAGGAAAAAACTCATAAATACTTTGCTCTTAACTTGATCTGACATGAAATCTCCTCGAAAAAACTGCTCTCAATTACGTTTGTTCACTTTCGCCCAGATCGACGCGTTGAGACATTCCACCGTCCCGTCGATCACTTCGACAATCCCGCCCTGAACTTCTCTTCACCCACGATCTCGCGATTGCCCACCGCCTCACCCAACTGAAGTGCCGAAACCACAAAAGAAATCGCCGACTCTTTTTTCTCCTGACCCGCCCGCGAGCCAAACAACCCCTCCACGTTGTAAAACTTCATGTCTGTAGCCGCCGGACTGACGCTCACATAAAAGCCATGCGGAGTAGTTCCCGCCGGAATCACCCCATCCGAATAAACGTTTGCGATTGTGATGTGATCCGAAGCCCCGCCAATCCGAACCCCATAGGTATCGAAGTACGATACCTTGAAATGTTGAATTGTGACCCACTGCTTTCCGTTCACGTAGATGATTTGACCGTTTGTCATCAACATCGCCGCCATGCTTCTGTAGTAAGTCGCCGGATTGGTGGCCGTCGGAGAATACACATAAAGAACGTTACTCAGAAAGAAAAACTGATAAGGTGACACCAGCTGTGTCTTGCTGGTAGTAAACTTCGTTCCCCAGACGCTGCCCACCGTCCCATTGCTGCCGATATACCCAAACAGCACGTAGTTAAACGAACTCGAAGTGATCGAAGTCTTCCACACATTAGTAGAATCATTCGTCCAGGTCGAAGCCGGCAACGGCACGTATCCCGTCAACGTAGGTGCCTCGCCCGTCCCGTAAGCGTCAAACACAATCGGATTCCCCGACGCCCCGCTGGAAGGCGGCACCAGGCTCTCATTCCAGACTTGTCCGCGCTTGAACAAGATCTGATCCCCCGGAGAAAACGTCGACCCATTAACCTTGGCCACCGTCTTCCACGCCGTAGCCTGCGACAGCCCGTCATTCGTATCCACTCCGCTCGTAGCATCCACATAGAACGTAGCCGCCCAAGCCGGCCCCGCGACTAGAAAGACCGCGAGCACGAATCTCATCCTCGTCATTCCATCTCTCCATGTAATACTGAGCCGGCAGCCGTGTTTGCGCAGCGGAGAACCACGCAGTGTCCCGAAAGGCTCTGCTTTTGGGTGACGCAGCGGTCGACCGATGCGATAAACCCTGGTCCTGACCTGGGCTTCACAGTTTGTAGAAAACTCGGAAATGTCGGTGCTACCGTGGAAGAGCGGCCCTTCAGGGCCGCGTAAGCCGTTGAAAATCAATGCGGGCTTCAGCCCCGGGCTCGTTTTTCTTTTGACCAACCGAGTTTTTTCACCAAACTGTTCAGCCCGAGATATGCTACGCAGATTTTTTCAGCAATCTGCCAAGCAGTAAGAGGACCCCAGAGGTGTACTCATAAGCGACGGCGTAAGCTATCGTCCCCCGTGCTTCCCGTGATAAAGCCTTTTGGCGCGCTAATAAAAAGGGCGCGCCGAAGCGCGCCCAGAATCAAAGCGAACTAGTGAGCAACCGGCCAGCAGCCCAAAGCTAAACTGCCAAGTGCCAGATGCTAAGTGCCAAATGCTAAGTGCCAAATGCTAAGTGCTAAGTGCTAAGTGCTAACCACTAACCACTAACCACTAACCACTGCCCTAATCCACCGTATACTTCACCACCACATTCACCCGATGCACGCTCCCCGAAGCCGACACCGTCACATGCCCCAGCTTCACTCCCGACGCCACCGCATCCTTCCCCGAAACAAACGAAGAAGACGTAGCTCCCGAAGTTGAGCAGACCAGGTCCGAACTCAACAGACTGGCCCCCGCGTTCTGCAGGTTGACCGTCATCGCTCCCGCATCGATCTCGCAGTACACCTCAACGATATGAAACGCCGCCGCCCGGTTCACATAAATCGAAGGCACCTGTAAGGAGGTAGTAAGCAAATTGTTCGGATCGAAGAAAGTGTAAGTAAACTCCTGCGGATAGTTCTTAGCCACCTCCGTCACCGCTCCCGCATTCTCCGACACCGCCAGCTTCCCGTTCGTCGTAAACCCGATCTTCGACTTCGACGCACCCGCCGACGTCATCGCCCCGTAAGCCGCCT
The DNA here is from genome assembly GCA_035569025.1 of Terriglobales bacterium. GTDB lineage: Bacteria > Acidobacteriota > Terriglobia > Terriglobales > Acidobacteriaceae > Acidiflorens. The sequence continues at coordinate 23,035 of DATMNN010000105.1, forward strand.
CTACACTCCACGGCCCCGAACCCGTCTGCACGATGTTCCCTGAGATGTTCAGATTCCCGCTCAGCGTCACATCGTTCGAAAACGTCTTCAATCCGGCAATCGACTCCGTCCCCGTGTTGTGGACCACCGCCGAGTCGGCCGCCGCTCCCGTGATCTGTCCCACCGAGTAGTCGCCATTCGCCGCCACCACCGTCCCAGTTCGTCCGAATACCGAAGCAACCGCTCCTCCTCCGCCACTCCCGCACGCCACTCCCGTCGATCCCACCACGCCCGTCGACGAGATATTCAGACAACCCGCTGCCAACCCCGCAATCGTCACCGCGCTGTCGAACTTTGCCGCCGTCTTGAATTCCTTCAGCGTCGCCGTCAGGCGCTCCAGCCAATTCGTTCCGTCGCCGTTGTTGGCAATGTATTGGCTGATCGACCCAAACGACCCCAGGCTCAGCCCGACGTTAATGTTGGTATTGCTCGAATCGATTCCAATGAACGTGTCATGGGTCGAATTCGGCGCCCGCGTGCTCCCATAAGCCGACGACTTGTCTGGCTCGAAGTCAAACAGCGTAATCAGATGCGTCGGCCCCGTCACCGCCGTGTTACTGCCGATGTTCAGCACGCCTTTCAAGTTTTGAAGATTCGCGTTCCCGCCAAGCGACAACCCCGCCATCAGCCGCATTTGGGTTTGCGGGTAAAACGACCCCAGGCACACCGGCCACACATACCCCGTCCCGCCTGGCCCACCCTGGCATTGCAGCGCGAATACCTGCGGGAAAACCCCCCCCGCCGACGAGAGGTACGTCACCGATGCACTCAGCAGGTCCGTGAACATCACCGGATGGTTAGCGGTGTTGAAGTCAGAATTCGTCGTGGGCGAAAGTATCACGCCCCCTGGCCACAGGTTAATCTTGGGAGCCCAGAATGACGTCGTTCCCACCCAATAAGCCGGCACTGTGTAACTGCTGCGCGCCGCTTGTGTGTCGGTAAACGAGCACACGCCGTTCGAACACACCGAAGACTGCGGCACATTCGTGGCCACCGCAAAATTCCCGGTCCCCGTCGGCGGGGTCGGAATTCCTCCGCTGCTCGCCACTAGAATGTCGTAGGTAGTCGCCGGAGCAAGGTCATACCATTGCAACGGAATGGAGACCGCGCCGCTGACCGGTTGCGCCTTTCCAAAGTACAGCGGCATCGTCACCGTTCCGTCCGACCGCCGCGCTACCACGTAATATTGCGAAAACGTCGAGCCACCTCCCGCAAAAACCGGCATGTTGCCCGCCGGGCCTTCTCCCCCTCGAACCGTCAGCGATGGATTCGTATAACTGCTTCCCGACTGCATAATCACGCCCGCCGCCGCGTTGGTGATCGTCCCCGGCCCAAACCCGGCCCCACATCCTGATCCATATTCTTCGTAAACATTCTCCAGGCTCAACCCGCCGTATCCGCCTGTCGCCGTCGAATAGCGCACTCCAAACTGTGAATACCCCTGAATTACCGAATCCGAGATCCGCAACGTATTCCCCGACTGCCAGTCAACCGCATTCCCGTCGCACTGCACGCTCAGATTCATATGCTGTAGCCAACCCACCGGCGCCACCTGCGGAGTCCCAAAGAAAGTTCCATTCGACTGCACAAACGCTCCGCAGAATGTCGTATCGCACCGGACCGTTCCCAGTCCGCTGGTGCTGTCTAACCCATCCAGCAGGAATGCCTGATCATCATCCACCTTCAGCCAGCTCCCGAACGTTCCTCCCGTCGGGTCATACAGCCCCTGCAAATTCTGAATTCGCGTGTGTTGCGCATTTACTTCGATCATCGGTTGCGTCCCGCCCACCACCATCGGCCGCCCCCGTAATCCAATCACCGTAATGTTCAGATACGCGTTCGAATTGTTCTTGTCGCCGATATAGACACAGGGAGTGGTCGCCGAAAAACACGCTTGCGTCCCCCCGTTGAACTGCAACGTTTGCCCTGTGCTCTTGATCGTCAGCTGCCCGTAAATCGAAATATCCCCCGTCGGCGCCACGATCCATCCACCCGTCAAAGGACCCACTCCTCGCGGCCGGTAGCGCGACGCAATCGACGCCTCCGCGATTCCCGCCGATGCCGACGTAATCGTGTATCCCGAGGCGTGCACGTTGGCGGTAGTGAATTGCAACGTCCCCGCGTTCCCATCCCCCACGCACGTTCCGCCCGTCACCTTCACTGCCTCCGGCGTTCCCGTCCCCGACACATACACCCAGTAATCCGCGTCGTCCCCGCGCACCCCCGGCGGACACGCCGTCAGCGTTACCGTCTTCGCTCCCGCTGTGGACAAGTCTGTGGTCGACGTCGCCGAGAACTGAAAGTCCGTCGCGAACTTCGTCGTCTGGTACACCGATCCCGCGTTCGCCCCCGGTTTCGGCCTATAAGTATTCGACGAACCTTCGTAAGTGATCACCTGCCCGTCCGCCGGCGTCGCCGTAGCCACCGTTGTTCCACGGATCGACACCGCGTCCGCGCTCGTTCCGCACGCCCCCCAGGAAGAACTCCCTTTCAGACAGAGCGTCCCATCCGCGGTTCCCGATCCCAGCTGGTTCGTAGGCACCAACCCGTTCACCAGGTTCGCCTTGCCCGCCAGTCCTGTATCGACATAGTGCCGGGTCGACGCCTGATTCAAAGCCGTAGGATCTCCCGGCAAAGTCAGTGGCCCAGTCATCGTGTCGCCAGCCTTAGCCACGAAATTCCCCGCGCCCACGTTCGCCACCGCCGTGTCCACATACGCTTTGTTAGCCGCATTGTTGGCAGCGGTAGGCGCCGGAATTGCCGGAGCCGCCGCAAATTGCTTCGCTCCCTGGATCGTTTCGGCCCCCGCCAGATGGACCACCGAGCTATCCACCGCGCGATCCGCCACCGCGGAATCCACGTATTGCTTGGACGCAAGCCCGCTCGACAAGCCGGTCCCCGGAGTCGTCCGCACCACCGCCAAAGTAGTCGGCGACGTAGTCGGGACCACCCAATATTCCCGTCGGACCGTTCCATCATCGAGTTGGAACACCACCGTGTAATACGTATTCGCCGGAGTAGCTCCCACATTCGGAACCAACTGCGTGGAGAATGCTCCCGCCGTCCCGATTGTGACCGTCTTGTTCCCAGCCGCAACCGCGTTGCCGCCCGCCGTCTGGAACGCTGGCCAGGAGATCAACGCCACGCCTGCCGCGGCCGTTCCATCCGCTCGGTAAACCGTATCGCTGATCGTTGTCAGCGTCGGTCCCTGCGCCCAACTCATCGCCGAAAGGACAAACAACACCCCTGGCAAACTCATCCGCGAAGCGTATCGCAAGAAAGCTGCGCCGCGAACCGGGAATTTCAGGCCCAAATAAAAAAGCCGCTCCACCGAGCGGCGCCCCTTCCGCATATCCCCTCCCAATCTCTTTGTAACGCTGAGCGAAACGAGAGACGTTGTCCCAAGCCCGCCACACGATCAGAAGCCGCAACCTCTGCAATCTGACCTCAAACCTCTGACCTCGTTCCCAAATATCTCCTCACACTCTCCACGTACACATCCGCAAAATCCACTTCCGGACGCCGCGTCTCAATCAACACCATCGCCGCTTCCAGATCCCATCCCATCGCGCCCAGCACTGCCAGGGTCATCATCGGTGCCCGGTGTACTCCCGCCGCGCAGTGGATGTACAGTTTTGTATCTAGGCCCTTCAACGCATCTTGCGCAAAGTCCACTCCCCGCTCCAGCAACTCCGCAGGCTTCGGAAGAAAATCGTCATCCGTCGGATTCCATAACACCCGCACTCCCGCCGCTTCTCCCAGCGGAGTGTCATCGAACTCGATCTGCATGTCGATCACATGGGTGATTCCCAATCGCGCCAACTCTGCCATATTCGTCGCGTTCCAGATCCCGCCTCCCAGCGCGATCCGGTGCGTCACCCACGACATGTCCATGCTTTTTCTTTCGACCTTGCGAACGCCAACCCTTAGTCCGACTCTGACAAATCGTCTTCTGATTCTACGTCACCCTCATCCTCTCCCGCGACGTGGGGCACTTTCCCTTCCAACCCCATCCTCGCGAGCAATATTTTCGCCAGCGAATCCCGTTCCCCATTCTCCCCGGCCTCGAACGGAAACAGTCCCGACATCTCCCATAGATACTTCAACGGAGCAACCTGCCCGCCCTCCGTCACCGACTGCACTACCCGGGCCGCCATCTTGGGAGACTCCTTCAAGATGAGATTCGTGACGACGTTCCGAACCTTCTGAACCTCGTCCGCCGTCTTCGCCTTAGGGTCCGCCCGCGGCGTCAACTTCTTGCGTACCGGTTTCTTCCCCTTCGCCTGGGCCATTCTCCCGCCAATAGAAAAAGCGCGATGCGAAAATCTAGGTCGGATACTCCTGTCCGACGTCTTTCGCTCGCGCTCTTCAAAAGCTGATTGAGCTTTTCTCTGCTCTTATTTTTAGAATACCAAACCCAACCAGGTAACCCCGCCAACTTCTCCAAATTTATTTCTGCCGCATTAACAATTACTTACATGGATTCTTCATATCTCACCCTATTGACACGTTTCTCCATTGCTTACGCCTGCTTGATCAAACCGCTCTGCAACAACACCCGCGACAGCTCATCCAACGCATCCGGCACCTCTCGTTCCACCGTCCGCAATGGACAAGGCAACAGCCGAGCCACCTCCCGCAAGCTGTACTCTTCCAACACGTTCATGGCGATCAATCGCTGCTGGAACGGATTCAACCGCAGCAGCACCGTCTCCATGTCATGCACAAAAATCACCACATCCTCAAAGCTCGCCATCGGATACGAACTTACCTTAGCCCGAAAGCACTCTCGTCCCAGCAGCGACGGCAGCCTTCCCACCTCCACCGACGCTCGCGCGTACCGGCGCAGAAGTGCAACCGTTCGATCACGATACGGCCACATGTAGTTTCGGTTTCCCCCAACCAGGGCGGCGCAATTGGAGACCTGCTTTCACAGTCTGCTGAAAAACTCCGCTTTTGGGTGGCGCAGCGGTTCACCGCTGCGGTAAGACTTTTGTTTTGATCTAGGGCATCAGCCCCCGAGGTGTTACTCAATGCCCCCGTCATAGCCGCACCCCCAACTCCGCCACGCCCCGAAGACATTCAATCTGCAAAGAGTTCTGCGGTTGATGATGCCGTCCGCTTTGCAGCAAAGCTGCCCGTTGCGCGCGGCACCGTTCGCAATAGACGATGTTCAGTCCCGGCCGCCGCAGCCACAATCCTCCGCAGCGCTCACAATACTTCAACTCCAACGTCCCTTCGTCTTGCCGGTTCATGCTGATGAAATTCATAAGTGCGCCTCTCTGTATGAAATGAAACCGCAGCTAAAAAACAAAAAGCCCCGGCGCCGATTGACTCGGCCCAGGGCTCGTTTCTCTTACGATGACCTGTTGCTTTATTTAGTTAGGGGGAAATCGGGTCGCGCGTGCGGCCTATTCCGGGCTGCACCCCGTGCTCTGTTCCGGCTGCCGGAAGTAGCCTTCCTCGTACCCGGACTTGAGCACCGTTCCGTTCTGCACCACCACACTCACCTTGCCGCTGAAGTGGAGGGTTCGAAGCAGCCGCTCCATCGCGGCCGACAATACTTCGGCGGAGCGCACCTTGCGGCGAAACTCCCCGAAACTCTTCTCTTCGTTCTCATAAGGCTGGACTGCAATCATGACTTTAACCCTTTACCTGCAGATATGAGTTATATAATTGCGCGATAGTATAGCTGTACTACTACTAAGTCAAGAAGTCTATTTCCTTATGGATGATAGAGATGTGATATAAATATCATGAAGCTATTGAGCGGTGCGCTATACTCGCGCCATGAAATTCCGGGCGCTACAGGATAACCTTCGCAAAGCCCTATGGCGGCGAATTGACGGAGGCGACCTCACCGGTTTGCGCCTGGCGGAACAGACCGGATTCAAACAGGCTCACATCTCCAACTTCCTCAATCGAAAGCGCGGACTGAGCGTCGAGGGCATGGACAAGGTGCTCTCCGTGCAACACATTTCCGTGCTCGACCTGCTCGATCCCGAGGAAATCAACAAGCGCGCTTCGATCGTCGCGCCGAGCGCCGACGAATTCGAAAGCGTAGTCGTCGCCGACCCCGAAGTTGTTGGCTACGAACCACTTATCATGAGCATGCATGTCCGGGAGATCGCGAAATTCAAGCGCGCCTTCCTGCGCCGGCTCCGCGACAACGTCGAAGGCGACCGTGACGGCTGGGAGCGTTTCGTGGTCATGAAAGTCGATGCCAGGGAAGGCATGAGCATGTATCCGCGCACGCTGCCCGGCGCGACTCTCCTCATCGACCGGCACTACAACTCCCTGACGCCCTACCGCAAAGGCGAACAAAACATGTACGCCGTCCGAAAAGATGACACTTGCACGATCAAGTATGTGGAAGTTGCCAGCCGGCATCTGGTTCTGCGTCCGCATAATCCGGCCTATGCCGTCGAAGTGCTGCCTATCGAACAAGGCACGAAACCCGGCGACTACATTGTCGGCAGGGTTTGTCATGTAGGAATCGAAACCTGAGTGATGGCGCAAGTCAGAAGTCACTTCGCAGAAGTCACCGCCAACAACTCCGTCGCGCGTACCTTCGGGGGCTGAAGCCCAAGTCAAAAGGAAGGCCTTATCGCAGCGGTGAACTGCTGCGCCACCCAAAAGCGAAGTTGTCAGGAAAATGCTAGTGAGCTCCTGTCAGTAATTTCCTCAGGGAATCCAGATCTTCCGGGCTTGCATCTCCGATGACGAAGTAGTGCAGCCCGCCCTGGGTCCAGCTTTCCAGATGGAAGGATTGAGCGTCCCGGGACTCGCTGGCGGGCAAAACTGCTGCTGCCCTCTCCTGAAAAATGAACACCGAGATCTGGTGCTTGCGGATGCGATAAATCAGCTCCGCGCCCGGCGACTGGTCGAGGTAGCTGACTCGCCCGCCGAGCAGTTCGAAGCCTGTCCCTTGCAGTTCTGGAAGGTTGAAGCTGAAGGGAATCTTGCCCTCGAACCACGGCTTCACCGTGTGGCGATCGGTAGACACCACGTCCACCGGCGACGAGCTGGCCAGGGTTGCGATGTGCAAGTCGGCTAACTCACTGCGGACGCGATCCTGCTGGGCCGACCTTTTTTCCTCGGAGACGATTCCCAACCCCACAACCGCCACTAACACGGCCGCCATGGCCGCGATCAAAGCCCAACGCCACGAAAATCCGGCAGAACGTTGCTGCGAGGCACTCTTCCGGATTCGCTCCCGGAACGCCGGGTCCGCAGTGTAACGCTGCCCGGCCGCATGAACGGTCCGTTTCCATTGCAGGCGCCGCAAACTCTCCGCCGCGCAGGGCGGACAGTCGCGCAGATGCCGGTCCAGGTCCTGCATCGGCCCGGACTCGAGTTCGCCGTCCAGGTAAGCGTCGAGTTGTGCGAGCCACGGATCGTGCGTCATGACGCTCTCCTCTGCAATTTCTCGATGACGGTGGAGCGCAAGGTACGCCGTGCCCGCGACAGCCGCGACATCACCGTCCCAATCGGGATCGTCAAGGTTGCGGCAATTTCCTGGTACGACATCTCTTCCACCTCGCACAACAACAAGACTTCGCGATACGCGACCGGCAATTCCCCGATGGCCTCCTGCATAATGCGTTCGTTCGCCCGGTCGATCAGGATTGTTTCCGGCGTTTCCTTTTCCACTGGCAGAGAGGGGTCCTCTTCCTGCGGGTCCAGCGGAATCGTTGCCGCCTTCAGCCCGGTCCGCGAATTGAGGAACGTATTACGCAGGATGCGGAAAATCCAGGCCTTAAAGTTCGTGCCCAACTCGAAAGACGAAAAGCCTTTCAGCGCCTTGACATACGTTTCCTGCACCAGGTCCTCGGCCTCGTCGCGATTCTGGGTCAGCCAGTGCGCGAAGTTGAACAGGCGGTCGAATAGCGGCATCGCCAACTGCTCAAACGCGTCCGATGAGCGCTTCTCCGGCACGCCTACAAGAGTAAACCAGTAGCCAGCAGATTTATTCCTTCTCGCGACAAGATTCTTTTCCGGGAATAAATCCGAAGGACGCCAGTTCTTATCGGTGGATGGACACGGGCCGCCTGGCTGTACGAGCGGGCTGATGGGCAACGCCGGTGGTCCCCCAAACCCCATAACGCCGAGGACCTATGACACAAAAAGTGAAAGACGAAATTCTCCACGATCACCAAAACGATGGCATCGACCGCCGCGGATTTCTCCGTTGCATGGCATGGGCTGGCACGGGCGCGCTTTGCGTCCTCGAAGGCGGAGTGCTGAAGAGCTACGCTCTGGGCCGCGGCGGCGACATGCCCGACAAAATCCACAAGGGTGAACTCGCCTTTGTGCAGATCAGCGACAGCCACATGGGATTCGACAAGCCCGCGAACACCGACGTGATCGGCACGTTCAAGGCCGCGATCGACAAGATCAACGCGTTGCCGGTTGCGCCGGAATTCATCCTGCACACCGGCGACATCAGCCATCTGGCCAAGCCCGCGGAGTTCGACAATGTCGAACAGTTGCTGAAGTCCGTGAAGACGCCTGACATCTTCTACGTCCCTGGCGAGCACGACTTTGTCGGCGACGAAGGCAAACAATATCTCGAGCGCTTCGGCAAGGCCAGCAAAGGCTCGGGCTGGTACAGCTTCGACAAGAACGGAGTTCACTTTGTCGGGCTGGTGAACGTGGCGAATCTGAAAGCCGGCGGCCTGGGGTCGCTCGGACATGAACAACTGGAATGGCTTGAGGACGACGTGAAGCATCTCAAGTCGAGCACCCCGATCGTCGTGTTCGCGCACATTCCGCTCTGGACGGTCTATCCCGACTGGGGATGGGGCACGGAGGACAGCGCTCAGGCTCTCGGTTATCTGAAACGTTTTGGCTCCGTCACCGTCCTCAACGGACACATTCATCAGACCATGCAGAAAGTGGAAGGCAACGTGACGTTCCACACGGCATGCTCGACGGCTTTTCCGCAACCAAAGCCGGGCGCGGCGCCGTCGCCGGGGCCCATGAAAGTTCCCGCGGAACAATTGCGCAGCCTGCTGGGCGTCACGGATGTGCATTACAAAAAAGGGGACCATGCTCTGGCGATCACGGATTCGACGCTGGGGTGAGGGAGGGGTTCATGGCGATAGAGGCGCTCAGAATGACAGTTCTAAGAAATGGAAATGAGCGAAACCCAACATTAGTGGAGGAAAAAATGAAATCACGCAATCATCGTTTGGCAATCATCGGCGCGGCGCTTGTGGCGTTGGCGATGGTCGCTTTGCCTCAACAATCGTCCGCCGCCGATAACGCGCCGGTCGCCATCAAGATCGACAACTTCAGTTTCGGCCCGCAAACCGTAACCGTACCTGTGGGAACCCAGGTGATCTGGACGAATCAGGACGACATCCCACACACCGTGGTGAGCGACGACAAGACAACCATCAAGTCCAAGGTGCTCGATACCGACGAGAAATTTACCTTCACATTCACCAAAGCGGGAACCTATTCGTACTTCTGTTCCATCCATCCCAAAATGACTGGACACGTCGTCGTGCAATAGGGAACGCAAGCAGAAATTTGGGACGGACACTCCCTGTCCGTTGCGGTTGGTGTCAGTTGCCGTCGAATCTGGCGTGACTCCCGATGCCAGGCGGAGGGGAGTGCCCGTCCCAAAAACGTAAGGAGCAGTCATGAATCCCTGGGATCCCCGAACCGTACTACTGGCCAAGCATGCGCAGCACGTTGTATTGATCCACTTTCCGATCGCACTTTTCATCGTGGGTGTTGCACTCGATTTTGTGGCGAGCGTCGCTCGCCGCAAAGACGTGGCCGCCGCGGCTTACTACAACCTGTGCCTTGCGGCGCTGGCGGCGGTCCCGGCGGCGCTCACGGGCGTGCTGGCCTGGCAGTTGGAACTGGAAGGACGTCGGCTGAAAGGAATTCTGCTGCTCCACCTGCTTTTGGGATGTGCTTCGACGCTGCTGATTCTGACGACCTGGTGGATGCATCGCAAGGGGCGTCCCGGGCGCGTAGAACGACTGCCGCGTTTTCGCTGGGCCGTGGAAGTTCTGGGCGTCGTGCTGGTCGGCCTGACCGGCCATCTGGGAGGCTTCCTGAGCGGAGTGAATCATCCGTAGGGTGGTTTCCGGAGAATGTGGGCCGGACAAGGGGTGGCGGGACAAGTTTCTGAGAAGCGTACAGCACTCCCCCAGCGGCTAAAGCCGCGCTGAGATTGGACGCGTACGGCGCGGCTGAAGCCGCGCCCCTTCAAAGCGAGACAACAACTAGCCTCTTCAGTCTCATTCCCAGTCTTACGATATCCACGATTTTTCCGGGAACCGGCCTAACGTATGATCCGTACCTACGTCTGACTACCTGGGGTATGCGTCTGTCTCCAGGTTTCTGGAGAATCTGAATATGCGTCATTTCGCCATTGCCCTTGTTGCAACCTTCTTGCTCGCTACTGGCGCCCGTGCCGACGACTGGTCCAAGACCTATAACGTCGAGCAGGCTCCGCAATTGCGCGTCGATACTTCCGATGCCGACATTCGTCTCGATACCTGGGATCAGAAAAAAATCGAAGCTCACGTTACGACGGAACGCTGGAAGATCGGCGACGATGGCGTGAAGGTGATCGAACGCCAGGCGGGCGACTCGGTTGAAATCGAAGTGCGGCTGCCGCGGCGCAACTTTACCTTCAATTCGGGCAGGCGCCGCGTGTTGATCGAGATTCACATGCCGCGGGAGGGCAAAGTCTCGCTGCGCACCGGAGACGGGCATATCTCGGTAAGCCATCTCCGTGGCGACATGGATTTCTACAGTGGTGACGGGCGGCTCGAGGTCGACGATGTGGAGGGCACGGTGCGCGCACATACGGGCGACGGTTCGATTCGCGTGGCGGGCCGCTTTGACGGCGTCGATTTGACGTCTGGCGACGGGCGCGTTTCACTCAAAGCGCAAGCGGGATCGCGCGTCGCACATTCGTGGGACGTGCGCACTTCCGACGGCAGCGTGAATCTGGAAATTCCCGGTGACTTGGCGGCCGACGTCGACCTGCACACCGGCGACGGCCACATTACACTCAATCTGCCGCTCACGGTGGAGGGCAAGTTCAACAACTCCGATGTTCACGGCAAATTGAATGGCGGGGGCAATCGTCTCGTGGTGCACACCGGGGATGGATCGATTACGGTGGATAAATCCTAGACAGGGATGGTAGGGTCTGAGGTCCGCCGATTTTTTGAGGGAAAAATGTTTCCGAAGAATTTCGTGCTTACCTCGGCCTTTATTCTGGCCTCTCTCCTTCCGTTGGCAGCGCAGAATCCGGTCGCCACCGAGCAACCGGTGCTCGACCTCTCTTCGATGGACAAGACCGTCGATCCCTGTGTGGATTTTTATACGTACTCCTGCGGCGGGTGGATGAAGAAGAATCCGATCCCGCCCGATCAGTCGAGTTGGAGCGCGTATGGCAAGTTGCAGGACGAGAACCTGGCTCAACTGCGGACCATCCTCGAAGAAGCCGCGAGCGCTACGGGAACGAAAGATCCGGTCCAACAAAAGATTGGCGACTACTACGCTTCCTGTATGGACGAAACCGCCATCGACAAAGCAGGAGCGACGCCGCTTGCGCCCGAACTGAAGCGTATTGAAGCTCTGAAGTCCAAGAGCGCGCTGGCTGAATATGTCGCCACCAGCCAGTTCCCAACCGCAATCGTGGGCAGCGGAGCGCTGTTCAATTTCCGCTCGTCGCAGGACGCGATCGATTCGACGGAAGTGATTGCCGAGGCCGACCAGGGCGGGCTCGGATTGCCCGATCGCGACTACTACCTGAAAGACGATGCGAAGTCGCAGGATCTGCGCAAGGCATACGTGGCGCACGTCCAAAAGATGTTTGAACTGCTCGGGGACAAGCCTGAGCAGGCCTCCGCGGAAGCTGCGACCGTGATGCGAATCGAAACCGAACTGGCGCAGGGTCACCTGACTCGCGTGGAGCGCCGCGATCCACACAAGATATATCACCGGATGAAGGTGCAGGAGCTAGAACAACTCTCTCCTTCGTTTGGCTGGAGGACTTATTTTTCGAAGAGCGGGTTAGGATCGATTCAGTCCCTCAATGTCGCGGTGCCCGATTTTTTCCGAGCCATGAACCTGACGATCGAGAAAGAAAGTCTTGCCGACTGGAAGATTTATTTGCGGTGGCAGGCTGCTCACAGCGCCGCGACCAATCTCTCGTCCTCATTTAATCAGGAGAACTTTAACTTCTACGGCAAGACCCTGCGGGGACGGCAGCAGCTTCCTCCGCGCTGGAAGCGTTGCACCAACGATGTGGACAATGATCTCGGCGAGGCGCTTGGCCAGGCTTACGTCGCGAAGTATTTCGGTCCAGACGCGAAGGTTGCAGCCGTCAAGATGGTGAAGGAAATTGAAGCAGCGATGCAGAGTGAAATTCGGGCCCTTCCATGGATGGGAGCTGCGACCAGGCGGCAGGCGCTGACGAAGCTGGAGGCGATCCGGAACAAAGTGGGCTACCCGGACCGCTGGCGCGACTACAGCGCGCTGACAATCGTGCGCGGCGACGAAGCGGGCAACACCGAACGCGCCGCGTGGTTCGAATTTCACCGGCAAGTCGCCAAGATCGGTAAGCCCGTGGACCGCGGCGAGTGGACCATGACTCCGCCGACCGTCAATGCGTATTACGATCCGCAAAAGAATGACATTAATTTTCCCGCCGGGATTTTGCAGCCGCCGTTGTTCAGCGCGAAGTCTGACGCGGCCCCGAATTATGGGAACACCGGCGGCACCATGGGCCACGAACTGACGCACGCGTTCGACGACGAAGGCAGCCAGTTCGACGACAAGGGAAATTTGCGGAACTGGTGGACTGAAGCTGATCGCAAAGCGTTTGACGAGCGGGCGCAATGTGTCGTCGATCAGTATTCCGGGTACACGATCATTGACGACGTCAAGATCAACGGGAAGTTGACCAATGGCGAAGACCTCGCCGATCTGGGCGGCACGCTGCTTGCGTATCTGGCGTGGAAGGAAGATACGAAGAATCTGAATCTCGATCCGATCGATGGGTTAGAACCTGGGCAGCGCTTCTTTATCGGCTACGGCCAGAGCTGGTGTACGAGCACCCGCGACGAAGAAAAGCGGCTGCGCGCCACGCTTGATCCGCACTCTCCCGATAGTTACCGGGCGAATGGAGTGGTTTCGAATCTGCCTGAGTTTCGAGAAGCGTTCCACTGCAAACCGGGGCAGCCGATGGTGAGAGAGAAAGTCTGCCGCGTCTGGTAGGGGATAAAAAGGTCTGCGGAGCGTGCCTCGGGGCTGAAGCCCCACGTCAAAGCAAAGGTTTTTCGCAGCGGTAAACCGCTACGCCACCCAAAAGCAGAGTCTTCAGCAAACTGCCTAACCGCGCTCGAAGGTGTGTTTGCGCTCGAGTTCTCCCAGTGCCGCTGCCATCTCCGATTCGAAACGAGCCTGTTGATCCATCAGCGCCGGCAGGGCTGCGGCATTGCGGCGTACCAGTGTGAAGAGGCCTTTTCGGGCGAGGCGATCCGCTAATTCGGCGAGGTGCTCGCTGGTGCTTTGGACGTAGAGCGCCTCGGTCGGATCACCCAACCACACTTCGCCTCCGACGAGCCGCGTCTGCCAGTAGACTTTTCGTTCGATAAGGAGCGCGATGTCTTCGTCAGTCGCTTTTCCGAAAACCCACTGGCTGCGTTTGAAATCATAGTGGCGGCTGGAAAACGGCAGTGGCACCAGCTTGCCGGACTTCACAAACTCAATCTGCTTGCGGTCCACATCTTTGCGCAGGGCGTTGATGACGGGCGCTTCGGCGTCTTTGGCTTCCATCGAGGGTAGAACTTCGCGCAGCGTAGCCGAGAGATTCACTGCGACCAGGGCGCGCAGGCCTCCGGAATTTTCCAGCGTGATTTCACTGTGAAGAACGTGAAAGTCGGCTCCCGACGTGGATGGATGAAAAGGCCAGTCAAGTTTGAAGCTGAGCGGGAGTCCGGCCTGGGTTACGTAGATTGTCTTTTGTGAATCTGCGGGCTGCGGGTTCGTGGAAGCCATAGCAATAGAAAATATTGTATTTCATCCTCAATCTTATTTTGCGGTCCGGGCCAATTCCAGAACGTTCCAGAGTGCGGAGGAGATCAACAGACCGCACAGGGCGGCTCCGACGATGAGGCGGTAGCGCGTTTCGAGCAGGTCGGCGAAGACTCCGGCGACAAAGACAAACCAGAAGACCAGCGCGGCCAACAGGAATCCCTCGCCGGGGAAACCCGGAGCTGCCATGCCGAGGGCGGTCAATCCGAGGGCGACGAGAAGCGGCGCGATGTTTCCAAAATACCGGGCGCGTCTCCATGCTGCGAACACTCCTAGCGCAACAGGCAAGGCCATGAGCATCGGGGGACTGCCGCCGAAAATCGTTTCAGCGCTGTGCCGATAGGCGACCGGCGCCGCCAGTGCCCGGGGATCGAAATCGAGCCAGCGAACGTGCAGCAAGCCTTGCCAAAACAGCGAAGGATGAAAGAAGTACGCGGCGAACAGAATCGCCAACGCGACGCCACACGCCGCGGCCCAGATCACCAGCACCGCCTGCCGCCGCACTGGTGCTACCCACAGCATGAGCAGCAAAGCAACAAGCGCGAGTACGCCGAGCGAGAACTGATTCCCGGCGGCCAGCGCGAGTGATAGTCCGAGCAACAGGATCCTGCGCCAGTTCCAGAGCACGACCTCGCGTGGAGCGTACAGCGTGTGGGCGACAGCGATGGCGGTCCACACGGCTCCGAATCCTCCCCAGATCGCGCCCATTTCGCCAAAGCTGTGCGCGCCTGCCACGCCCACGATCATCGCCGGCGAAAAGCAGTAGAGCGTCAGGGCGATGTATCCGCCGGCGTTGCCGTAGAGACGCCGCGCCACGTACCAGAGGGAGCCGCCCAGCATCGCAGCAAAAAACAAATTGGGCGCAGAGGCGAGGATGTGCCAGAGCGACAGATTTTTGGTCAGCGATGACGTCGCCGGGGGTACCACGAACGGCGCGGCTGCAGTCAGGTAATAGAGGGGCGACCGGTCTTCGTCAAATCCATCGCGAACCCGCTGATGCGCAGCCGCAGAAATTGCGGTCGCGTCTTCGGGGCGAAGTGATTCCGGCGTGCCGGCAATGACTCCGCTTTTCCATTGGTGAAGCCCGAGGTAGATGCGCGCCATAGCGCCGGAATCGGTGTCGACAGTCTTGGGCGCCACGACTCCAGCAAACCAGCAACACTGCAACAGAAACACCGCCAACAGCGCCAGAGCGGCAAACTGTGGGCGGCCGATGACCATGGATTGAAAAAATCGGCGCATGAGGTGGGACCGAGTGTTTTACCATGTCCGGGACCATCATGGATACGAATCCGCGTCCCGATGCGGCGCCGGAGCCTGTTCCGCCTGACACTGCTTCGCAACCGGCCCTTCCGCCAGCTACAAGCTCAATTGCGCCGCCGTCATCGCGGCGGGAGATTCCCAACGGTCCCGGCGGACTCTACCTCATCGCACGCTGGCTGATTTATCTGAGCCTGGGATACGTATTTTTCCGGCTGCTGAACGATTTCTTCCATGAGTTGATGCCCCGCACCGGACGCGGTTTCGTGTGGAACCTGCTGCCGCAGGCCGCGCTGATGCTGGCCGCCATTCTTCCCGGGTTCGTGATGGCGCGCATCGAAAATCGTCCCTTCGGCGCGTTCGGCTTGCCGATCAAAAACGCATTTCGCCGAAACTTCTGGGTGGGAACGATCTGGGGACTGGGATCGCTGAGTGTGCTGATGCTGGCACTGCGCGCGACCGGAGCCTTCGAGTTCGACGCACTCTCCATTCATGGACGGGCGATCGCCAAATACGGACTCTACTATGCGATCTTCTTTTTGATGGTCGGACTGTTCGAAGAATTTCTGGCGCGCGGGTACTCGCAATGGGTGTTGACGCAAGGAATGAATTTCTGGCCGGCTGCGGTGTTGTTGTCGGCAGGCTTCGGCGCGCTCCATGGTTCCAATGCCGGCGAAAGCAAAGTTGGGCTGGTCGCGGTTGCGTTTCTGGGATTTTTTTTCTGCCTCACGCTGCGACGAACCGGAGACCTATGGTGGGCCGTCGGATTCCACGCGTCGTGGGATTGGGGTGAGAGCTTCTTTTTTTCCGTCCCCGACAGTGGGGCGATGATGCCCGGCCACCTGCTGAACTCATCGTTTCATGGTCCCGCCTGGCTGACTGGGGGTAGCGTTGGCCCGGAGGGGAGCCTGTTGGTGTTTGGCCTGATTGCGGGGATGTGGGTAGTGTTTAACCGCCTCTATCCGGACGCGAGGTACGGGAATTAGATCTTCCTGGTGCGGTGGATGTGAATGCGGATCCGTCGGCCCAATTCCTCTTGTCCACGAATATCACCGTCACCATGCTGGCTGGAAACGCGGGCAAGGGTGCCCGCGCTACATCACCACGAGTAGTGAACCGTGTACGTGACGACCTGTTCGCCGTCCAGCGCGACCGTTACTGGGAATTCGATCGTCTGTGCGTCGCGTTTTTTGAACTGGTGCGACTGTTCGGTCACTTTCCAATTCGTCCAGCGGTAGAGGTGCTCGACCACGCGCACGTTGGCGGATTCTTTTTTGTGGTTTCGGACGCGGATCTCGAAGGTTTCGTCCATCCAGTGCGCGTTGGAATCCACGCGATAGTTTGTGCGCTTGCGTTCACCCACGATGTCGAAGGCGTTGCCGGTATAGATGCGGAGCATTTCGTCTTTGGGTGTGTGATCGATCGTGTTTTCGCCGACGAACTGCAGGCTGCCGTCCGTGTCGCGGCGGTAGAAGCGCAGACGCCCCTTGGGCAGCGCGATGCCGAGATGGTTGGCCTCGGAATTCTTGAACTCCTGCAGCACGTAGACTTTCTTGTTGGTCGCCGTTCCGTAACCTGGGTCGTTGCGGATCTGCTCGTAGTTGGCATATCCGTATTGATCGACCTGCGCGCCGTCATAGAGGTAGAGCCGCTGCGACTGGATGCTGGTGGTGCGCACGAACTCGACTTGTTTGGTCTCGTTGTCGCGGAGGGTTGCGGGGCGTTCCAGCGTGTAGAGGTGGAATTCGTCGAAGGATTTTTCGCGGACCACGGGGGCGGCCGCTTCATCCATCGCCATCGCGCCCGCCACGGCGTAGGCGGCCTTTGCCATCGGCATGGGCGGCTGAATCTTGCTGACGTCGCCGGCCAACAGCTTGATGTGCGCGTTTTCGAACGTCTTGCCACTCTGGTTGCGCATGGTGATCCAGCCGACGAGGTCTAGTGAATTCATGCCGGAGTTTTTCGGGCCGTCGGAGACGACCAGGTTGTAATCCGATTGCCAGGTCATGCCGCCGGAGACGTAGGAAATTTCCGCCTGCGATTTTCCGGCCTGAGTGGTGGAGAGTTCCCAACTCAGCGTCGGCTTGAGGATCGAATCTCCGCCGAGTGCCGGAAACAGGGGCTGGCCGGGCAGTCCGAAGCGGAGGATGCCGTCCACTTCGACAATCGGCTGGCCGATGTTGGGCTGCGGATAGCCGTAGTTCTGCTGCTGATAGTACGAGATGGGAACATATCCGCTGCGGATGATCTTGCCGTGGATGGTCTCCGTCTTCTCGCCCCGCGGCACGAGAAAATCGATTGTCTTGCCTTCATAGAACGACAGCAGCAATTCCTGCGAGACGGGGTCGTTGCGGTAACTCTGCTCGAGAATCTGGAGCGGGCGTCCGGTGAGATCGCGCAGGATGACGGAGTCCGGTTCGAGATGCGAGGTGATCCCGGCAAAGTTGACGTGGTTGACGCCCGTGTTGAGGTCGAGCGGAAGGTATTCGCGGGCGACGAAGAAGTTCTGGTTGTAGATGGTGAGCGCCGGCGCGTTCGACGAGTCGATCGCAACCGGCTGAGTCTGACCCTTCATGGCGGAAAAAGATGCCAGGCTGAAAAGCAATGCGAGCAAAAGCTTATGCATAGTGCTCATTTCCCCTCGTGGTCGTATTAGGGACCGGTCTCGCACCCGACGAAGGGCCGATCTGATCTCTAAGAACGCTATCCGCCGCGTCTGATCTGGGAACGAGAGCGAGGATAAAACTTGCGCCGGAGGGTTCAGTCCGAGCGGGCGCGACAGTAACTCGTAGTAACTGGACAGGCTGCAGGAAGTAACGTGCGGACCGTCCGAGACACAGAGTCGGTCGTACCTTCTCCGTGTCTCGGTGCCCTGAGGGGGGCTAATCCGCGTCACCGCCGCGCGCGAGAGATAAAACGCACGGCGCCGATTTTCGCCAGGTCGGCCAACTTGTCGACGGGTATGGTGCCGGCCACTACTTTTTCTTTCGGTCGGTCTTGGGATGCAGCGAAGCCTGCCGTTCTGAGCTGCTCGAGAACCGCGGCGGAATCATCCGTCAACCACACCTGGACCTCCACCGTCCCGCCCGGCGCGAGCTTGCAGTCCGAGCCGGATTTCTTCCAGCAATCGAATGCTTCCAGCAGCGTGGGATGGAGTTTCGATTCCAGGAGTGTACGGTCGCTGGCCGGTTTCTGGTCAACGGGAGGAGATTCCCGAATCTCAGCGTCGCTGGCTATCGCTGGTTGAGCGGCTGGTGGAGGGGGCGCAGGCGGCGCCACCGGGATGGTTGAGGGTACGTGAAGAGCTCCGCCCACCACGCCCCCAAACGATCCGGATCCGCCGCCTGCTCCGGAACCCGAGCCTCCGCCGCCTGTCACTCGCTTGGCAGAGCTCAGGTAAGCGAACTGCTGTAGACGGGAGTACTGTCGACCGTTTAACGCAAGCCCTTGGACCTGCTCGTTCCCAAACACGCCTTCGTAACTTACGCCCTCCGGCATTTCCACCGGCACTTCTACTCGCACCGGCTTGCCATCCTGCGTGACCACACGTTCTTCGACGGCGACGAACGAAGTGAACTGCGTCATCAGCCGGTACTCAAGCCCGAGCTGCGCAATCTCTTTCTGCACGGACGCCTTCACGTTCCCGTTCTGCAATCCTGCCCAGTCTTGCGACATCAGGTCATCAATCTTACGGCGGGCCCAAAAGCTGGACTGGATGCGGTACTTACCCTCAATCGCGCTGAAGCTGACAGCAATGTCCCGGACAAAACTCTCACCCGCGCGCTTGCCCCGAATGTGAATGCTGCCGCTGGCCGCGGCGGTATAGCGTCCGCTTATGACCAAAGGTTTTCCACTGAACAAGTCCGGCAAATGCTGCGGATAGACTTCCGTCACCGGCAAGCCGCCCCAGTCGATCGATACGTCGGTGAGCAGCGGCGAACGCAGGCGCTCATAAAGCCGGTGCGCTGCCGGACCTGCCTGGTCGTCGAGCGTCACGACCTCCGATGCGCCGCGCCCCGCTTTTGCCATACCTTCGATCAGGAAGCGGTTCACTGAACTGCCGATGCCAAAGGCGAACACTCGCGCATTTGCATGCTTCTTAATTTCGCCAAGGATCTCGAGGTCATTGCCAACTTCACCATCGGTCAGGAAGCAGACCACGCGCAGGTGGTCTTGCGAATCGGAGGGCGCCAGCGAAGCGCGGATCGCCTTCATCATCTCCGTGCCGCCGTAGCCGCGGCGTCCGTTGAGCAGCGCCTTGGCTTTGCGGATATTTTCCGCGGTCGGAAACACGGGTTCGGGAAACAGAATCTGGGTGTCGCCGGAGAACGTAATCAGATTGAACGTGTCGCCGGGGTATAGCTCGTCAAGCGCGTGGCTAATCAAGTCCTTTGCTTTTTCAATCGGGAATCCGGACATCGATCCAGACGTGTCGAGTACGAATACCAGTTCCTTGGGCGTGATATCTGATTCCGGTATGCGCGCCGGAGGCTGCAGGATCAGCGTGAAGTATCCGCCTGTACCCAGCTTGCCGTTCGCGGGGGCGGCTTGCGACAGAACCGCGTCGCTAATCTGCTCGCCGGCGACGTCGTATTTCAGGATGAAATCCCTGTTGGGGACCTCGGCCTGGTTCTTGAGCTTGACGAAAGCTGAGTTCGCGCTGGTGCGGTCGATTTCAATCTCGTGCGAACTGGATTGCAATTGCTGAATCGGAACGCCGGCATCGATCGCCATCTCAATCGAAATGTCGTGCCCAGCGCGCGTTCCGGGCGGCGTGATTTGTGGCGTGATCTTCGACGCGTCCGGAACTTTGTCGGTGTCCGGTTCGCGCCCGCCCCCCTGTTTTCCAGTTGGCTGTCCGGGAATGTAACGCGGACCCACAACCATCGGGAAAACGAACTTGTAAGCGCCGTCCTCGTACTCAAGCGTCTGGAGATAACTGATGGTGACGACGACCTGCTCACCTGGCATGATGTTGGCCACAGCCTGCGCGAAGATGTTGGGACGCTCCTGGTCGAGGAGTGCAGCCACGTGTCCGGTCTGCTTGGCCTGCTCGTAGATCGCGCGCGCCTCCTCGCGCTTCTTGATCAGGCCGCGCACGGTGCGAGTGCCGACCTGGATCGTCATGTCGTCGACGGCGGCGTTCTCGGGGAGCGGAAAGGTGTAGACCGCCTCGATCTTCTGAAACGCGGAATTCTCGAAAGTCTGCGACACTTCGACGCGCGCGATGAACCCGCTGATCGCGCCATGGACCTCGGTGTGTTTAAGAGGACAGGCCCCACTAACCGATCCGTCTTTGCCGATAATCTGGAGCGAGCCGGAGGTTGTGCCCGGCGCCGCCTTGACAGTGGTTTCGGTGGAGAGGAAGCTCCACGTAAGAACCAAGAGAGGTAAAACAGGCACAACTAACCACAAGGGGCCCAGAAGCTGGCGCGGCATAAGTGCACCCCTAAGCATTCGGTTGGAACCACACCACTTTGGGAAACGTTGCCTGTAAGTCAAATTATTTTGCGAGGCCGGAGGCGACACTGCCATGACGGCGTCCTTCCCTGAACAATAGACGCGATCGGGGCCGCGGTGGTTCCCGCGGGATTTCTGCATCGTTGATCGTCTTAGAGGCGCAGAGAGTTATCGTGCGACGGAAAATATCTTTCCGCGATTGCTCCGGAGTATCCCGTGCCCCAAGACGCGCGGCTGTCCGCTGGGAGAACGGGTCGCTGATAGGAACTTGCGTAGGTTCTTTGGAAGGGAGAGGCGGACAGGAGTGTCCGCCCCACGCGAGTAGTTAGATGTCCAGGTTCTTCACATCCAGTGCGTTGTCCTCGATGAACTTCCGCCGTGATTCCACGTCTTCGCCCATGAGGGTGGTGAAGATGGTTTCACATTCGGCGATGTCTTCGAGTTTTACGGAAAGCAGGGTTCGGCGTTCCGGGTCCATCGTGGTTTCCCAGAGCTGTTCGGCAGTCATTTCGCCGAGGCCTTTGTAGCGCTGTACGGTGTACTCTTTGCGGCCTTCATTCAGAACGTAGTCGAAGAGGTCGCGGGCGTTGTTCTTCTCAACGATCTCGGCTTCCTTCGCGCGGCGGGCCGGAGCCTTGGCGGCTTTCTTGGGGGCGGAGTCGGTTTCTTCGCTCGTTCCTTCGGCATCGGCCGCTTCTTCAGCCTCGGCCTTCGAGGATGCGCGCGGCACGCTCTCGATCACGAATGGTGGATCCATGTACGGCTCGATCTGTTTGAACTTGGCGATCAACTGACGACACTCCGGTGTAGCGGCGAGTTCCCAGTTGATGATGTGTTCGGAGCCCTGCGAGTTTACGAAGCGCACTTCCCACAGGTTGTGCTCTTCGTCGAAGTGGGTATCGACGCTCTTCAGGCTCAGTTCTTTCGCCAGCTTCTTCAGTTCTTTTTCGAGCTTTTCGACTTTCTTCGGCGGATTCGATTTGTCGCCTTCAAAGTCAACGCGTTTTGCGAAGTCGAGACGCGGCAACAGTTCGGTGATTTGTTCTGCACGGATACGCTTGTTCAGCTTGTCGAGGTATCCGAGATATTCGTTGAGCACGGTGATGAATTTCGTCAGCGCCGAGCCTTCGAGCGTGGCGGCGCCTTCGCCGTAGCGGATCACCAGGCCTTCCGAAGCGCGCTTCACCATCACTTTGACGAACTCGCGTTCGTCCTTGATGTACTGATGGGACTTGCCCTTCTTGATGCCAAACAGTGGCGGCTGCGCGATGTACACGTTGTTGCGCTTGATCAGTTCCTGCATGTGGCGGAAGAAGAACGTCAGCAGCAGGGTGCGGATGTGCGAGCCGTCGACGTCGGCGTCGGTCATGAGAATGATCTTGCCGTAGCGGACCTTCGTCGGGTCGAAGTCTTCCTTGGAGATGCCGGTTCCGAGCGCGGTGATCATGGCGCGGATTTCTTCATGCGCCAGCATTTTGTCGTAGCGCGCTTTTTCTACGTTGAGAATTTTGCCCTTCAAGGGAAGGATCGCCTGAAAGCGGCGGTCACGGCCCTGTTTGGCGGTGCCACCTGCGGACTCGCCTTCGACCAGGAACAATTCGCAACGGCTGGGATCTTTTTCGGAGCAGTCGGCGAGTTTGCCGGGGAGTCCGCCGCCATCGAGCGCGCCTTTGCGGCGGGTCAGGTCGCGGGCCTTGCGGGCAGCTTCGCGGGCGCGCGCGGCGTCGATCGCTTTGTTGATGATTTTCTTTGCGACGGTTGTGTTCTGCTCGAAGAAGCCGCCGAGGCGTTCGTTGACCACCGCCTGCACGATTCCGGCGATGTCGGAATTCAGCTTGCCTTTTGTCTGGCCTTCGAACTGGGGTTGCGGCAGCTTCACGCTGATGACGGCCACGAGTCCTTCGCGGACGTCGTCACCCGTCAGATTTTCCTTTACATCTTTGAACAGGCCCATCTGCTGGCCCGCGTAGTTGATGGTGCGAGTGAGCGAAGTGCGGAAGCCGGAAAGGTGCGTGCCGCCATCGACGGTGTTGATGTTGTTCGCGAAGCTGAAGACCGATTCCGAATATCCGTCGTTGTATTGCAGGCCGATTTCGATGTGAACCTGATCTTTATCGGCTTCCATGTAGATCGGCTTGTCGTGCAGCGTGGCCTTGCCGCGGTTCAGATGCTTGATAAACTCGGCGATGCCGCCGGTGTACTTGAACTCGGAACGCTTGGCTTCGCCCGTCTTCGAGTCCGTCTGCCGTTCGTCGGTAAGCGTGATGATTAATCCCTTGTTAAGAAACGCGAGTTCGCGCAGGCGCTGCGAGAGCGTATCGAAGTTGTATTCGATGGTGGTGGTGAAAATAGTCTTGTCGGGCACGAAGTGAACTTTGGTGCCGGTCTTCACCTTGGCGGCTCCGGCCTTTTTCAGCTTGCTGGTGGGCTCGCCTTTGGAGTAGGTCTGTTCCCAGGTGAAACCGTCGCGCCAGATTTCGAGATCGAGTTCTTCGCTGAGCGCGTTGACGCAGCTCACGCCGACGCCGTGCAATCCGCCGGAAACTTTATAGGAGTTGCTGTCGAACTTGCCGCCGGCGTGCAGCGTGGTCATGACCACTTGCGCGGCGGGAATTTTTTCGCCATCGATATCCATGTTGTCGACCGGGATACCGCGCCCGTCGTCGACGACGGTGATGGAATTGTCGAGATGAATGGTGACGTCGATTTTGTTGGCGTAACCGGCGAGCGCTTCGTCGACGGAGTTGTCGACGACTTCATAGACGAGATGATGCAATCCCATTTCACCGGTCGAACCGATGTACATGGCGGGACGTTTGCGTACCGCTTCCATGCCGCCGAGCACCTTGATGGAATCGGCGGTGTAGTCGGCGTTGCCGTTCTTATTCTTTGTGTCCGCGACCGGGGTCGTGATTTCTTTCGTGGCCATTCCGCTCCGTGAAAATGCCGGTTCGAGCGCTCCGGCTGGGTAGGCGCTACCAGGGTGCTCAGGCGACCTCAAACTATTGAAATTTCTGCTATTTAGGTGTCGCCAGAGATGTTTCTATTTTAGCACAAAACAGGGTTGTGGCGGAGGCCGAATCGCGCCTCTAACCCACGCTTTTTGTTGCCCTTAGGGACGTACATTTTCGGTAAATCCTTGCGTCTGATGGGAGCGAGTCGCGAAGCGGTAAATGGTCATTTCGTTTTCGATTTCGTGGGCCAAAAACTGAGGCTCTCGATCAGATCGTTCACCGCGTCGGTGGTGTCTGCGATGAACGTGAAGGTTACGATTTGTCC
Source organism: Terriglobales bacterium (assembly GCA_035569025.1). Classification (GTDB taxonomy): domain Bacteria; phylum Acidobacteriota; class Terriglobia; order Terriglobales; family Acidobacteriaceae; genus Acidiflorens. The sequence goes on from DATMNN010000105.1 coordinate 47,149, forward strand.
TTTCGCGAGAAGCACCAGAGTGGACTGATGCATGTTGAGTTTTTCGTTCAACGCCTTGGAAAAATCCGCGCGCACGAGATGTTGCGCGCCTACTTCGGCTTCCCATACATCGCCCTCAAGTTTGAACCCTTTCGCGGTGGTGAGTTCGGTAAGTGGCGCAAGATAGTCTTCCGCCTTTTTCAATCGAGGGTAGGCCGCGGATTTTTCCGATGCGATGACGACCGCAGAGTTGATCGTGTCGCCAGCCGCCTGCGGCGGTCGCTCAAAGATGGCCAGAAGGACCTCTCCCTTCGACGCATCGTTGCCTTCCTGCATTTCTTTGGTGCGGTCTACCCAACCGTAGGGGATCTGGTAGCGGAAGTTGAAGGCCGGGTTGCGGTAGAGTTGCGCGTCTGGTGAAGGTTTCGCCGAGGGTGGAGGCGTCGGCTTGTGGAGCGGGGTTTGTGCCGTGGAGATTGTGAAAAGGGCGAAGATGGCCAGTACAGCAAGGCGTGAAGTCATGCGGATGTAGTTGAGTTTACAGTTTTCCCGCAAGAAAGCGACCACCGGGGCTGAAGCCTCTGCGCGTTTCCACTTACGCGGCCCTGAAGGGCCGCTCTTCCACGATCGTGCACACGTGGCGTGTTCTCCCGTGGCCTCTTAGGCGTACCCTGATACGACGTTTGCGGAGATAATCCACGAACCCTTTACAATCTGATGCGTCGGGTGCGGATCAACATCATGGAACTTTCACTCACCGCTAACGAAGTGCGCGTGCTCGGATCGCTGGTTGAGAAGGACATTACGACTCCGGAATATTATCCGCTGTCGCTGAATGCGCTGGTGAATGCCTGCAATCAGAAATCAAATCGCGATCCGGTCATGCAATTGGATGAGGACGCGGTGCGGGACGCGATCGACGGACTCCAGTCGCAGCGCATGGCGGGACCGGCCGGTGGGGCTGACAGCCGCGTTACGAAGTATGAGCACCGGTTGCAGGAGGTGTTCAACTTCACGCGCGCGGAGACTGCCGTGCTTTGCGTGCTGCTGCTGCGTGGTCCGCAGACTCCGGGTGAACTGCGGGGGCGAACCGAGCGGTTGCACCGGTTTGAGACGCTGGACGACGTGCAGTCTGCGTTGCAGAAGCTCATGCAGCGCGATCCAGTGTTGGTGAAGGTGCTGCCTCGGCAGCCGGGGACCAAGGAGTCGCGCTGGGTGCATTTAATGTCGGGAGATGTGGCGGTAGGGGAGTCGATGCATCAGCCAATGGCAGCAACGGATGGTGGCGCGGAGGTCGTCGAGCGTGTTGCACGTGTCGAAGAAGAAGTCGCTGCGCTCCGCCGCGAACTCGGGGAGATCAAAGATCAGTTGGAGCGGTTTCGCAAGCAGTTTGAATGATGGTGTGACGGGCGCCCAATCTTCTGGCCAGGTACGCAAGCTACTTTCTTGAAACGGAACCATCTTCCAGGTTGGCAACGTATTGCCAACCGATCCGTCCCTGTTACAATCGCGCCATGCGAAGCCTTACGCAAGGCGCAGCAGTGATTATTTGCCAGGTTACATTGGGGGCTCTGATCGGGGTCCCTTTGGCGAACGCACAAAAGGAAAGTCTGCCCGACGTTCCCGATGCGATTCATGCTCCTGCGGGCGAAAGAGTTGTCCTGGTCGCGCATGCCTCCGGATCGCAGATCTATACCTGCCAGTCCGGCACGGACAACAAGTTCATTTGGACTCTCAAAGGGCCCGACGCAGAACTCAGAGACGCGAAAGACAAAGACAAAGATAAGGTCATCGGGAACCATTTCGCCGGTCCGACGTGGAAACTGAAGGACGGCAGCGAAGTCACCGGCAAAGCGGTGGCCCACGTGGAGTCCCCCAATCCCGGCTCCATTCCCTGGTTGCTGGTGAATGCCGTGGCTCACGCCGGCAACGGTCTGCTCACGAACGTTACCACCATTCAGCGCGTGCACACACAGGGTGGCCAGCCACCCGCCGACGGGTGCGACGAGTCACACCGCAATGCCGAAACCAAAATCGGTTACACCGCCGACTATTATTTCTACGCGCCTGCCAGATGAAGCGCGTCGTTGTGGCATAGTTGCCAGTTCAATTTCTAAACCATCCTACCGTTCTGAGTGTAATCGCCTGTTAACGACAGTTGTCGCCAATCTGTCCTTTCAGTTTGGGCGTCAGGATCACGGCTTTGGCATGCAGGGCGTTGATGACGTCGATCGCATACATCGGATCGGCATACGACACGGAGTCATCTCCCTCGATGAATACTTCCCAGTTTGCCCTTCTGGCAAGTGCAGCTTTCAGGAAAGGTTCTAGCTCTTCCCGCCTTAGTTCTTTTCCATTTACCAGCATTCGACTCTTCTCGTTTTGGCCGGTGAGTCTAATTACTATGGGGCCTTCCAGACAATTTTCGTTTGGCCCCCGATGGAGTTGAGGCGTCAGGTGCACGTAAATGCCTTTTGCCGGGGTCTGCTGGGTAACCATGAGGAACGCGGGAATCAGCAAAAGGAGAATTGTTGCACCACCGACCAGTGCTCGGTTGGGAAGTGCAGAAAATTTTCTTTGCAGCGGCAATCGCCGCCGAAGTCGCACCTCTACGGATTGGTGCGGAAAAGCTTGCGCTACCTTAACCGATGCATCTGGCGCAAAACTGCCCACTATTCGCATCAGACTTGGTGCCAAGAAGGCAATGATTCCGCTTGCGGACAGCAAGTATGCTACCGCCAGTTCTGTGGGCACGGACATTGAGACATGCAGAGGCGACCAGTTTGTGCGGAGGAATGTTTCGGTATCGAAGAGCAGCAGCAGGCCTGTAATTAAAAGTGCATATCCAACCCATCTCCTGGGTGGCGTCGCCATATTTGATTAGACTCCATGCTAAATCCTCATGTTCCGAGAGGGGCTGGGCAAGAGTACGGAAGTGACTGAGAATGATCCGAATTGCATTGTTGGCGAAAAATCGCCATTACACCAACTACGGGTCTGTCCCCACGGCGTCAAATTGAGTGGCTGGCTTTCAGAGTGTGAATTAGGGTATGGAATGAAGAGGCTTTCTGAACAGACGCTTTGAGGTCATCTGCGGAAACCGATTGAGTCAGGATGTCATCATCTGCGTCGATTGCTTCTACTATGACTTCCCGTACAACCTGAAGCGGCGCTTCATTCAAGTGTCGGAGGGACCACCTCACCGGGACTTTTCGGTTGAGAAGTCTCGCCAATAAACTCGCCGGCGTAACCAAGTCGATGCTGTCCACTTCCCAAGCACGGTCGCTGCTGTCATAGAGAACAACGCGCTGTCTGCTGTACTTGGCGATCGCGGACATCGTCCACTCAGACAGTTCTTCGGCTCGGGACAGGTACTGAAGCCAGCCGTCGTTGGCGACAATTAGAGCTGGAAACGTGATTGCTTCCAAACCCATGATTCGGTGACTTGGACTATAGCAGTGATTCGCGGTTCGAATCGAGCTACAGCTCAGTCATTGAGTGTCCTAGCCTCACAAGGCCACGCCGACGGGATGTCGACGCTACAGCACTCTCTCTTGCGCGTAGCCGCCGGCGCCTAACGCGGAAATGATTTCGGCGATGTGATCCGGCCCTCGTGTTTCCATGGTGATTTCTATTGCGGTTTCGCCGAGGTTCACTCCGTGGTACGCGCGATCGTAGGCGGTCTCGACGATGTTCGCGCGATGCTGCGCGAGGATGGACGTCAGACGGTTCAACGCGCCGGGATAGTCGGGCAGGTGGACGCGCAGGCGGACGAGGCGTCCGTCTTTCACCAGGCCGCGTTCGATGATGCGCGACAAGAGAGTCACGTCGATGTTGCCGCCGCACACGAGCACGGCAACTTTTTTTCCTGTAAACGGCAGCTTGCGATTGACGAGCGCGGCTAGTCCGGCTGCGCCTGCGCCCTCGGCGAGTGTCTTTTCGCGTTCGAGTAACAGCAGGATTGCGTTGGCGATCTCTTCTTCTTCTACCGTGACGATGTCGTCGACATATTTCTGCACGAGCGGCAGGGTGCGGTCTCCGGCGCGCCGGACTGCTATGCCGTCGGCGATGGTGGAGGCGGCGTTCAGGGTCACGGGCTTGCCTTCGGCCACCGCTACTTTCATCGAGGGCAGCCGCGAGGGCTGTACTCCGAACACCTGAATTTTGGGATTCGTCTCTTTCACCGCGCAGGCGATGCCGCCAATCAGGCCTCCGCCCCCGATGGGGACGACAATGGCTTCGAGGTCGGGATGCTGCGCGATCATTTCCAGGCCGATGGTGCCTTGTCCGGCGATGACTACGTCGTCGTCGAACGGGTGGACGAAAGTCAGGCTGTCGGCTTTGCTGCGGCGCCAGGCTTCTTCACAGGCTTCGTCGTAATTTGCTCCGTGTAGGACGACGTCGGCGCC
>DATMNN010000106.1:0-25507 GCA_035569025.1 Terriglobales bacterium
CGGCGTTGATTCCGGCCATGATTCCCTGGCAGGCGGCTTCTTCGTATCCGGAAGTGCCGTTGATCTGGCCGGCGAGGAAAAGTCCGGAGATCTTCTTGGTTTCCAGCGTGCGATGCAGTTCCGTCGGATCGATGGAGTCGTATTCAATGGCGTAGCCGGGGCGCATCATCTCGGCGCCTTCCAGCCCGGGGACGGATTTCAGGATTGCCAACTGCACGTCAATGGGCAGCGAGGTGCTCATGCCGTTGACGTAGATTTCGTGGGTGGTCAGTCCCTCGGGTTCCAGAAAAAGCTGGTGCGTGAGCTTGTCGGGGAACTTGACGATCTTGTCTTCGATCGAAGGGCAGTAGCGTGGGCCGATCGATTGAATTTGTCCGCTGTACATCGGCGAGCGGTGGACGTTTTCGCGGATAATGCGGTGTGTTTCTTCGGTGGTGAACGCGATATAGCACGGGACTTGGGTGTCGTGATGAGCGACGCGCTTCGTGCGGAAACTGAATGGTGTGGGATCGGCGTCGCCGGGCTGCTCGGCGAATTTTGACCAGTCGATGGTGCGTCCGTCCAGGCGCGGAGGCGTACCGGTCTTCAGGCGACAGCCACGCAGGCCGAGATTTTTTAGCGCTTCGCCGAGCAGAACCGCGTTGGGCTCACCGGAGCGCCCCGCAGGATATTGCTGCTCGCCACAGTGAATCAGGCCATTAAGAAATGTTCCGGTGGTGATGATGACGGCGCTGGCGGAAACGCGGCGACCGTCGCGAAGTGTAATTCCCAGGCACTTTCGGGAAGAGGAGTTCTCAGTTCTCAGTTCCCGGTTCTCAGTAGAACCTGTTGTAACTGAGAACTGAGAACCGGGAACTGACAACTCTTCCAGAATCACATCGGCCACTTCGGCTTGCTTGATCCGCAGATTCGGTTGCCCTTCCAACATCTCGCGCATTTTCAGGCGATAGGCTTGTTTGTCGCATTGCGCCCGCGGCGACCAGACCGCCGGGCCGCGTGAGGTGTTCAGCAGGCGGAACTGGATTCCTACGGCGTCGGTGATTTCGCCCATGATGCCGCCGAGGGCGTCCACTTCGCGGACGAGATGTCCTTTGGCGATGCCGCCGATAGCGGGGTTACAGGACATTTGCGCGATCAGATCGACGTTCAGGGTGTAGAGGGCGGTTTTCAGTCCCATGCGGGCGGAGGCCATGGCGGCTTCGCATCCGGCGTGGCCGGCGCCTACTACGACTACGTCGAAATGTTCGTTAAAGGGCTGCATTTGTAATGTTTTTGCGGAAACAAGCGGGCGGCGCTTTGTCAATTGTAGCAACTCACACGCAGGTGTGACGCGTGAACTTGTCAGTTTGCGGATGGTGCCCGTATATTGAAGGCTCCGAGGTGAACAACTATGGAACGCGCTGAATTTCTCTCCCGATTGGAAGCTTGCATTCATAAGTACGATTTGCTGTGCCATCCGTTTTACAAAGCCTGGTCGGCGGGCGAATTGACTCGATACGATCTGCGCGAGTATGCCGGCGATTACTACCATCATGTGGAAGCGTTCCCCGCTTATCTGGCAGAGTTGGGTATCCGGCTGGAGGAAGGCGACCTGCGGCGCGCTGTGTTGGCGAACATGACGGATGAGAAAGGCGGCGAGAATGCCTTTGGCGAGCCCGAGAGTTCGCATGCGGAACTGTGGCTGGATTTCGTCGAGGGCATGGGCGGGCAGCGCGCTCCGCACCGCCAGCCGATCGCGGCTATTCGCGAATTGATTTCGTACTTCCATGGCGTGGCGGGAGAAGGATCTCCTGAGGAAGCGCTGGCGGCTTTTTACGCGTATGAGTCGCAGGTGCCGCGCATCGCCGCGGAAAAGGATCGCGGGCTGCGCGAACTCTATGGCGCTGACGAGAAGACCCGCCGCTACTTCACGGTGCACACCACCGCCGATGTGTATCACTCACAGGTATGGTGCAAACAACTCGAGAAGCGAGTCGAGGCGAATCCGGAGACGGCGGAGAAAGCTCTGGCCGCCGCTGAAGGCGCAGCGAAGGCGCTGTGGAACGCGCTGGACGGGATCGAAACGCGGCGGCAGGCGGCAGCAGCGTAGTTGAAATTCCCTGCAGCGCAGAGCCACCGTTCAGATGCCAACCGCCGAACTGGGTTTCTTTGGTCAGCAGTTCATGCTCTGGGTGTTGATCTTCATCCCGGCGCTTGGAATTGTTGGCTACGTGCAGACTCGTCGTAAGAAACCGCGTCCACCAAAACCGGTTCGTTACCGGCGGATGGTCATTAGTCAAGCGGTGTTGCTCGTCATTACGATGCTTGCAGCCCGGACAGAACGAACTCCCGTTCTTTCCGGCCCATTGCCAACTCTAACTGCATGGCTGTCCGCGGCGGCTTTTCTGACCGTCTTGGGTCTGCGCTTGAGACAGGGTTGGGCAAAACTCAGCCCGGAACGTCTGGAGCGAGCGCGTCGGCTTCTTCCCGATGACCTTTCACAAATGCGCTGGTGGGTGGCGGTCTCTGCGATGGCAGGCGTTACGGAGGAATGTGCCTATCGAGGGTTGGCGATGAAGTTCCTCACGGCCAACAACAGCTCCTTCTGGCTCGCCTTGTGCCTGTGTGTATCGGCTTTTGCGCTCGCCCACGTGGTCCAAGGTTGGCGTGGAATTCTAGCAACCGCCATCATCGCCCTTCTTATGCATGGCGTTGTGTACGAGACCGGCTCGCTCTATCTGGCCATTGTCGTGCACGCCGTTTACGACCTGATGGTAGGCATTATCGCTGTGCCGATCCTGTCCGAATTTGCGAAGAAGCAGCAGTTAGCCCAAACCGCAGTGCCCGTCATGCAATAGAATTTACGTTTCCGTTTCGGAGTGTTTCCATGGCGATTCCCATTCCAATTCGGGTGCGCGGCGAGGCTCGTGAAACGGTTGAGCTGAAGCACACTTTGTCGGCGCATCATCCTGAATTGCCGCCGGTGTATTCCACTCCTGATATGATCCGGCTCATGGAGACGGCCAGCTTCAAGGCCCTTCAGCCGTATTGTGAAGAGGGGGAGATTACGGTTGGAATTTCGATACATGTTGAGCACCGGGCCGCGAGCGGGATCGGGATGCACATTCGGGCGACGGCGGAACTGGAGTCGTTCGATGGGCGGTTCTACATCATGCGGGTCGAGGCGCATGACGGAGTGCAGGAAATTGGGCGTGGGACGGTGGGACGCGCCGTGGTGCATGTCCCCAGTTTTCTGGAACGGATGCGGGAAAAGGCTCGCGGCGGCTGACGAGGCTGCTTCGGCGGGACCTGCGGGCCGCGAAAAAAACATGCGTTTGACTTTGTTTTGAAGGGGCTCGGCTTCAGCCGAGCCGTCAGTGCCACCGAATTATTGCGGCTTTAGCCGCTGAGAGGCATGCTCGTTGAGTTCGGATCAAACGTCGAAACGCCTGCCCCGCGCGCTTTTGTGGATGGTGTTGACCGCGCTGGCGATTCGGTTGGTCGCGATGGTCTTTCTGCTTGACGAGCAACTCAATCCAGAGCGCGACCACTGGCGTTTCGGATACGAGACAGGACGAATCGCGCGCTCCATCGCCGAAGGCCACGGTTTCAGCAGCCCGCTGTTTGAAGAAACCGGCCCCACCGCCTGGATCACCCCGGTCTATCCCTACCTGGTTGCCGGCGTTTTCAAAGTGTTTGGCGTGTATACGAAAGCGTCCGCCATCGTTCTCGTTTCCTTAAACGCGCTGTTCTCGTCGCTCGTTTGCATTCCGCTTTTCCTGATCGCCCGCAGAAGCTTCGGGGAGCGTATCGCGATGTGGTCGGGATGGACCTGGGTATTCTTTCCGTACGCGATTTATTTTCCGGTGGAAAGAATTTGGGAAACGTGGCTCGCGACTCTGCTCCTGAGCCTGCTTTTTCTGATCACCCTGAATCTGGAGGATGACGACCGCCGCTCCACATGGGTGTTGTGGGGTGCTCTGTGGGGCCTGGAGGCGCTCACCAGCCCGTCCGCGCTCGCCGTGCTGCCATTTCTCGCCGGATGGATCATCTACCGCCGCTTTCGCAGCCGCCGAAGCTGGCTGGTCCCCAACGTTCTCGCCGGGGCCGTTTTTATCGTTATCGTCACGCCCTGGTTCATTCGCAATTACGAGGTCTTCCATCGCTTCGTTCCTTTTCGCGACAACATGGGACTGGTTTTGCGGCTCGGCACCAAGGGCCCCACTTCCTACTGGGCACAATCCGAACTGGGCCCCTGGCGCGTGCAGAGCGAATGGAACGAATTCAAACAGCTCGGCGAACTGGGATACATGGACAAGGAAAAACGGCAGGCGATGGAATCCATTCATGCCGACCCCAAGTGGTACGCCTGGCGGACCTTCCGGCGCGCCGTCTTTATCTGGACCGGCTACTGGAGCTTCGACCGTGAATATCTGGCGCAGGAACCGCTGGATCCGCCGAATATCGTGTTTTGCACGGCGCTCACCGTGCTCGCGCTTCTGGGACTATGGCGCGCCTGGCGAAGGGATTGGGCTGGCGCTCTGCCGTATGCGTTGATCCTGTTCTTGTTTCCGCCGATTTACTACATCACGACTCCGGAACATTACTACCGGCGGCCGATCGATCCGTTCTTTGTGATCCTGGCGGTGGTGGCCCTGAAGCCGAAGGCGGTAGTGCGAGACGACACTCAAAGCGAGGGCAGAGGTTAGAGGTCTGATTGCAGAGGTTGAAGGCCGTTGAAAAAGTCTGCGACGCGTACCTCGGGGGATGAAGCCCAAGTCAAAACGCAAGGCTTACCGCAGCGGTGAACCGCTGCGCCACCCAAATCAAACGCCGACATCGAGTTTTTCCGCCGCCTCTTCAGACGCTGAGCGTCGTGATACGCGAGAAGATTCCGCGTTGCGTCAGTCTTTGCGCGAAAGGAAGCCGAGGATTTTACTGACGAAATCGTCTGAGAAACCGAAGCGGGCCTTGGCTCGCGAATACAAATCCACAGCGAGCTTGTCCAGCCAGATCAGCCCGGACTTTACCGCTCCGTCTTCCGGACGTGACCGATAATTTGTGGAGCGTACTTTGACGTGGTCTCCAGACTCAACGGTGTAGTAATACAACGCCAGGCTTTTGCGCGACTCGCTTTCCGGACAACGCAAGGGCTCGGGGAAACCGTGATAGGAAATTTCGTCGGTTCGGAAGATCAGCGCCTCGTTGAACATGGGCGGGATCCTGACTGCGCACTGGCGGACGTCGCGGTCCCATAGTTCGATTGCGCCGCCCCACTCCGGCTGCCAGTTGGGATTGAGATAGAGAATCAGGTTGACCTGGCGCCGCCAACGCTTGTGATAGTGATGATTGCTGAAGTCGGTATGCACGTTCAGAAAGCCGCCCGTGGTCGATTGGTGCAGGCCTCCGCCTTCGAGGGACTGGTCCGCGACCAGGTTGGGAATTCCTGTTAACTGCGAGAGCCAATCTACAAACGCTTCGGAATTCAGCTCATCCACAACCTCGCCCAGGAATGGCGGAAAGAGATCTCGCTTGGCCAGGCCGAGTTTGTTTTCGTTCTGATGTTTGTAGCGGGTCCACGCGTCGGTGGCCATGGCGGGAAATTCCAGAGCCAACTTGCGGGCTAAGTCGGGCTCGAGAAAATCGCGGAGATGTATGTGCGGATACGGTGGATTGTCGCGAAATTGGGTCCGCAGCTTGGGTAACTGCGAGGACCATTTGGCATAGGGAAACAGCGCTCGAGTTGTGGGGGAAACAATCAGCTCTGCCATCTTGGACCGGTATTGCCTTCTTGTAAGAGTATGTTCTATTTAGGCTAACATCGCTTCGGCATCAGCACAAAAGTTTTCCTGGAGCGACCGAAGAAGTCTGAGCCGTGCAATCGGGGGCTGAAGCCCAAGTCAAAACATAGGCCTGACCGCAGCGGTGAACCGCTGCGCCACCCAAAATCAAGGTCAACGCAGGAAACCGCTGGGGCTAAAGCCCGTAGTTAATCTAGGGGACTTGCGCGGCCCTGAAGGGCCGCTCTTCCACGGTTGTGTACGCATTCGAGTTTTGCTGCCGCGGCTGAAGTCGCGCCTCTTCAAAATAGAGCGACAACCGCGGTTTTCCCTTTAACTACTGAAGCCCCGTCGCTTCAAAGCAATACACTGGTTACGCCGTGGCTGGGCGTTCTCCGCCCTTCACCGGATTTCGTCCGGGCTCGGGCTTGATGACCTGCTGCACGCCATCGTCGTTCTTGGACGGCAGCGGCTTGATGGGAGGGAGGTTCGTTCCCTCCACGAGCATCTTGATCTCGATCGCGTCCAGCACTTCGCGTTCGATAAGCGCCTGCGCGATTCTTTCCAGCGTCTCGCGATTGTCCGAGAGGATCGTCTTCGCTGTGTTGTAGCCGGCGCTGACCATCTTGCGGACTTCTTCGTCGATCTGGATGGCAGTGGCTTCCGAATAGTCGCGATGCTGTGCGATCTCACGTCCCAGGAATATCTGTTCTTCTTTCTTGCCGAAGGTCAGTGGTCCTAGTTCGCTCATGCCCCATTCGCAGACCATCTTGCGGGCGAGTTCGGTGGCCCGCTCGATATCGTTGCCCGCGCCCGTGGACATGCAGTTGAGGAACAACTCTTCCGCCAGGCGTCCGCCCATCAGGATGGCGATCTGGGTGTCGAGATAATTCTTGTAGTAGTTGTGACGATCATCCACAGGCAACTGCATGGTGAGGCCGAGGGCCATGCCGCGCGGAATGATGGTCACTTTGTGGACTGGATCGGAGTGGGGCATCTTGGCCGCCACCAGAGCGTGTCCGGCTTCGTGATAGGCGGTGTTCTTCTTCTCATCGTCGGAGAGCAGTAGCGACTTGCGCTCCACGCCCATCAGGACTTTGTCCTTGGCTACTTCGAAGTCGTACATCAAAACCGCTTTGCGGTTCTGGCGGGCCGCAGCCAGCGCGGCTTCGTTGACCATGTTCGCCAGGTCGGCGCCGGAGAAGCCGGGTGTACCGCGGGCGAGCACGGACAATTCCACGTCGTCAGCGAGAGGGATCTTGCGAGTGTGTACGCGCAGGATTTCCTCGCGTCCACGCACGTCGGGACGATTCACTACGACGCGGCGATCGAAACGTCCTGGGCGGAGCAGAGCAGGGTCGAGTACATCGGGACGGTTGGTCGCGGCCATCAGGATGACGCCTTCGTTCGATTCGAAACCGTCCATTTCGACCAGCAACTGGTTGAGCGTCTGTTCGCGTTCGTCGTGTCCGCCGCCCAGGCCGGCGCCGCGATGGCGTCCGACAGCGTCAATTTCGTCGATGAACACGATGCAGGGCGCGTTCTTCTTGCCCTGCTCGAACAGATCGCGGACGCGACTTGCGCCTACGCCTACGAACATTTCAACAAAGTCAGATCCTGAGATCGAAAAGAACGGAACGTTCGCTTCGCCGGCCACTGCGCGGGCCAGCAACGTCTTGCCGGTTCCCGGGGGTCCGACCAGGAGCACGCCCTTGGGGATGCGTCCACCAAGCTTCTGGAATTTCTGTGCTTCGCGCAGGAATTCGATGATCTCGCGCAGTTCTTCCTTGGCTTCGTCCACGCCGGCCACGTCTTTGAAGGTGATCTTCTTCTGCTGCATGGAGAGCAGGCGCGCGCGGCTCTTGCCGAACGAGAGCGCTTTGTTTCCGCCGGTCTGCATCTGGCGGATCATGAAGAACCACAACGCGGCCAGCAGAACCAGTGGAGCCAGGTTCAGGATCCAACTGGGCCACGTGCCATTGCTGATGTCCTTGACGGTGATGCTGACGCCTTTGTCGCGCAGCGTCTTGTACATATCGGGGAAGTTGGATGGGATGGTGGTGTGAAATGCGGCGCCATCGGTCTTGCGCTTGCCGCGGACTTCCACGCCGATCACCGTGACTTCGCGGACGATCCCCTGATCCACGTCTGACATGAACTGCGAAAAGTTGATTTCTGCGTCTTTCTGGCTGTTGCTGCCGGTGCGGACCACCTGCCAGAGCAGGAATGCCGACACCATGATGACCGCCCAGAACAGCACTGTCTTGACTGTTGAATTCACCTAAAACTCCTCTGAATCGAACGCCTTGCCCGTAGCGGGGCAGGGGCACCGTAAGCCGCTATCCCAATTAGATGCCGCAGCCGGAAATTCGGATGAAGCAGATCCTGGTGACCACATTCTAGACCTTTTCGGGGGAAAACGGGGAAAACGGAAGGGGTGACAGAAGTCACACGGACATCAGGGCGACGCTAACCCTTCGCCGCCAAATACGGAAGATTCCGCCCCGTCTGTTCGGGACTTCCGAGGCCGTACCCGCTCAGAAAAGCGTCATCCACCAGGAAGCCGAAATAGTCGGGCTGCAAAGGCACCCGGCGCGCGGACTGCCGATCCAGTAGCGTGACCAGCTTGACCGACGCAGCGCCGCGCGACCGCAGGTCGCTCATCAGATATTCGGTGGTCACGCCGGAATGGACCAGGCCTTCAATCAGCAAGATATGTTTGCCTTTGATTTCCAGCTCGTGGCTGAAAAAGATTTCCAGCAATGCTCCTTCGCCTTCGGTCTGTTTGTAGCGCGGCTTGATAAATGTGCAGACGACCGGACCTTCCAGGGCACGGACCAGGTCAGCAACGAACATGAAGCCGTTTTCGAGAATCCCGAGGGCGATGAGAGTCTCACCGCGATAGTCATCGGAGATCTGGCGTCCGAGTTCGCGAATTCTCTTTTGAATTTGATCGGCGGAAATGACCTGGCGCATGGGTACAGTCGGCGAAGCGGTCATGATCGGAGAAAATAGTAACAGCAGTTGGCACTTAGCCGTTAGCACTTACCTGCGCCGCGCGGCCTTGGCGGGCCGATGCGCTGGGGCGCTTGGAGGTCAGCGGAAGGCTTATTCCTCCATTCTGTCCGGCTTTTTGTGATCAACGACTCGAATCCACAGAGCTCGGTCATTCTGCCGGGCGGCAAATTTCGTGGGCGCCGCGAAGTCCCTCATCCAGACCAGCTCGCCGTTCTCCGCTTCTGCTACGGGCCAGAGCTGCTTGGCCGACCCGACAATATGGCGGTCATTCAGCAGTTCCTTAACCTTTTTTTCTTCCCGGGTAAATGCGGGCCAATAGCGGTCGCCAGGACGCCAGTTGCGCAGCACCAACTGGGCCGGGACCAGTGCCGGATCGAGCAGGCTTTGCCGGTCATAGATCGGGACAGCGAGCGGGACCGTGACCGGGACATGCTCGGGATCCACTATCGATGCCTCGACATGCATCGCCAATTCAGGAACATCAATCTGGCCGGGAACGGGAAGGCGATATGCGTAGTCAGGTGTCTCATTTTCAACGGGCTCGATACAGAGTTCACGCTGTGTGCGGCGCGCGCGTTTCCCGCCGGGCAGTTCCATCGTCTTCCCCGCTGGTCCAGAAGCGAGATCACGCAGTTGTTCGATCCAGCGAAACGAGGGCGTCACCGAATTCGTCTCCAGCCAGTCGCCGATTAGCCTGCGTTGGGCGGCGAGCGACAAGGGCGACAACGAGTCGAGCGCGAACGGCCGGGCTTTCTCTCCAACTCTGGTTTCCGGATGGCCGGTTTCCCAGTGCTCTTCTTCTGCACGGGCGATATCGGCGAGATCGGCCAGGTTGTGGGACGCTGCGGCCCCGAATTCTTCTTCGAGCAGAGGCAGCAGGCGATGCCGCACGCGATTACGGAGAAAAGTCAGCTCGCGATTCGAGGAGTCCTCCCGCCACGACTGTCCGCGTTCCCGCAGAAAGGCCTCGACTTCCGAACGGCGGAAGGTCAGCAGCGGGCGGACTACCTCACCGCCGTCTTGTAACAGCAGCCGGGGATGAATGCCGGCAAGCCCGCGGATTCCAGTGCCGCGCAACATTCGCATCAACACCGTTTCCGCTTGATCGTCGAGGGTGTGGGCGGTGGCGACCTTGGTGAGGTGGCGCTCAACCGCCAATTGCCGGAAGAAATCGTAGCGCAGGGCTCGCGCAGTCGCTTCTACCCCCGACTCCTGGTTGCTTAAAGGAGCTGCGCGCGCATGCAGTTCCAGTCCGTGGGCCTTCGCGAGTTGCGCGACGAAGGCTTCGTCTTTGTCTGACTCTGATCCGCGCAACTTGTGATTCACGTGAACCACCGAGAGTACGACGCCCAGATCGGCGCGCAGGCCGAGCAGTAGAAGCAGGAGACCCACCGAATCCGCGCCGCCCGAAACGGCTACGCCGACCCGGTCGCCGGGCTTGATGAAGTCCTGCTTACAGATCGTATTCAAGAGCCGCTGCGTCAGCGTTGCCACGGGGCAATGGTATCGCAGGAACCTGGAAGATCGGGGAATGGCTTGCGAACCAGCGGCACACTCGTGCCATCACCTTAACTCTTACTGGCTATTCCTCGCGAAGGGCAAACATCTGTAGTCTTTCGAAGCAAGACCCTTGCCCTTTTCAGGAGATACCATGCTCGACGATGCTTCGACGTACCGCAAGAAAAGCTGGGACGAACTTGCCTCAGCAGCTTCCAGGGAAACCGATCCCGAAAAGATCGCAATGATCGCGGAAGAGATCTTTGCCGCGCTCGAAGAGCGAGAACGAAATTTGTCCCATACGAACTGAGAACCCAAAGTTTTCGATTCCACTGACGCAGCCTTCTCATTTGTTGCCCTGAACGCGTTGCACCTCGAGCGGCCGCGGTGGCAGATAGAGATTTGGCCCTGTAGCATGTTTCCTGTAACTACGCAGGAGGCATCCATCTATGCCAGTCGAAGAAAACATTCAGTTGATGAAGCGATGGTTCCAAGAAGTGTGGAACGAGGGCAAGACTCAGTCCATTCACGATCTCCTCTCCCCCAATGCAGTGGCAAAAGGTCAATCTGTGGATCACGCCGACCTTCATGGTCCCGCGGAATTCGTGCGCTTTGTTGAGAGCATTCGCGCTACCTTTTCGGATATGAAGATAACCGTCGAAGATGTCTTCGGAACCGCAGACAAGGTTGTCCTGCGCTGGTCGGGAAAAATGACACACCGGGGAGACGGCTTGGGGGTTCCCGCGACCGGCAAGACGATTCAAATCACGGGAATCACGATTGCTCGAATTGAAAACGGCAAGATCGTTGAGGGCTGGGACAATTGGGACCAGTTGGGGATGTTCGAGCAGATCGGCGCTTACGCTCCCCCGGGAGCTGCGACACTTCCAAAGAGCGCATAGGAATTTTCTTTCCGCACCAGTACCACTGAGACGTGCTCCGCCGCCGATAGGTGAACTCAGGTCAAGCATCGGCGGTAGCTGGCTGCGGATGGTGTGTTGCAGGACTTCAACGCACTCCGGCACGCCGGGCCGGCTCAGATGCTAGACTCGGCCAATGCGGACGGACATCCTACCGCTCTGTGACAAGCACTTCCGGACCATGGTGGCGTGCCTCGCGCCCTTCAGTGCGGACTACTCCATCGAGTTCTTTCGATGCACTGCGGAGTTTTGCCCCCGGTGTTTCAGTGAACGGCTTGGGTACGTCACTCCCAAGGCTGGTGAGCCGCCGATTTTTTCCAGTGATCAGCCGCGTTGCGATCACCACAATCGCCCGATGTTCATTTCGAGTCTCGACCGGCAGCGCAACATGATCCGATATGCGTGCCCTGAGTTGAGTTGCTCAGAGACCGGTACGGAAACGATTGGGACTGCAATTCAGCCGCGCCACTCGTGAAGCGTGTCACCAACGGACGCAGATTGACTTCACATGGAAGAAGGGTCTTGTCTTTGCGTTATTTCGACCAGACGCCTTCGTTTTTTGAGCCCGTTCTACTTTGAGTACTTGGCGGCTTGCACTCGTAGTATGCTTTTCGGATCACGGGATCGTAAATAAAAAATGCCGTGATGATCCTTCGAACCATCTTTGCACTAACTTTAGAATTATGCAGCGCTGGATTGCCAGGCTTCTCGTATTGGTGATGGTCGTGCCGGCCCTGGGGCCGCTGGCGATGCCGGCTGCTGTGCCGCACGCTGCGCCACATTGCGCTCGCCCGGCCGTCAAACCCGCAATGCCATGTCATCCCGGCATGACGATGACGATGGCGGCGGAAGCACCTTCGCCGGAGAAGTCATTCCGGGCTACCGACTCTTGTTGTCAGGATCACGGTTGTTGTCGTGGAATGGCTGCGCCGAAGTGGGCGGCATCCCCCGCGCAACTTTTTTTGCATCGGAGTTCACCGGCCGCGGCGGGACTGTTTGCGACGAGTACTCAGCTTAATTCCGCCACTTTTGTCAACGATCATTCTGCACGCGCTCCTCCTCTCACCTAGTCCTTCCTAAACACCGGCGCGTGGTCGCGCTGGGACTGCTGTCTACGCACGTTGCGTGCTCTTTGCGTCCGCGGAAAGAGCGGGCGACACGGCGCCAGCAGGAACACGGACTCAGTGGCACGAACGAATTCGTGCCCTTCCCAAAACCTTTGCGAATCCGAGTTCTTCAGGAACGCCGGAATTCCATGCGTGATTGAGGAGAGAGATGAGCGGAAATACTTTTAGTCGCATTCACTGGAACGTCGCAGCCTCGGCGTTCCTGCTTTTTGTTTTGTTCTTGCTGGCTCCATTAGCGGATGCCTCTATTCTCGGCACCGTCCGCGGACTGATTCATGATCCGCAGCATCGTCCGGTGAGCGGCGCGACGGTCAGATTGCGCGCGGCCAGTTCGGCGTTTGAGCAGACGGTCGCGAGCAATGAGAGTGGTGAATTCGCCTTCGAGAAGATTCCGATCGGTGAGTACATCGTGGATGTCCAATTCCCGGGCTTTCGCGCGGAGGAGCAACGCCTTACGCTTGGATCCGGCCGCGACGTGCGTTTGCATTTCTCGCTCGCCGTATCCGCGACCGCCGAAAGTGTCGAAGTCAGCGATACACCCGTAACCGTGAATCCATCGTCCTCTACCACGGCTACGCTGGTCAGCCGGGCGCAGATCGCACAGACTCCCGGTGCAGACGGTGCTAATTCTCTCTCGATGATCACCAGCACGGTTCCCAGCGCATACATCGTTCATGATCAGCTGCACATTCGTGGAGGACATCAGGTCTCGTGGCTGCTTGATGGTGTTCCCGTGCCTAACACCAACATCGCTTCGAACGTGGGACCGCAGTTTGATCCCAAGGACATTGACTATCTCGAAGTGCAGCGCGGCGGCTACAACGCGGAGTACGGCGACCGCAGTTACGGTGTCTTCAACGTTGTGACGCGTTCGGGATTCGAGCGAAATCGTCAGGCCGAACTGACGACCAGCTATGGCAGCTTCCACAGCACGGACAATCAGATCAGCTTTGGCGATCATTCCGAGCGACTGGCTTACTACGGAAGCTTCTCGGGATACCGCACGGATCTTGGACTGGAAACTCCGACGACGCGGGTGCTGCACGATCAGGCGGCGGGCCTCGGCAGCTTCGCGTCGATCATCTTCAATAAGAGCGCGAACGATCAACTGCGCTTCGTGACCTCTGTGCGCGGCGATCATTACCAGGTTCCGATTGATCCTGGTGATCCCGCGACCGCCGAGAACCGTGACGTCGAGAATGAACGCGATGCGTTCGCCAATTTTTCCTGGATCCACACGGCCGGAGAGGGGCTGACGTTCACACTGTCCCCCTTTTACCACTTCAATCGTGCACACTACGTCGGGCGGTTTGTCGGAACTTTTGATGGCAACCCGAACGATGCGGTTGCGATCCCGGAAGACGATCGCGGGTCTTCATTTTTCGGCGGCACGGCCATGCTGGCCCTTCAGCGGGGCAAGCACAATGCGCGGATTGGAGTGCAGTCCTGGGGACAACGGGACAATCAGCTTTTTAACGTGAGCAGCAGCGATCCGGAGGTGACGCCTCTACATATACGCGACACCGCATGGGGATCGCTCACGTCGGTCTTTATTGAAGATCAATTTCGCGTGACCGAGTGGCTCACGCTGAACGCAGGCGTTCGGCTCACACACTTTCAGGGACCACGACAGCTCGACAGCGACACTTCGCAATTCGTAAAGGTCAACGACAACGCCGCGGACCCGCGGATCGGGGCCGCATTGCGGATTCCGAAGCTGAACTGGGTGGCGCGCGCTTTTTACGGACGCTACTACCAGGCGCCGCCGCTGCTCACGGTGAGCGGAGCGTTACTCAATCAGTGTACGGAGGCAGGCTGCGGATTTCTCCCGCTCCATGGCGAGCGGGACGAACAGCGAGAATTCGGACTCGCGATTCCCTGGAAGGGATGGACGTTCGATGTGTCGAACTTCCGCACCGGCGCCCGAAATTTCTTCGACCACGATGCGCTTGGCAATTCGAACATCTTCTTTCCGCTCACGCTGGAGCACGCCAGGATTCGAGGATGGGAAGTGAGCGCGTCATCGCCGCTGCTCGCGAAGCGCTTTTCCTGGCGGCTTGCCTATTCTCACCAGTACGCGCAATGGAACGGAACCGTTACCGGCGGCTTGATCACCGGCCATGTCTGCGAAGACCCGCTGTGCTTTCTCGACCACGACCAGCGCGACACGCTCTCGACGGGCGCGAATGTCACGCTGCCGTGGCGGGCGTGGGCCGACTTCGGAGCCAGCTACGGGTCGGGCTTTGTCGACGGCGACGGCCCTAACCATCTCGCCTCCCATGCCACCTACGATCTGTCGCTGGGTAAATCGTTCGGCGAAAGTTGGAACGTGCGGGTGACTGGACTGAACCTGGGGAATCATCACTACCTGCTCGACAACAGCAACACTTTTGGCGGGACGCACTTCGCGAATCCGCGGGAGGTTAGTGTGCAGGTTAAATATCGATTCCGGTATTGACAACTGCCAGGGCAGAGGTCTGAGGTCAGTTTGCAGAGGTAGAACCATCGCTCCGGCAATCAAAGGGCGGGTTTGGGAGAGAGCGGGGTCAATTGCTTCGGATCTGATGCGCGGCGCTTGCCAAAGCGCAGTTGCAACCGGTCGAGATAGAGATAGACGACCGGAGTCGTGAATAGAGTCAGCGCCTGGCTCATGATCAGACCGCCGACGATGGTGATGCCGAGCGGGCGTCGCAGTTCCGAACCAGTGCCGGTGCCGAGAACCAGGGGCAATCCGCCCAGCAGGGCTGCCGTGGTGGTCATCATGATGGGGCGGAACCGGTGAATGCAGGCATCGTAGATGGACTCCGCGGAACTCTTGCCTGCTTTCTCGGTTACCAGCGCGAAGTCGATCATCATGATCGCGTTCTTCTTCACGAGACCAATCAGCAGAACGATCCCGATCATCCCCATCACGTTCAGTTCGCTGCCTGTGATGAGCAGAGCGAGAATGGCACCCACTCCGGCGGAGGGTAAGGTGGAAAGAATCGTGATGGGATGAATGTAGCTCTCGTAGAGCACGCCGAGAACGATATACACGGTGACCAGCGCGGCCAGAATCAGCAACGGTTCGCTTGCTAGGGACGCCTGGAACGCTGCAGCGGCGCCCTGGAAGCTGGCATTGATGGTCACAGGAAAATTGATGGCGCGTTGGGCCTGGTTGATGGCGTCCGTGGCGCCGCCGAGGGACGCGCCGGGCGCGAGATTGAACGATAGCGTCACCGCCGGGTATTGGCCCTGGTGATTTACGGCCAGCGGCGTATTGGACGGGCCGAAGTGAGCAAAAGACGACAACGGAACAGGCGTGCCGTTCGCGGCGCGCACGTAAATGTTCTGGAGGGACTCGATGCTCTTCGAGAACTGAGGGTCGACTTCCATGACGACGTGGTACTGATTCAACTGTCGATACATGATGGAGACTTGCCGCTGACCAAAGGCGTCATAGAGTGCGTTATCGATCGTCGCTGGGTCCACGCCGAGGCGGGCGGCGGTATCGCGATCGATGATGACGGTTGCTTCGAGACCTTTATCCTGCTGATCGGTGTTGACGTCCTTCAACTCGGGGAGAGTGCGGAATTTTTGCAGGAGCAGGGGAGCCCAATGGTTCAGGTCATCCAGGCTCTCGGCCTGCAACGTGTACTGGAACTGGGCCTGGCTCTGGCGGCCGCCGATGGTCAGGTCTTGCGCGGACTGCATGAATAGAGTCGCTCCCGGTACTACGGCCAGCTTGCCGCGAAGCCGGCCGATCACCTGGTCCGCGCCGATTTTGCGTTCGGCGAGCGGTTTCAGAGTGATGAACATTCGTCCCGTATTGGCGGACGTGTTGCCACCCGCGAATCCGACTGCCGTCGCGACCGCGGGATCTTTCATGATGATGCCGACATACTGCGTCATCTTGTCCTTCATCGCGGCGAACGAGACATCCTGCGCGGCTTGTACCGATCCGGTGATGCGGCCGGTGTCCTGCTGGGGGAAGAAACCCTTGGGCACGATGATGTAGAGGTAGACGCTCAATGCAGCGGTCCCAACAGTGACCAGCAGGGTCACGAATTGAAATCGCAACACAACCCTCAGGCTCCGCTCGTAAATCCCGAGGATGGTGTCAAATATCTTTTCGCTGAAACGATAGATCCGGCCATGTTTCTCTTCGCCTGCCGAGCGGAGGAATTTGGCGCACATGGTCGGCGTGACGGTCAAAGAAACCAGCAGTGAAATCGCGATGGCCACACTGAGTGTGACTGCGAACTCGCGGAAGAGGCGCCCGACGATTCCTCCCATCAGCAGGAGAGGGATAAACACAGCAATCAGGGACACGCTCATCGAGAGCACGGTGAAACCAATCTCGCGCGCGCCTTGGAAGGCAGCTGCAACTGGCGCTACCCCTTCTTCAATGTGGCGGGTAATGTTCTCCAGCACGACGATCGCATCGTCCACCACGAAGCCGGTAGAAATAGCGAGAGCCATGAGCGAAAGGTTGTCGAGACTGTAGCCCAGCAGATACATCGCTCCAAAAGTTCCGACCAGCGACAAAGGAACCGCGACGCTCGGAATGAGAGTTGCCCTGACCGTGCGCAGGAATGCAAAAACAACCAGGATCACGAGCAGCACCGAAATGATGAGCGTGACTTCAATGTCGTGTACCGACGCACGCACGGTGGTGGTGCGGTCGAGGACGACGTTGACGTCAATCGCCGGCGAGATGGACGATTTCAGCAAGGGCAAAGCGGCGCGGACGCGATCCACCGTGGCGATGATGTTCGCGCCGGGTTGCCGGGAAATGATGACCAGGACGGCGGGCTTGCCGCTGGACAGGCCGATATTACGGATGTCTTCGACCGAATCATTCACAGTGGCCACGTCACCCAGGCGTACAGCCGCGCCCTTGTTGTAGGCAACGATCAGCCTGCGGTACTGATCGGCGGTAAAAATCTGATCGTTCGCGGTGAGTGTCCAGGCGTTAATGCCATCCGACAATTCGCCTTTTGGGCGATTGGCGTTGGCGGAGCCGAGCGCTGTGCGGACCGTGTCCAGACCGATGCCCAGTTTGTTGAGCAGAGTTGGATTCACTTCGGCCCGCACGGCAGGCTTGGCGCCGCCTCCTACGAAGACCTGGCCGACTCCTTCGATCTGGGCGAGTTTCTGGGACAGGATGGAATCGGCGGCATCGTACATGCGCGGCAGCGTGAGCACGTCCGACGTGAGGGCCAGAATGAGGATGGGCGCGTCTGCGGGATTTACTTTGCGATAGTTCGGGTTGCCGGGCAAGTTCGCTGGAAGCTGGCTGCGGGCGGCGTTGATGGCGGCTTGCACGTCGCGTCCGGCGGCGTCGATATTGCGATTGAGATCGAACTGCAACACGATGTTGGTCGACCCCACCTGGCTGGTCGAGGTCATCTGGTTGATGCCGGCGATGCGGCCGAACTGACGCTCGAGGGGTGTTGCGACAGCCGAGGCCATCGTCTCAGGACTCGCTCCGGGCAGCCCGGTCGAAACGCTGATGACCGGGAACTCCACTTGCGGCAACGGCGCGACGGGAAGGAAATTGAACGCCAGAGCGCCGGCCATTAACAGCGCCACCGCTAATAGCGACGTTCCGATCGGACGTTTGATGAATGGGGCCGATACATTCATGACTTAGTCCGCCGAGGCCTCGCTCGGCATGTCGATCGGGTTGCCGATTTTGAGACTCGAGAATCGTTGCGCAAGACGGTCGAACCACAGATAGACCACGGGCGTGGTGTAAAGAGTGAGCAACTGGCTGACCAGCAATCCGCCGACGATCGTGATGCCCAGGGGATGGCGCAACTCCGATCCGGTGCCGGTTCCAAGTGCCAGCGGAAAGCCGCCGAGCAGAGCGGCCATGGTGGTCATCATGATGGGACGAAAACGCAGAAGACAGGCCTGGTAGATCGCTTCCTCGGGCGGCTTGTGTTCGACTCGTTCTGCTTCGAGCGCGAAGTCGATCATCATAATCGCGTTCTTCTTGACGATGCCGATCAGAAGGATGATGCCGATCAGAGCTACCACTCCCAGATCGTTCTTGGTCAGGAAGAGAGCGAGAATTGCGCCTACTCCGGCGGACGGCAGCGTGGAAAGAATGGTCAGCGGGTGAATGTAGCTCTCATACAGCACTCCGAGGACGATGTAGACCGTGATGATCGCGGCGAGAATCAGCCAAGGCTCGGACGAAAGAGAGTTCCGGAACGCCGCCGCCGTTCCCTGAAAGCTGGTGTGAATGCTCGGAGGGAGCTGAATATTCTGCTCCGCCGCATCAATGGCTTTGGTTGCTTCGCCCAGCGAGACACCCGGAGCAAGATTGAACGACAGAGTGACGACTGGAAACTGTCCCTGATGGTTGATCGCGAGCGCGGTGTTGGTGGTCTGGAAATGGCTGAACGAGGCGAGCGGAACTTGTTCTCCACCGCTGGCATGCACGTAGATGTCTTTGAGCGCGTCGGGATTCCGCGAAAACTGGGGCTCTACTTCGAGCACCACGTGGTACTGGTTCAGCTGCGTGAAGATGGTCGAGACCTGCCGCTGTCCGAAGGCGTCGTAGAGGGCGTCGTCAATCGCTTGCGGCAGAATGCCAAGCCGGGATGCGGTGTCGCGATCAATTACCAGGTCAGCTTTGAGACCGCCGTTCTGCTGGTCGGTGGCGATATCGCGCATTTCCGGTTGCTTGCGTAATTCGTCCACCAGCCTCGTGGCCCACTGGGAGAGCTCCTGCGCATCCGCATCTTCCATCGAGTATTGATATTGGGTGCGGCTTACGCGGTCTTCCACGGTGAGATCCTGCACAGGCTGCATGTACAGAGTGATGCCGTTTACTTTCGCTAGTTCCGGCTGCAACCTGCGGATAATTTCGGAGGCCGTCGACTTGCGCTGGTCGCGCGGTTTCAGATTGATCTGAATGCGCCCGCTGTTGGGAGTGGAGTTGATGCCGTCGATTCCGATGAAGGACGAAAGGCTGGCTACATCTTCATCTTTCAGAATGACGGCCGCGAGTTCCTGCTGACTTTTCGCCAGGGCGTCGAAAGACACGCTCTGCGGCCCTTCTGAAATGCCAAGGATCACGCCGGTATCCTGCACGGGGAAGAAGCCCTTGGGCACGACGATATACAGCAACAACGTCAGAACCAGCGTGCTGACGGTGACCAGCAAGGTTGTGGTCTGGTGTTTCAGGACAAACTTGAGAGTGCGTCCATAGAACTCGATGACGCGATTGTAGAAGTTTTCGGTGGCCTGGTAGAAACGGCTGCGATTGTTCGGGTCGTGGCGCTTGAGGAGCTTGGCGCACATCATCGGCGTCAGGGTGAGAGAGACGACGGCGGAAACGAGAATGGTGACCGCGAGCGTCACGGCGAATTCGCGAAACAGGCGGCCCACGATATCACCCATGAAGAGCAGCGGGATCAGCACCGCGATTAGCGAAACGGTCAGCGAAACGATGGTGAAGCCAATCTGGCCCGCGCCCTTCAAGGCCGCCTGGAGCGGGGATTCGCCTTCTTCCAGATAGCGGTCGATGTTTTCGATCATCACGATGGCGTCATCCACAACGAAGCCTGTCGAGATCGTTAGCGCCATCAGTGTCAGGTTGTTCAGGCTGTAGCCGAGCAGGTACATCACTCCGAACGTACCGACGAGCGAGAGTGGCACAGCGACACTCGGGATGACCGTCGCCGAGAGATTGCGCAGGAACAGGAAGATCACCATCACGACCAGCCCGATGGTGAGCATTAATTCGAATTGAACGTCCTTGACCGACGCGCGGATGGTTTCGGTGCGGTCGGTCAGGATCTGGACTTTCACAGAGGCCGGCAACGACGACTGCAGCTGCGTCAGGAGAACCTTGACGCGGTCGGCGACGCTGATGATGTTGCTGCCGGGCTGGCGCTGAATGTTTACGATCACCGCGGGAGTGGTGTTCATCCAGGCGGCTTGCTTTACGTTTTCCGCGCTGTCGACAGCGGACGCGACGTCCGAGAGCCGAACCGGCGCGCCGTTCTTATAGGCCACCACCAGGCCGCTGTATTGAGCGCTGGTATTGATCTGGTCGTTGGCGCCGATCGTGAAGGACTGGCGCGGCCCGTCGAGAACACCCTTGGCCTGGTTCACGTTGGCGGCGGCCAGCGCAGTGCGCAAATCCTCCAGGCTCATTCCGTAGGACGCGAGCGCGGTCGGATTGGCCTGAATCCGCACCGCCGGCTTTTGTCCACCACTAATGGAAACCAGTCCGACGCCGGGAAGTTGAGAAATCTTCTGCGCCAACGCGGTGTCAGCCAGGTCTTCGACTTTCGAGAGTGGCAGAGTGTCGGAAGTCAGGGCCAACGTGATAATCGGCGAGTCCGCCGGGTTGACCTTGCTGTAGATCGGAGGATTCGGCAGGTCGCGCGGCAGGTAAGTGGTGGCTGCGTTGATGGCCGCCTGCACCTGCTGTTCTTCGATATCGATGTTTTCGTTGAGATTGAACTGGAGCGTAATGATCGAGCTGCCGAGTGAACTTGTAGAGGTCATCTGACTCAGCCCGGGAACCTGGCCAAACTGGCGTTCGAGC
Organism: Terriglobales bacterium; assembly: GCA_035569025.1. Taxonomy (GTDB): domain Bacteria; phylum Acidobacteriota; class Terriglobia; order Terriglobales; family Acidobacteriaceae; genus Acidiflorens. The sequence continues at coordinate 20,873 of DATMNN010000106.1, forward strand.
GGCGCGGTGACCGACGATGCCATCACTTCAGGGTCGGCGCCGGGATAGAACGTCACGACCTGGATGGTGGGGTAGTCGACTTCGGGGAGTGCCGAGACGGGAAGCTGAGTGTAGGCAACCATTCCGACCAGAAGAAGGCCAATCATCAGCAGCGTGGTTGCGACGGGACGAAGAATAAAGAGCCGCGACGGGTTCATGGCGCTCCCGTGGGCGAAGACTGCGCGTTCCTGTTTCCTCCCCCTGTGCCGGCACGCGGAGCAACCATGCTTCCGGCCTTGAGCTTGTCTTGCCCGTCGGTCACGACGATGTCACCGGGCGCCAGGCCGGCGGAGATGGACGCTGCGTTGTTCTGCGTGAATGAAACCGTTACCTGCCGCACTTCCACCGTCTTGTCCGGCTTCACCACGAACACGTAGCTGCCCTGCGGTCCGTTTTGAATCGCCACGGATGGAATCACGGTCGCATCTTTGTGGGTTTCCAGCAGCAGGCGAACGTTGACGAACTGGTTGGGCCAGAGTGCGCCATCCTGATTGTCAAAAATCGCTTTCAGCTTTCCGGTGCCGGTGGTCTGGTCAATCTGATTGTCGATCGTCAGCAACGAACCGGTGGCCAGTTTGGTCTGATCGTCGCGACTGTAGGCTTCCACCGACAGCGGACCTGCGCGCATGTGCTGAGCCACGGTGGGCAGGCTGTCTTCCGGGAGAGTGAACAGAACGGCAATCGGCCTGAGCTGGGTAATCACCAGCAGGGGATTGGCATCCGTCGCGTGCACCATGTTGCCAACGTCGACCAGTCGGAGTCCGATCCGGCCGCCGATGGGGGCCGTGATGTGGGAGTAGGTCAGGTTCAACTTGGCGTTGTCGATCGCGGCCTGATCCGACCGAACCACTCCCTCCAGTTGATTGGCCGTTGCTTTTTGCGTATCAACCTGTTGCTGCGAGACCGCGCCCGACTCATCGAGCAAGCTCTTGAAGCGCTCATAGTTCAGCTGAGCGTCTTTCAACTGTGCCTGATCGCGGAAGAGGTTGGCTTGCGCCTGATCGAGTGCCGTCTGATAGGGCCGCGGGTCGATGACCGCAAGCAGCTCGCCCGCGTTGACGTTCTGGCCTTCCTTGAAATTGATCTGCGTGAGTTGGCCGTCGACCCGACTCCTGACGCTCACCGTATTGGACGCCGTGACGCTGCCGAGGCCCTTCAGGTAGACGGGCACATCGCGCCGATCGGCAGTGGCCACGCCGACGGGCACCGTGGTGGGGGCCGAGGCGCGCGCGGTGGTTGTTTTGTTCGCGTCGCTGCAGGCGATCAAAAACAAGCTGGCCAGCAAAACGGCGGCTATCGAGGGAGCGTAGTAACGAATTCCGATCGCGCGAAGTCCGCTGCGCGGGCGGCCCGATTGCGCCGAAGGACCGTTTCCTGTTCGTTGAGCCACTATTCTAGTTCCCCCGAGCCGAAGCTCCTGATGCCTCAAACACAACAGCTGTCATTTTGACGTGAAAAGGGGCCTAGCGGTTGCGGTTTAATCAACGTTTACATGAATTTACATTAATGTGGTCGGGGAGGCATTTCGTGACCAGTTGCTGAAATTCTGGCGGAGAGGGAGGGATTCGAACCCCCGGTACCCTTTCGGGCACGCCGGTTTTCAAGACCGGAGCCATCAACCACTCGGCCACCTCTCCGTTGAATCAACGCTATCGCATCAAGAGGGGCAGGTGCAAACGAATCTGATTCAGAGGCTGAACAGATTGCTGAATCATGTCAGTGATGCGGACCTCTGGGGCTGAAGCCCCAGTCAAAAGAAATGCTTTATCGCAGCGATGAACCGCTGCGCCACCCAAAGCAGCCGGTCCTTCCCAGTGGCAGATAGCACAGTTCGACCGCAACCTCACCTTTACCTCTGACCTCGCTTCCCCCTGACTTCCAAAGTACCCCGCCCACTGGTACTTAGCCATCGCTGCGGAAAAATGCGACAATGGGAATCAAGAACCACGATCGCCAGCCCCGCTTTTTACGTAACTTTACGCAACGCAGGGACTTGCGCGGGTCTCTAAGCATTTATAGTCGCTCGAGATGTCGGTCACACAAATCCCGCCGCGCGATCCTGTAGCCCCGCCTCCGCCCCCGCCGGAATCTCGCGATCTTTCGGACGCGCAGCATTGGGAAACGGCCTATCGCGGCTTCAACCCGGCTGCCGTACCGCATCTCCTCATTCAACTTCAGGACGATCTTTCCCGGTCGCGCAAGCGCGAGGCGGTCTGGCTGTCGGTTGTATTGCATTTGCTGGTTGTGATCCTGCTTGTCAACTCGGACAAGCTGTTGAATCTGCTGCCGCACAGGCCGCTGGTGCTGCCGGCGACCGTTGATCTCAATAAGCAGAAAGATGCTACGTATCTGGAGTTACCGCCGGACGAGCAGAAGGTGGCGCGGCGTCCGGACTCGAAAATTATTTCTGACAAGGATCGCATTGCTACCAGCAAGGCTCCGCAGATCAACCGCCAGGACTTGAAGAAACTGCTGGAGAGTGCGCGGCCGGGACGGCCCGGCCAGCAATCGCCGCAGCCTCCACAACCAACACCGCCGCCCCAGGTCGCGCAGAATCAAGCGCCTCCGCAGGAGCAGCAACAGCCGAATCCTAATCAGGGGCTGGTCGCGCCCAATCAGAATCCTCCGCCGGCGCAGTTGCAAACGCCTCCGCGTGGAGGCAAGCCCAGCTTCACGACTCCTGCAACCGCGGGATCTGCGATTGAGCAGGCGGCGCGAGCGGCGGCCGCCAATCGCGGCAATTATGGTGGCGGGGAATCCGGTGACTACGGGCTGAATCAGGGACGCGGCGGGGCCAAGGCGCTCGATCAGGCGGAGATTCTCACGGACACGATGGGCGTGGATTTCGGCCCGTATCTGGCGCGGATCACGCAGATCGTGCGCGGCAATTGGATGATCGCGCTGCCGCCGTCGGTGTATCCGCCGATCTTGAAGCAGGGCAAGCTTTCAATCGAGTTCGTGATTTTGAAGGACGGCAAAGTCAGCGGCATGACTCTACACACAACTTCCGGCGATGTCGCGTTGGACCGCGCGGCTTGGGCCAGTATCACGGCGTCGAATCCGTTTCCGCCTCTGCCCAAGGAGTTTCCGGGACAAGTGCTCGGGCTGCGGTTTTTCTACTTCTACAATCTCGACAAAATCGATATGCAGTAACGTGCGCGATTCCCTTCGTTTCGCTACCATGGTGTCGCTACGATGAGGAACAATTCTGCCAGGGAATGCATCCAAAATATGACTATGAAGACTACGGGGCTGCTGACATTTATCGTTTGTGTATGTCTTTCGGCGCTGGCACAGGAAGTGCCCAGCGTGCTGCGTCCGCCGAAGGGTTCGCCGGTAGCGCTGATCGTGTTTGAGGATTTGCAGTGTCCACAATGCGCACGTGCAGCGCCACTGCTGGCGCAGGCTTCGCAGACTTACAAGATTCCTCTGGTGCAGCACGACTTCCCTCTGCCCATGCATAACTGGTCGATGAACGCGGCGATTATGGCGCGCTATTTCGATACTCATTCCAAGAGCGTGGGCGATGCGTTCCGGTTATATGTGTTCGAGCATCAGCGGGAGATTCTGCCCGACAATTTACGCGGCTTCGCGGAGAAATTCGCGGCCGAGCGGAAGATCCAACTGCCGTTCGTTCTTGATCCCGACGGCAAGCTGACCGGGCTGATCGCGGCAGACCGGGAGTTGGGCAAAACGATCAACCTGGATCATACGCCGACGATCTACGTAGTCACCGACAAAAAAACCGGAACGCCCTTCGTGGAAGTGAAAGACCTCAGCCAACTGTATGCGACGATTGATGCGGTGAAGAAACAGTAAGAGCAGGGCAGAGGTTAGAGGTCAGATTGCAGAGGTAAAAACCTGGTGTTGATTTCGCCTCTGCAATCTGACCTCTTACCTCTGCCCTAGTTTTAGCTCCAACGTTTGAACAGCAGCGCGCCGTTCGTTCCGCCGAAGCCGAAGGAATTCGACATGGCGTATTCGAAGCTGGCTTTGCGGGCGCGGTTGGGGACGAAGTCCATGCCTTCGGTGTCCGGGTCCTGATTTTCCAGATTCACGGTTGGCGGCAGAATTTGATCGCGCAGTGCCAGCACGGTTACGCCCGCCTCTAAACCGCCTGCTCCGCCCAACAAGTGTCCGGTCATCGATTTGGTGGAACTCACCGGGACACTCTTTCCAAAAAGATTGCGGATGGCATGCGCTTCCAACGTGTCGCCGATGGGCGTGGAAGTGCCGTGGGCGTTGACGTAGCCGACTACGGTCGCCTCGAGACAGGCATCCCGCAAGGCGTTGCGCATCACGCGGAATCCGCCTTCATGTTCGGGCGCGGGCTGCGTCATGTGGTACGCATCGGAACTCATGCCGTAGCCGACAATTTCGGCGAGGATGGGAGCGCCTCGGCGTTTCGCGTGTTCCATTTCTTCGAGTATGAGAATGCCGGCGCCTTCGCCGATAACGAAGCCGTCGCGGTCTTTGTCCCAGGGACGGCTGGCATGGGTGGGATCGTCGTTACGCGTGGAAAGAGCGCGCATGGCGGCAAATCCGCCGACTCCCATGGGAGTGATGGCAGCTTCGGATCCGCCGGCAATCATGACG
>DATMNN010000107.1:0-4566 GCA_035569025.1 Terriglobales bacterium
GACGACATCGCGGACCGGTTGCGAGCAGCAAATGAGAAGGTTGCCGGTGGCCGGCTTTTCGAGTGGCTCGGGTCCGTAGACGACTGTCCCGGAAACCAAACCGCTCTCACAGTTGTGACAAACGCCGGTGCGGCAGGACCAAAGGGCGGGGACGTCGCACGCTTCGGCCAACTCCAAAATGCTTTGATATTTTGAGGCGTTCCAATGTGCGGCGATGCCGCTGCGGGCGAACGACACGAGAGGGCCGGTGTTCTCTTCGTCCGTCGGCAGATGGGGAGCCTTGTGCGTGGCGCGGATACCTCCAGGGGTCTTGGAATTGTCGCCGCTGAAAATTTCGGCGTGAATTCGCTGCGGTTCGACACCGAACGCCGCGAGGGTTTCTTTCATGTCCGACATGAAGTGGGATGGGCCACAGAGATACGCGTCGGCGTCTCGCGGGATGCCGATTTCGTCAAAGACGGAGCGAGACAGGCGACCGGCACAGTCGAAATGCTCTCCCATTCTGTCGTCCGCGCCTGGTCTGCTGTAGCAGACATGCGCGCGAGCATTCGGGAGCTTGCCTATCAGACTGCGGGCTTCGCTGGCGAACGGATGATGCTGGCGATCGCGAGCCGAATGGAGCCAGAAGATTTGGCGTTTTGAGCGATTGGCCGCCAGAGCGTGCAACATGGCCAAGACCGGAGTCGCGCCGATTCCGGCGCTGAGCAGCACGGCCGGCTGATCTCCCGGTTGCAGAATGAAGGTCCCGCGGGGCGAACTGAGGTCGAGAACATCGCCCACGCGATGCTCTTTCAGATAGGTTCCGGCTGCGCCATGCGATTCGATCTTTACGCTGATGCGGTAGCGCTCTGTTGAGGCGGGACCGGAAAGTGAGTAGCTGCGAAAAAGTGGAGGGCGATTCGCGCCAGGCTGGAGACGCAGGACCACATATTGACCTGGCAAAGCCATCGGCAACGGTTGGCCATCATTGCTTAGCATGGAAAAGGAGAGAACGTCCGCGGACTCGCGATCGATTGCCGAAATTTGGAGCGGGCGAAATCCCGGCGCAACCGGATGCGCCGCGGTGGCGGGCGCGAGGCCTGCGTTTCCGCTCGCTGATCCCGTTGCTTGGCTCTTCAGCAGGGCTTCAAAGGACGAGCGCCATCCGGACGAGAGCGCCTCGATTCGCAGAGCGCGCTCAAGCAGTTCGCGGGGGTGACTTGAAGAATAGAGAAGCGCGTTGATTTCAGCGACGGTCATGAGGTCACTCGCCTCTCCGACTTTGGTGATTTCGTCACCGGCGCCGACGTCGCCTTCCTGCAAAACACGAAAGTAGAACCCAGGCCGGCCGCTACCGGTTAGCAGTGCCGGCATGCGAGGCTCATTCGTCCGGATGCCAACGCGATAACAGGTGACGCGGGGCTGAGAAACCTCGAACATCGCGCCGCCAATCTGGAAACGGTCCCCGATGCAGACAGCGTCGTCGGGCAAGCCGGTGACGGTGAAGTTTTCGCCGAACTGCCCGTGGATGAAGTCGCTCCGACTCAGCTGCTCCTGCCAATAGCGGTACGATTCGATTTGATAGACAAAGACAGCACGGTTCTCGCCGCCGTGCCCTGCCAAGTCCGCTTGGCCATCCCCATTAAGATTGAGTCGGCGGACGCGACAGCGACCCTGGACTGAATATTTCCAGATCGCGCTGCGCACGATGCGACCTTTCCACTCGACTTCGTGGGGTAAACCGACATTCACTGATAGAAGCTGAGCCATGATGCGTGGAAATCACTCGTGGAACGAGGTTCGCAAGAGACGCTAACAATGTCACGCGTTGCGGTAGCCGCGTTCCTGCAGCTCCCAGCTATTGCCATCCGGATCGGAGAAGCTGGCGAAGCTGGCATAGTCGCCGCGCGTGGGATCGAGTCCGGGCGCGAAACCTCCGTCCCAAGCGTCGATGGGCGTCTTGTGGCGGATCTCGCTGACCGCGGTGCCGCGCTCAAGGAGTTGGGTGCGCGTGGCATCCAGGTCGGTAACCACTAGATAGACGTTGCGGAGTGAACCGACGCGTGCGTCGGTGAGTCCGTTGCCAATCTGGATGGAGCAGGCGGAGCCCGACGGAGTGAGCTGAACAACGCGAAAGGCGTGGTTGGGCGAATAGTCCACGTCGAGGTGGAAGCCGAGCTGATCCTTGTAGAACCGCAGCGCGCGATCAACGTCGCTCACCGGTATGGTAATCACTTCGACGGAAAAGGTTAGTGCTGTCATGGAGGATTTCCTTCTGGCAGAGCTTTCTATTGTCGAGGTGTCGCCTCGACAATGCTGAGCTCGCGGTCGGGGCCGTGTGGAATCACGGCCTGGCCAGGCTCAAGGCGGAGTTGAGTGCCGTCCAGATAGACCGAAACGACGTCCGGTTCAAACGAGATCAAGCCGGAAATGCGAACAACCTCAGGATAGGCCTCGCGATACGACCATGCCCCAAGACGTGCGTTGCCGATATCGTAGTAGCTGCAGAGGCCTTTGTAGGGGCAAAAGGTTTGATGTTCTACGAAGGTAAGAGCGGACTCATCGATGTCGGCATGCGGAACGTACCAGCGCGGAGCGAAACCGGACTCGTAGAGGACGAGAGGCCGCTTGGTGTCCGCGACGACGCGGTCGCGATCACGAACCACGAGATGGCGCGAGGTTAGGCGGATGTCAATTCGATGGTAACTGTCGGCAGCATGGCCCAAGATCCGTTCCTCTTCTTCGTAAAAGGCGTCCATGGCCCGCCAAGCAAACGCGATCCGCGCGCCAAGATCGCCCGCAAAGGCGGGGAGTTCCACGTGCTGCCACGCTCCGCGTGGCGCACGCTGATCACCGGCTTTAACCAGGTACCAGGAAGTTTGCCCGAGATCAGGATGTTTTGTGATGTGCTCGCTGCGCTCTAGAACTTCTGGAGACACATCGGCTTGGGGAAAATAAGCAATAGGATAACGGCCAGGTTCAAAAAATAAGAGAACGTTTTCACTGTCCGCGATCCAATCTCCGCCGAAGCGCACTCGCATGCGCCGACGCAACGGCTCGATGTACAGAAGTCGTTCAGGAAGCGGAACGGGCACCAGGAATCGGCCGATTGCACCCGGTGCGAGCGGACCTTGTTGCCAAGACAGTCCCATGATTTTGCTCCTCTTGGGGAATCCTTGACCTGTGAACCGACGTCACGCGCGTTTTGCTTGGCTCCGGTCAGCCGAACGCCCCATCCAGTCGGCGATGGCGCGGCCGATTTCGTCCGGCGAATCTTCCTGAACGAAATGGACTCCCGCGACTGTGACCTCGGTCTGAGCTGGCCACGCGCGGACGGTTTCAAGATTCGCACCGCCGCCTAGCAACGCACCCGGCTCGGCCTTTATGAACAGCTTGGGCAGATCACTCGTCGCCAGCCATTCCGCGTACGCATTCACGATGGCATTCACGTCGGCGGGCTCTCCCTCGATAGGGATCTCCCGGGGAAACGTTAGCGTTGGCCGCCGCCCTTCGCCGGGTTCTGCGAACGGCCGCCGGTACTGCGCCATTTCTTCGGCGGCCAAGGTGCGCAGAACCGCACCTGGCAGAATCTTCTCGATGAAGAAGTTTTCTTCGAGAACCATTTTCTCGCCCGCGTCGGAACGCAGGGCCTCCAAGAATGGACGCATGTTCATCACATCCCAGTGATCCCAACCTTGCGGCCGAACGATTGCCTCCATAAATGCAATACCCTTCACGGCGTCGCGATGGCGGTTGGCCCAATCGAAGCCGAGGGCCGAACCCCAGTCGTGGATGACCAGGGTGACCCGCTCGCGCACATCCAGCGCTTCGAGCAGCGCGTCGAGGTGGCGGCGATGCTCAACGAAGCGATATGAGCCGGGGCCGCTATTAGGCAGCTTGTCTGAGTCGCCCATACCGATCAGGTCGGGAGCAATGCAGCGGCCCAGTGGCTGCAGGTGCGGCAACACGTTGCGCCAGAGGTACGACGAGGTGGGATTGCCGTGCAACAGCACAATGGGATCGCCCTGTCCCACATCCACGTAAGCCATCTCGCTGCCGAGGACTCGCCGCCGCTGCTTTTGATACGGATATGCCGCAGAGATCATGTTCGCTTCTCCTGTAGAAACCAACAATCAAGCACTAGCCAACTCTTCGGAACGCAACCGCCGCCAAGAATTGCGAGATCGAGGCCCGCTCTGGTGCTCACGATGTGAGCCTATTGATTTTGCGACGTCTGTGCCGGTCTTAGAGCAGCGGCTCCGAAATTCACACTGAATCGTTTGCACCAGATGGACACGGCGCGGTGTTTCGCCAAATCCAAATCGCTGCCAAGTGTGTAGTTTTGGTCGCCGATATTCCCCTTGATCACTCCCAGATCAACAAAGCCGGCTTTTTCTACCGTTGCCACGTCCTTGGCATCGTCAGCGGCGACCATATAAACGTGCACGTCCGGGCCGTTTGATGTGCTGAATCTCGTAAGGCGAAGAATACGAGTGCCATCTCCCATCTGATATATGGTTGCGGTGCCTTGCGTAGGGTGCAAAATGCTGTAGAACTGTCCGGATTCCAGAGGCTGTTGCGACGAAC
>DATMNN010000108.1:0-2456 GCA_035569025.1 Terriglobales bacterium
CTGGCGGCTGAGATTCCCGAGACAGCTTCAACGTCGGAAAAAGTCAGCTAGACGCGCAACGACACGCTGGACGGTGTTGCCGCATGCTAGTCTCATTTACTCCAAGAGTAGCTGACGACGAATGACACCGCCATCACTATCCGCTCCCACTGTTTTCAGTCTGGCCGCCGTTTTCTCCTGGGGGACCAGCGACTTTCTTGGCGGATATGCCGCACGACGCGCGAATGCGTTCCTGCTTACCGCGATCGCGCATCTCAGCGGCTTGGTCCTTATGGCAGCAGTAGCGCTGGCAACTCACTCGCCCTTCCCCTCCCGAACTGCAGTGGCATGGATTCTGCTGGCAGGCCTTTCCGGAGGCGGCGCGCTGGCCATCTTCTACCGCGCCCTGGCCGCGGGAAGAATGGGCCTGACCGCTCCGGTCGCGGCAGTACTGGGCGCCGCGATCCCAACCATTTTCGGAATTTTCCGCGAAGGCCTGCCGCAACCCGCCCAGGTCTCCGGTTTCATACTGGCTGCGGTCGGAATCTGGCTCATCTCTCGCACCGAAGACGACAGTTCCACAGAAGGCATCGGGATGGCCGCCCTCGCGGGCATCGGCTTTGCTGGATTCTATCTCTGCGTCAAGCAGGCTGGCGATAGCTCGGCGTTCTGGATAGCCGCTGTTTCGAAGGTGGCGTCGTTCGCTCTTACCGGCTTGATCGTCTTGATCGGGCATTCAACCCGCGCAATTGATAGTCGGGGGATCGGGTTCGGCGTCATAGCGGGCAGCTTGGACGCTATCGGCAGTGTCCTCTTCATCCGCGCCAGCCAGACCGGCCGCCTGGACGCTGCTGTCGTGCTCAGCTCGCTGTATCCCGCGATCACCGTACTGCTGGCTCGCATCGTCCTGAAAGAGCATTTCACTCGCTGGAAAGCACTGGGCATGCTCGCGGCCTTGTTAGCCGTGCCGATGATCGCTTGGCGGTAAGAAATGCAAGCACAGATTTGAACGGATGGTTTGTCTGAAAGAGGAGCTTGTTCCTGCTGTTAACATCAACCCATGCCACTGCTGGAAATCCGAAATCTGACCAAGCTCTTCCCGCTGGGCGAGTCGGTCTTTGGCGGAGGGGCAAGCGGAGAAGTCCGCGCGGTCGATGATGTGTCGCTCGATATTCATGCAGGCGAAACCCTCGGCCTAGTCGGCGAGTCCGGGTCGGGCAAGAGCACGCTCGGACGGTTAGTGCTTCGGCTGGTTGAGCCGACCTCCGGGAAAATTACTTTCGAAGGCCGCAATCTGCTCGCCGCAAGTCACGGCGAGATGCGACGGATCCGCCGCGACTTGCAGATCATTTTTCAGGATCCGTTCGGCTCGCTCGATCCCCGCATGCGCGTCGAGGATGTCATCAGCGAACCCCTGATCATTCACGAACCGATGGACCCTTCGGCGCGACGCACGCGGGTCGGTGAGTTACTTCGCGACGTCGGTCTCGATCAGTCGGCTATGCGGCGTTTTCCGCACGAGTTCAGCGGAGGCCAGCGTCAACGAATCGGAATTGCACGCGCCCTTGCGCTGCGTCCAAAGTTCATCGTAGCCGACGAACCAGTCTCCGCTCTCGACGTCAGCGTCGGCGCGCAGATCGTGAATCTCATGGCGCAATTGCAGCGCGACTTCGGCCTGACTTACCTGTTCATCTCTCACTCGATGCCGGTTGTGCGCTATCTCGCCACTCGCATCGCGGTAATGTATCGCGGCAAGATCGTCGAGGTCGGCTCCACCGATCAAATCACGGAACGGCCCCACCATTTGTACACTCGTAGCTTGCTCGAAGCAACGCCGGAAGTGGTTGCGTAGCTCACTTACGTGTAGCCGCGAATCTGACCTCTCTTGTCGCTAGACGGCGCACTTGGATTCAAATGAGAAAAGTGTCCAGCGTTCGCCGTTCTTCTCGACGCAAACAGGAGAGATCGCTTCAGCCGTAAATGTCGAGATAGCGCGCGCCCAAAAATGGTAGGCCGAAGTATTCGACTGCATCACGCGAACCTCCCACGCCCCCGGAAGCCGCCTCCACACTTCATGCGCCACCTGAGATCCAATTCCTCGCCTCCGGTATCCGCGAATAACAAAGAATTCCGCTATATCCCAGACAGTCTCATTGCCGGAGATTTCCGATCCTCTCTTGACTAGAACGAACCCCGCCAACCTGCCGTTCACCCTAATCAGAAACGGATGTCTGTCCGGCTCACGCCAATAAAGCGGCAGGTGCCGATAGCCGAATCTGCCATCCGCGCCCAGATCTATAGCGTGGAACTCGCTGAAATCGTGGGCGTACAGCTCCAGCAGATTGGCCAGGATCGGCGCTTGCTCCGGTGCCGCGGGGAGGACTTCGACCTGCACCGGTACCTTCGCTGTGTCTTTTGTCATTGGAGAGAGGGATTTTGTTGTGAGTATACCGTCTTCACCAAGCCCCTTGAGGCTC
>DATMNN010000109.1:0-27401 GCA_035569025.1 Terriglobales bacterium
GATCACGCTGCCTTCGCGGTATTCGAACATACGATTTTGCCCGCCCGGACCGCGCGTGTAAATCCGGAGTGCCTTGACTCGGCCCGGATCAGGATCTTCCCCAAAAGTGGAGTTCCCCATGCGAAATGTAATGTCGCGCCGTGCCAGTTCCTTCAGGCGATCGGTGACATCGATGTTTCGTTCCGCGGTACCATAGCGGGCCTGCAAGATCTGGTATTGCCCTTCATCGCGATTACCGTTGCCGTACTGCGCCGTCGCTGAAGCTACGATCAGCAGCACGAACCCGACCGACGCGAACCATTTCCGCAAGATTTCGCTGGAATGCATGGACATGCCCCCCTGAATGGTTGTGCAAGGATGAGAGGATTATATAGACCGCCTTCCCCAAACACGACTGAATAGAGGAGTGAAGTCGAGGGGGCGTGACGCCAGTTTGGGAAATTCGGACAGCTCGGTGGCCCTGCATTTTTTCGCCGGGCGGAGAATTTATCCTCCCCCATCTCAGTGTTACACTTGAAACTCACCCGTCGCGGAGAGGTGGCAGAGTGGCCGAATGCGGCGGTTTGCTAAACCGTTGTACGGGCTAACACCTGTACCGAGGGTTCGAATCCCTCCCTCTCCGCCAGTTTCAACAATCCCTCGCGACAATACCCAGAGCGGCCGAGCGTTACCGAAGTATCAGTACTAATGACTACAGCTTTTGATAGGGATGTCCGGTGGCTCAAAGGTCATTCTGTCTGCTGGCACTGAAAGTCAGCGGGAATCGCCAGAACCGCTCTCAGGACGATTCTGGCGATTAGCCCGGCCTGGCCTCGACGAATCCGCTCGATTCGTGGCTCAGGAAACTGTTACGGGGCTTCGGGGACCAGCTAACTTCCTAGGCGCTAACCGCCAATCGCACATTCAGTTCACGGCGTGCACGGTTGAGTCGCGACGACACGGCTTCGGGACTGATCCTGAGAATGGCGGCGGTTTCGTTAACCGTGAAGCCCTGAATGTCGCAGAGCAGGAAGGCCTTGCGGAATGCCAGGGGCATTTCGAAAGCGTGCAGTACGATTCGCTCGAGCGCTTCCCTGTCAGTCGTGATTCGCGTTGCTTGATGAACGGCACTCATAGTCAGATTCCTGTCCAGTGGATTGGACCTCACGGACTCGGGGAATTCTCTCCCGTCCGTTGTGTCCTATATTGCAGATATCGAAGTCGACAGGCGAAAGACGACAGGCTATCCGCGTACACTGAGCCTTTTCAGTTAGAGCTTCGGTATTCCTGGAGCGGCTGGCATGGCAGATGCATCGGGAAGTTGTGCGGCTCGGTTTCGTCGTGGTTCGCCGGCAAGGTGCACCGGAGTCCATGCCACGTGGCCGCGCAAAGTTGGAGACGCTTTTCTACCATGCTTTCCAATTCTTCTATTTTTTGATCGAAACGGGGTGTCATCGCGAGATCTTCTCCTTGCGGGGGACCGCTTCTTTCTTCGTACAATCGCACCGATCGAGTCCAGAAAGAGAAAAGACGGCCTCTGCCGAATCCCACTTTGGATATCGGAAACTGACGGGAAAAAACGACAGCAAGTAACAGCAAGAAAGAATCTTGGACGAGGCCGGCGGCTAAGCATGTGCCGCGCTATCTTGCTACGCAACACTCATACAGCTACGTTGGATGCCATGGGAATTCTTCAATTGCGGCTTCTTTCACATGCCTTTGTAACCTGCAGTTACAGTCACTCTGGGAGCGTGGGTAATTCCTGCTTTATAGAGCCTGACAAGGGAACCGTCGATGGATCGCTGTAACAGGACAATGCGACAAAAGGAGAATCTGAAGGGACGCTCTGGCGCAGGATCCCTTCCAGGTACCGCGCCAGAGCTGTGAGCTATCGAGCTCTAATTGGGATATCGGAATGCCAGCGCAAAAGGCGACACCAGGCGAATATTAAGACAAAAAAACCGGTCCTCATCGGACCGGCAGGCGTTGCGAAACTGCGAGTGCGTACCGCGTCGCGCGGCGAAAACAACTCTCTACTGCCTGGTAATCGGAGTCGCCGGCTCTGCCCGCTCATCATCAGCCGAGCTTGCGAGATTGGCATCTGCGAGGCTACCCGGCTCGGCAATCCACTCCCAAACCCGGCGGCCTTTGCCGTTAGGAAAGGAGCGAACCTCCGCGGAGCCGACCAGTCGATTGAACACGGTCGTCACCGAGGCGAGCGGGATCTTGTGATGGTCGACCAGACCCGGAAACTTACGCTGTAATTCCCGCAGACCCTGGCGCGCGTCGAGTGGAGCGCTCGCCTCCATCAATATGGACCGACAGGCACGCGTGAAACCGGGCTGCTTGCGAGTCGAAGTGCGCCCCAGAAGCCGCAGGACTTCGGGAGTCAGTACTTCCTGACCAAAGACCTTCTCCAGACAGACCAAAGTTTGCTTCACGGTACCGATGCGCTTCATGAGTTCGGACCGCTGGCGAAGGAGTTGGGTTAATTCGTGCTGCGCGGAACGGATCACCTCATCAACGTGTCCGTTCTGCGCAGCCGGGTTCGTAGCAGTAGTTGCAGAGCTCATCCAAACACCTCCATAGTTTCTGGTTAGTGGTGTGGTTACGGCTGGCTTCCTTCGGCCGCGGCGCGAGACTCGGGGGAGCGATGATTCCCAAAGATCAACTGCTTCTTGGCCCCGAGCACTTCCTGGCCGAGATCAGCACCATCCCAAACTTCGGTCAGGATGTAGACCCCTTCCGACTTTGCGAACTTGAGCTTCGGCGAGGATGCCAGGTCTGCCCCGTCAATTCCGACGGTGAGAACCTGGGCAATCGCATGGCCGCGATCGTCGCGAACCGTGAGCAGACCCTGCTCCGGCTGCGACAGAGAGTAGTTACCGGCTGGGAAAGTCTTCTTGCCAACCGCAAAATCGAACGGAATGGTGGCTTTCGTGGTTTGTCCAACTTGCGCGGGAGCAGCCACAGAGAGCCCCATGACCGCCAGGGCGAGTGATGTCAAAGTGCGTGTAATTATGTGCTTCATACAATCTCCTCATGTTTGAAAACTACCGGCAATCGATCTCCGGTTTTCAGGAGCCTGGCCGCGCATTACAACCTGGGGGAGTTCGGCACGGGCTTCCAAGCCCCTGAAAACGGAAATTTCCATATGTAAGATGTCGCAGGACTCTTTATGAAAGGAAAAATCAAATCGGCCCGGCGACAACTCATTTGCTCTACTTGGAATATCGAAACCTGGAGGCGAAACACGACAATCAGCGAAAGAAAAATCGATCAGTGAGTGATTGGTGCACTTGGGCGATCAAGGCCGAGTGGGTTGTAACTGGGCATATTGGGCCCAAAGACAAGACATCGACATCGTGCGGACAACTTCATGACAATTGGGACTACCTAAGACTAGCCTCATAAAAGGATTTTGAAAGGGCACGGTTTCAGCCCTGTCGTTGGTTCGTATCAGGGCACACCTTCAGGTGTGCCGTTGATCCGCCGGTTGATGCGCCTTCAGGCGCTGGGGCGATCAGAGTACCCACACGTGATTGTCAGCGACCGACGCTATTTTGAAGGAACCGGTCCTCGCTTCTTGTCACCCGTGACTACAAGACTTCCCTTCATGGTTTTGGTAAGCGGAATCAGCATCGGCACGCGCTCGCGATAGCTCTGGTAGGCTTCGCCGTGTTCCGCGACCAAGTCGCGCTCCTCAAGAAAAATTCCCAGCAGAATGTATCCCGTGCAGGCAACCGAGAACAATAGATGGCCCATGGTCATTCGCGGAGCGGACCAGAACGCGATCACAAATCCCAGATAGAGCGGGTGACGCACGATCTTGTATAGGGCGGGCATGCGAAACTTTGCACCGCCGTACTGCTTGCCGCGGTAGTGTCCCCAGACCTGTTGTAATCCGAACAGTTCGAAGTGGTTGATCAGGAATGTACTGGTGAACAGGAGAACCCATCCCAGCCAGAACGTGACAGTCAGCACGATGGCGGTGACGCCCTGCACGTCCCACACGACTTGCGGAATCGGACGCCACTGCCAGAGCAGCAACATCAGCAACAAGGTTGCGGCCAGCACATAAGTAGGCCGTTCCAGGTGCTTCGGGATGACTTTCGTCCACGCGCGCTTGAAACCCTGGCGGGCCATGATGCTGTGCTGCGCCGCAAACAGTGTAAGGAAAACACAATTGACGGCAATGGCGATCAGCATCGGTGACACCGCACCGCTATCGATCGTCTTGGGAACCACGATGTTGCCGATGAACAGGATCGCGTAGATGAGCGTCGGCAGAAATAACCCATACGCGATAGCACCGTAGGCCAGAGAGAAGAAACGTTTCATAGTTTGGGGCTCCTTAGTTTAGGGAAACGCTCGCAGCGGCCGCGCGCGCGTTTATGATCTCCCGCGAGCTCGGCGGTGAAAGCACGTACACACTTCCGCGCCGTACACATGCACAACTGCGGAGTGATTGCTACTGGGGGTATCGGAGACGAACCGGAAAAGGCGACAACTCTATTGGAAAAAACACAGGTGTCCGCCACACCACGTTACGTTACTGGTCCTGCTAAATGACGAGCCGCGCGCGTATCGGGATGATCGGGACCTAAAGTATCCTGAAGATTATCCAGCGCCGAGTGGAATGCCCCGCGGGCAAATTCGTGTCTGCCAGCGGCCTCCAGCGCGCGCCCTAATGCCAGAAAGGCGCGACCCCGGATGCTGGAAGACTCCGCGGGCCGGGTTTCCCCTTGCAACAAACCCAAGGCACGGGAAGCATCCGCAATCGCCCGATCCGTCCGCCGAGATTCAAGTTCCACTGTGGATCGATTGATCAGCAGGCTGGGTAAGTAGTAGGCTCCTTCGCCTCCACCCTTGATCGCGGCTTCGTCGATGGACACGGCCTGGTCGGCAAGCTTAAGTGCAGTCCGAAGGTCGCCTCGCTGTAGAGCGATCAGCGCTTTCTCAGACGCCAGCGTTGCGAATGCATAGTGCACCGGCGGGAAATTCTGTCGCAACCGTGGCTCCACTTCAGCCAGGAGGGATGCCGCGCGCGAAGGATTGTGCTGCGCGCTGTAGATTCTCGCGCGCTCCAGCAGCGCGATGTCGGTCGCCATCTGGAGACCGACGCGCTGCGCTTTCAAATACGCACGCATGGCATAGTCCGACGCTTCGATCAGACGACCCAACTCCTGTAGATTCCTGGCATAATCAGCCAGCAAAAGCGGCGACACTGCTTCTTCCGTCTGGCCTGCCCGCTCGATGCCGATCGCGCGCCGGTACATTTTTTCAGCTTCCAGCGGGCGTCCCAACTGGTCCAGTTCCATGGCCCAATTACCGAAAGTCACAGCTGCGGTTTCCGTGTTGTCCCGACCGAGGGATGAGAGCAAGCCGCTAACTTGCTCGAACGCAGACACCGCTTCCAGGTCCTTGCCCGCAGAGCTATAGACCGTCGCAAGGTCAAGCCAACGCTGCATCTCCAGTTCGTTGGAGTCAAAGGGCGATTTTCGGAGAACGATCTGCGCAGCTTGCGCACGAGCCAGGGCTTCGGCCGTCGCTCCCTTCACGAGCGCGACTTCGGTACCGTCATGAAGGCAGTTGATCCGTTCGAGGGCGAACTGGGGAGTCTCGGGCAGCTCGCTGAGCCCTTGCTGGAAGAGTGTCTCGGCGCGCGCAAGCTCTTCGTCCCGCGCCAGCGAGGCCGCCAGGTTGCACGACGCCAAGGCGCGGATCGAGGGATCCGGCAGTTCGCGGGAAAGCTCGTACGCTTCCTCCAGGACTTTGCGTCCTCTGTCCGCATCATCCTGCTCCAGGTACTGATGGCCGATCGAGATCATGAGCACGACGCGATTGGGATCCTGAACCGTGGGCTTTTGCTCCACGATTTTTTCTGCGCGCCCAAGGAGGTCATTCACCGTGAAGGGCTTGCCCGACGGCGCCGCTTCGGAGAGCAGGAACTCATGAAAATCGTTCAGAGCCTGGCCGCGCGCTACCTGTCGAAGGGCAAAATCGCGTTGTGTGCGCGCGTTCCGCGTCTGGATCAGCGTACCCACGACGCCTCCAGCGGTGGCCAGGGCCGCAACCGTTGCCAGGGTGACTGCCATTCGGTTCCGGCGGACAAATTTCGCGCACCGGTACGCCAACGTATCGGGACGGGCGCTAATCGGCTCGTTTCTCAGGTATCGGCGCAGATCATCCGCAAAGGCAGTAACTGACGCGTAACGCTCGGCCGGCTCTTTCTTCAGCGCTTTCGCGACAATTGTGTCGAGGTCTCCGCGCAGCAGCCGGCGTAATTTATCTGGCGTGGTCGCTCTGCTGGCAGCCTCCGTTGAGGCGGCGTCCGAATCCGTCCCCGCCCGCGCGACCACTTCCGACGGCCGCGTCGGCTCCTTGTCCAGGACCGCGCTGACCAGAGCGGCAGGAGTATGCCGACCAGCGCCCACCGGATGTTGTCCTGTCAGCAATTCATAGAGCAGAACGCCCAATGCATAAACGTCGGTGGCGGTCGTCACCGCCTCACCCTTCAGTTGTTCCGGTGCGGCGTATTCTGGCGTTAGCGCTCTGCCGCCTTCGGCTGTAAGCGTCGGAGCGCCAGGCCGACCTTCGTCCTCGAGCAGCTTGGCCACGCCAAAATCCAACAGTTTCACGCGGCCGTCGTTTCCGACCAGCACATTTGATGGCTTGATGTCGCGGTGCACAATCAGATTGGCATGCGCGTGAGCGACCGCGGCTAACACATCGAGAAAGAGCCGCACACGGGAGGCCAAACCAAGCTTGTGATCGTCGCAATAGCGATCGACGTGTTGCCCCGCCACGTTTTCGAGAACGAGGTAAGGCTGCCCCGTCGTCGTAACTCCCGCATCGATCAACTCCGCAATATACGGGTGCGCCAGCCGTCCGAGAATGTTCCCCTCGCGTCTGAAACGCTCCTCGCCACCTGTCCCCAGCAGCGAAATGTTGAGGAACTTTACCGCGACCTGGCGCTCGAATCGTCCGTCGTTTCGCTTCGCCAGCCAGACGCTGCCCATGCCACCGTGGCCAATTTGCGAGATCAGCGTGTAGACGCCAAGCTCCTGACCAGCCAGTCCCGGCTTGCCCGGTAAACCGATCGACCGCTTTTCAAGAAAATCTTCTTTAGATAGAAGTTGGTATTCCTGCAGAAGAGTTTCCAGTTCCTGAGCCAGCCCGGGATCCTGACTGCGAATAGAAGACAACCAGAGCGACCGCTCTTCCTCGATCATTTCCAGCGCCTGATCGAGGTACGGACTGAGCCTCTGCCACTGATCGAGCCCGAATGTAGTCAATCCCTCCGAACGAGACATCGGCCCCTCCAAATGGATAAGTCCTCATGAACAACTGCGATGGAGATCGGTGCGCGCCAGGTAAGACGTTTTTGCACGCTACACTCCGAAAGGGTTTGCAGGGCGGGGATATCCCACATCGCTACATGATGGATATCGAAAACTGCCGGCAGAAAGCGACAGGCGGGACAAGAAAATCGCTCCCTCCAGGGGAACGCAAGCGAAGGGGAATTCCGATCAGGCAACCGACCCGGCTCCGGATTCCGCCAGTTGCCGGGCGCTGCGGGTGTCAGGATGATCGCGGCCCACTGTATTTTGCAGATTGTCTGCCGCCGAACGAAATGCGGCACGGGACTCTTCTCGCTTGCCCTGCGCCTGCAAGGCACGGCCCAGAGCCAGGTAGGCGCTCCCGCGAACGCTGGAGAATGTCCGCGGATAATTGTCTGCTCGCAACAGGTCCAGGGCGCGCGATGCATCCGCCGCGGCCATATCCGCGCGCTGGGCCTCGAGCGCAACCACGGATCGATGGATCAAGAGCATGGGCAGAACGTAATTGCCTTCGCCGCCCGCCTTGATCGCGGCTTCGTCAATCGAAACGGCCTGATTCGCAAGACTCAACGCCTTCGGAATGTCATGGGCCGCCAGTGCGGTGAGCGCTTCCGCCGAAGCGAGCGCCGCAAACCCGTAGTGGCCGGGCGGCAAACTTTTTTCCAGTCTTGGTTTCACTTCGGCGAGCATCGCCCGTGCGCGAGCCGGTTGGCCCCGAGCAGCGTAGATTCGGGCGCGTTCCAGCAGCGACTGATTGATTGCCAACTGGTGCCCTACGCGCCGCGCCTTCGCGTAGGCGCGATCCGCATAGTCTTCCGCTTCCTTGATGCGTCCCAACTCCCGCAGCACTTTGGCATAGTTGTTGAGGACCATCGGAGACACCGCCTCCTCCGACTGGCTGGAGCGGCTGATGTCGATCGCGCGCCGGTACATGGTTTCAGCGTCCATGGGGCGTCCAAGCTGGTCCAGTTCGATGGCCCAATTGTTGAACAGGTTCACCGCCGTCCCTGTGTTGTCCAGCCCAAGAGACGACAACAACGCGCCGGCCCTTTCGAACGCCGATACCGCCTCAAGGTCCTTGCCCGCCGAAGCGTAGGCCATCGCAAGGTCGGTCCAGCGATGCAACTCCAACGCCTCGGAGTCAAAGGGCGATTGCTTCAGCACGCGCTGGGCGGACTCCGCTCGCGCAACGGATTCTTGTGTATCCCCATTCTCCTGGGCGATCTCACTGCCGTCGTGCAGACAATCGACGCGTTCGATCGTGAACTGGGGCGCATCGGGAAGTTCACGAAGCCCTTCCTTGAAGAGTGCCTCCGCCCGTTCCAGTTCTTCATCCCGAGCCAGTGAGGACGCCAGAGTACAAGAGGCTTCCGCGCGCACCGATGGATCCGAGAGGCTGCGGGAAAGTTTGTACGCTTCCTCGAGGACACGGCGGGCGCGGCCCCCCTCGTCCTGGTCCACATACTGACTGCCGATAGAGATCATAAGCACGACGCGGTTGGGATCGTTGGCCGCATGTTTCCGCTCGACAATCTGCTCCGCCCGTTCGAGAAGCTCATTCACGGTGAAAGGCTTCCCCGAAGGCGCTGCATCGGAGAGCAGAAACTCGTGGAAATCGTTGAGCGCCTGGCCGCGCGCGACCTGGCGAAAAGCGAAGTCGCGCTGTGCTCGAGCCGTCCGTGATTGGATGAGCGTGCCAACCAGTCCCGCAGCGGTGGCCATGATGGCTAACATAGCAAGCGCCACCACCGTGCGATTGCGACGCACAAACTTCGCCCCACGATACGCAAGCGTGTCGGGGAGCGCGCTGATCGGCTGGTTCAGAAGATAACGCCGGATGTCATCCGCCAGCGCCGTCACTGACGGGTAGCGTTCTTTGGGATCTTTCTTCAGCGCTTTGGCGACAATCGTGTCAAGGTCTCCGCGCAACCGCCGGCGGAGTCTCTCGGGCGTGGTAGCGCGGTTGATTGCATTCTGAAGGCTGATGTCCGGAGTTGTACGCGACTGGAGTAAGGTGTCCGACAGGCGCGTCGGTTCGGCGTCCACAACCGCCCGGACCAGATCAGCGGGATTGTGGGGTCCGTTTCCGGCGGGATGTTTCCCCGTCAACAACACATAGAGCAATACTCCCAGAGCGTAGACGTCCGTCGCGGTCGTGACGGCTCCGCCAGTGAGTTGCTCGGGAGCGGCGTATTCGGGTGTCAGCGCCCGTCCGCCGTCGACGGTCAGGATTGTCTCAGCACCCGGGCCCTCCACTTCCAGCAATTTCGCAATGCCAAAATCCAGCAGCTTGACCTGACCGTCATTTCGCACCAGAACATTCGAAGGCTTGAGATCGCGGTGCACGATCAGGTTGGCATGCGCTTGCGCTACCGCGCCCAGCACATCAAGAAATAACCCGAGGCGCGCTCCCACGCCCAGCTTGTTCTGATCGCAGTACTGATCGATGTGATCGCCCTCGATGTGCTCGAGTATGAGATAAGGCTGTCCGGCACGCGACACGCCCGCATCGACGAGCTCCGCGATGTTCGGATGAACCAGAAGCGCGAGAATTCGTCCTTCGCGTTTGAATCGCTCCTCGCCCGTCTTCCCCATGAGCGCGAGGTTGAGAAACTTGACCGCAACGCGCCGCTGAAAACGTCCGTCGTTACGTTCCGCCAGCCAGACGCTTCCCATGCCCCCCTGACCGACCGGCCTCAGCAATTTGTAGACACCAAGCGTTTTTCCCGCCAGGCCTGCCTCTTCCGGGAGGCCTACAGTACGCTGCTCCAGAAAACCCTGTTCGCAAAGCGAGTCATGCTCACGGATGACTGTCTCCAGTTGATCCGCGAGATCGGGATTCTGCGCCCGCACCGCGGCCAACCACGCGGCGCGATCTTCGCCGGTTTTTTCGAGCGCTTCGTCCAGATACGGACTCAGCGCTTTCCATTGATCGGGAACTAAATCGGCCATCCAATCCTCAATACAAAACGGACGCAAGCTTCGTTCGCGTCCGAACTCCGGTGAACTTACAGCGGGGCTAACCTCGACGCAGCGTTTACTGTCCTGCCAATTGCCGGGCAGTTTGGGTATCTGGGTTGTCCGGGCCCGCGGTATTTTGCAGATTTTCTATCGCTAACTGAAACGCGTCGTGAGCTTCCGTAGATTTGCCTTCGCTCTGCAGGGCAAAACCGAGATTCAAATACGCGCGCCCGACGTTGCTCGATAGCGCTCCCGGTGGACCGGCCGCCTGCAACAAAGTCACCGCCCGCTGAGCATCCAAGGCGGACTGAACCGGCCGTCCCGCGGCTAACTCGACTGTAGACCTGCGCATCAGCGCGACAGGCAGGAAATCGCCCCCCGCCCGACCATCCTTGCTCGCAGCTTCGACAATGGCCACGGCACGATCTGCCAGCGTCAACGCCGATGGAGAATCACCCTTCGCCGACGCGAGCAGCGCTTGTGCTGACGCCATGGCTCCAAGCCAGAAGTGTCCCGGCGGAAAGGTTTTCACCATTCTCGGTTCCAGTTCCGCAACCATGGCTGCTGCACGTTTGAGATCGTGCTGGTCGATGTAGATCAGCGCGCGCACGTACAACGCGTTGTAGATCACCGTTTGATCGTCGGTTCGCACCGCTTTTGTGTACGACCGTTCGGCATAATCAGCCGCTTCATCAAGCCGGTTGAGTTGACGAAGCGTGCTGGCGTAATTCTTGAGGAGCATGGCGGAGACCGCTTCTTCGCTCGGTCCGACGCGACTGATGTCAATCGCCCGCCGGTAGAGGTTCTCCGCTTCCATTGGGCGACCCAGCCTGTCCAGTGCCAGCGCCCAGTCGTTGAAGAGCACAACCGCGCTTTGCGTATCGTCGCGCCCCAGTGTGGACATCAACGCGGAAGCTCGACGGAAAGTGGAGTCGGCCAGCTGATTCTGTCCCGCCACGCGATAGGCTTCGGCCAGTTCCGTCAGCGGCTGCAGCTCAAGGGTGTCGGAGTTGAAAGGTGATTGCTTCAACAGATCCCAGGTGGTCTGCATCCGGGCAATCCCTTGCTGCGCGTCGCCGCGTTCCTGCGCCACCTCACTGCCCCGTCGCAGACAGAAAATTCGATCCGAGTCGTATTGCGATGCCGCGGGGAGTTCCAGCAATCCTTCTTGAATGAGGGCCTCGGCTCGAGCTAGATCGCCGTCTCGCGCGAGCGCCCCGGCCAGCGCACAGGAAGCCTCAGCCCGCGTCGAAGTGTCTTGCAGGGTTCGCGACAATCTGTGGGCCTCTTCCAGGATGCCGCGCGCTTTGCCGGGTTCGTCCTGGGTGGAGTATTGATCGCCGATGACAACCATCAGTTCCACCCGAGAAGTCGGATCGCCGGCCCGCTGACGCGCAAGCGTATTTTCTGCGCGCCCCAGGAGTTCATTCACGGTGAAAGGCTTCCCCGACGGCGCGGCGTCCGACAGAAGAAACTCGTTGAACTCGATGGTGGATTGCGCGCGCGACAATTGCCGAAGCGCGAAATCGCGTTGTTCGCGCGCCTTCCGCGCCTGCATCACGGTTCCCGCGACTCCACCTGCAGTGGCGACAAATGCCAAGGTCGCCAGCGCTACCGCACCGCGACGCCGGTGCGTGAACTTGCGAACACGATAAGCAATCGAGTCAGGGCGCGCGCTGATCGGTTCATTTCCAAGATAACGGCGAAGATCATCCGCCATGGCGATCACGGTCGAGTACCGCTCCGCGGGCTCTTTCTTGATCGCCTTCGCGATGATCGTATCCAGGTCGCCACGCAACAGCCGATTGAGCTTGTGGGGTGTCGTACGGCGGCGTGCGGCATTCTGGACGGGAATCTGCGCGCTCCCGGCGTGATACGTCACGACCTCTGACGGCCGAACCGGGTCCGTGTCGACAATCGCCTTCACCAGATCCGCAGCGGTGTGAGGCCCCTGACCTGCCGGATGATGTCCGGTCAATAACACATAGAGCAAGACGCCCAAGGCAAAGACGTCTGTTGCGGTCGTGATTGGCCCGCCCCGCAGTTGCTCGGGCGCGGCACATTCCGGCGTCATGGCGCGAACGCCGTCAACCGTCAACTGCGCCGCCGTTTGCCCCTCGACTTCCAGCAGCTTGGCGATGCCAAAGTCGAGCAGCTTCACCTGGCCATCGTTTCGAACAAGTATGTTCGAGGGCTTGAGATCGCGATGGACGATCAGATTGGCATGCGCATGAGCGACCGCACCGAGGACATCAAGGAAGAGGCGAATTCGCGCTTCGATCCCAAGTCTGCCTCGATCGCAGTATTGATCGATGTGATCGCCCTCGATGTGCTCAAGGATGAGGTAAGGTTGGCCGGCCTGCGTTACGCCGGCATCGATCAGGTCCGCGATGTGTGGGTGCGCAAGACGAGCGAGAATGTTGCCCTCGCGCTTGAACCGTTCCTCCCCGCCCTGACCCATGAGCGCGATGTTGAGGAACTTTACGGCGACTTGCCGTTCGAACCTTCCGTCGTTGCGCGACGCCAGCCAGACGCTGCCCATGCCGCCCTGGCCCATCTGCGAAATCAGTGTGTAGACGCCAAGAGATTGGCCGGCCAGCCCGCGTTTGGGAGGCAGCTCGACCGACCCGCTCTCGAGGAAACCCTCCCCGGAAAGAGCGCGGTGATTCCGCAATAGCGTTTCGAGCTGCTCCGCCAGTCCTGGATTATCGAGGCGCAACGAGGCCAGCCAGGCCGCACATTCCGCCTCACTCATGCCCAACGCTTCATCCAGGAGTGGACTCAGAGCCAGCCACTGATCCTGACTAAGAGTCGACATGGGTCCTCAGATGGGCAGGTCGGCGCGAATACTCCTATGCAGGTAAATACGGGCTTTCTCCCACCGCCTTTGCACGGTGCGTTCCGAGACTTTGTGCAGGGCGGCGATTTCCGCGAACGAGAATCCGCAGAAAAACTTCAAGTCCACAACCTCGGCGAGTTCAGGCTCAACTCTCGCCAGTTCGTCCAGTGAATCGCTGATCGTGGAAAGTTCTTTCGCGTCGGCAAGATCGTCCGCCACATCGATCTCCAGCGACGTAATTTCAAATTCGCCACCGCGCTTAGTCGCGGTGCGGCTGCGGGCATGATCAATGATGAGGCCGCGCATCACCCGCGCAGCGTATCCCATGAATCGCGCCTGGTCTGGAAACGCGGCGCCGTCTTTGCCAGCTATGTCCAGATAGGCTTCATGCAACAGGGTGGTGACACTCAGATTCGCCGGCCCCCATTGACGCGCCAGTTCCCGCTTCGCCATCCGATGCAGTTCCGAGTACAAGGTACTGAACAAAACATCAGTGGACGCATTGCCGCCACTCTCGGCGACTCCGATATATGCACAACTTGTCGATGCCACGCAGTATCCCCCTTACTGGTTTCGCGACGATCCAATTATCGCGGACTTGAAAATAAGATGAGCCACCTCGAACCAACGTTGATGTTTATTTGCGGTGTGCCTAAGCGATGGTGAAATATGGCAGAGAAATACTGCTCTATCCACAAAACTGCTGTGATTCTAATCGCTTAGCAGAAGGTCCCGACCAACAAGGCGACTATAACGGCGGGGAATGACCGAATTGTCATACATTTGTCAAGTTGCCGTAACTTTTTTGCACACCAAAAATTGCGTTAAAGCCACAGCCATCCTTACAGGGCGATTCGTCCTTTACTTAAACGACGAAACGTAGAACCAAAGCAGTCCTCCCAGTCGATAGCGGACCGAAAAGGACTGCCGTGGCTGGGCTTCCCTACGACTGGACTACTGGCCCTGGGCAGAGAATGTTTCACATGAAACATTCGGGTGCCAGTTCACGAACGCGCCATTGGGATTATTCTTCCATGCCCAGACGTGCAGCGTGTAGAACGGTGGTAGACCGAAACGATTCGGGGAGTCGAACAGGTGAAACAGCTGTCCCATCAATTCCGGAGGACTGGTATGCTTCGGGTCTGAATTCCATGTGTCGACGAGAACCAGATAGTCAACGCCGATCAGGCGCCTCCCTCCGTTGGGAGTCGGTTCATAAATCACAGCCTGCGGACGAGTAGCGTCAATGACTCCGCTGCCGACTAGGTCTCCGTTCAAATAATGGAGCCCCATGGCCCCCGCATCGTCTCCGCTTACGCAGCCGAATTGCAGAGCATACCCCTCATGCTCAGCAACCGTCACATCCTGGAAGCGGGCGGTGTGTTGCCGAACCAGCTTGATCAGCGCGCTGGCCTGGCTCTGCTGCTGCGCCGTGAGTTCCTGTGTCATGTTGTGTGAGTGAACATCTTGCGCCAACACTCTCGATGACCAACCGCTCATGAGAATGAGAACGAGGGCAGACATCGCGACGGGGGTCGCGAGCTCTCTGAGTTTCATCGTGGAAACCTCCAGACAACTAGATTGCACGAGGTCCGGCGCGCACGGGACGACGCAACAGCGTCGACCGCCAGTCCAACCTCCTGTAATCGAGATATCGGAAACGGCTAGCGAAAGACGACACTGATGGAGCGTTTCGAGACATTCACGCACAAAGTTGCCGGAATGTCGGTTCCGAGCGACGTTCCGCTTAACTCCTGGTAGAGCGCCCCTGAGCGGAGCGCGTCTAGTGCAAGGTCAAATCTAGGAGGACGCACGTCCCGGCCGGAAGAAGTAGCAGTACACCGCTCCCCATATCGCCAGCGCCGCTCCCCACCACACGTTCGCGTGCAGATTGAAGAGCACGACCGGTTCCGCCGGCGGATGGGAGATCTGATAAAGACCGGCCGCGAAGATCAACAGGCCATTCCCCAACAGCGAAATGCCGATGAAAAACCAAATGGAAATCGATCCTTCAGAATGCATGGCCTCACCAGAACAAGATATTCAGAATCACCAATCCAATTGCGACGACAGCCGCCCAGAACGACGGTCGCAGGTAAAGAGCAGTCGCGCTCTCCGAAGGAATATCGGTCGCCCCGTAAACCAGACCCTTAAGTTCGCTCTCGGGCTTGGGAGCAGTCATCAGGCTGACGACAATCGTCACCGCGATGCACAACAGCGACGACCACAGCGCGCGATACATGTTCTCCGCCATATCCTTCGCATACGGCGACAAAGCCACATAGCGCAACGCCGACGGATCCATTTTGACCCAGGCATACATGCCGATTGAAGATACCGTACCAGCTAGCAGTCCCCAGAATCCGCCGGCTGAAGTAGCCCGCTTCCACAGCATGCCGATCAGCACGGTCCCATAAAGCGGCGCAATGAAGAAACTGAACAGGGCCTGCACATAATCCATGATGCTGAGGAACTGCATCACCAGGTAAGCTGTACCCACGCTGATCAGAACGCCGATCACGGTTGACCAGCGGCCCATCGTGACAAGTTGTTGGTCGGTAGATTTCTTGTGCAGAAACGCGGCGTAGATGTCATACGTCCAGACCGTTGAGAACGCGCTCACGTTACCGGCCATTCCGGACATGAATCCCGCCAACAGCGCTGTGATGCCCAGCCCGAGCAGGCCAGGTCCGCAATAGCGGGCGAGCAAGAGGGGGAGGACTTCGTTATAGCTGTGTCCGCCCGTCGCTACCGCAGCGCCCTCGCCCATCAGCTTCATCGGCAGCACGGCGATCCCGATCAGCCCGGGCAAGATCACGATGAAAGGCACCAGCATCTTAAAGCCCGCTCCGATCACCGGAGCCATTTTCGCAGCGCGCAGATCCTTCGCCGAGAGCACGCGCTGCACAACCAGAAAATCCGTTGTCCAATAGCCGAACGAAAGCATCGCGCCCAGGCCGAATACGATGCCTGTCCAGTGAATCCCCATCGGGTTCGAGTTGAAGGATCCGAGGTTGCTCCACAGGTGGGTGTACTCCGCGGAAGCGTTGTGCGCGATCTGTAACTTCAGATTGCTCCACCCGCCCGCCTCGATCAATCCAAGGATGGGAATCAGCAGCGCTCCCGCCCAGATCAAAATGAACTGCAGCACTTCATTGAAAATTGCCGACCGCAGCCCGCCCAGCGTCACGTAAATCGCAACCGTAATCGACGACACCCAGATGCTGAAGCCGATGTCCCAGCCGAGCACGACTTTCATCACCAGCGCCATCGAATACATGTTGATGCCGCTCATCAGCACCGTCATGAAGGCGAACGAGATGGCCGAGAGCGCGCGGCTCGGCTCCCCGTAACGCAGCTGCAAATATCCCGGCACCGAGTGCGTCTTGGAGATGTAATAAAACGGCATCATCACCAGGCCAAGGAAGAGCATGGCGGGGATCGCGCCAATCCAATACCAGTGCGCCGCCAGAATGCCGTACTGATACGAGGCGCCGGCCCAACCCATCAGTTCCAGCGCGCCCAGGTTGGCGGACAGGAAACTCAGCCCCGCGATCCAGGCAGTCATTTCGCGGCCGGCCAGGAAGTAATCCTCGCTGGTGTTGGACTGCCGCTTCAGATAGAAGCCGATCGCCAGGACCAGCGCGAAGTAGAAGACGATAATGATCGAATCGACCGTCGACAGGTGGACAAGTCGCTGCGGGACAACGAGAAACGTCGCCATCATTCGTGTGGGGTTAGCGTCTGAACAGCTTTTCCTTCCATCGGAGTCATGAAGTCAGAACTGGTAGCCACGTCGTAAACGTTAACGGAGACGCCGTCAGTGTGTTTATTCCCTCCGGGCATGGATTGTCAAGGCTATTGTTTGCTCTGATCTGCTCCCGAACCGATCTAGCAGAGGCGCCTTTTACGATTTCAACCCATAATCCTCACAACTCCGAGGGGCAGCGTTCACCGGAGGTTTGACCTTACAGGCGGCCGAAAACTGGGGTCAAACTCTGAGGGGGATAGGAGGTAGAGCGTTCTGAAACTGCCCTCGTTGCCGAATAGTAAACAGTCTGCGCGGCGGGGCGCGCGGCCAAAGTCGTTGAACATTGCTCGATCACCTTAGGCAAGCAATCTGAACATGATCTTCCCAGAGGTCCGTTCACATTTTGCTGAGGGTGTCCGCAAACAGGCTGCTCACCCAAGTATTCGCGCCATCGAACACTATGAAGGAGGGGCTCTCTGATACCGGGAAGACACCCATAGGGGCCCCATCCGAAGCGCGCAATTTGCTGACGGTGGAGCTGCTAAAATTCGCTACCCAAATGTTAGTACCGTCATAGTTGACGCCGACCGGTCCTGTCCCAACCATATAGTTACCTAATATCGCACCGTCAGAAGCGCGGAATTTCGTGACTGAGCTGTTACAACCGTTCGAAACCCAAATGTTTGCACCGTCAGAAACACTACCACGACCGCACGCGAAAGGAATTGTAGCCACAATCACTCCATCGCTGGGTCGCAGTTCGATGATTCCATGCTGATAGTTAATAAACCACACATTCGCTCCGTCATACACCGCGGACTCGAAGCTTCCGCCTAGAGTAGTGGTGAACACGACGGCGCCTGTGTCGATCCTGAGTTTGCTGATCACGCCAGAGATGGTTCCCACCCAGATAAACTGGCCATCGAACACAATACTTCTGGCACTATCGACTCCCGCCACCGGAAAACTTCCCAATAGCATTCCGTCACTGGCGCGAATTTTCGCTACGCTACCGCTGTCAAGAGCTGCCCACACATTCGCGCTGTCGAAGGCGAGCTGGCTCACGGCTGACCCGACACTCGTGCTGCCGAACATCGTTCCATCACTGGCGCGAAGTTTGGTAACAACACCAGGAGCACTTCTTCCGCCGATCCAGAGGTTGGTCCCGTCAAAAGTCATGCCGTAGGGACCCGCGAGAGATAGTGTCGCGCTCAGGTTGGCTGGATACCAGCGCAGGAGAGCAACTTGTTTCGGGTTGATTTGCGCGAATGCGGGTACGCTTAGGACAGCACAGAGGATCGCACTCACTATTTGGGTTTTTCGCCACAATCCGGAATTGGTATAAACCAAGAATGTCATATGATCCGCCTCAATCATTTTTCAAGGGTGAGCTGATATTTCGATATCCCTGTCCCAGACAATGCCTGCGCCAACTTCGTTGGCCGGGACTCTACATCTTGCTGACCGTGCCGCTGTTGCCATTGACGACCCAGATGTTTGCGCCGTCGAAAGCGATAGCGGATGGGGCAGATCCTGCGGGAAACGTACCCCGCAGTTTGCCATCTCTTCCATTGAGCTTCATTAACGTATTCGAGGTGGAACTTGTAACCCACATGTCGACTCCGTCGAATGCGATGGCCGTCGGCGAAGAGACCTTATATCCAGCTACTTTGCCGCCGTTGAGATTCAGCCGAGTGATGGAGTTGCCTCCCTGGCTTGTGACCCACATGGTTGTGCCATCGAACGCGATGGCACTAGGACTGGTGCCGACTGCGAACGTGCCAAGAACAGTTGCGTCCCATCCGCGGACCTTTGTGACCGTGTTGCTGTCTTGGTTTACTACCCAAAGGTTAGCGCCGTCATAAGCCATTGCGACTGGATTCACGCCGACATCGGCGCCATTGAAGGCCCTCCCAGTGGTAACGTCCACGCTCCACACTGCGCCAGGCTGAGAAAGGGACCTGTCTTCGCTAACCCAAATTCGGGTTCCGTCGTATGCGATGCCCTTGATGCCAGGAGGGAACTGGAATTTACCAACCACGACTCCGTCGGCTGCGCTCACCTTCGCCAACTGGTTGGTGTCCGGAAGTACTACCCATATGTTGAAACCGTCGAATGCAACATTGCCAGCGTGCGTTCCCAGGTCGGTAACCCGCTCGATCGTGCCGTCGTTCACGTGGATCTTGGTAACATTCAGATCGTTTCTGCTCGCAACCCACATACAGGCCCCGTCAAAGGCGATACCTGCCGGAGAATTCCCGATGGGGAACGATGTGATCGCGTTGTCGGCATACCAGCGCAGAGTAGCGGCCTGATCAAAATTAATCTGCGCGCGGGCGGATGCGCACAGACCGAGCCATGATGCAAGTCCCACCAGCGCGATTTTGCCGAGCACTCTTGGAGCCAGTACTGGTGAGATAAGCATTGAATCCTCCTGAGCTTGTGTTTTGCGCACGCGGATTGACTACATCTTGCTGACTGTGCCGCTGTTTTGGTTCGTTACCCAAATGTTGGCCCCATCAAAGGCGAGCCCGATCGGGCCACTCTGGGTGGGAAAGGTCCCGAGTAATTTTCCATCCGGCACGCTGAATTTACTGACGACGTCGGCGCCCGCACTTCCGACCCAGATGTTCTGGCCGTCGAAAACAATGCCGTAGGGCAGGGAGGGGCAGGAGAAGGTGCCCAGAACCGCTCCGTCGCTTGCCTGTCGTTCAGTCACGGTAGTTCCGTATCTATGGGCAACCCAAATGTTGTGACCGTCAAAAGCGAGGCCCGCGGGCCCGCCCTCCGGAAACGTGCTGAGAACTGCGCCATCCGTCGCGCGAATTTTACTGACACTGTTTCCGTTGGTGCTGGACACCCAAATGTTTGCGCCGTCGAAGGCAAGATAGTTAGGAAACCCGCCGACTGCTACCGTCGCGAGAATTGCCCCATCGCTGGTACGCAGTTTCATCACAGTGTTGTCATAACCGTTGGTCACCCAGATATTTGTTCCATCGAAGACGACACCGAGGGCGTAGTTGCCCACAGGGTAGGTGGCGACAATGGATGCATCTTTAGCGCGAATCTTTGCGACAGTGTTATACCTGCCAAGCGGCGCCCAAATGTAGGCTCCATCAAAGGCGAGATAGTACGGATCGCCGCTTATCGCTAGAGTGGACAGAAGTGCTCCATCGCTGGCCCGAATCTTAGTTATGGTGTGGCTACCATAGGCGGCGACCCACATGTTCGCGCCGTCAAAGACAATTCCATAGGGGTAGGTACCGGCCGGAAATGTTGTCTGGCTGCTGGCTGGGTACCAACGCTGCAGGGCAATCTGGTTATAGTTGATCTGCGCGTGAGCGGAAGTACATTCGCAGGACACAATCGCCAGGTACCAAAGGGCCGCCGAAACGGCGAAATTCTTCATCGTCTTCTCCAGGATAAGGTCATCGGTGCGCGCGAAAACTCATGTGCTCGAACGCTGGATAGCACGGGCCTTACCCACACATCGCGGCCTTGCGTGTGTGGGTAAAGTGCCCGTTGCAACTACGGAGTGACGGTCTGCTTCATGGCAGTGCCCGCCAGCACATTGGCGCCGCCATCGGAGACATCCACCAGGTTGATGACTTGCTTATTCCTGGAGACCTGGAAGGTAAAGATCCAGCCGCATCCATCACCACAGGTCAACCCCGCCGTGCCCGCCCCATTGCCGCTCATGGAAAGAATGTTGAAGGTTTGCGTGGTCGTAGTCAGGCCGCATCCTGCGCTGCTGAAGGTCAAAGTCCCCGTCGACTTTCCGGTATTGTCGAGCTTTCCGTTGTACAGCAGAGATGTGACACCGCAGCCGGTGTTCCCGGAAACGGCAATTTGCCATGGTCCCGCCAATTGCGCCACGGTAATGGGAGCTGCAGCTTCGCTGACCCCGACGAGCGCGGTGAGTATAACCAATAGTGCCGCGAAAAACGGAACCCTCTTTGCCTTGATCGTGTTCATACTTCCTCCTTTTCCTGAACCCTGGTTGATGGTGCCGCCAGAAAACCGGGGAATCGATACCGTCGGCGCGTTCATGTCCCCCGAACAGGGATTCGTCAAACGCGAGGTGAACGGCGTCGCCTCCTCTCTTAAGAAAGCGGCGGGAGCGGGCAAAATCTGTCAATACACGCCGAATTAAATTTGCGCAGATGGCAAAAAAGTGGTTCCGGTTCTGCCAACCCATGCTCTGGAAGTCGACCAGCCGCATGTAAACCTCGTTAATCAAGGCAGTTGTTTGTAAAGTGTGGCCGGACCTTTCCCGCGCCATGTAGCGGCGGGCGGTCGTCGATCTCTGAAATAGGTCAATTGGCTGCGCCTGAGTTTTCTATGAGTTGGGATGAGGCGTCTCAAAGCACTGATCAGAAAAGGTTTGCGCATCTCCCGTATAATGGCGCGACCTTCGGGAATTTGGCCGGAGAATGGGTGCAGGTGATGCAGCTAGAACAACGCTTGCAAGTGTATTACTGCACCACCCTGATCCGCGAGATCGACCTGGGAATCCAGCGCTCGACCATGGTCGAGCGCTGGATTCCCAGTTAACAAGAAAGTGTAAGGGATGTGTTGGGACGCTTTGTAAACCATGTCTTGGGACTAGAGAGTAGTTTGCGATGTGTGGGTTTCGTCACCAGCGCGAAGTATCAAGATCACAGACAACGTTTCCTTCAATGGCTATATCTCGAAGCTAATAACAGTCTTCCTAACTTCTTAATTCCATTCCAAATGCATTCCTTGACAATAACCCCGCCCACTAACTAACATCACCATACTCCAACATCCCATCCGCAAGATCGCGTGGGCCCCCGCGATCCCGCCCTGTAGCGTCACCAGATCGGACAGAGCCACGCCGGGCCTAAGTCCAGCGTGCTCAAGATTATAGCTACAAGCTCTTTGACATCAATATTTTGGAGGAAATCCAGCCCCCAACTCCATGATTCCAAAAGACCGGAGGGGGAGGGGGATACCCCTTGCTGAGGTGGGCCACTCGCCAGCCAACCGGGCGCAGCCTGGTTGACAAAACCCGATGCCCGATGCCAAAGTTGGCTCGCGAATGTTCATGAATCGAAAGCGCATTCTGGTTGAATTCGCGGATTGTGATCCCGCCCACATCGTCTTCTTCGCCAACTATTTTCGCTGGTTCGACGACTGCACGACGGCCCTGTTTCTTGCGGCCGGACTTCCCATCCGCAAACTCTTTCCTGCTTACGGTGTTCTGGGAATTCCGGTCGTCGACGCGAGCGCACGCTTCCTGGCGCCTTCAACGCAGGGCGATGAACTGGAAGTGGAATCGACGGTGACGGAATTGCGTACCAGCAGCTTCGTCATCACTCACAAATTCTTTAACGGGAAAGAGTTGTTGCTGGAAGGAAAGGAAACCAGAGTCTGGGCAGCCGCTCACCCGACCAAACCGAATCGCATGAAGGCCCAGCCCCTGCCGGAAGAAGTGATCAAAAAGCTTTCCAGAAAAGCAGGGAAAGTCGCAAAATAACCAGCGCTCTCCCGCGTCACTTCGCCGCGAATTCGACCGTCACAAATCGCGCCGGCAATTTACCGACATTCGTCAGCGTATGCGTGAAGCCGCCGGGCACCCACTTCACTGCCCCGGATTTGAGTTGCGCCGGCATTGGGCTCTTCCCCTCGACGTCGCTACGAAGTTCGAGATCGCTTACCGCCACCAGGAGATGCGGGCCATCGTGATGATGACTAGGAACGGTCGCGCCGGGTGCCAGTTCGACCGCCGACACACGGGCTCCATCCCGTACGAAGAGCACTTTGACATGGACGCCGGGAAATTCCCGGTCGCCGCCTTCCATCGGCCAGGGAGACGGAGCCGTTCTCATCTTCTCGTCCTGAAGGAGCTCGATGGTGACGTTGCGGAAAGGCTGGTCCGAAAGATTTCTGGCGATATGCGCGAAGTCGCCCGCAGTGAAACGGGTCTCCCCGTCCGCGAGTTTGAGGTCTACGGGAGTCCTGTCGGCCACTTCATTGGAAACATGCGAATCGCCCAGCGTCACGAACAGATAGTCGTGCCGATGGCGATGCAGAAGAGTGACCGCCTTCGGCGCCACTTCCACCTGGAACGCCCGCACGTACTCATTCTCGACAGCCAAATGATGCGAAGGCTCGGAGGTAATCTCCACCTCGGGAGCGGCGGCCATGACAGCCAGCGGGAAAGTCAGCAGCAAAGCAAGAAGAAGCCGTCTCATGCCCGCGGATTGTAGCACTGTCGTTGGAGGATTCGAGTAGCGGTAGGGCGGTTATGCGCTCTTCACCAGAGGGATGCCGGGGGACGCTTGCTCGTAGCGGTGCATTTTGGCGGCGAGACGGTCTTTGTCGGCGCCGGACGCAGCGGCGAGACGTTTGCGAAGCTTCTGAATTTTCTCGGCGCGAGTACGGCGGCGGCGAATTTCCGGACGACGGCTGGGTGCAGACATGGTGGCTCCTTCGATAAAGTGAGTCTAGATTATAGGTGGGAAGTACCGCGGTGGCAAAAGGCGGGATTTCTTCGCCCGCAAGACCAAATTACGCAGAGACGCGCCTCGCCCGATCTCCTTGGGCCGCAGATCACCGGCGAGCGCCAGAATCCCGCACGGCAAAATAGATCAGGCTTCCGACAAAAACCAGCGGACCAGCCCAGAGCGCCATGGTGAGGGCGCCTCTGGAATCCATCCCCAACTCCTGATGCGTCGTAAACAATCCCCAGGCCAGCAGATAAGCCGCAAAGCCGCCGGCAATACCGAGCGCCGCGCTGATCACGAGATTGCGTTGGAATGACATCGATTACCCGGCAGCCCCCAGTTTGACATTGCCGCCAGGATCACTTAAGTAGCACAATTCTTCCGGTTCCACCAACACGTTCTACAAATTCATGAATCCGACTCCCGCCGTTCCGGAAGCGCCGCCACCTCGACGACCTTTGAAAACGCGACAACGTGCATGGGCGCAGGCTTTGGCACGATTGCTGACGAAGGCAGGCGCGTCACCCAACGCGATCTCCGTCTCCAGCCTGATATTCGCGATCGGGGCGGGCCTCTGCCTCGCCGGGACGGCGCGTGTCGACGGTACCGCCCGCTCAGAACTATTTCTGGCGGCCGCAGCATGCATCCAGCTTCGCCTGCTCTGCAACATGCTGGACGGCATGGTCGCCGTCGAGGGTGGCAGACGAACCGTGTATGGCGAAATCTTCAACGACATGCCTGACCGCTTCGCCGACCTCGCAATTCTGGTCGGAGCAGGCTATTCCATCACGGTCTGCGCCTGGGGACACGAGCTTGGTTGGCTCGCGGCAACGCTGGCGGTGATCACAGCGTACATCCGCTTATTGGGCGGATCGATGGGCGTGACCCAGTATTTCCTTGGTCCCATGGCGAAGCCGCACCGCATGGCGCTGCTCACGGGCGCATGCCTCGTCTCGACGTTTGAAGGTTACATCGGCTTGCGCGGCAAGACAATCGCGCTGGCCCTGATCGTCATGATTCTGGGAATGATTGTGACTTGTGCGCGGCGCACGCTTCGCATCGTGGCAGACCTGAAGAAGCGATGACGGGGCATCCACTAGCGGGGATCATCGCTGTAACAGCGCGGCTGATCAGCGGCGTTACCGTCCGTTGGGTGGATTCGGAACCGGATGCGCGACAGACAGTTTACTTCGCAAATCACAGCAGCCATCTGGATTTTGTGGTGCTGTGGTCGTCGCTACCGCCTGAGATCCGCGCACGCACCCGTCCGGTGGCCGCGCAGGATTACTGGGACAAGGGCTTGCGACGAGCTATCGCAGTGAATGTGTTTCGCGCAGTGCTGGTGGCGCGGCGAACGGCTGGTCAGGAAGCGCCTCGATCGTCGGGCAATCCGCAGGAGGTGATTGATCACATGCTGGAAGCCATGGGCGACAACAATTCGCTGATTATTTTTCCTGAAGGCACACGCGGTACGGGAGAAGAAGTGGCGAGCTTCAAGAGCGGGCTCTATTATCTGGCGCAGCGCAAGCCGGGACTGCGGATGGTTCCTGCTCATCTGAACAACCTCAACCGCATTCTGCCCAAAGGAGAATTTCTGCCGGTACCGTTCATCAGCCGGCTGACATTTGGTCCGGCGTTGGCGCTGGAGCCCGGCGAACCCAAGCCGGCCTTTCTGGCACGCGCGCGGGCCGCCGTGTGCCGGCTGAGAGAAATATGAAGAACCTCGATCCGCAACTCGTGTGGGCGTTCGCGGGAGTGCTCGGATTGCTGACTCTCTCGAGCTTGATCGGACTGATCCTGAAGGTGGCGATCAAGAAGCCGGAAGCGCAATCTACCATCGGCAACCTGAATGCGCGCATCGGCGCGTGGTGGACCATGAGCGCGATCTTCGCGCTTACACTGTTCATTGGTCCCACTGGTTCGCTCGTTCTCTTTGGACTGATGTCCTTTCTCGCGCTACGCGAATATGTAACTCTGCTGCCAACCAGGCGCGCCGACCATCGCACGCTCTTCTGGGCATTTTTTATTTTTACTCCGCTGCAATATTTTCTGATCGCGATCCAGTGGTATGGGATGTTCGCGATCCTCATTCCGGTGTTTGCTTTCCTGTTTGTCCCCGCGCGATTGGCGGTTGCTGGAGACACAGAGTCATTCCTGCAACGCGCCTCGATGATCCAGTGGGGTCTAATGATTTGCGTCTATTGCCTAAGCTATACGCCGGCACTGCTGATGCTGAAAATCCCGGACTATGGACGTCCCGCAAAGCTCATGCTCTACCTGGTGCTGGTGGATCAGTTAAGCGACGTTTTGCAGTACGTCTGGGGCAAACTGCTCGGCCGGCATAAGATCGCCCCGGTGGTCAGTCCGAATAAAACGTGGGAGGGCTTCATCGGCGGCGTCCTGAGCGCGACCGGCGTCGGAACCGCGCTTTGGTGGATGACGCCATTCCGGCCGCCCGTTGCCGCTTTGGTTTCGCTCACAGTTGCGCTTATGGGATTCGCGGGTGGACTCACCATGTCCGCCATCAAGCGCGATCGCGGCGTGAAAGACTACGGCACACTGATTAAAGGTCATGGCGGCATCCTCGATCGCATGGACTCGATGTGTTTTGCCGCGCCGGTCTTCTTTCACATCGTGCGCTACTTCTACGTGCGCTAAGCGTTTTCCTCGTGTCACCCGTGGTTCGAGCTTTTGCTCTACCCAAGAAATTTGGGCCGATCCTGAGCACGGGGCAGCGGACACGCGTCATACCTCCCGAAGACGCGATAGCGATAACGCGCGATGAGTCGATACGCTGCCTCGCGCAACGAGCGAGGAAGTATTTTGGCAACCGAAAAAGCCCTCCATGGTCCGCCCAATTGCCTAACTGACCACAACGCCGCATCCGACCGCGTGAGCGCCCGCTCGCTCGACAGACCAAAATCCGCGAGCACGACGACGGTGTCGAGATCACTCGTGTCGAGGCCGTGACGCCGCAGGAGCTCTTGCGCGAATTCACTCTGGAGCGGCGCAAACCGAAAGTGATCGTGCCGGTCGCGGCGCAGCAGGAACCGGACCAACCAGTTACAAAGCCCGCACACACCGTCGTAGAGCACGAGAGTCTGGCCGGTAGTTTCAATCTCACCGGTCATAGAAGTCCTGCGCGGTGAACCGCCTGGAGCCCTGGCTGGTTCCGGGTAATCGCGCACCGGAAGCCAGGCCGCGGCCACGCCTGATGCGCCGGTAAGCTTCCGCGAGTGCGATTCCCAGGACCAGTCCCAGCACAGCATAAAGGGCCTCCATGACTCACCGCGCGGACCCGGAAGATGGAGGAGGAGGCGGGGGCGGAACGGCAGGCACATACGGCGCATGTGTGATGCGGCGCGGCGAAGGAATGTGTATCGCTTTTCCGGCAACGGCGAGAGTGAGCAGCAGACCGGCCAGTCCCCAGCGCAGTTGTTCGACAAAAGCCATCACCGGGTCATGACGCGAGGCTTCCGGAAAACTCACGAGCGCAAACGCAGCCGGCACCAGCAACAGTATGATCCGGATATAAGCACTCCAGAAATCCGAACGCTCGCCGCCTTTCTCCGTTCGAAGGATGACTCCAAGAGGACGACGCAAATAGATGCTCACTGCTTCAGCGATGAGTACGACGACGATAAGGCCGACGAGTCCGATCAGGCTGCTATCCATACCTTGCTCCATCTCCCGGCGGGCCGGGACTGCAAAGGCACACGAAACTAGCGCAGCACGGCGGCCAGTTTTTTGAGCTTGCCGCGCGCTTTCAATAATGTATGCCAGGTTTCGGGGGAGAGTTGGTGGACTTGCTCATAGGCCTCGGCCGAGGCTTCGAAAAACTGCGCCATTTCCTGCAAACGCGCGCGCGTGTAGTCGTCGCCGGGATCGTGCTCCAGTTGCGTCAGCGACTTGCGCAGCAGTTGCAGGGTCGGGTCCAGTTCGCGGCGCTTCCGCACTTCCATGATGCGGACGAACATCTCACTCACATCTTTCAGTGACTCGTAATGCTCGCGCCGGTCGCCCAGAACGTGCACGGGATGTATCACTCCCCAGCTTTC
>DATMNN010000110.1:0-15629 GCA_035569025.1 Terriglobales bacterium
GAGGAACAACTGAAGCGGAAGGCCGCGAAGGACGCGCTTAGGCAGGCGGAACGAGACCGCATTAAGGCGAGTTTACCGATTCCCCTGACCAAAATGAAAGCGCTGTTCGATTTCGTGGACCAGAGACTGTCCGATTCCGAATGTAATCACACCCTCCGACACACAATAGAGTATCTAGACGGCCAACAAATCCCGCATGAGCCTGTCCTTTCGTGGCTGGAAGATGCTGGCGGATATTGCGATTGCGAAGTAATCGCGAATGCTGAGGAGAAGCTGGAGTCTATCCTTCCGGACTAATTACGCCTCCGGCCAACCGGTCTACCATCGCGGCGATTTCCCCGACAGCGTTGGGATGCGCCAGCGACTTCGCGGCTTGCGACATATTCTGCAACCGTTGGCGGTCTCCGATCACAGCCGCGATTGTGTCGACGAGGTAAGCGGCTTCCAGATTCGATTCTTCGACGACGATCGCGGCCCCCGCCCGCTCCAGCGCTCGGGCATTGACGTTCTGATGGTCGTCGGCGGCTCTGGGGAACGGCACAAAGATCGCGGGCTTGCCTGCGGCCGCAATTTCCGCCACGCTACTCGCTCCGGAACGGCAGACCAGTAAGTCGGCCCTGGCAAATGTCGCGGGCATGTCGTCGATGAATTTGTGGACTTCGCCTAGTCCGCCGGTTTTCTCGTAGGCGGCGAGGACGGTGTCGTAATCGTGCACACCCGTCTGGTGGATGATGTGCAGTCCAGGAATTCTTTCGCGCAGGCCGGGCAGGGATTCGACCATCGCCTGATTGATAGCACGCGCGCCCTGGCTTCCGCCGAATACCAGCAGGGTGGGCGGGCCGGCGGTGTTTGCCGGGATTCGGAAAAACGCCTCGCGCACGGGAACACCCGTGACTCTGCAGCGCGGAAAATATTCGCAGGTTTCTTCGAAATGGACGGCTGCCACCGACACCCAGCGCGCCACCATGCGGTTAGCGAATCCGGGGACGACGTTCGGCTCAAATGCGAGAGTTGGAATTCGCCGCCGGATCGCCGCGAACATTGCCGGGCCGGAGGCGTATCCACCAACGCCGATGACTACATCGGGATTGAAGTCATTGAGCATGCGTCCCGCAACCCAAAGGGCAAGGGGCAGGTCCAACATGGTCCTGGCGCGGGTCATCAGGCTAACGTTTTTCAGGGCGCCGACTTTGATCAGGTCGAGTGGGAATCCGGCTTGCGGAACCAGGCGCGTCTCAATGCCGCGCGCTGTGCCGATGAATAGAACTTCAGCGGCGAACTGCTTCTTGAGTTGGTGAGCGATGGCCAAGGCGGGGATGACGTGTCCGCCGGTGCCGCCGCCTGCGATGACGATGCGCATTCACTAAAACCTACCACGGAGGCACGGAGACTCGGAACATTTGAGGGTGCCCACTCTTTCCTGTTTCTCTATTCCGCTTGTTTCGTGATGTTCAGCAGCACGCCTACGCACGCGAGAGTCACGAACAACGACGAACCGCCATACGAAACGAACGGCAGCGGGATACCTTTGGTTGGCATCAGGCCGAGCACTACGCTGATGTTAATGAAGGCTTGCAGGACGATCATGCTGGTGATGCCGACGGCGAGGAAGCGTCCGAAGTTGTCCTGCGTGCGGAGGGCAGCGCGGGTGCCGCGCCACAGGAAGATTGCGAACAGCACTACGACGGTCAGCGCGCCCAGCAGGCCTAACTCTTCGGCGGTTACGGCGAAGATGAAGTCGGTGTGCGGCTCGGGCAGATAGAAAAGTTTCTGCTTGCCTTCCATCAGGCCCAGACCGGTTACGCCGCCCGTCGAGACGGCGATCAAGGATTGGATCATGTGGAAGCCGCGTCCCTGCGGATCGGAGTAGGGATTCAGGAAGGCCATGATGCGGTCTTTTCTGTAGGCGACGTGGAAGATCAGAAAATAGAGCGGCACAATCGCGGCGGCGAAGGCGTATCCGAAATAGCGCAGGCGGATTCCCGCTACAAAGAGCATGCAGGCGGTAATACCGGCGCAGGCGATCGACGTCCCCAGATCGGGCTGGAATACGATCAATCCCAGGAAAATAACCGTGGGCGCTACCGCGGGCAGAAGTGTGTTGCGCCAGTCGTCCATGGCTTTGGTTTTGTTTTCGAGGAACCACGCCAAGAAAAAGATCAGCGCGGGCTTGGCGAGTTCAGACGGTTGGAAGGATAGCGGACCTAGACGAAACCAGCGGTGCGTGCCATGCGTGCGGTCGAGAAAGAAGACAGAGATCAGAAGCAGAGTCGTGAACCCGAGCATCACGAATACAAACGCAGGACTCTTCAGGCGCTTGTAGTCGACTCTCATCGCCACGAACATTGCCGCCAATCCGGCCCCGGCCCAGATCAGTTGCTTGAAAAGAAATTCGTAGGCCGATCCGTAGCGCTCTTTCGCCATGACAGCCGAGGCGCTGAAGACCATCACCAGGCCGATGAAGACAAGGATCGCGGTGACGGTAAACATCCAGCGATCGACACTGACGCGCTTGGCCATGGAAGTTCATTTCACCACGGAGGCACGGACTCGGGGAGGGGTTTGAGGGGCGTATTTTTCGGCGGCGATTACTCTTTTGGTTCGTCGCAGCTCGCAGTTCGAAACTCGCGGCTATTTCGTGGCCACAAGAGACTTCACAACTTCTTTAAATACCCTGCCGCGATGTTCGTAGTTCTGGAATTGGTCGAAGCTGGCGCAGGCGGGGGCGAGCAGAACAACGTCTCCAGCTACGGCGGATTCACTCGCGTGGCGAACGGCACGATCCAAGGTTTGCGAGGGCGCAATGTCGACAGCGCCCGCGATTTGAGATTCTATTTTCGCGGCGGCTGAGCCAATCGTGTACACGCGCTTGACCCGCTGACGCAATAGATCGTTGAGCACCGAATAATCACTACCCTTGTCTTTGCCACCGAGAATCAGGTGGATGTTGGCGGGAAACGATTCGAGGGCTTTGATGGTCGCATCCACGTTGGTGGCCTTCGAGTCGTTGTAGTAGTCGACGTCCGCGATTGTGGCAACAAACTCCAGACGATGTTCGACAGCCTTGAAATTTCGCACGGCTTCGCGGACTTGTACAGGCTGACACCCCGCCAGCATCCCAATCGCAACTCCGGCGAGGACGTTCTCCAGATTGTGGGCGCCTTTGAGCGGCGTCTCCGCCGCCGGCATGACTTCGCGCTCAGTGTTGCCGTCGCGGAAAAAGATGGTTGCACCGCGCACAAACGCCCCCTTCTCGAGTTCTTTCTTCCGGCTGAACCAGAACACCTTCCCTCTCGTGCGGGAGGCGAGCGCGGCGGTCGTGGCATCGTCGGCATTGAGGACGGTGAAATCCTCCGGCTTCTGGTTTTCGAAAACGCGCGCCTTAGCGTTGACGTAATTGTCGAATGTTTTGTGGCGGTCGAGGTGGTCGGGCGTGATGTTGAGGATCACGGCGATCCGGGGCCGGAAGCTGACGATGGTTTCGAGTTGGAAGCTCGATACTTCGAGAACCGTCCATGTTTCGGGCTTCGTTTCGAGCTTCGTTTCGAACTTGGCCTGGTCGACGAATGTGATGGCCGGCGTTCCGATGTTGCCGCCGACGAGGGTCGGGAATGTTCCGGCCGCAATGATGTCGCCCGCCAGGGTCGTCGTGGTGGTCTTGCCGTTGGATCCGGTGATGGCCACGATCGGGCCGGGGAGAAATTGTGCGGCGAGTTCAATTTCGCCGATCACCGGTTCGCCTAAGGCTCGCGCCTGTTCCAATTGAGGGGCGTCGAACGGCACGCCGGGACTGACGACGATCAAATCCTGTCCGCGGAAGGTGCGGTCGCCATGGCCGCCGGTTTCGACGGTGATTCCCTGGTCGAGCAGCAGAAGGATTTCGTCGCGTAGTTCGGCTTCGGGCTTGGAATCGGAGACTGTAACACGGGCGCCGCGCTTCTTCAGGAAGA
The DNA here is from genome assembly GCA_035569025.1 of Terriglobales bacterium. Taxonomy (GTDB): domain Bacteria; phylum Acidobacteriota; class Terriglobia; order Terriglobales; family Acidobacteriaceae; genus Acidiflorens. Next base: position 3,951 of record DATMNN010000110.1, read on the forward strand.
GAGCGGAGGCTACGCCTGACTTGCCCAGGCCCACCACCAGCACACGTTTGTCTTTCAGGTCCACCATTCAGCCTTCACCAGTTTTCACCACAGAGTCACAGAGACACAGAGAAACCCATTTCTTGGTTTTGTTTCCTCTGTGTGACTCTGTGGTGAAATACCTATCTCAATTTTAGTGTCGTCAACGCGAACAGCGCGAACACCAGCGACGCGATCCAGAAACGCACGATCACTTTCGATTCCGACCACCCCAGCAGTTCGAAGTGGTGATGGATCGGCGCCATCTTGAAGACGCGTTTCTTTCTCAATTTATAGGACCCTACCTGAATGATTACGGAAAGCGCTTCGACCACGAAGATTCCGCCGATAAACGGAAGCAGTAATTCCTGTTTGATCATGACGGCGATGGTTCCAATCGCGCCGCCCAGCGCCAGTGATCCAACGTCTCCCATAAAGACTTCTGCGGGATGTGCGTTGTACCAGAGGAATCCGATCGAACCACCGACCATCGCTCCGCAGAAGATGGTCAGTTCGCCAATCTGAGGCATGCGCTGCAGTTCAAGATAGGTCGCAAAGGTGGCATGCCCGCTGACGTAGGTGAGAACCGCGAGCGCGCCAGCTGCGATTACCGTACATCCGATGGCTAGGCCGTCGAGACCGTCGGTGAGGTTGACGGCGTTGCTGGATCCTACGATCACGATCACCACGAACGCTACGAATGGCAGGAAGGCCAGCGGCCACAGTTGCGGATGGGACGCCCATCTTTCGATGACCAGATCGGGACGGAACTGTTTGAAGAATGGGACGAGCAGTTTGGTGGAGTACATGCCGCGGTGCTGCAGGGCGATGAGCGCTACCGCAATGAGAGCACTGGCCGCGATCTGATAGCCGATTTTGGCGCGGGCCGTAAGTCCGAGATTGCGGCGATGCACGACTTTGAGATAGTCATCGGTGAAGCCAATGGCGGCGAAAGCCATCGTGGACAGGACCGCGATCCACACGAATGGGTTGCTGAGATCAGCCCACAACAGAGTCGGAACCACGATGCTGATGGTGATCAACAGGCCGCCCATGGTGGGCGTGCCAGCTTTTTTCTGATGTGCTTGCGGGCCTTCCTCGCGAATGTACTGGCCGATCTGGAATTCGCGCAGACGGCGGATGATGATGGGCCCTACGATCAATCCGGTGAAAAGTGCTGTCAGGCTGGCGAAAGCGGTGCGAAACGTCAGATAACGAAAAATGCGGAAGGGCGGAAAGTAATGGAACAGCTTCGAATATAAGAGCCAGTAGAGCAATCCGCCTCCAGAACCAGTTTTCAGTTTTCAGTTTCCGGTTCTCAGTTATCAGTTCTCAGTTACGGCTTCTAGCCGACTCGCTCTTGCCAGACCGCTAAGGCCTTCTCCAATTTCACGCCGCGCGAGGCCTTCAGCAACACTACATCGCCGTCTCGCGTTTGGCGCGCAAGCCAGTCACCGGCTTCTTCTGGCGTCGCGACGAATTCGGCCCTCATGCCGGCTTCGGCGGCGGCTTCGACCATCGGCTTCGCCAGTCCGCGAACGCCGAGCAGGAAATCAATCTTTGCGTTGGCGATGTCACGTCCGCTCTCGCGGTGCAACTGATCTGCTGTCGGACCCAGTTCCAGCATTTCGCCGGCGACTACGATGCGCCGCTTTGCCGGCAGAGCGGCTAACGTATCGACTGCTGCCATGAGCGCCTTCGGACTGGAATTGTAGCAATCGTTGAGCACGGTGATGTTACCCAGTTGGACGACCTGTCCGCGTTTATCGCCCGGTTCGAGCGAGGGCAGGGCAGCCGCAATATCCGACGGCGTGATGCCGTGTTCGAGAGCGACCGCCGCAGCCGCGAGCACGTTGTAGACATTGTGTATCCCCAGGAGCGGACTGACGACAGTCTGGCGTAGTTCCTGCGCGATAAGGTCGAAGCGCGTGCCTTCCGGACCAAGAACTTCGATATTTTCGGCTCGGACATCGGCGGTCGGCTTCATTCCAAACATCACAACCTTACCTTTGAAGTCACGCCCGAACTGGCTGACGTAGGGATCGTCTCCGTTAAGAACGGCAATTCCGCCGTGGGGCAGGGATTCGATCAATTCGTACTTGGCGCGTGCGATTCCGGCGAGTGAATCGAAAAATTCCAGGTGCACGGGGGCAACGGTGGTAACGACGCCTTCGTTAGGCTGCGCGACTCTGGCCAGCGCAGCGATCTCGCCGGCATGCGACATGCCCATTTCGACAACCGTTAGATCGTATTCCGGTTCGAGCGTCAGCAGGCCGAGAGGAAGTCCGAAGTGGTTATTAAAATTTCCTTTCGTTTTGTGCACACGGTGGCGGGTGGACAGCAGGTGGGCCATCGCTTCTTTGGTGGTGGTCTTGCCCATCGACCCGGTGATGCCGATGGCGGTCTTGCCCCAGAGTTTGCGCACGGCAGCGGCCAGTGTTTGCAAGGCGATCAGAGTATCGTCCACGGCTAGCAGGCCGGTCTTGGTTAAGCCGGGCTTAGTTAGGCCGGGCTGGGCTGGATACCGCGCGAGTTGGTCCCTGCGAACCACGGCGGCCACCGCGCCTTTGCTTAGCGCTTGCTCCACAAAGTCGTGACCGTCGAAGCGATCACCCTTCACGGCAAAAAACAGGTCGCCACTCTGCACGGTGCGCGAGTCGATGGAGTATCCCTGCGCCACGACGAACGGGTCGTATTCGCCGGCTGCAGCGGTGAAATCCGCGATGCGGGAAAGAGGCAGCTTCATACAGCACTTCCGGCCATGCCAGCTCGGGCGGCCTCGCAGTCGTAGCCCAGGCTTTTCAGATTTTCGCGGGCGACCTCTACGTCATCGAATGGGACGCTGCCCTCTTTAGTTACCTGCACCTTCTCGTGTCCCTTGCCCGCGAGTAGAACGATGTCTCCTGGGCTGGCATGTTGAAGGGCGATTACAATTGCCTTGCGCCGATCGGGTTCCAGCGTATATTTTGCGCCTGCTTTCTGCAGGCCAACGAGTGCGTCGTTCATGATCGCGAGCGGGTCTTCGGAGCGCGGGTTGTCCGAAGTGAGCACCGCGAAGTCGCTGCCCTTGCCTGCCGCTTCACCCATTAGAGGACGCTTCGTACGATCGCGGTCGCCGCCGCAGCCGAAGAGGGTAATGACTTTTCCTTTGAGTCCGGCGCGCGCAACGAAATCGCGCGCCAGCGAGGTTAGATTGCGAAGCGCGTCGTCGGTGTGGGCGTAGTCGACAGCAACGGTGAAGGGCTGGCCGCAATCCACGCGTTCGAAGCGTCCCGGTACACGCGCCAGATCGAAGATGCCCTTCGCGATTACAACGTCGGGGCAATTGCGTGCATGTCCTGCCGCTGCGGCAGCCAGCGCGTTATAGACGTTCACCTGGCCGATCATCGGCGACCAGACGGGAATCCTGCCCGAGGGCGTGACTATCTGGAAGCGGGTTCCGCGCGAAGTGATCTCAATCGACTCGGCATGGAAGTCGCCGCTGGTCAGGCCATAGGAGAATGTCGCCGCGCTATTTTTTTTGCTCAGGCTCAGCAATTGGCGGCCATATTCGTCGTCGATGTTGAGCACGGCTGCGCGTGGGGGCGCGGTGCCGCAACCTTCAAATAAAACCTGCTTCGCGCGAAAGTATTCATCCATGGTGCCGTGGTAGTCGAGATGGTCGCGGGTTAGGTTGGTGAATACGGCTACGTCGAACGGAATTCCGAATACGCGCTGTTGCTCGAGCGCGTGCGAGGAAACTTCCATCACGCATTCGGTCACGCCTTGGCTTAAACCGTCGGCGAGCAGGCGATTGAGTTCGAGGGATTCGGGCGTGGTATGCGGAGCGGGAAGAACTCTTCCGGCAACGTGATACTCGATGGTGCCCACTAACGCGGTCGTGCGTCCGGCGGCGCGCAGGATCGATTCGATCAGAAATGCCGTTGTGCTCTTGCCGTTGGTGCCGGTGATCCCCGTGTTGGCAATGCGTTCGGCTGGACGGTGATAGAAATTCGCGCTCAGTCTCGCGAGGGCACGGCGTCCGTGCGAAACCTGAGCCCAGGCGACTTCGGCGCGCGGCGCTTGTGTCGCGGAGTCGGTGACAATCGCGACTGCTCCCGCAGTGATGGCCTGGTCGATGAAACGATTGCCGTCACTGCTTTCGCCCCTCATGGCGACAAAGACCTTACCCGGGCCTACGCGGCGGGAGTCGTACTCCAGACCGGTGACGGCGGGATCGCCGCTCTGGGAGAGCACTTCCGCGCCCTCGAGGACTTGTTGGAAGGTCATTGCGGAGATTATAAACAGTCGCTATTCGGCACGGGCGAAATCCAGAGACTTCGCTACAATAATTGAGCTGTCTCTACGGGAGAAACATGCCAACGTTCGGTTGGACACGAGCTACTCTATTGCTTCTCGCTTGGCTTCCATTGGCAGCCGCCGCTCAGATTTCCGTCTCTGTCCGACCGGAGCCAGTCTACACGGATTCAGCCGAGGGCCTGCAGGCGCAATTCGCAGCGATTATTCGTGTGGCTCGCTCCCGTGATGAGGCGCAGTTTCGTATGACCCTCGACTGCCTAAAGATTCCCGATACGGACAAGTGGATTGCGGATCACTTTGATCCACACCTTCAGACTCAAGTGTCACGGGAGTACGTGAAGTCCCTAACGCGTTATCAGGAGCACATTTCTTGGGTGATGGCAAATTTCGCGAACTTCGACGATTTTCGAGTAACAGTGCAAATCTCGGAGACGCCGCCCGCTGTAGACACCTCCGGCGGTAAATTTGTTACTCCAATCAGTAATGTCAAAGTCGAGAATTTCCGGATCACTTCAGCCGCATCTGATCCACAACATGGCCCTCCATCGTGGGTCAGCTCCTTTATCTACATCGATGGAAAGTTCCGATACGTTGGTGGGACGTACACGTTCTGGGATGAAGGACTGGACGGAGCACGCGGGCCGACGTCTCTGCCGTTGACAGTAGTTCATGGAAAGAACGTTTCGGGAATTCTCGGTTGGGTGGATACAAGCAGAATGGAACCGGGAGTCGAGGCCGTCGTCCTGTTCCGCGTCGAGATGTCCTCTAACGGTAAAGTGCACACCACCGTTGAAGATGGGGATGCTTCCTTAATTAAGGATGCCGAAGACTACTTGAAAGCGCAGAACTACGGAAGGTCTGCCGATTCAGATGTTCCCAAAGCCCGCAACGTGTCTAGGATGTGGAAAGCGGGCGATACCGGAATCACAACGTCATGGAGCGTAGCAGTTGTTTTTTGGACGCCCAAGCAATAGCGCTGCCCATGTTCTGACATTTGTTTAGTCATCGTCCGAACTTCACCATCACGCGCGACCCCGCTGCCACTTTTGCACCCGGCGCAGGCGACTGCTCGCGAGCGGTTCCGCTGCCTACCGCATCAAGGTCGAGGCCGACATCTTGCGCGGCTTCGACAGCCGACCGCACGCTCTTGCCGAGGAACGAGGGCACGGCGATTCCACCTTCTTCCACGTCAAGGACAACCGTTCCGCTGGTCGGCAACTTCGGTTCGGGAACCTCGTCTAGTTTCGCAGACGGAGACGGAAGAATCGTGGACGTCGTGGACGGTTCTCTCTGCGTCAGCGCCGCAGGCACCACTTGGGCGGCAATCGTCGCGGACTTCGATTGAGCCGGAACTACGGGCGTGTCGCTTACCTCCGCTACATCGAGACTAGATCCCAGGTGATCGGGAGAGCTTTCGTCCAGGTCCTTGTCGGGCGCGTTGCGGCGGGCGAGCAGCAGTTGCCGGTTAGGCGGAATCTCTACGTCGTGCGGGACGTGCAGGTATTCGAGGACCTGCTGGGTCACTCGCTGGAAAACGGGCGCGGAGACTTGTCCACCCTGATGCAGGCCGACGGGCGAGTCGAGGATTACGGCCACTGAAATCTTGGGATCATTGACGGGCGCAAATCCCGCAAACGAGGCGTTGTACCTGGTCTTGGAATAGGTGTGCGTACGAGGATCTACTTCTTGTCCAGTTCCAGTTTTGCCGGCCGAACTGTAACCTTCGAGGATGGCCTTGCGTCCCGTCCCATGCAGCACAACGCCTTGCAGCATCTGCCGCATTTGGGCGGCGGTGAGCGACGAAATCACGCGGCGGCCTTCGGCGGTCTGAAACGAAATCGTCTGCGGCGCATTTTGCGGTTCCACGGTCCCGGCGACGATGCGGGGCGCGACCCAGACTCCGTCGTTGGCAATGGTCGAAACCAGGCCTATCAATTGCAACGGAGAAATTCCGATCTCCTGGCCCATCGAGATCGCGCCGATGGAAACCTTCGACCAGCGGTTGACGGGTTTGGTAATGCCGCGAGTTTCGCCGGGGAGTTCAATACCGGTCTGCTGTCCGAAGCCGAAGGCGCGAATGTATTTGTATAAGCGGTCATCTCCCAGGCGCAGTGCCACCTTAATCGCGCCGACGTTACTCGACTCGGCGATAATGTCGGACACCGACAGCACGCCATGTTGCTTGCTGTCGCGGATGCGCAGGCCGTTGATGACGATCGCGCCCGCCCGGCAATCGAACAGCTCGTCAGGGTGAGTAACCTTTTCTTCCAACCCGGCGGAAATAGTGACGATCTTGAATGCCGACCCGGGCTCGTAGACGTCGCTCACGGCGCGGTCTTTCAGCGCCTCGGTCGTGATTTCCTTGCGCAGGTTCGGATTGAAGGTAGGCCGATTTGCCAGCGCAAGGATTTCTCCGGTGTGCGGATTCTGCACGATCACGGTGCCTGCAACCGCCTTGGTCTCCGCCATCGCCGTCTCGAGTTCGCGTTCGGCGATGTACTGGATGTTCTGATCGACTGTGAGAACAACGTTGTTGCCCGGCTCGGGCTGCTTCTCAACACTTGAGAACCAGCGCTTGCGGGCATCGACGGAGATCATCAACTTGCCCGGCTTGCCTTGAAGGTCAGAATTGAACTGGCGCTCCAGGCCGCTCAGGCCTTGATCGTCGGTCCCTACGTAGCCGAGCATCTGCGCGGCCAGTTCGCGCTTGGGATAGAAACGCTTGGCCTCTTTCTGAAAGTGGATGCCCTGCAGGTTCATTCCCTTAATTCGTTCGATCACTTCTGCATCGGCTTTTCGCGCTACCCAGCAGAATGTCTTGCGGGATTTGCAATCAGCCAGCAGAACGCGTGGATCGTCTTTGGTAATGCGGGCAATCAGGCTGATCGTGTTGGCAAGGTCAGGAATCTCGGTCGGGACAGCGAATGCGGAATCGACTTGAATCGACATCGCCAGTTCGTGGCCGGCACGGTCGAAGATGATGCCGCGTTTGGGCGAGAGGTCAAAGCTGCGCTGCTGTTGATGTTGCGCGCGCTGTTCGAAATCTCCGTAGCGAAAGACTTGCAGGTAGACCAGGCGGAAGCAGATTGCGACCAGCCAGAGGCAAAGAATTCCGGTCAGGATGTAGAGGCGAAATTTTGCGTCGGTTGGAGAGTTGTCTGCGGCCATGGATCAGTTCTCAGTTCCCGGTTCTCAGTCCTCAGTACAGCCCATAAGCTTTTTCGCTGAGAACTGCGAGCCGGGAACCGAGAACTGGTTTTTATCTTGCTGACACTACCGAGATCGGCGTTACGCTGGCCATCACTGGCGCGCTGCTGTCGGCGTTCACGTCGAGGTGCTGGACTTGTCCGGGTTGCGGGGACTGCAAACCCAGTTTGCGCGCCATGACGTCGATTCGCTCGGGATCGCGCAGTGATGCATCTTCTAGTCTCAGGGCGCGGTTCATCTCGACCAGGCCGTCGCGTTGTGTACGCAACGCTTCGATCTGGTAGCCGAATTCGATGGCACGGAAGTGTTGCAGCGCGTATCCCATGACCAACACGAACAGGATGCAGAGTGCAATGCCGAACTGCTTCATTTCGCGCGCGCGTCGCGGGTCTTCGACTTTGACCAGGCGCGAGTTGTCGATCGTTTTGCGGAAATAGATTTCCGGAGTCCCCAGCCAGCAGGACTTCTTGCGCGACGAACTAAGGTTGCCGATTGCCACCGCTGCACTCATATTTCCGCTCCTGTTACGCCACTCCGGCTAGTTCGTTGTCGCAAATTACACTGCCCTGTACGGATACAAACCAGGGTTCGATTACCGCCATTAACGCCTCTTCCGCCTGCGCTTTGCGTTCGACGCGCTCGACGGCCGTCATCAGATCCTCGATCAGAGTTCCTGTCAGCATTTTTCTTGTTTCCAGTTTTCCCTTCCGGACTCGGCCTTGTTTTTTCCTGCTTGGCCGCTCCGGAGATACTCCACCACAGAATTTTTTCCCGGCACGCCTTACAATCACCGCACCGGGGAGTCCGGCGGTTTCTCCGGACGAACCCAAACTTTTCTACATCCGCTCTGCTGCGCGCATTTTTGCGCTGCGCGATCGCGGATTGCGTTCGATCTCTTCCTCTGATGCGACCAGCGGCTTCTTGGTTAGTACACTAAAGTACTGCCCGCTGCCTGCTCGGAGTGCATCCTTGACGATCCTGTCTTCGAGCGAGTGAAAGCTGATTACCACCAGCCTTCCCCCCGGCTTCAACACCCGGGGCGCCGCTTCCAGAAGCGCTTTCAGGTCGTCCAGTTCACGGTTTACGAAGATTCGGAGAGCTTGAAAAGTTCTGGTCGCCGGATGAATCCTGTCATGTTTGTGATGACCCAGTTTCATTGGCCGGGCCGCGGCTGATATCACGTCGACTAAGTGCTTCGTCGTCGATATCGGCCGCGACCGGACAATGGCTCTGGCGATTCTCCGCGACCTCCTTTCCTCACCGAATTCGTAAATCACATCGGCAAGCTCGCGCTCGTCGAGGTGGTTTACCACTTGTTCGGCGGTGTCGCCCGACATCGTGTTCATCCTCATGTCAAGGGGTCCATCCGCCTGAAAACTAAATCCGCGCGACGCGTCTCCGAGTTGCAGACTGCTTACGCCCAGGTCCGCCATCAGACCGTCCAGGGAAACGGGAGCGACGCGCTCACCGACTTCCGCAAACGATCCGTGAATCAGCGTGATCTCTGGGCGACTCTCCGTCTTTTCGGAAAACCAAGCCGCCAAGTTCGCGCGGGCTCGTTCCAGCGCCGCGGGATCCTTATCGAAGCCAATCAAATGTCCCGGTGCGCCGAGGCGTTTTGCGATTTCCAAACTGTGCCCGCCCAGGCCCACCGTGGCATCCAGATAAGTTCCGCCACGCTGTACGGCTAAAAAATCGATCGCTTCTTTTAAAAGAACCGGAACGTGTCCAACCTGCCCACGTCCATCCCGCTCGGGGATGTCTTGTCCAGAATCCGTTTCCACTAGATACCCAATTCGTCGAGCGTCTTAGTGTCGTCATCCGAGAACGCCTGCTCCTCAATCTCCTTGCGGAACGCTTCCAGGTTCCGGACCTCCAGGTAGGTCAGATTGCCGAGCACTGCTACTTCGCCGCGTATCTGCGCAGCCTCACGCAGGATCTGCGGGATCAGCAGGCGCCCCTGCCCGTCCATCTCTACGACCTGCCCGTAATAATTCGTGCGATTGAGAAATTTCTTCTTCGTCGGATTGAAAGTGGATAGCGAGGCTAACTTCTGCTCGATCCGCTCCCATTCCTCGAAGGGATACACCTGAGCAACAGTTCCATCGAGACTGGTGATGTAGAATTTCTGCGCATATTTCTCGTCGATCACGCGCTTGAATTCCGAGGGAACCTTTAACCGTCCCTTTTCGTCCACGCGAGTTGGGTGATTTCCGCGAAACATGAGCGCAGCCTGTTTTTGGGCTCCGTAGCGTTCTGGTTGCAGCCACAGCGACAACGAGGGAGGTCAAAGCGGTAACAAATGCGGTGGATTCCGGTTCGTTGGGCCTATTTTCGGGGGTGTCAGTCACTAAAACCACTGGCGCCTCGTCAGTTGATCTTCTTGCCCACGCACTCTCTCGTTCAATCCACTTTCTACCACTTTTGACCACATCCTACGCCTAACTACCTTATTGTCAACAGGAAAGTTTCAGGTTGAGACACCGAAGGTTCGTCCCAATGCCAAAGCACGAGGCCTTGTGGGGAACCAAGTCGGTGACCACTAGGGGTAGGGTTTACGACTGTGGTGCGGGAAAAGCTATGTGCCCTGATGCGTGCGGGTTGGAGCGTCTGGGCTGTGGAAATCCGTTAACAATGCAGTGGGCAAGCAGCCCGGTGGAGAAATGTTACGAAATTAATGGCGCCGTTTTGCCGAATCGAAACATCTGATTTGACAGATGATTCCCGCGGCCCATAGAATCTGGCTCACGATGTCGAGCCAGTCCTGCATTTCGAGCATGTGTTGTTGTTGCGCCTACGTGTCTTCTGGCGCAAGGGGGCTGCTGACTTAATCTAACCAGATTCAGATCCGGCATACATACACCCACCGCCAGCAGATAGCTGACGGTGGGTTTTTCTTTTTGGCCACAAGAATCGACGGAGAACATGGCGACCAAAGAAACCAAAGCGCAACGCGTGGAACGATTGAAGCGGGAGAAGAATCCGTGGGAGGCCCTCGAGGAAATTCGCGGATTCGCGCGCGTGGGTTTCCCGGCCATCCCGCCGGAATGGCTCGGAACCTACATGCGCTGGTGGGGCGTGTACACCCAGGGCGACGGGGCGGGCGTCCTCGGCGGACAGAACGGCGAGGGCAAGGCGCTTCCCTATTTCATGGTGAGGATTCGTGTCCCGAACGGAATTCTGCGCGCTTCTCAAGTGCGCGCGGTTGCCGATCTGTCGAGGCGCTTTGGGCGTGGCGTGGCTGACATCACCGTACGGCAGAATTTTCAGTTGCACTGGGTGACTGCGGAGGCCTTACCGGAAGTGCTGGAGACTCTGGAGCGTCACGGACTGACGACTATAGGCGCGTGTGGCGACGTGGTGCGCAACATTACGGGTTGCCCGGTCGCTGGCCTGGACGCGGACGAAATCTGCGACACGTCGTCGCTGGCGCTGGAGGCTTCGCAACTGCTCGCCGGCAATGCCGAGTTCTACAACCTGCCTCGCAAGTTCAAAGTTTCGCTGACCGGATGCCGCGACTGGTGCTCATATCCGGAGATCAACGACGTGGGAATGACTGCGGTCACGCGTCACTTTCGTGGACAGACTGAAACGGGATTTTCGCTGCGCGTGGCGGGCGGACTGTCGACCGATCCTCATCTAGCGGTGCGGCTGAATGTGTTCGTGCAGTGGAATCAGGTCGTCGACACGATTCGCGGAGTGGCGGAACTCTTCCGAACCGCCGATGGATTGCGCGAGCATCGCGAACGGGCGCGCCTGAAATTTCTCTTTCTCCGCCAGGGCTGGACAGCAGAGACCTTTCAAAGCGAACTCGAACGCGTGGTCGGATTCAGGTTCGATCCCGCCGAACCGGAGGTGGCTCCGCATGATATTTATCGCGACCACATCGGGATTCATCCTCAGAAGCAGGAAGGTCTGTCGTTTGTGGGCGCGGCGGTGATCCGCGGACGGGTCAGCGCCGATCAGTTACAAGCGGCTGCGGAACTCTCCGAACGCTTTGGCTCGGGCGATCTGCGCACCACCGTGATGCAGAACCTGCTGATCGTGAATGTCCCGCACAAGAATGCTGTGCCGTTGGCGAAGGAACTGACCGACATTGGTTTTCCAGTCGAGGCGTCTCCGTTTGTGCGCGGAGCGATCGCATGTAGCGGAACG
>DATMNN010000111.1:0-46423 GCA_035569025.1 Terriglobales bacterium
GTAATTTCCTCGACGGGATACGCCAGCTCGCCGTTCACGATCCACTGTCCTGACGCGCCGCGGGAGTAGTCGCCGGTGACCAGGTTCACGCCCATGCCGAGAAACTCGGTGACGTAGAGGCCGTCCTTGATGTCGCCGATAATCTGCTCGGGTGCCTTCTTGCCAGCTTGCAGAAAGTAATTGCCCGGGCCGATTCCCGGAGTTCCCGCCAGTCCCCGCGATGCGTTGGCCGTGGTCTCCAGGCCCAGCTTCTTGGCCGTGTAAGTATTCAGCAGGTATGACTTCAGTACGCCGTTTTCTATCACGACCGTGCGGCGTGTCGGGATGCCCTCGCCGTCGAACGGCGACGTACCGAAGCCGCCGACGATGGTTCCGTCGTCAATCACATTGATGTTGCTGCCTGCAATCTGCTCGCCCAGTTTGCCGGCGAGAAACGATGCGCCACGATACACCGAGTCGCCGTTGACGCCTTCGAAGATGTGCTCAAGCATCGAAGTGGCCACCATCGGGTCGAGCACGACCGGGACATGCGCCGTCTTTGCCTTGCGCGCGCCCAACCGGCGCAACGTGCGCCGCGCCGCTTCTCGTCCAACTTCTTCCGCCGGGTCGAGCTTTGAGAGAGTGCGCGCCACCGAATACCAATAATCGCGCTGCATGTTGCCGGCATCATCCTGCGCGATCGGAACCGCCGAGACTGAACAATACGACCGCTTATAGTCGCCGACAAAACCATGCGAGTTAGCGAGCACCTTGCGGCCGGTGGCGGCGTCGAATGATCCGCCATCGGAATTCTTGATGCGCGGGTCTACGTCAAGCGCGGCTTTCTCGGCGCGACGAGCATAGTCGATGCGTGCCGAGCCCGGCAGCGAGTACACATCTTCATGATAGAGATCGAGATTGCCGGTGAGCGTCCCGAGTTTCGAGGCGTCTGGAATTCCCGCGAACGGATCTTCGGACGTGATCTTCGCCAGTTCCAGCGCTGACTTCAGCATGCGCTCGATGCCCGCAGCCGAAAAATCGCTGGAGTAAGTGGAGGCCGCGCGCTGTCCAAAAAATACACGTACGCCGATCGAGCGCGAGCCGGCCTCTTTCAGCGTTTCAACTTGACCGAGACGGACGACGGTCGAGAATTCGTCGCCCTCGCGGACAACGCATTCGGCAGCGGACGCGCCGCCCTGTATGGCGCGACGGACGACATCGGTGGCGAGGGACTTCAGGTCGGTTGCGACTTGCGGATTCGATTCCAGAGTTGTTGTCATTATGAAAGTTCAAACCTACCACGGAGACACAGAGCCACGGAGGAAACCAAGTTCTTTGTTGCTACATGGCCGTGAATCAGGCTGCGGCGTTTATGGAGAAACAATTCAAAAGTTGCTTTCTCTTGGTCTCCGTGGTGAAAGCGTTCTTACTGCATGTAACCGCTGGTCTCTTTGCGTGCTGTGCCGCCGACCGTCAATCGGTCCACTTTCAACGTAGGAATGCCGACGCCCACCGGCACAGCCTGTCCATCCTTGCCGCAGGTTCCAACACCTTCGTCGAGTTTGAGATCGTTTCCGACCATGGAGACACGAGTGAGCACATCCGGCCCATTGCCGATCAGGGTAGCGCCCTTGATCGGCGCCGTAACGTGGCCATCTTCGATCAAATAGGCTTCCGAGGCCGAGAAGACGAACTTGCCATTCGTGATATCGACCTGGCCGCCGCCGAAGTTCACGGCGTAGATGCCATTCTTCACCGAGCGAATGATATCTTCGGGATCATCCTGCCCCGCAAGCATGTAGGTGTTCGTCATGCGCGGCATGGGGATGTGTTCGTAGCTCTCGCGGCGTCCGTTGCCGGTATCGGCCAGGCCCATCAGCTTTGACGACAGTTTGTCGCTCAGGTAGCCCTTCAGGATTCCGTTTTCAATGAGCACGGTTTCCTGCGTGGGTTGGCCTTCATCGTCGACATTGATTGATCCGCGACGCCACGGCATTGTGCCATTGTCGACAACCGTGCACTTCTCGCTGGCCACGCGCTTGCCAATCAGGCCGGCGAAGGCGGAGGTCTTCTTGCGATTGAAATCAGCTTCGAGCCCGTGACCAACCGCCTCGTGCAGCAGCACGCCCGGCCATCCCGGACCGAGCACCACTTCCATGTCTCCAGCCGGAGCTTCGCGGGCATCGAGTTGGAGAATGGCCTGCCGCGAAGCTTCTTTCGCGAAATGTTCCGGGGTCTTCTCACCGAAAAAGAAGTCGAGCGCCACGCGCCCGCCGCCGCCGGAGGTGCCGCGTCCGGAAGTCGGTTCGGCCTTGGCGATGCAGGAAACGTTCATGCGCGCGAGCGGCTGCGAGTCTTCAGCGAATGTGCCGTCGGATCCAACGACAAGAATGTTGCGGAGTTCGTCCGCGTAGCTGGCGCGAACTTCTCTAATGCGCGGATCGAACGCGCGCGCCGTGCGGTCAGCCCGCATCAGCAGTTCGACTTTCGCCGTGATCTCGGCATCCACTGAAGGCAGCGCCACCGGATACAAGCTGCGCGCCGGATTCTGCTGGAACCCGGTCACCGTTTCCTTGGCAGGCGCACTGGCAATCAGCGCCGCGGTACGGGCCGCATGCAGGATGCGAGCCGGGGTCAGGTCGTCCGTGTAGGCATAGCCAGTGCGTTCGCCCGAAACCACGCGCACGCCGCAGCCTGCCGAAATGCCTTGCGAGGCCGACTTGACCATGGACTCGTCGACCAGAAGCGAGGTCGAGGTCAGATACTCGAAATAGATGTCCGCGTAGTCGCCGCCGGCTGACAGCGCCGCCGCGAGATACTTCTCAAGATCTTGATTCGAAAGGCCGTAGTGCTCGAAGAAGAAATGCTTTTGGTTTTCCGTCACGTTATTTGGATGCCCTCTGCCGGGAAACGACTCGGCCCCGCCTGCGCCCATTATCCCATGACGGGCGGGGGACTGAAATTGCAGAAGTCAGAAGTCAAATTATAGAACTAAATCCCCTCCCGAAATGGCATTCGGGAAAGGGACGCGAAGCAGGGCCAATTCCTCACAAACTGCTGGTTCACGCGTCACAGACGCGAACCGGCAACTAGCCGAGAATCGGCCCATGACCCCTGATTCGCTTCGTCAGATGATCGCGGACTTCCTCGCCGGAGCGCGGGCCGCGCTCGTGGTGGAGGATGGTGCCGTCGCCTTTGACCTTGCGGAGTCGAAGTATTTCATCTCGGGCGAATACAACAAGTGCCTGCTGCATCTGTGGTCGAGTGAGCGCAACGTTGTTCGCCGCGTGCTTGATGCCGAGATCAAAGGGACATCTCTTCGCCTGCAAGTGCAGCGCATGGGTCAGAACCGTCCGACCAGACTGGACTTCTTTCGCGATCGCGACCGGCGCTCGCCGGCGGCGCGGCAAACCGCACGCGTCGCCTATGCCGCGCGCATCCAGCGAGCCCTGGCGCGGCATTTTCCCGGATGGACAGTTTCGCGTCTCTCCACCAACATGGACTTGCACCGGTCGTTTGGTCCTGCGTATTTGCGCGGACTCCTCCAGCAAGGCCAGCGTGCTCTGGCCGTCGTGGGAGTGAACGAACAGGAAACGCAGAGCACGATCGATAGAGGCTTGACTTGCGGACTTCTCTGGCTCGATGCCTGCCGGCTCGCCCAAAGAGATCGCCGCGTGGTCGAAGGACTTGCGATCATTTTGCCCAAGGGAACTGCCGCACTGACCCGGCAGCGCATGGCACATCTGCATCCCACGGCCGCAAAATGGCAACTGCACGAATTCGACGAAGGCGAAGACGCTCTCTCTTTTACCGACATCGCTTGCGGAAACCTGAGCACGCGCCTGGTCCGGGCAACCGATGAAGCCGCGACCTGCGAGCGCTTCGCCGAATCGATCGTGCGTGTTCGGGCGGTCCTTCCGCAGTGCGATTTCGCCGTGCTCTCGCCCGCAGTCGTTTCGTTTCGTCTCCGTGGGCTGGAATTTGCCCAGGCCCGGATTGCCCATGATCCGCGAAATTTTCAAAGCGGCCAGGAAATCGTCTTTGGCGTCGGACCAGAAGAGCGTGTGCTCGACGACAGCAACGAGGCGCAGTTCATCGACCTGATGCGCCTCGCCGCCAGCATCCGCCACAAGGACGGACCCAAGCCGCATCCTCTCTGGAGGATGCATCCGGAGCGCTGGCTGGAGTCGCTGGTTTTCAAGAAGCTCGAAGCGCTCGACGGACGCCTGCGCATCGACTGCGCCTATTCGCAGGTGCCTGCTTTTTCGGGAGTGGACCGCGCCATGATCGATGTTCTCGCGATCACCCGCGAGAACCGGCTCGCCGTCGTCGAACTCAAGGCTGACGAAGATATCCATCTGCCGTTGCAGGGTGTGGACTACTGGGCGCGCGTGGCATGGCATCAGGAGCGCGGCGAGTTTCGCAAGTTTGGATACTTTCCGGGAATCGACCTGTCGTCGCGAAAACCACTGTTGCTGCTGGTCGCACCCGCGTTCCACGTGCATCCTGCTACCGATGCCGTCCTGCGGTATCTTTCGCCCGAGATTGAATGGGAGTTGTTCGGAATTGACGAACACTGGCGGGAAGGGGTGCGGGCTGTCTTCCGTAAACGTGCAAGCGATCGCAGAAATGAAGAAGATGAAGCTGCAAACCGGCGAAGCGCCTAGCCAGCCAAGAAATCACGCACTCTTCTCAGGCACTCTCGGTTCGACTCATCGAGAGCGCGATGACAGTGAGTAGAGCCAGCAGGGTTACCAGGGAAATGACTCCGAGGGAAATTGCGCAGTAAATGCACCACACCCCCAGAACGCGGGCTTCGATGTGGGCGAGATAGAGCGAGAAGGCGAGCGCCGGGAGCGCGGCGAGCAGCAGAAAACGGTAGGCTCGCAGGAAAGCAAGCGCGCCGAGCAATAGATATCCCGCGATTCCGATCACAGCCACGGGAATGCCCGCGATTACCGCGAACGGACTCTTGTTTACGATCCCGCAGTCCCAGCGTTCATTGATGCTGCATGGGGAATCCCCTTCGCGGTAGTGCTCGCGCAAGGCGAGTGAAGCCGCGGTGATTCCAACCGCACACAGGATTACCAGAAGCCATTTCATGAAACGCTCCGAACAAAACTGAGAATTTAATGTAGCGCAGAGTGCTCGTTCCGTTCATCTGCTAATCGTGATAGCGCTGTTCTCCGGCGGGGATGGCGACGGTCAAACGATTCTGCACCGGCGGCAATGGGCATGTCGCATAGGGCGTGAAGGTACAGGGCGGATTAAACAGCCGATTGAAGTCGAGCCAGATCTCGCCCCGCTGAGTAAGGCCGTGGTCGGGAAAATCCGTGTTCAGGAATCGTCCCGCGCCATAAGTAGTGCTCTTGCTGGTTGTGTCGCGCATGATGAAGAACAGAGTCTTGTCGTTCGGATCTTCGAGCACCGGTTCCAGGCGATAAACCATACCGTCCAGCGTAAATTCGGCCACGCCCGGAGCGGGCATCTTGCTGACCGTCCCGAGAATGGTCGGGATGTCGAGCGTCTTCGGCGGGTTGTAGGGAATCCACTTCGCGTGAACGCGGTACGCGGGATCGGGCGCATACCAGTGCAGTCCATGAAAGCCGGTGCGAGTGGGAGCGTCTGCATCTTTGATCCGCAGCCCGTAGCGTTCATCGCGATGAATGACGATGATCGTCAACCCGCCCAGCGAGAGCTTCGAAGTATTGGGGCTGTCGTCCGCCAGCAGGGGTTGCTCGGCGGCGGAATGGCCATCGACCAGCATTTCCTTTGGGAATCCGCCGGCGGGGTGGAGCAGTCGCATCGCGCCGCTTTTATCGAGACGCACGACCGCGAGGTGCGGCGGAGCTTTCGCGATTTGAATTTTGTTGTCGGGTGAGGAGCCGACTGTGTTGTCGCCCTCTTTGAGCCATTCCAATCCGATCAACGAAAGCCAGCCTTCAGGCGCTTGTAGACTGGCGGCGCGTTTTTCGCGCCAGGCCAGCAAATCGCGCTGCCAGTCGGGAGCAGTGGCGGAGTCGGCGGCAAAAGCAATTGGAGTGAGGGCTAGCAGGACGGTGCAGAGAAAAGCCAGTTTCTTCATGGAACGGTCCAGTCTTTCGCGCGTCATCATTTGCATGCAATATCGAACCCAATCATTTAGATGCCAGGAATTCCCTTTGGTGAGCAATCACATCCCGGCTAGCTCTCTTTGCGGCTGGGCATGATGAGCCAGTGAAGAATCGAGCTGACAACGCTCAGCACGATCGCGCCGATGAAGGCGGCGAGAAATCCGTGGACTTCGAATCCGCGCACCAGCACGGAGGCGAGTTCGAGCATGAGGGCGTTGATCACGAACCAGAACAGGCCCAGAGTCAACACTGTCAGAGGAAACGTGAGGATCTTTAGCAACATCCCGATAGTCGCGTTGACCAGTCCGATTACCAGGGCGGCGATCAAAGCGGTCATCGGGCTATTCACATGAATACCGGGCACAACCTGCGAGACGATCCAGACGGACAGGGCACTTAACACCCAATTGAGTAGAAGACGCATCGGCGGGCCTCCTTGGCTGAAAACTATACACCGGGGTTAGGGCGGTCTGCCTGTGCCCCTGTGTTCTCCGCGGTTAAAAAGGTTTTTTCGTTTTACAATTTGCGTGTGCCTGCTAAAACGAACGCGGCGCGGCTGCTCGATCAGTTGGGAATTCGCTACGAACTCCGGGAGTACGAAGTCGATCCCGAGGATCTGGCGGCGGAGACGGTTGCAGCCAAAATCGGATTGCCGGCGGAACAGGTGTTCAAGACACTGGTGGCCCGCGGTGATCGCAGTGGAGTGTGTCTGGCGGTAATCCCCGGAGATCAGGAACTCGACCTGAAGGCGTTGGCAAGCGCGGCGGGCGAGAGGAAGATTCACCTTGTTCCCGTCAAAGAACTGCAAGGCCTGACCGGCTACATCCGCGGAGGCGTTACGGCTTTGGCAGGTAAACGGGATTTTCCTGTGTTCGTCGACGATACGATGGAGTTGTTTGACGTGGTGTCGGTCTCCGCGGGGATTCGGGGACTGCAGATTCTGATCGAGCCCGCGGATTACCTGCAGGCCACGCAGGGAAGCGTGGCCGCGCTGAGCCAGCCGAAGAAACAGGCGTAACGGATTGCTGAAATAGTCTGCGGCGCTACCTCGAGGGCTGAACCCCAAGTCAAAATTAACGACTTACCGCAGCGCCACCCAAAGGCGGAGTTTTTCAGCAAACTGGTAAGGCCATGCGAAACGAAACATGGTTGCCATCGCCGTTCGACCCCGGAATTTCGCTGAATACTGTGGAAAATTGTGCAGCCGCCTGCCGGATGCTTAGAATGGTAGCTGGGTATATTCATGGCGTCGACGGCAGTCAGGGTGCGCCGCAATTTCAAGGCGGCGGGCCGAAACGTTCGCGGGTTGTGGCAGATCCTCAAGGCGGTAGCCTCGACGGATCACCCTCTGCTTGCCCATCTGATTCCAATCCGGCGCTGCAATTTGTCCTGCACCTACTGCAACGAATACGACGATTTTTCGAAACCGGTACCGACCGAGGAAATGCTGCGGCGAGTTGACCTGCTGGGGGCGCTGGGGACTTCGGTCATCACGATCAGCGGGGGCGAGCCGCTGCTTCATCCGGACCTCGACGACATCATCCAGCAGATGGGGAAGCGGCACATCGTCTCCGGCATGATCACCAACGGCTACCTGCTGACGGCCGATCGCATTCAGCGGCTGAATCGGGCAGGGCTGGAATGGCTGCAGATTTCGATCGACAATCTGATCCCCGACGACGTCTCGAAGAAGAGCCTGAAAGTCCTCGACAAGAAGCTGCAACTTCTGGCTGAGCATGCTGACTTTCACGTAAACATCAATTCCGTGGTGGGCGGCGGCGTGAGCAATCCGCAGGACGCGCTTCAGATTGGCAAGCGCGCACTCGCCCTGGGATTCAGTTCGACGGTGGGGATTATCCATGATGGACAGGGGCAGTTGCAGCCGCTGAAGGATGATGAGCGCGCGGTCTATCACGAGATGCAGGGACTCGAACGGCGCAGCTTCACCCGCATTCACGGATTTCAGGACAACATTGCCGAAGGGCGTCCGAACGAATGGCGATGCCGCGCCGGCGCGCGTTATCTGTACATCTGCGAGGACGGCCTGGTGCATTACTGTTCGCAGCAGCGCGGATATCCGGGGATTCCGCTGGAGAAATATACGGTGGCAGATGTGCGGCGTGAATTTCTCACTGAGAAATCGTGCGCGCCGCATTGCACGGTGTCGTGCGTGCATCAGGTGTCGGTCGTGGATTCGTGGCGCGCGCCGCAGCATCCGGCGCCGGTGAGTGCGGGTGAGTTAGTGCAGATCGAGTAGGTCAGAACTTAGCACTTAGCATTTTGCACTTAGCCAAAGCATGCTGACGCCCAGACCCGGTCTATCGCGCGTGAGCCGCGAAGCGGCGGAATAGGAAAGCCCGGCACGTAAGTGCCGGGTGGTTTTGTTTGAAGAGGTGAGTCCCGCTAGGGACGGCACCCGCCGCGACTTCTAGAATCTCAGCACAATTCCTGCCGAGTAGCGGAAGTTATTCAGATTGGTTCCGTTCGAGCGGATTTGCAGAAAGTCCGCCTGTGCCAGCCGCACGCTGATGAGGGGAGCCAGGTTCAGGTCGAGTCCCCCGCCTACTGCCCACGCGGCGTCGGTTTCACCGGAGCTGATCCCGGCGGCATCTCCCGAAGTATGCGCACCTCCGCCCAGGGCATGAACGAACGGTGTGAGATGAGTGGGGTTTGGCAGGCGAAGCACCGGTCCGAACATGAAGGTGTGGAGCTTGGTGTGGACCGGAACCCCCAGAACTTCGGGACTTCCATAGGCGCCGCTGAAGTCACCGGTAACTCCAAGATACTTGTTGAAATAGCCGCTCAGCGAGGCGTCCCATCCGTTGAGGTTGAAATCGCTGACGCTGGGCGTACCCGTGCCAGCTCGAAAATACTGGAAACCGCCAAACACTTCTGCCCGTGGTGCGTCTTGAGCCAGGACCTGAAACGGCAAGATGGTGGCAAAAAACAACACAGCCAGGATACGGTACATGTCTTCTCCTCAGATACTCCTATAGGAGCACACACCAACGCTTTATAGCGCAGGCATGAGCGCCATAGGAGTGCTTAGATAGAATCGTGGTCTCTTCGCAGTCTGATGCAGGGTGAACACCCGGGTGTCGCCCCGAAACATTTACTTTCTTGAGGTGGAAAATGTGACGTAGGACTACCTACTGACGTAACCCGATCCAACCTTCGGAGACGACCATGGAGTTACCGGGATTGTGCGGATCGTATTTGACGGAGGTCGGCACTCCGAGGCGGCACGAGTGCAGGTTGATCCACTGGCGAAGATAAGTTACGTCCTGGGAAGCCTCATAGGAAACGCCGGCCACGTCATACTGGTAAATGAGCATGGTGGCGGGACGCGGCAGGCCGGACGCGAGTTCCTGTACGTCGATGACGGTGCCGTCCGTGATGCGGCCAACCTCGGTCAGAAAGACGCGCCGCTTGGTTTCGAGTTCGACCGGGGACGGCGGTTTGCGACGGAGCAGCGCGTAGCTCACGGCGGCCAGGCCGAAAGCGCCGAGAGCCAACGAGTAGGTGCCGAACGGAATCATGGCCTCCAAGCCTGGTGCAGCATTTCAGCACTTTCAGCATAAACTGAAAATTCGGCCGCGCAAAGTGAGGGTCCGTGTGCCGGGAACACCGGGCGAAATTCCCAGAATTCGACATTTGACAACAAAGTGACATTTCCCTGACAACACCCAGCCGTGGGCTGTCCTACAGTGTCGGCACTTGCTGAGCCTGCGCCGCGCTCGTGCCCGGCTCTTTGGTCGTCTCTCCAGGGATGATCTGCAAGGGGCGGGAGCGAATAGGTCACTCCAAGCATGATCTGTGCGGCGCAGGGCAGCTTTATCGGCCGAACGGGGCCATAGGGGTGCGAAAGTCGCGGGGGACAAAGGGCTAGCGCTGCCGCTATGTTCCACATTCGGAAAGAGGCCGGGAATTTCTCCCGGCTTTTATCTTTTGGGGGTCGAGGGCAGTCTTTGAAGCCCTGGTATGAAACGCGGTCTACCCTAGCTGCGCCGTTTGTAGTAGATGTTGAATTCAAATCCTGGATTGGGCGGGAAGATTTCTGCGATTTTCCGAAGCCGCTCGGCGAGCGGAGTCGGCGCCAGTAGAGGATAGTCGCGCTCCCGCAGATCGTAGTAATCCACGTCGAGGCAGAGTGAGAGCAGGTAGATCGAGATCGCGTCCGCGAAGGTTGCGGTCAGATATTCGTTCTTGTATTTTTCCGCTTCCGGTCCCGCGGCGGTGGCGAGTTTGCGCGACTCCCAGGCATCCAGCGAAGTTTCGCCCTTCACTCCCGACTCAACCTGCTGCCACACCAATTCCGCGAACGGTTGCGAGACGCCGGCGCGCTCCACGAGCGCGTGTCCGACATTGATGTAGAATTCAAAGGCGACGGAAAACTTGTCGTCCATCAGGCGGGTAGAAATAAACACGCACTGCGAGTCTCCGAGATTCAGGTTGCGATGGCATACGGCGTTGTCGCTGAGTGCCACGTCATAGCGGTCCGCAATGACCGTGTCATCCCCCTGGCTGACGGTAAGCGGAACGAAGTAATACGCCTTGCGCGAAAGAGCAGCGGCCGCGGCGACGGGAACCGTAGCGATCATGCGGTCCAGATCGGCATCGGATATTGCGACTTCTCCCGCGTGCGCGTAGCAGATGCCATTGGCGGCCTGCGAGACAGGCGTGGTTCGGACGATGTCCGCGGGGCTGCGGGTAATCGCTGAGACGGCTTGCGACATTGCGTTTATTGTAGCGCACAGCCGCGCGGCCGGCGCTTCATCGGCCACGTCTTGGTGTAGCCTAGAAGCATGCCGGAAAAGACTGTGGAACGCCCGCGATGGATCGGAATTCCGGTGCGGGTGCTGCTGATGACGGCCGTGGTCACGCTGCTGGCGTTCGCCGTGAGCCTGCTGCTGAGCATTCTGGGAATGGTTGTTTACTCGCAACTTCAGCACGTCGCGCCCAATATGCCGTACGCCTACCGCCACATCGCCTTTCCGTTTGCCATCAGCGTCGGCGTGATCGTGCTGGCGTTATCGCTGACGATGGAAATCCGGCACTACCGCCAGCGCAGGGCGCTCGCCAGCATCGAGCGGGCTGGATAGACCAATGGGCTTTGACAGGAAATGACCGCGCCCCGGATCGCCATTCCCGTGCCGCACTCCGGCGATCGCGAGTACGCCGAACGCGCGCTGCCCCAGTATGAAGAGGCTGTCCGACAGGCGGGCGGAGATCCCGTCCGCATCGAACTTGGTCAGACTCCCGAACAGGTGATGAAACAGGTTGGGAGCTGCGAGGCGGTCCTTCTGCCAGGCAGCCGGGCGGATGTTGATCCGCAAAAATACCGGCAGGACCGCCACGAAAAAACCGCGGACGCCGACGTGCTCCGCAACCGGATCGACGAATTGCTTCTACAAGACGCATACGGCAAGCGCAAGCCGATTCTCGGCATCTGCTACGGATTGCAGACCTTAAATGTCTTCCGCTCCGGCAGTCTCATCCAGGACATCGAGTCCTCAGTTAAACACGAGGCGGGACGCGCGGTTTCGAGTGCGCACACCGTCGAGGTCGATCCGGATTCGAGGCTGGCGAGTATCGTGGGCGACGGCAATAGTCTGGCGGTGAATTCTTCGCATCATCAATCCGCAGCCGTGGCAGGGCGAGACCTGCGCGTGGTGGCCCGTTCGCCGCTCGACGGCGTCATCGAAGCGGTGGAAGGAACGCTACCGGGACACTTTGTGCTGGCCGTGCAGTGGCATCCGGAGCGGTTGGTGAACGATGAGCCCGCGGTTGCGGAGTCGGCGAGGAAGATTTTTCAGGCCTTCATTGAGGCGGCACGGGTGCAGAACGATCGGCGAGGTTAGCCCTTGGGCTTTTGGCCCTTCTCGGCCCGGTCAAACACGTATTTGATGCCCCCCAGCAATGCCGCAATCAGCAGGACGGCAACCAACACTTTCCACGAAAACATGGATCCCTCGCACTGGAGTTGAATCTACCGGGTGCGCAGATCAAGCGAAAGATTACAGGGTGCTTGTTACGGTGGGATTACCGAGGTTCGCAATTTTCACTATCGGATAGAGAAAGCCCAGCATTTATAGGGGCTTTCTGCCTGGCAGCGCAAGTTGAACTCGGACTACTCTTTCGGCTGAAACAACAACGGCACGAAGTGCGACAGATTGTCTCGCCAGACCATCCAGTCGTGCATGCCGGGCGTCTCGATTGCGGTCGGGGCGATGCCTTTGGATTTGAGCCAGTCAACGAATTGCCGGTTCGATTTGATGAGGGGGTCCTCTGTGCCGCAGGCGATCCAGAGCAGGCGAAGATCCAGACTCTTTTCGCTCAGGTTGGCGAGGCGTTCGTGATTGACGAGACTTTCTGCTACAGCGCTGAATCCTCCCACCCATGCGAATTGCGTTGAGTTGGTAAGGCCGACAAACAGGCTTTCCAGCCCTCCCATCGAAAGCCCCGTAATCGCCCGCTGGTTGCGGTCGGTCGCCACGCGATACTCAGACTCCACGCGCGGCATGATCTCCGTGAGCAACGCCTGAGTGAAGAGTGTCACGTTGTGCTCCACGGCTTTCGGATCGTTCCAGCCGCCATCGCCGTCGAGAACAAATTTCATGTCGCCATAGCCAAGAGGCATCACGACGACCATCGGTTTCGCTTTGCCCCGGGCGATGAGGTTGTCGAAAATGAAATTCGCCTCGCCCACTTCCGTCCATCCGTTGGCGAGATCGCTCCATCCATGCAGCAGGTATAAAACCGGGTACGACTTCGTGTTTTTAGAGTCGTAGCCAGGCGGCGTGTAGACGAAGTAGTCGCTCTGGCCGCCGGGCAGATTGAGCGCCACCTTCGACGTATAGAAATGATGATGAACTTCCCCGTGCGGCACATCGAGCGCGTCCCAGAGCTGCGGCGTTTTTCCCGGCACGGTCACGGTGTTGCCGATATAGACCAGGTTGGGCTTCACGACCATGTTCATCGGATCAAGGCGCGCATGGCCATCCACTTCAAACGCGTAGCCGTAAATCTCAGGCGTGAGCGGAGGCGCGACCACGCTCCAGACCCCGTGCTTATCCTTCTTCATTGGCAAAGGGGCGGCACCATCGAGCTCGAGCAACACCTTGGTGGCTTTGGAGTCTTTGTAGCGGAAGGTGATGCGTCCGTCAGGATGAACTTCATGCGAATTGAATGAAGTGGGAGCTTGTGCGTGCGCGGGAAGGCTGATCAAGCACAAAGCCGCTAGAAATTGGATCGCTAGAAAACCAGCAGCGGTCACCATTGAGCGTAAGCCGGTTGAGCGTGAGGCGCAGTCTGAAGCACGGGGAGAGTGCATCCGCGACATTCTATCGGTTCGCGGGCACGGCAACCACTGTAGGGTTTGGCTTGAGAGACGTATCAGAGTGCAGCGGGGAGAGTTTCATTGATCACCAAGGAAATGATCACCAGGAAAATGAGGCAGCTCGATTTATGATGAGGAGACAAAAGCGAACCCCATCCGATTTTGAAGCGAAGTCGAGCACCAGGAGGTTTTCGTGTCGATGAAGTGGATCATCGCGGACTGCCGCATCTCTCCGCGATCCTCGCGCACAATCGGGATCGTTTCTGTCGGCCTGATGCTGCTGGCCGCTTTTTCCGTGGCGCAGGCGCAGACCCGCCGTTCCGACGAGGGCGCACACGTGCTCGCCCTGGACAATTCCTGGAACCGCGCTCTTGAGTCCAAGGACACCCGCGCCCTCGACATGCTGCTGGCCGACACGTTTGTCTCCGTGGACATCGATGGCAGCATGCAGACGAAGCGCGAATTCCTGGCCAGTATCAAATCGCCTGATTATCATCCGCCCGCGCAGGCCGTGACGGAACAAAGCTCGGTCGAAGTCTACGGCGACTCGGCGGTGGTCGTTGGAATCTTTCGCACCAAAGGCGTGGACAAAGGCAAGAAGTATCTGAATCGCGAGCGCTATGTCGACACCTGGGCAAAGATCGATGGCACGTGGAAGTGTGTCGCGTCCATTACCGTGCTGATTCCCGCGAAGCAATCAGAGTAACCGAGCCTGGCGTTTGTTTGTGGTCTCGACACATCCGGCTTATGAGAAAACCCACTCATTCGCAAAGAACGCGGACCGCCGGGTGCCCCAGATAACCCGAGGGTGCCCCACTCATTCGCAATCTGTCGGAGGAGCTCATGGCGAGTGCAAAACAGAACTTTGTAGCCCCGCGCAGCGAACGACCGCGCATCTCTGGCCCCCATCTCGAAGAGCAAAGTCGAGATGCTGCCCTGGAAATGGGCAGAGGAGAACTTGCCAATTCCAGCCAATACTGGATGATGTGCGTGACGCTTTCTCCTGTGCAGGCAGAAGCACGCTCCTTATCTGAGCGACTTACTGCTGCATCCAGCCCCCGACTGTAGTGCCGCTGTCGGTTTCTATCATAAAAATTTCCTTCCCAGCGGCGGCGACAACGAAGTTGAAATTCAACGTGCTCGCTCCCGCGATGATCGTTGCCGTTCCAGTGCAGTTGGAATTTTCCGTATATGTGCCCGAAATTGACGACGTGGTGATCGCGCCGTTCACGTCGAAGGTTCCCGAGCCGGAGACGTTTCCATGACCATTCAGAATCACTTGGACAACATAGTCGACTTTAGTACCCGTGCCAGGGAATTTCCCAAACAGAAGCGCCGCGTAGGTCTTTTTTATCCCGGTTAGCCCACAGGTGACAGTTCCTTCTGCCGCGCTAAAGCCCGAAGCGTTGTCGCCTGAAATAGTGGATATGACCTGGGCGCCTTTGTTCGTTTGGTCGAGCACAAAGTTGGCGGTCGCGGTCCCGCCGCCATTGAAGTTTAGGGTAAGGCTACCTGTACAATTCTTCCCAACCGAATAGGTACCGGTATAGGTCTGGTTCACGATTGTCCCGTTCTCACTCGCTGTCTGGGACCCACTGGTGATGGTCCCGTTGCCGTCGGTTGTGAACTGACCGACCGAGGAGCCTACGAAATATCCCCACACCCCAATCAGGGTAGCGTTGGAGCAAGTGGCCGACGCAGAACCGACTGCGACCAAGGTCGCGAACATAAGGACCACAAAGCACTTTTTGAAATACATTTTCTCTTGTCCCCCTCTCAGGATGCGTGATGAAAAGATTGCATAGCCACAGGGCTCGGGCTTTTCCGGCTGCGGTGCGCCGATAGCTGTCGGGAAAAAGGGCTGCGGACAGTGCCATTGGGCAGCCGCGCGGGAGAGTATTCTGTCCCAAGTGTGAAGGAGCGTCAAGATGAAACTGTTTGCGCTCCCGGACAAGTCGTCGGAACCGCAAATTACTGTTGTAAACAGGCATCGGAAGTATGCACTTTACGCAAGGCCCTTGAAAAAGCGATTTCGTAGCAGCCCCACACTCCCTTTTACTTCGGCCAGCCTTCCGCTGGTTTCTTCTTCGACAGGGACTGTTTCACTAGGGCTTTCCAATCGCCCTTGAGTTTCAGCCTGTCCGCCTTTGGGCCGGGAGTAGCCTTCTTTTTAGAATGGTTCAAGTTGCTCACCGCTTTCTTTCTTTTCAATGGTCCTCGTGTATTCCCGTTCCGCATCTGGTCTTGATAACGCAGCCGCTTTCCTTCGGCTGATTTTGTCGCAGCAATGGTTCGCTCACCATCATTCATCTGGCGATTGTTCCAAAGAAAATCGAACCTCTCCAGTTTGACCCTCGTTTTCACGCGCCTGTAAAATCAAAGATTCCTCTCTCTGCTGACGATCTGCCGAGCGGTGCTCGGCCTGGACGGCCGAGGGCGGCCGTCCCTACGTAATCTATGCCGCACGAATTGCCCAAAGCGTACGAGCCGGGCGCGATTGAAACGCGCTGGGCGGAGTATTGGATTCGCGAGAAGTTGTTTCATGTCGAGACGCCTCCGCCGGGAGACACGCGTCCCGTGTTTACGTTGCTGCTCCCGCCTCCCAATGTCACGGGGCGTCTGCACATGGGGCACATGCTCAACCAGACGCAGATGGATATCCTCGTGCGCTGGCATCGCATGCGCGGGTTTCTTACTTTGTGGTTGCCGGGGACGGATCATGCGGGCATCGCTACGCAGATGATGGTGGATCGCCAGCTGCGCGCCGAGGGTAAGTCGCGGCTCGAGATGGGGCGCGAGAAGTTTGTCGAGCGCGTTTGGGAATGGAAGAAGCTGTACGGCGGCGCGATTCTCGAGCAGATGAAGCGACTGGGCGCGTCCGTGGATTGGGAACGCGAGTACTTCACGATGGACGAGAACCTTTCGCGCGCGGTGCGCGAAGTGTTTGTCCGGCTGTATGAGCAGGGGCTGATCTATCGCGGAAAGTACATCGTGAACTGGTGTGCGGATTGCGGCACGGCGATCTCGGATCTCGAAGTGAAGCACGAAGAAGTGCCGGGGAAACTGTACGAGATTCGCTATCCGGTGGTGGGGACCAGTGAATTCATAACCGTTGCGACCACGCGTCCCGAGACGATGCTGGGCGATACCGCCGTCGCTGTGAATCCGAAGGACGAGCGGTACACGCATCTGCACGGCAGGATGGTGCTGCTGCCGCTGATGAAGCGCGAGATTCCGATTATCACCGACGAAATCGCGCAGCCCGAATTTGGCACGGGCGCGGTGAAGATTACTCCGGCGCATGATCCGAACGACTTTGAAGCGGGCAAGCGCCACAACCTGCCGCAGATCGAAGTGATCGACGAACACAACAAGATGAACGCCAATGCCGGCGCGTATGCGGGGTTGGACCGGTTTGCGGCGCGCGCCCGCGTGGTGGAAGATCTGGCGGCGCAGGGATTTCTTGTCGGCACAAAGGACTACACGATTGCGCTTGGCAAGTGCGATCGCTCGGACACGATTGTGGAGCCGCGGCTCTCTGAACAGTGGTTTGTGAAGATTGCACCGCTGGCGAAGAAGGCGATTGCGGCGGTGGAGTCGGGCGAGATCACGATCACGCCCGACAATTATCGCCAGATTTACTTGAACTGGATGTACAACATCCACGACTGGTGCGTGTCGCGGCAGTTGTGGTGGGGACATCGCATTCCGGCCTGGACATGCGCTGGATGCAAGGAAGTCATCGTGGCGCGCGAAGCGCCGGCTTCGTGCAAGAAGTGCGGGGGCACTGCGTTGGAGCAGGTCACCGACGTGCTCGATACGTGGTTTTCATCCGGGCTGTTGCCGTTTACTACTCTTGGCTGGCCGGAGAAGACGCGCGACCAAGCGGTGTTCTATCCTACGACGCTGCTGATCACCGCCTACGAAATTCTGTTTTTCTGGGTGGCGCGCATGATCATGTTCGGCTGCCACTTCATGGAGGGGCACGAACAGGATCCTGCGCTGAAAAAAGCCAGCGGCTGGGTAGATAAGAAAGATGACAGCGTTCCCTTTCGCGAGGTCTACATTCACGCGCTGGTGCGGGATGCGGATCGCCAGAAGATGTCGAAGACCAAGGGGAACGTGATTGATCCGCTGGAGATCATCGACCGCTTTGGGACGGACGCGACGCGCTTCACTCTGGCGGCGATGGCGGCTCCTGGGACCGACATCGCGTTCAACGAGAGCCGGACCGAAGGCTATCGGGCGTTCGCCAACAAGATCTGGAATGCGGCTCGCTTCATGTTCATGAATGTCGATCGCATTGAACCGGGACTGCGACCTTCCACGGATTCGTCGACGCGTCTGGAGGCGTTCCAAAGTCATCCACTTGAAGACCGATGGATTTTCTCGTTATTCAACCGAGTGGCCAAAGACGTCAACGAAGCGCTCAGAGACTACCGCTTTCACGAAGCGGCGAACCGAATCTACGATTTTTTTTGGGGTTCATTCTGCGATTGGTACCTCGAATTGATCAAACCTCGGCTCGTGGAAGGCGCGAACACAGAGACGGCGAGGCAAGCGTGCCGCAGTCTAGTGACCCTGTTTGATGGCGCGCTGCGCCTGTTGCATCCTGTGATGCCATTCATCACCGAAGAAATCTGGCACGCGATGTATGCTGGCGCACCGCCATTGATGTCCATTGCGCTAGCTCCATATCCTCAAGCTGATGACATGCAAGTTGACATCGCGGCGGAGGTGGACATGGCTATCCTCCAGGATTTGATTGTGAGCGTGCGGAATCTGCGCGCGGAGTTGAAAGTCGAGACGAAGGTCAAGGTGCCGATCGAGTTGTTCGTGCAGGATCCCGCGATTCGCGCGATGATTGAACAGAATCGCCCCGCGGTGGAGCGGTTGGGGAACGTCGAATCGATTACATTTGTCGATGGTTCGCTTGCGCATCGAGCGGGAGCGCGCGGCACAGCGCGATTCGACGTGCATGTGATCTACGAAAAGAAGATCGATGTCGCGGCCGAGTGCGCTCGACTGACCAAGGAATTAGATAAAGTAGAAAAGCAATTGGCAAGTTCACAGGCTCGACTCGCGGACGAAGGCTTCCTTGGCAAGGCTCCGCCGCACGTAGTGGAAGGGTTGCGGAAGCAGGTCGGCGAGATGGAAATCGTACGGGAAAAAGCACGGGCGCAGATGAAGGAGTTGAGCTGCAAGTAAAGAGAATTACCTCGGAGGCTAAAGCCAGGAATTTGGATGAGTGAGTCGCAGCGCTGAAGCGCTGCGCCACCCAAAATCCGGCCGCGGCCCCGGGCGAGCGATCACTAACAACTGACCACTGGCCACTGGTTTTTATGGACTGGAATTCACGACGCATCACGGCGATCATCGAGAACGCGCTGAACGAGGATAAAGCCACACGCGATGCGACCAGCTACGCGGTAATTGATCCGAACCAGCGGGCTGCTGCGACCATCATCGCGAAGCAGGACTGCATTCTTGCCGGTCTCGGTTGTGTGCCGCGGATTCTCGACGCCTACGCGGCGCTCGACGGCGCGGTGACATCGCATTTCGAAGTCACCAGCCATCCTTCGATCTTCGACGGCATTCGTCTCCATCCGGGGCAGCAGGTCGCAGTGATCACGCACAACGCTCGCGTGATTCTTTCCTGCGAGCGCGTCATTCTAAATTTTTTGCAGCGCATGAGCGGCGTCGCCACCATGACGCGCAAGTTTGTAGACGCAGTTGCCGGCACGCGCGCTCGTATTCTCGATACGCGCAAGACGATCCCCGGCCTGCGGGTGATCGACAAATACGCTGTGCGCTGCGGCGGCGGGCAGAATCATCGTCTCGATCTTTCCGACGGAGTCCTCATCAAGAACAATCACATTGCTCTGGCCGGAGGCGCTGCGAGTGCGCTCGATCGGGCGCTTCGCAACCGGCGCGGCAATCAGCCGATCGAAATTGAAGTGCGGTCACTTGAGGACATGCGGCAGGCGCTGGAACATGGAGCGGAGGCGATCCTGCTCGACAACATGACGCCGAAGGATGTTCGCGAGGCCGTGGAAATCTGTTCCCGGCTCACTCGCCGGCCGCCGATGGAGTGTGCAGGCGGAATCACGCTGGAGAATGTGCGCGAGTATGCGGAGACGGGTGTGGACTTTATTTCCGTCGGCGCTCTGACTCATTCATCCGCGGCGGTTGACATGAGTATGAGGGTGGTACCAGCGTGACGCTGAATTAGCACTTAGCATTTAGCTTGTACCTGCCCAACGGCCCGATCCGGTGGCAAACTCGCCCTAACTTCCCGCTATAATTCCCGCATCGATAAGAAACCCAAATCCCGCGCCGCAGCTGATCCATCCACACGCACCGATGCTCGTCTGGGACAGATCGTGCAGTTGCTAATGAACCATGCCACTGTCGTGGCGAGCGGTACAAAAATTGCCGCTGAGATTGGAGTCAGCCGGTCGGCCCTGTGGCGGCTCGTCCAACAGCTGCGCGGATTGGGCGTCGATGTCGCCGGACATCCTGCGACGGGGTATCAGCTGCGCGCGGTACCCGACTTGCTTCTTCCGGAAATTCTCGCGCCGCTGGTGAAGGGCACGATCTTTGCGAAGCATCTTCATCATTATTACAAGATTGGATCGACGAACTCCGAGGCGATGCAGGCTGCGGCGGAGGGCGCGCCCGAAGGCAGCGTGTTCGTGGCGGAGGAGCAACTTGCGGGCCGGGGACGAGGCGCGAACAAATGGCATTCGGCGCGCTCGGCAGGCATTTATTGTTCGGTGGTTTTGCGTCCGCCGATGCCGCCGTCGGAAGCGCTGATTTTTTCTCTGGCCGCGGGACTCGCTGTTCATTCGGCGGTGGCCGAGACGTTCCCGGGATTGCGCCCGGATCTGAAATGGCCCAACGACGTGCTGCTGAACGGTAGAAAATTCTGCGGAATCCTCACCGAGATGAACTCCGAAGCGACGCGAGTTCGGCATCTGGTAGTCGGAATCGGGATCAATGTGAACCAGGCGAAGTTTCCCGCGGAACTGCGCGAAATTGCCACATCGCTCAAGAGCGAAACCGGAACCGAGTGGTCGCGCGTGGAGTTGTGCGCGGCTTTGCTAAAATCGCTCGACCGCGAATATCGAAATCTTTT
Source organism: Terriglobales bacterium (assembly GCA_035569025.1). Classification (GTDB taxonomy): domain Bacteria; phylum Acidobacteriota; class Terriglobia; order Terriglobales; family Acidobacteriaceae; genus Acidiflorens. The sequence goes on from DATMNN010000111.1 coordinate 20,570, forward strand.
GTACGATACTGATGCGCGGGACGCGATTCTCCGGCGGTTCCAGGAACGTTCGTTGTCGATGAGGGGACGCAAGGTCCACATAGAAGAAAATGGCGGAATCGAAGGCGTAACCGAAGGACTGGATGCGCGTGGGTTCCTTCAGGTTCGCACCCCGGATGGGTTGAGGACGGTGTTGAGTGGAACAGTGAAGTTGATTTTGTAATTGGGTGAATCAAGAATCGCTTTTGATTTTCAATTACCAAATTATCAAACTACGAATTACCAATTCCTATGCTTCTCGTGATTGATGTCGGCAACACGAATACGGTGCTGGGCGTGTTTGCGCGCGTCGAGGATCCCACGGGCGACGATTCGGCTCTGGGCGCGCCGCGATACGGAAAACTTGCGGCGCACTGGCGCGTGGGCTCCCATTTGGGCCGGACGGTAGACGAATACGGTGTGATTTTCCGCAATCTGTTCTCGATGGAGAACCTGGAAGTTTCCGACGTCCACGGGATCGTGATTTCTTCGGTCGTGCCGCCACTCGATTACGTGCTGCGCCAGGTTTGCGAACGCTACTTTAAGACGAAGCCGTTGTTCATCGAGCCGGGTGTAAAGACTGGCATGCCGGTGCTGTATGAAAATCCGGCGGAGGTGGGTGCGGACCGGATCGTGAACGCCGTGGCGGCGTTCGAGAAATACGGCGGCCCGTGCGTGATCGTCGACTTCGGCACGGCCACAACTTTTGATTGCATTTCGAAAAAAGGCGAATACATGGGCGGCGTGATCTGTCCGGGCATCGGCATCTCGGCGGACGCTCTCTTCCAGCGCACGGCGCGCCTGCCGAGAGTGGAGATCCGCAAGCCTCCGCGGGTGATCGGATCGACGACCGTGGGGAGCCTGCAATCGGGGCTGTATTACGGATACCTTGGCCTCGTGGACGGAATCCTCGAGCGCCTGCGCGACGAAATGGGAGAACAAACCCACGTGATCGCCACAGGCGGATTAGGCGCCTTGATCGGTACGGCCTCGCACTTCATCAAAGACGTAGACGAGTTTCTAACGCTCGAAGGATTGCGTATTATCTGGGAGCGCAATTCGGCGTCTGGCACGAAAGTTGGCAAGGTGGTGGCCAAGACCGTCGTCGACACGAAGCCCTGGCCGTCGCCCAAGTCTCCGAAGGGCCGGTGAGCGCGTCCCTCAAGAAATATCCGGCAGTCCTACATCGCCCTTGACATCGTCGCTGAGAACGATAGCCTCCGCCAGTTCCTTCATCGCTTTCCGCTTCTGTCGGCTTTGGCGCTGGAGCGCTAGATAGGCCTGTTCTTCACTCATCCCGAAATCGCGCTGCAGGATACCTTTTGCGCGTTCCACAATCTTTCGGGTTTGCAGTTGTTCCGACAGATTCGTGTTCGCTTCTTCCAGGCGAGCCAGTTCAATTTCCGCGCCCACCAGGAAGCCGATCGTCGAGATCAGGCGAATCTGTTTCGGCTTGTACACGTGGGGCAGCCGGTGTTGCAAGTTGATCACTCCCACAACCCTTCCCCGGCACATGAGCGGCACGGAGAGGAAGGCCTCGTAGCTGTCCTCAGGCAGTTCGTTGAAAAACTGGAAGCGAGGGTCCTGCGCCGCCTTTTCGGGAACAGCAACCGCCTCCTGATGCTGGGCGACCCAGCCCGTAATTCCCTCTCCCACGCGCAGTTTCAAGCGATCTACGACTTCAGGATGGGGATTCTTCGAAGCGCGCAACACCAGTTCCTCACCCTCCAGAACATAGATCAGGCAGGAATCGCATTTCACCAGCGCCGATGCAAATTCAACTACACGGCCGAGCACGTCGTGAAACTCGTCCGCCGTCGCCAGCCGGACGCCAATCTCATGCAATAAATCAACGTTTGAGTCCTCAACAGATATGAAAGTGGTCATGCTTTAACGTAGGGTCAAGCCCGTGAGTTGTCTAATTCCAAATTCTGATCCATGCGATAAACAATTTTCGGCGTAAGTGGTGACCTTAGAATGCATCGTTTGAGCGGACGTCGCATCGCCCGTGTAGGTCGAACACTCTTGTCCGACGCTGTTGATTTTGGCTATCGCCGAAAAGAAATCCCAACAGCAGCGGACATGAGCGTCCGCCCTACGCGGGCAGTGTATCCTCAGCAGGTGCAGCGTTCCCCCACCGCCGGATTGCTTCTGGGTCTCATCCTTACCCTGGCTGCGGTGGTGGTCTATTCTTCGTACATCATTTGGCAGATCAAGGGACTGCGGCAGCTCCAAAGCGACCTCGCGGACCGCAACCGCAAGGATTCGCTTCAGCTTCTCCGGGTTCAGAACGATCTCAACTCGTTAGCTTTGGCAATGCGTGACATGCTGGACGCCGATGAGCCTTATCCGCTCTCGGCATGGTCTGCGCAATTCCAGCGCATCCGTACCGATCTCGACGACGCGTTGCGGCGCGAGGAGCAGGTCGCCCTCGTCGAGCGATCGCCCGAGCAGCGCGAGTTTTTGCGGTCGTCCCTGGCTCAATTTTGGGACGCATCCGACCGGACCTTCGCACTCGCGCAAGACGGCAAGCAGGACCAAGCGCGTTCCGAGATTCGCGTCTCACTGCAAGCACGTCAGGCGGGTTTGAGCACCGCAGTTGCGCGGTTGCTTGTGCAGAACAACGAATACGAGGAGCAGGTTGCGGCTCGCACGGCAGAAATTTATGATCGCGTGCAGCGGCAAGTCTATGTTTTTCTTGCTGCCACACTGACTGCGATCGTACTGACCAGCTTGTACCTGATGCGATCCAACCGCAGATTGTTCGCCCAACTGGCGGCGCTTTCCGCGCAACGCCGCGACCTGGCTCAAAAACTTATCGCGACTCAAGAGTCGACGCTGCGTTATGTCTCACGCGAATTGCACGACGAATTCGGCCAGATTCTCACTGCGGTTGGTTCCATGCTCGGGCGAGCGGAAAAGCATACGCCTGAAGGATCTCCTTTGCGCGCCGAACTTCATGAAGTGCGCGAAGTTGCGCAGAACACGCTCAATACCGTCCGCAGTCTTTCGCAGGCGCTGCATCCCGTGATGCTGGACGAGGCGGGCCTTGAGACAACTCTTTCCTGGTATCTGCCGACCGTGGAACGGCAGACCGGCATTGCGATATCGTATGAGAAGTCCGGCGACGCATTTCCGCTATCGAGCGCAGCGGCGGTTCATATCTACCGCATCGCGCAGGAGGCGCTGAACAATGTGGCGCGCCACTCCGGTGCGAAGCAGGCGTGGGTGCGGCTGCGATTTTTTTCGCGGTCTCTCGATCTGGAAATCGAGGATCGCGGCACCGGCTTCGTTAGCACGAACCCGCGCTCGGGCATCGGACTGGTCGCGATGCGCGAACGCGCGCAGCTCGTAAACGGCACCATCGAATTCCTGAATCCTACACATGGAGGCACGTTGGTAAAGCTGTGTGTTCCGAGAGAGGCGCTGGAAGAGAATGTCTGAGAAGATTTCAGTTCTGCTGGTGGACGATCATGGCCTGGTCCGGCAGGGGTTTCGTCGTTTACTCGAAGACGAAGCCGACATGGCAGTCGTCGGCGAAGCCGGAGACGGACTCGACGCTGTGAAGCTGGCTGCGCAACTCAAACCCCAGGTCATTGTCATGGATTGTGCGCTGCCCGGCATCAGCGGACTGGTCGCCGCCCGACGCATTCTCGAAGCGTCGCCCGGTGTCGCCATCCTGATGCTGAGCATGCATTCTGAGGAAACCTGGGTGCGGCAAGCGCTCGACGCCGGGGCGCGTGGATACATTCTCAAGAGCGCGATGGAACTCGAACTCCCTGTGGCCATTCGCAAGGTGGCCGCCGGAGAAACAGTGCTCGATCCCGCCGTCTCGCGGCCTGCCGCTCTAAAAGGAGAACGCAGTGCCGCCCTCACGCCGCGGGAAATCGAAGTTCTTCAGTTGATTGTGGAAGGCAAATCGAACAAGGAAATTGCCGATCAGCTCCATCTCAGCGCGAACACCGTCGCCGTGCACCGCGCCAACATCATGGACGCGCTCGGCATTCACAAGACTGCTGAGCTGGTCGTGTATGCGATCCGTAACGGGTTGGTGAATATCCCGTGACGCGAAGGTGGCCACTGGGGCTAAAGCCCACACATATTTCTAACGCCTTACGCGGCCCTGAAGGGCCGCTCTTCCACGGTGGTGTCGAGGTCCGTAGTGGCGTCGACAGGCGCACGTTCCTGCAGGGTGTGACGGGACTATCTATCGCTGCTCTTGCCCCGCAGTCGCTGTGGGCGGCCGATCCGACGCGCCTATCGTTTCGCTTGACCGACGTCACCAACTCAGCCGGAATCCACTTCAAGCATCACAGCGGTGCCTTCGGTGGAAAATTTCTGCCCGAGACGCTCGGTTCGGGCTGTGCCTTCCTCGACTACGACGCCGACGGTTGGCAGGATGTTCTGCTCATCAACGGCACCGATTGGCCAAGTAAAGACAGGCTCAGACACGGCACCGGGCAGACGACTCTGCAGCTCTACCGCAACAACCGCAACGGCACCTTCACCGATGTCACGCATGCCGCCGGACTCGACGCGCCGGACCTTTATGGCATCGGAGTCGCCGTTGGCGACTACAACAACGACGGGTTCCCCGACATTCTTGTGACCTGCGTCGGGCAGAACCGGCTCTTTCGGAATACCGGCAAAGGCACGTTCATTGACGCGACGAAATCCTCCGGCCTTGGCAATCGCCTGGCTTTCAGCACTTCCGCGATGTGGTTCGACTACGATCGCGACGGCCATCTGGATCTTTTTGTCTGCAATTACGTGAAGTGGTCGCCGGAGCACGATGTGTTTTGCAGCCTTGACGGCAAACACAAGTCCTATTGCACGCCGGAAGCCTATCGCGGACAAACCTGCTGGCTCTTCCACAACCGCGGCGACGGTACGTTTGAAGATGTCACCGCCACCAGCGGTATTTTCGACAGCAGTTCGAAATCGCTCGGAGTTGCGCTCCTCGACTACGATCAGGACGGCTGGCCCGATCTCATCGTCGCCAATGACACGCAGCCCAACAAGCTCTATCGCAACAATCGCAACGGCACATTCAAAGAAGTGGCGGTGGACGCCGGCGTCGCCTTCAGTACGGACGGTAAAGCCCGCGCCGGCATGGGCGTCGATGCCGCTGATTTCACCAACAGCGGCGTGCAGGGTATCGCGATTACGAACTTCGACAATGAAATGCTTGGCCTCTTTCGTTCGACCGGCAGAAGCTCGTACGACGACGTTGCGATAGCCGCAGGAGTCGGCTCGCCCACCAAGAACATGCTGGGATTCGGATGCGTGTTCGCCGACTTCGATCTGGACGGCGCGCTCGATCTCGCCGTCGCGAATGGGCACATCGATGACACAGTAAGGAACATTCGCGGCAATGTGGGATACGCGCAACCTCCGCAATTATTTCTGAATCAAGGGAAGGGATTTTTTCGCGATGTGACGCAGGCCGTGGGCACCGATTTCAGTCAGCCCAAAGTCGGCCGCGGGCTCGCCTATGGAGACTTCGATCGCGACGGAGATCTCGATCTTCTGCTCACCACGAACAATGGTCCGGCCTACTTGTTTCGGAACGATCAGACCCGCGATTCCCAGGGGGGCAATCGGAGTATCCGGTTGCAGCTCGTCGGCACGCAATCCAATCGAGACGCGATTGGAGCCCAGGTTCGCCTTGAGAGCGGGGGAACCACTCAAAGTCGTATGGTGAAGAGCGGCTCGAGTTATCTTTCGCAGTCCGAACTGCCGCTTACATTCGGACTGGGCAAGCGAGATCAAGTCGACCGGATCGTGATTCAGTGGCCGAATGGGAGGTCGGAGGAATTCCGCAATCTGAAGGCAGGAAAATCCTACCAATGTGTTGAATCAAAAGGCGTTACACTATTATCCACTTTCTAGTAGTTTTGCAGTATTGTGCGTGTAACGACCGGACGCTAGAGTGCATCTAACTGCTATCGCTCTCATAGCACCCCACACACGCTTTGAGGCAAAGAACCCGGCGACATCCGCAATGTTGCCGGGTTCTCTTTCTTGACCGTAAGTCTCCCGGTTGCATCGAAAAGTCCTAGGAAATCAGCCGCAGGTCTAGGAAGAAACGCTGGGGCGTTCCTTCGCGATCAGTAGGATCAGGATCGTCGATGTCAATGCGGAAGCCGCCATGAGCAGAAGGCCAGAGGAGAACGACCCCGTTCGAGTGTTCAAGTACCCGAACGCATACGGCCCGGCAAATCCTGCAATGCTGGCGATGGCATTGATCATGCCGACAGCCAGGGCCGCCGTAGACTCGCTCAGGATCTCGGTCGGAATCGCCCAGAACGTCGGAAGAAACGCCGAGATCGTGCAAGTCAAGGTGAGGCAAATGACCGTCGAAGTCGAGCCGGGCATATAGATGAGGCCCATGAACCCCGCCGCTGCGATGAAGAGCGGAATGGCGCTATGCCAGCGACGTTCGAGTCTCCGGTCGGAATGCCATCCGTTGAACAACATGGCGAAAAACGCCACAGCATAAGGGATGGCGCCAAGCAACCCGACCCGCATGTCGGAAAATCCGGACTGTCGTTTCAAAATGGTGGGGAGCCAGAAGACAACCGTGTAGGCGGCAAAGTAGTCGAAGAAGGCCGCCGCCGCAAGCAACATCACGGTGCGCGATCGTAGAAGCTCACCGAGTTTCACGGTGCGCCGGTTAGCAGGTTTTTCCTCCTGCAGGGTCTGGGTGATCCATTGCCGCTGCTCCGGAGCGAGCCAGGCAGCCTCACCCGGCCAATCGGTGAGATAGAAGAACGCGACGACGCCGAGCACGATCGCCGGCATACCCTCCAACAAAAACAGCCAGCGCCAGCCTGCAATGGCGAACCAGGTGTGGCCCAGAATCCAGCCCGCGATCGGCGATCCGATGACGAACGACAACGGAATTGCCGACATGAAGTTGCTGGTGGCCTTGGCGCGGTCTTCGCGAAGGAACCAGTGGCTGAGGTAGACGATGACGCCGGGGAAGAATCCGGCCTCGGCCGCTCCTAAAACAAATCGAGCGAGGTAAAGCTGCCCCGGAGTATGGACCAGCGCAGTCAGCGCCGTCATCGATCCCCACGCGATCATGGTCGCAGAGATCATGCGGCGCGCGCTCCAGCGTTCGACCAGAAGGGCGCCGGGAATCTGCAAGGCTACATAGCTGAGGAAGAAAACGCCCGCTCCCATGCCGAACACACGGTCGCTGAATCCCAACTCGCGAGCCATGCCAATCGCGGCATACGCGACGCTGGTGCGGTCAAGATAGTTGGTGATGTATAGAACGAAAAGAAATGGCAGCAGCCGCAGGGCGATGTGGTGGCGTGTGTGCGCCGCGAACTTGATCGACTGTGGCGCTAACGCGTGAGCGACAGTTGTGGCCAGTGAGGTCTCTCCGACGACGAGAGTCAGGAACGCGGCGAGTATACCCGCAATCCGTTGCGTGCGTGAGTGAAATGCCAGAGTTGGTGAGTGGGGAGCGCAGGGATGATTCGGTAGGACATGGACTTTCGTGTGCGGAAGAAAGCGCGACTGGCAGGCGAGCGAAGCGTGTCCGCGTTTCCTAACAGACTAGAACGGTCGTAACCAGTTACCTGCTTACCAGTCATTGACTTGGGGTAGTGGACAAGGTACTTTCGCGTTATCTCTCCTTTTCTCGAAGGATGCCCTCTTGGCGCGGAAGATATTGCTCGCCGACGACAGTGTTACAGCCCAGAACATGGGCCGAAAGATCCTGACTGACGCCGGGTACGACGTTGTCACGGTGAATAACGGATCTGCGGCTCTGAAGCGGGTTGCCGAGCTGAAGCCTGATTTGATCGTCCTCGACGTTTACATGCCGGGTTATAGCGGTCTGGAGGTGTGCGCCCGCCTCAAGGACGCACCCGATACATCCCGTATTCCTATCCTATTGACCGTTGGCAAGTTGGAGCCATTTAAGCCCGAAGAAGCGACGCGCGTTCGGGCCGACGCCTTCATCGTAAAACCGTTTGAGGCCAGCGAACTGCTGAGCGCCCTCACTCGCCTGGAAGACCGCATGGTGCCGGCTCAGTCCGAGGGTGCGCGCTTCAGTGGATCGGTCTCGGGAGTCGAACGTTTCGGCGGCGGCGATCCCGCTGTCAAGAAGGGTTCCGAGGATGACGCCGATAGCGGATGGAAAAACCGTCTGCGTTTCCCCTCGAAGAAAAAGAAAGAAGAACCCGAGCCAGAACCGGAGCCAGATTTTGTTACGCCCTCGAGTTTTCGAGAATTTCGGCGCGGGGGCGGCAAAGCCCCCGCAGGAAGCACGCCCTTCCCGCTAAGCACCGCTCCCGCCGCAGCGCAGGAACCGACGGTCGTGCCGGATATTCCGCGCGACATCACACCCGAAGAACTGGATGCTCTCAGCGAGCTGGCAGCGAAGCTGGACGGCGCTCCCGCAGCGGAGCAGACAGCGCCAGCAGTCGAACAGGTTGCCGAGGCTGTGGCGAAGGTCGAGGTGCCTGCCGAAGCAGTCGCGCCCGAACAAAACGTGAGCGCGTCCGAGGTTGCTCCTCCGCCGGTGGAGAGTTCGAAAGCCGAAATGGTTGAGGCGCCACCAGCGCCCGTGGAAGCGGCCGCTCCCGCGGACGTCACGTACAAGACAGAGGCTGCGATTGCGCAAGTGCCCGCTCCCATCGACCGCGATGATGAGCCGACTTTTGCCGCCGCCTCATCCATTCCGGAGCCGGTTGCGACGGTTGAAGCGCCCCGCGAAATCGCGACTGCCGAGTTGCCGGTACCCGTCGCTGAATTGCCGGAGGTCGAAACGCCGGCTGTACAAGCCGCGATCGAGTCAAGTCCAGAGCCTGCGCCGGTGGAGTCACAGAAAGCAGAAGAATTGCCGAGTGCTGAGCCGGTCGCAGCCACTACATCCGCTGCGGAGAGCTCGTCACCGAGCCCGGAAGAATTAGCAGAAGCCTTGCGCTTCCTGACACCTTCGCAGCCCGATGCGGTTCCACAAACCCTGGTGGAAGCGGGTGCGGCTCTGGCTCAGGAACTGGCCCAGACTACAGCGGGTCGGTGGGTGGCGGAAGTAGTGCCGCTGAGTCCGGAAGAAGCGTCTGGGTCGTTGGAAGCGGAGATGTTCCGGACCTTTTCGGGAGGCCAACCTGCGGCAGCGCCCGGCGAAAGTCCGGTCGAGCAGCACACCGAGGAAGGAGCGTTCGCAGCGGCCCAAAATCCGGCAACGGCCGTAGCTGAGAGCGCCTCGGTGCCGGCGCATTCGGAGGAAGTTTCCGAAGAATCGGCGGCACCTACCACGTTCGCGGACGCCGTGCGCAACGAGGAAAATCGCGAGGAAGAAATTGCGGCGGCAGCAAGTGAGAGCGTCGCCAGTGTGACGGAGGAAGCCGGGACGCAAGCAGAAGCGGCAAGTTCAGAAAACGGTCCGGGGGGAGAGGAAGTCATGGGCAAGGAAACGAAGGTAAAGGGCGGGAAATCGAACTGGCATCAGATCCGCTCTGGAGCGCCGGCGGGGAGCGATGCCATCGAGGCGGCGAAGCAGTCCGAAGAAACCTCCAAGACCATGGCCGCCGCGGCTTCCGCGGACAACGGATCCGAAGCCAGCCATATCGCGAACATTGTCGACAGTGTGCTCGCGGACCTGCGCCCTAAGATCGTGGAAGAGATTGCCAAGCAACTGGCGAAGAAGTAGGCGGACTTCTCCAGCAGTCCAACTTCTCAACGCTCCGAAGCCACCCGCCGCAACAGGACCGTCACATGCGCGATGGCTGCATGGTCCGTACCCATGCCTTCGGGCGTCTTGGCTTTGATGCCAACGCAGTCTCCCGGAATCCCGCACAACTCCGACACCTTGTTTCGCAGCGCGGCCGCATGCGGACCAATCTTTGGAGCGGCCAGAATCAGCGTGGAATCCAGATTCACGAGCGCATAGCCCGCCTCTGCGACGCGCCGCAACGCCTCACGCAGAAAGACTGCCGAATCAGCACCCTTCCATTGCGGATCGGACGGTGGAAACAGAGACCCAATATCGGGACCAGCGATCGCGCCCAACAAGGCATCGGTGATGGCATGCAGTAGAACGTCGCCGTCCGAATGGCCGCCGAGCCCTTTGTCAAAAGGCAACGTGAGGCCGCCAATCACGAGTGGAATGCCGGCCTTGAACTCGTGCGAGTCCCAGCCATAACCGATGCGGAGTTCAGGAGTCATAAGGCAGTTCTCAGTTCCCGGTTCTCAGTTCTCAGAAAATCTCGGTCCTGGCATTGTGTGGTTCCACTGAGAGCTGACAACCGGGAACCGAGAACTTCTTAGGTCTTTAAATAAAATTCCGCCAGTTCCATGTCGGCGGGAGTGGTGATCTTGAGGTTACGCGGAGAACCCATGACCACCGCTACCGGCAGTCCGGCGCGCTCGATCAGTGACGCTTCATCGGTTCCCACAAATCCGTCTGCGATCGCGTCGTCGAAAGCCTTTTTCAAGATGTGATAACGGAATCCTTGCGGAGTCTGAGCCATCACTACGCTGGCGCGCGGAATCGTCGACTTTATTAATGCGCCTTCCGCGGTCCGCTCAACCTGCTTCACTGTGTCGACGGCCGGCAAGCCCGCGATGGCTGCGCCGTGTTTTTCGACCGAGGCGATCACTTCCGCGATAATCTCATGCGTTACAAACGGGCGCACGCCGTCGTGCACGAGCACGATGTCGTTGCCATCCCCCGCAATCGCTGCCAGCGCATTGGCGACCGAATCCTGACGGTGTTCGCCGCCCTCCACCATCTGTAGCCGTTTGTTCAAAATTTCGGGATACTGTTTTTCAAGTTCTGTGCGAAAGCCAGAGATCTCATCCCTGCGCAGGGCGACGACAATCTCGTAGATCTCCGGACAACTGGCAAAGGCACGCAAGGTGTGAACCAGAATCGGGACGTCACCGAGTTCCTTAAATTGTTTGGAGAGCACCTTCTTCTTTGACTTGGCCGACGAAGGCGAGGCCATGCGAGTGCCGAGTCCGGCCGCCGGAACGATGACAAAGACCTTCATAACCGGGGTTCAGTATAAGAGCGGGTCGAGGAAAGTATCAAATGAGGAAAGCAGGTGGCACCTGGCTTTATTCGCTTGGGCGCTCCGCCAGTAGCGGCGACTGCTTCTTCCCTGGGTCCGATACCGGGCCATTCGTTCCTGTGGATGAGATCGGGGGAGCGAGCACGACGCCGGGCTTGGACTCATGCCGGGCCGGAGAGCGTTCATCCCATTTCCCGAAGATCATCTTCCCGGCCGTCGTCTGCAGGACTGACGTTACGGCGATGTCGACGGTTTTGCCAATCATTTTGCGCGCGTTGTCCACGACTACCATCGTGCCGTCGTCGAGATACGCTACGCCCTGGTTGTATTCCTTGCCTTCTTTCAGGATGAACACGCGCATGGCTTCGCCCGGCAGCACGATCGGCTTCAGAGAGTTTGCCAGTTCGTTGATGTTTAGCACCGCGACGCCCTGCAGTTGCGCGACTTTGTTCAGGTTGAAATCGTTAGTGATGATCTTGCCTTCGTACAGCTTGGCGAGTTCGATCAGCTTCATGTCCACTTCGCGGACGGAAGGGAAGTCGTCTTCCACGATCTGAATCTGGAGCGAGCCGGATTTCTGTAAGCGCTGCAGGATGTCGAGACCCCGGCGCCCACGGTTGCGTTTGAGCGAATCCGCGGAGTCCGCCACCAACTGCAGTTCGCGCAACACGAATTGCGGGATCACGATGATGCCGTCGAGAAAGCTGGTTTCCGCGATGTCCGCGATGCGGCCATCGATGATCACGCTGGTGTCGAGAATCTTATAGCTCTTCTTGCCCGTTTTCTCCCCGCCGAAGACTCCTCCGAACGCAGCCAGGTTGAGCAAGTCTCCCTTATTCGCGCCCACGGCCAGGCCTACATAAGACATGACCAGCATGACCATGATCTGGAGGAAACTCTGGGTCGGGCTTGAGGGAATGCTGTTGCGGATGACCAGCGCGAAGAGGTACGCGCCCACGATGCCGAGAATGCTCCCGAGAGCGGCCCCAATGAGCCGCTTCAGGCTCATGGCCCGCAGCCGCCATTCGAAAATGATGATCATGCAGCCGATCAGAATGCCTACGGCGGCGTCCAGATTCGAAGGCAGGCCAAACGGTTGAATGCGGAAGCAGGTAAAGCCGACAAAAAGGACGAACAGAAGGCGTATGAGTACGACGTCCACGGACCGACTCCCCGGGAGAGGTGTGGCGTACCCCTGTCCCGCGCCAGCAATTCCAGGGTTGAAATGACGAAGAATCCCCGAAGCCAGCGTTTTATTGCGGGGCGGTATGAAAAATGAAAATGCCCCGTTTCCGGCCCAGGCCGGACTACCGCTAACAACTACGGCCAGCAGTATATACCCGGGAGCGGCACTTGGCACTTAGCAGTTAGCATTTAGCCAAACCAAGGTGACGCAAGCGCATGTCAGATGACTCGTGACGGAAGTGGTTTTTGACTTGAGCTAAGTGCTAAATGCTAATTGCTTTGCTGACGGCTGCTCTTCTCACATTCCGTCGTAATTCGGCCCGCCGCCGCCTTCGGGTGGAACCCACGTAATGATCTGGTAGGGGTCCTGAATGTCGCAGGTTTTGCAGTGAACGCAGTTGGCGGCGTTCAGGCTGATGCGTTTTCCATTTGGCGCTGACGAGTCGTCGAGCATCTCGTACACATTCGCGGGACAGAAGTTCTGGCACGGGCTGCCAAACTCCTTCACACAACGTTCGTTGCATATGTTTGTATCGTGGATGACGAGATGCGCCGGTTGATCTTCTTCATGCTTGGTGCCGGAGTGATACAGGTCGGTAAGCTTGTCGAAGGTCAACTTGCCATCGCCCTTTGCCGGACCCAGCAATTGTGCGCGCGAGCCGCCATCGGCGGGTAGCTGCGCCAGAGGCTTCATCGCTTCATATCCCGGATGCGATGGCACGCGGTTGCGAAGGCCGCCGTCGAAAACTTCCTGTAGTCCGGCGTTCAACATGCCGGGGATCAGGCCCTTCTCGAATCCCTGGTGAAAGTTGCGCACCGGCCACAGTTCTTCCTTGATCCAACTGATTTCGACGCGGCGGGTCAGCTTGCTGAGCGTGACGGAGGACGGATCATTCTTCACCAACGCTTCAAAAGCCGTTTCCGCCGCCAGCATTCCGCTCTTGATCGCGAGATGAATTCCTTTCAGGCGTGCGGAATTCAGGAACCCCGCCGAGTCGCCGATGATCATCCAGCCTTCGCCACCCAATGGCGGCAGCGACCACCATCCGCCATAGGGAAACGCTTTCGCGCCATAGCGGATCATCTTTCCGCCTTGCAGCAGGTCCGCGATCAATGGGTGCTGCTTGAAAGTTTGCAGTACGTGTTGCGGATCAAGGCGCGGATCCTGATAGTCGAGTCCGGTGACATATCCCAGCGAAACGACGTTGTCGGCGGAGCCGTACATCCACGATCCGCCGTATTCTTTCGTGCTCAACGGATAGCCCAACGTGAGAATGACTTCTCCGGGCTTGATCCTTCCGGATGGCAGTTCCCACAGCTCTTTCACGCCCACGCCGTAGGTGGGTGGGTTGCGATCCTTCAGCAATTCGAATTTCTGCGTGAGCTGTTTGGTAAGGGATCCGCGCGTGCCTTCCGCGAGCACTACAACTTTGGCCTTTATGTCGTAGCCCGGTTCGAAGTTGGATTTCGGCTGGTTCTGCTTGTCGACCCCTTTGTCGTCGGTGCGCACCCCGATGACACGGTTGCCTTCGTAAAGCACTTCCGATCCGGCGAATCCAGTGAAGACCGTGATGCCCGCTGCTTCCACCTTGCCGGCCAGCCACTTGACGAACCTGTTGATTGAGATCACGTAGTTGCCGTGATCCTGGAGCGGCGGGGGAACGAGCGGGAGTTTGTAATGTTTCTCTTTTGTGAGGAAATAGACGGATTCCTTGCTGACGGTCGGGCCAAGCGGGGCTTCGTTTTCGAATCCTGGCAGCAACTCCTTCATCGATCGCGGATCGAGGATCGCCCCCGACAGGCAGTGCTGTCCGGCTTCGCGGGCTTTTTCGAGAAGGTAAATGTTCTCTTTCGAAAGCGGCGCCTCGGGATGCCGCGCGTTGTGGTCGTCGATCAACTGCGACAGTCGAAGCGCACAGGCCATCCCCGCTGGACCGCCGCCGACAATGACAACATCGGCAGGCATCTCGGGATGGTCAACATTGGGGAGAGGTTTGCGGAAGATCAGCATGGGAAAACCGGCATTTGGCAATTGGCACTTAGCTTGGGACTTCGCTCCCTGCGGCTCTTCACGGAGTTCGCTCGGACTCTTGCAGGAAACTGTCCATGATAATCGGAAATCGGGAATAGCGTCGCTGTGGGTAGGGATCGACCTCGTGTGGAAACTTTGCTCTGGCTCGTGGTGTCTGACCTCTCTATGAAGCCGGGCTGGACTCTCCGACAGCTGCTGGCCGTAGTCCGTGGGCTGGCGATCATGATCGCGCTTTTCTGGGCGCTCGTCCTGTTGCAACTTGTCCCGGCGTTCGTGCGCGGAGGTCTCGGTGCGTTGCGTGACCAGATCGTGCGCGTCGCAACCGCCGGTGTTCCGCAGGAACACTGGAATATCGCGATCACGAGAATGTACGAGGCGCTGGGAGCCCTCGCCATCGCGGGTTGTGTCCTGTATAAGGCACAGCGCTATCTGGGGCGAAAACTGGCAGCGCAACGCGAAACCTGGGACCAGACATAATCCAAGCTCCAGCTTCTTCCTGTGAGATTTATATCCCGTGGAGAACGGTTTTTTGCCGGGTCGATGCAAGCTGCTACCATCGGCAGAGATGTTGGAGCCGTCCACTCCCGTTCAGTTTGTCAAAGGGATTGGTCCGCGCCTCGCCGAGGTTCTTGCGGCCAAAGGCTTGAACACTGTTGACGATCTGCTTCACTACCTGCCCTTCCGTTATGAAGACCGTTTGAATCCGCGTTCGGTCGCCGAACTTCGCGTGGGTGAAATGGCTACGGTGATTGCCGAGGTCCGAAACTCGGGATTATTCCGCACACGCCGCATGCCGATTTTCCAGCTCACAGTTGGCCAGGGTCGTAATCGACTGAAGTGTCTGTGGTTCAACGGCACCTATCTGCGCGACAAATTTCAAGCCGGCCAGATGGTCGCTCTCTACGGCAAGGTCGAGCAGGATCGCGAAGGTGAACTACAGATCATCCAACCGCAATTTGAGATCCTCGGCGACATTAACGAAGAAGGCGGCGCCGACGACGCCGAGAAGAAAGCGGCTGCTTCGCTCGAAATCGGACGCATCGTTCCGATTTACGAATCCACGGGGCAGGGCAAGCTTACGCCGCGCTGGTTCCGGCGCATCATCCGCACAGTGCTTGATAATCTTGGTCCGGACTTGGCGGATCCGATTCCCGCCGCCGTGCGCTCACATCTCAGCCTGGTCGGTCCGCGCGAAGCGCTCGCCAAGGTGCACTGGCCCGATGCGGGCGAGAGTTTCAGCGATCTGCAATCCTCGCGCACGCCTGCGCACATACGGCTGATCTTCGACGAACTGTTCTTCGTTGAACTGGGTTTGGAGCTGAAACGCCGCGAGCAAAGAGCGCGTACCGGAATCGCTTTTTCGATTGGCGCCCCCGCCCGCGAAGCCATCAAGAAAATATTGCCGTTTCACCCGACGCAAGCGCAGAAGCGTGTGCTGAAAGAGATTGCCGCCGACATGCTGGCGCCGTTTCCGATGCGCCGGTTGTTGCAGGGAGATGTCGGCTCGGGCAAGACGATCGTCGCGTTTCAGGCGGCCATCATCGCCATCGAAAATGGATACCAGGTCGCGCTCATGGCGCCGACTGAAATCCTCGCGCAGCAGCATTATTTTTCCGCGCGGCAGATCCTCGAAAAAGCGGGATACCACATTGTGCTCCTGACCGGATCGCTCGAGCAGGACCGCAAACGCAACATCCGGCGCCACATTGCGCAGGGCAATGCGCAACTGGTGATCGGCACGCATGCGCTGATTCAGGAAAGCGTCGAATTCGAAAAACTCGGCCTGGTGATCGTGGACGAACAGCACCGCTTCGGCGTGATGCAGCGCCTCAAACTAATGCAAAAATCCGAAGAAGAGAGTCTTGATGTGGGGACGGGTCTTCGACCCGTCCAAGCCGAGCGCAGCTCGGCAGCTCCAGCCGAGCCGGATGTCCTGGTGATGACCGCGACTCCAATCCCGCGAACCCTGGCCCTGACTCTCTACGGTGATTTGGACGTTTCAGTCCTTGACGAACTCCCGCCGGGCCGCACGCCGGTAGTCACGCGCGCTGTCACAGACGAACGCGCTCCCGAAGTGTGGGACTTCGTCCGCAAACAAATCAAGGCGGGACATCAGGCATACGTGGTCTATCCAGTCATCGAAGAAAACGAAGAACGCGAATTGAAGGCCGCACGGCAGATGTTCCGCCAGTTACGGGAAAAGATCTTTCCCGATCTGCACGTTGGACTGCTGCACGGCCAGCTCGACCCGGACGAAAAAGAACATGTCATGCGCGAGTTCCAGAAGGGGGAGATCGACGTGCTGGTGGCTACCACCGTGATCGAAGTCGGCGTCGATGTCGCGAACGCTGCCATCATGGTGATCGAGCACGCCGACCGCTTTGGCCTCGCACAACTCCACCAGCTTCGCGGACGCATCGGCCGCGGCGCCGCCAAGTCGTATTGCATTCTGATGTATGGAGGAAAAGTTTCCGAAGAAGGGCAGCGGCGACTCGACGCCATGGTCCGGACCAACGACGGATTTCAAATCGCCGAACTCGACCTCGAACTACGCGGCCCGGGAGAATTCTTTGGTACGAAGCAGGCGGGGATCCCGAGCTTCCGCGTCGCGAACATCATTCGCGACCGCCAGCTGCTGGAAGCCGCCAAACTCGAAGCAGCATTCGTGCTGTCCGGGCCGAACGGGGAAATTTCGCAGGCGGAAATCGACCGCGCCCTGACACACATGCGAACACGCTGGGCGCTTAGTTACGGGCTAGTGGAGGTCGGGTAAAATCGCACGGTGGTCGGATGGGAGCGTTTCTGCTGGCTGCATGCTTATAGGTGGTTTGCAGCTGCCACCCTGGTTTTTCCGCCCACAGCGGCCCTATGGCTGCGCATGATCGCTGGTCGCTGTGCCACGCCCCAACAACGAGCACGATGGGTCGGGTACACGCGGTGGTTATCCCTCTTGATGACCCTTGCGGTTCCTGTTTGGTGGTCACTCTTTCTTTTCGTCAATAAGGCGGATGCCGCTTTTATTGACAGTGCACCGCGATCCTTTCTGGCTTTGCCCCTCGCCATCAGCGTGATGATTGCTCGCATGGTCACATTTCGGGCGAATGCCAAAGTCTTCGAAAAGCAGTGGACCGGACGCGACATTCTCCGGCTAGCTTTTTGGCGAACAGTTTCCTCCACGGTTGCCCTGGTGCTCGTTGCTGCCGCGCTGGAAGATCTTTACAGCGGGAGACTGGCTGGTTTTGCCTTGATGTTCGTTGCGGGGGCTGCCGCTTTGATTGGGAAGATCCAGTTGAACGCGGCGGAAGGGTTGACTCCCCGCCCGGTCAAATCGGGTGAGCTGTACAAGCGTTCAGTTGTGATGTCGAAAAGGATGGGTGTCCATCTGAGACGAGTCTGTGTTGTTCCGTTTGGCAGAGGCAAATTGACGAATGCCTATGCCGGAGGGGCTCAGATTGCGGTGACTGATGACTACGGCCATTGGCTGCATGGCGCAGAGCTCGACTTTGTCATAGGACATGAACTGTCACACATAAAACACAAGGATGCAGTGAACCAACTGATGGTGGTGGCAAGTATGTTTGTTGCGTTGGGGGCGGCGACATTTTTCCTGCCACGGATGCCGCTGTCATTGCGGATCATCTTCAACTTTGGCGCGATACTGATACCACTCGTTGCGCTCTACGCACTTTCACGTCGCTACGAGTACGCAGCTGATCGCTCGGCCGTAGAGGCGACTGGCGAACCCGAAGCGGGGATTCATTCTCTCGTAAGTTTGTATCGTCGTTGTGAAGTGCCAGACGAACAGAGCAGATTCATAGAGCTGTTTTCAACTCATCCGGCGCTTTGGCCGCGGGTAGCTGCGATTGCGCGGGTTGGACGGGTGTCACCGGAGTACATTTCAAATATCCGTGCGGGATTCGCGGGCATATCGGCGGATTAGGAAAGAGCCTAGTTTCTGTTCTCCTGGATCGGGCCTGAATTCGATGCCTACCCGACCAGAGACGCGGCAAGTCCTGCGTCTACAGCAGATTTCTTATTTGTGCCAACAGATTGACGCCCGCTTCGCCGGCATCGTCGCGCGAGAAGGCTTCTCCCAAATTGAGGAACTTCACGCTCGGACACCAGTCTTCAAAAACTTTCGCGGCCGTCTTGCCACGGGCAGACAGTTGCGCATTGGCAAGGATCAATTTCGGCGTCCGCGCCTTCAGCAGCACCTGTGCGTCCACCAGATTGCTAGCTGTAATCGGCCGCAGCCCTTCTTTTTTCAGCAACTCGGACAGATAGGCCAGGACGTCAGGCGACGGATCGATACACAGCACGGCGGGGCGCGACTGATCCGTCTGCAAATCGGCGGCTGGCCTTTTCGTGTGCAGTGCCGCCAGGATCGCCTCGCCCTCGGTGTCGTAAATTTGGAAAACGTTGTGGAGGTTCGTCATGGTCAGCGCTTTACGCATCATCGCCGGAGGCTGGCAGATTTTTACATCGCCGCCGGCAGCGCGCGCCGCCGACATCAGGCGAACCATCGTTCCCAGGCCGCTGCTGTCGACAAACTGGACATCCGCCGTCTGGAGAACGATGTTCGGCTGGTGTTCCAGTTCGCGGCTGACAGTTTCGTGCAGGGTGTCGACTGCCGGTCCCACCACGATCCGTCCGGCACAGGTCAGGACCATGACTTCGCCCACCCAGCGCGGTGTAAGTTGCAGGTTCATGGTTTCCGGCGGGTCATTATAGACGCTGTTCCTGCATAGACGCTGTTCCTGTGCGGGAATAGGTTGTGATTGTACTTGCGGCGGGCATTCTGTGAGCGGTCAGCGCCCGGACAAGAGTGTCTGACCGACATTCTGCTATCATCGCCTCATAGTCGGTTCTGCCGGCGGAAATCTTCTTAAAGGAACTTTCATCATGGAAACACCAGCCCTGCCGATGGGCTCACGACGGAGCGAAGACATCGCACTCGACTTGATGAAATTTGTCGCGATGACGACCGGCTATGGTAAAACCGCCGGCAGTGGCGGTGGAGTCGGCTTCCAGGGCGGAGGGACGGCCGCTAAGCCAGAAGATTACGCCGACCACCTTCTGGAGCTGTATGGCAAGTGTTTGAAGGCCGTAGTCGGCAAGTAGAGGGGCCTGAAGCCAGGATCGTTTGTACGGCTTGCGGCACGGCTGAAAGCCGTGCCCTCCCATTCTGGACCTCCGTTTCGGACTTGAAGAGCCAAGTTCTACATGCCATAGTGCTAATGGCTGCCTTCCGGTAACCTCTTCGTTGACAATGGCCTGACGGCTACGTTATTCTAGTTGTCTTTGGAAGTCCTGTGGTTGCCCGCCTGAACGCCCTCGCGCCTTCTGCGTGGAATAACTGGGCACTCAGCGGTCTTCATCACGTTCTTTAATTCTGGGAGATTTCTGATGTCAACCTATTTCCCCAAAGAGGGGGAAATCGTTCGCAAGTGGTTTGTCGTGGATGCGACCGGGCTTCCGCTCGGGCGTCTCGCGTCGAAAGTCGCGCGTATCCTGATGGGCAAAGAGAACCCCAAGTACACGCCCTTCATTGATACCGGCGACCACGTAATCGTGATCAATGCCGACCAGGTGAAGATCACCGGCATGAAGGCGGAGCAGAAAACCTATCACCACTACACGGGATATCCCGGCGGCATCCGCGCGGAAGCGATGAACAAGCGTATGGTCCGCAAGCCGGAGTTGGTGATCGAGCAGGCCGTATCGCGCATGCTTCCCAAAAACAAACTGGGTAAGCAGATGTTCACGAAGCTGAATGTGTACAAGGGCGACAAGCATCCGCATCAGGCACAGAAACCTGAGGCGAAGGTGCTGGCGTAAGAGTTCAGATGTCAGGTATTAGGTGTCGGGAAGAGCGGCACCCAGCGAATTTCTTGAAAGGTTAAGCACGCGGGTTTAGCTAACTGCTAAATGCCAAGTGCTAAATGCTAAATGGCAGAGACAGTTCAATACTACGGAACCGGCCGCCGCAAGACGGCCATTGCTCGTGTGTTTCTTCGTCCCGGCGGCGGGGAGTTCAAGGTGAACGGCAAAGCGTTCGACGAATATTTCGTGACGCCTTCGCAGCGTTCGAGCGCGAAGTCGCCGCTTGCGCTCACCGAAACCGGCGCCACTTTCAATGTGCTGGCTAATGTTTCCGGAGGCGGAGTCGCCGGTCAGGCTGACGCGGTTCGTCTCGGGATCACCCGCGCGCTCATGCTCTTCAACGCCGAGTTGCGCAAGCAGCTCAAGGCGAGCGGCATGGTGACGCGCGATCCACGCCAAAAAGAGCGTAAGAAGTACGGTCAGAAGGGCGCACGCAAGCGCTTCCAGTTCAGCAAGCGCTAGGTTTTTTGCTGAGAGCTGACAGCTGAATGCTGACAGCTGGTTTTCAAATTCATCCCCCCACCTCCCCCGAGATGGGGTGGACGGGAATGGCAATCCGGGAAAGCAGTGCCCGTATAAGGCAACTGGCAACCGATTCCGGATGTAGACCAACTGAGGAGGTTGATTGGCTAACATCACCATGAAGGAGTTGCTCGAAGCGGGCGTTCACTTCGGGCATCAGACGAAGCGTTGGAATCCCCGGATGAAGGAATTCATCTTCGGCGAACGCAACGGAATCTACATCATCGACCTGCAGAAGACGCTGAAGATGTTCAAGGAAGCGTCCAAGTTTGTGGGGGATCTGGCGGCTGCCGGCCGCGTCATCCTCTTCGTCGGCACCAAGCGCCAGGCGCAGGACGCGATCGCCGAAGAGGCGCAGCGCTGTTCGATGTTCTACGTGAACCAGCGCTGGCTGGGTGGACTGCTGACCAACTGGGTCACCGTTCAGAAGTCAGTGAAGCGTCTCAAGGAACTCGACGAAATGGCCACTGACGGCCGTTACGACCTGCTGCCAAAAAAAGAAGTCATCAAGCTCGAACGCGAGCGCAAGCATCTCCAGGCCAACCTCGCCGGCATCAAGAACATGTCGCGGTTGCCCGATGCGATTTTCGTCATCGACTCGAACAAGGAACAGATCGCGGTGCGTGAAGCACGCAAACTCGGCATCCCCGTGGTCGCTGTCGTCGACACGAACTGTGATCCGAGCGAAGTGGATTATGTCATTCCTGGCAACGACGACGCGCTGCGCGCGATCCGCCTGTTCACCTCGAAGATTGCGGAGTCGATCGCCGAGGGTATCAACCTGATGGGCGACAAGCACATGGCGGAATTGCAGGCCATAGCGAGTCCGGAACCGGTTGAAGGCGAGGCGATCGAGGCGAGTGCCGAACCGGTACCAGCCTTGTCAGCCGAAGCTGCGGAAGAAATCCGTATGGAAGACGTGCTCGGTGCGGGAACGCGCAAGCGTCCGTCGGTGGCTACGGAAGATATCGACGAACTGCAGGCGGAGACGCGACGGTTTTAGTGCGGCTGTGAGCTTCTAGCTACTGGCTTCCAGCATGCTACCGATGAAAATCTGGCCCGCGGCTAGTCCGGCGCGGGTCAAGTTTTATACCGGCAAATTCTCAAGCCCGGGAGTTCGAGTCCGCTTGAGGTTTTCGCCCATCTAACAACGTAGCAACAATAGAAATTTGAGGTCTGAATGAGCACGACTATGGCAAATATTTCTGCTGCCCAGGTGAAAGAGCTTCGCGACAAGACCGGGGCTCCCATGATGGACTGCAAACACGCTCTCACCGAAGCCAAGGGCAATCAAGAAGATGCGATTGTCCTGCTGCGCAAGAAGGGCGTGTCGGTTGCGGCCAAGAAAGCGGCCCGTGTGACTAGCGAAGGATCGGTCGGACACTACATTCACGCCGGAGGCAAGATCGGCGTGCTGGTCGAAGTCAACTGCGAAAGCGACTTTGTCGCCCGCACCGACGACTTCAAAGAGCTGGTGAAAGACATCGCCATGCACATCACGGCGAGCGATCCGCGGTACGTTCGCAAGGAAGACGTGACGCCGGCCGACTTCGCCCGCGAGAAAGAAATTTTCCTCGCGCAGGCAATCGCGAGCGGCAAGCCCGCGAACATTGCGGAAAAAATGGTGACCGGCAAGATGGAAAAATTCTACGAAGAAGTGTGTCTGCTCGAGCAGCCCTTCATCAAAGACCAGACCATCACGATCTCGCAACTGATTGCCTCCAAGATCGGCAAACTGGGCGAGAACATCTCCGTACGCCGCTTTGCCCGCTTCAAGGTGGGCGACGCGACCGAAACGGTCGCCGTCACCAAACCGGCCGAGTCTAAGCCGGAAGGCGAATAATTCAGGGGGCGCTTCGGCGCCCCTTTTGATTTATGCTCTTGCTGAGAGCTGACGGCTGATTGCTGACGGCTCACCCAATCATGCCCACACCCATTTTCAAGCGCATCCTGCTCAAGATCTCCGGCGAGGCCCTGGCGGCGCAGCAGGGATTCGGCGTCGATACCGCGCGTATCCACGAAGTGGCCGCTGAACTGGCGGACGTACACAGCCTGGGCATCCAGATCGCAATTGTCGTCGGCGGAGGCAATTTCTTTCGCGGCGTTGCCGATCAGGCCAAGGACATGGACCGGGTCTCCGCCGACCACATGGGGATGCTGGCCACGGTGATCAACGCGCTCGCCCTTCAGGACGCGCTTGAAAAGCAGAACGTCTACACGCGCGTGATGTCCGCGATCGAAATGAACCAGGTCGCCGAGCCCTTTATCCGGCGCCGTGCCATGCGACATCTGGAAAAAGGGCGTGTCGTCATTTTCGCTGGCGGCACCGGCAATCCCTATTTCTCGACCGACACCGCCGCGTCGCTCCGCGCGATGGAGATCAAAGCGGACGTGATCATGAAAGCGACCAAAGTTGACGGCATTTACGACGCAGACCCCATGAAGGTCGCCGACGCCAAGAAGTTCGAGCACATCACCTACATGGACGTCCTGAAAAAGGGCCTGAAAGTCATGGACTCCACGGCCATCTCCCTATGCAAGGACAACAACCTGCCGATCCTCATTTTCAACCTGAACCAGCACGGAAACATTCGGAAAGTAGTGCTGGGAGACAAGATCGGGTCACTGGTAAGCGCTTAGTGAGGTCAGAGGTGAGAGGTCAGATTGCAGAGGTGAAGAGCGTGATGCTGATGATTGTTCACCTCTGCAACCTGACCTCTCACCTCTGACCTGCTCTCACGCCTCTGCCCTTAGGTTTATAATCAAACGTTTTGGTTGCGACCCAACGGAGCCCACACCTATGGCACCAGCCACTATGGCGGCAAATCCCGCGCTCAAAGAAACTTACGTTCAACTGAAGACCCGCATGGACAAAGCGGTAGAAGACTTCCGGCGCGAGATGGCCTCGACCCGCACCGGCCGCGCGTCCGTACACATGATGGACTCGGTTCGCGTCGATTATTACGGCGAGCAGATGCCCCTCAACCAGATCGCGACCGTACACGCGCCCGAGCCTCAGCTCATCACCATCCAGCCGTTCGATCCTTCGTCCCTGGGCAACATCGAGAAAGCGATTCGTACCGCCGATTTGGGACTCAACCCGATGAACGACGGCAAGATGATTCGCGTGCCCGTGCCTCCGCTGACCGAAGAGCGCCGCAAAGAAATGGTGAAACATCTGCACAGGATTCTTGAAGAGCATCGCACGGCCATCCGCAACGTCCGCCGCGACGGTAACGACGCGATCAAGAAGGCAATGAAGGACAAGAAAATCTCCGAGGACGACGAGAAGCGCGCCCTCGAAGAAATCCAAAAACTGACGGATGACGAAATAAGGAAGATGGAAGACCTGAGCAAGGGCAAAGAAAAAGAAGTCATGGAAATTTAGCGGCCCCCGCTTCCACCCGTCGAATCGTTTTCCGTGCCTCTACTGCACTACCACCTGGACTTTAGCGGTGGTTCGCCCGTACTTGTTCGTCTCAGTTAGCGTGTAGGTGGTTGTTTTCGTCGGCGACACGATCACGCTCGACCCGCGTGCGACTCCGGGCTGCGGCGAAACGATCGAATATTCTCCGTTCGTAACGCTCCAATTCAATGTAACTGGCATTCCTTTCGCAACCGTCTTTGGATTCGCGGTGAAACTGCTGATCGTCGGATTCTGCCCTTGCGGAACATTGTTCGACGTGTAAATCGGATCCATCAGCACTACTTCGAATGCCGACGCGGGCACCATCTTGAGCGCATTCAAGTCATCGTTGTTCCAGCGATCGTCGGGTGTCCCGCTGATGAACATGGAACTGCCATTGTCGGCCATGATCATTCCGTAACGCTGGAGCGCCGCCAGAATCACCTTTGATTGGGGCGGGAATCCGGAGATGTCATAACTGGCTTTCAGGCGCAGTCGCATGCCCATCGGCGCGGCGTGCGGATCGCTGGAATTTGCCGCCCAGTGACTCGCTGGCGGAGTGAACGCCGCGCGGCTCGACTTCAGCGTAAATCGCAGAGCGTGCGGAATCGATCCGGCCGCCACCTCGTCGTAGCGCGCCAGACCGGGGAAAACCGGCAGGCCCGCGGCATCCGCCGAGGTCCACGTATAGGGACGCTGTTCATCGTTTACCAGGTCCCACAATGCTGCCGATGCAGCACTCCAGTTTCCATTCTTGAGAACGTGCGCGCCGAATAGTTCATAAAGCCAGCAATTGTCGCGATCCAGAACCAGCACGTGGCGATCGCCGCTGCCGGGATTGGGAAAGCCCTCGATGGGAGCGTCTTTGGGAATGGGCATCGGCCCTGGGTCGCTCTCATCTCCATAGGCGGTGAAGGCCACCTTGATGGCCTTGGCTCCGCTGACGACAACATACGGAATGCCGATGCTGTTCCCCTGGTAGAGGCCGGCGCCGAAGTCAGGATGCAGCGGTGTGGTTGCGCCGATGAAATTAATGATCGCGTCTGAGTTCGGGTCCACCGACGCCGTGGCAATCGACTGGTTCCATGCGTTATCAGCGGGGAAGGGAACAACCCCATTGAGAGCCGCGCCCTGGCCCAGCGCCATGTTTGCGCACGATCCACTCTGCGCTCGGGCAGTTGATCCCAGGCAAACCGCGAGTAACGTCAGGGTAACGAGGAGAGTAACTGGTTTTCGCATGGGAATACTCCAAGGCTAGAAATCTCGTATCTGAGCCGGACAATAACACCGGATTTGGTTCTGGCTTGTACTCGGAAGTTCCGTTGGTTGGGTGTCCGACAAGGCATCGCCACGGATGGGCCGAAAATCATGGTTCGCGAAGCCGAAAATCAGGCTTGACACGGATTATAAATTCTGATATTTCTGTTAATACAGAAATGACGAAATTAACCGACATTCAGCGCCAGTTCATCCTCCACTGGGGAGAAATGGGGACCCGCTGGGGCATCAGCCGCACGGTGGCCCAGATCCACGCTCTTCTGTTCCTGTCGCCCGAACCGATGAACGCCGAGCAGCTCGCCGAGACGCTTAATGTGGCGCGCTCCAACGTGAGCACCTCGATTCGGGAACTGGAAAGCTGGGGAGTGATACATCCCGTGCACGTTCTGGGCGACCGGCGCGAGCATTACGAGTCACTGAAAGATGTGAGTGAGATGTTCGTCCGCATCATGGAAGTGCGGAAGCGCCGCGAACTGGACCCGACCCTGCAACTG
>DATMNN010000112.1:0-8501 GCA_035569025.1 Terriglobales bacterium
GGGTGAGAGCCAGGACCACTACGGTACGCATTATTCTCCAGTTCCGGCCAGTGCCAGCATTGTAAGCAGAATACGCTTCAGTCCGAGGTCTCTTCCGTTGCAGTCGAACCATTCTTGCAACGTGTGCGCGCCGCCCCCGGACCCGCCTCCGCCGATGGCGATTGCTTCGCGGCCGAGGGATAGCGGCACATTCGCGTCCGTGGAAGCCCGCTGCACCTGCGCGGCATTGCCCAGTTGGGCATCAACCGCGCGGATGACTTTGAAGACGCGGGCGTCTGCAGCGAGTTCTCCTGCCGGACGATTCCCGATCTCCAGCACTTCGCTCTGCACGGCCTGCGGCTTGCGTGCGGAGTGCGCGGCTGCCGCATCATTCTCCGTCTTTACGGCGCGCTCCAGAGCTCGGCGCAGTGCCGTCTCGATGCGGTCGATTTCCGCCATCGAGGTCGAGCGCAGGTCCACGCGCATGCTGGCCGATTCAGGGATGGAATTCACCGAAGTCCCGCCGCGAATTACGCCGACGTTGAAGGTCGTTTTAGGCGCGGCCGGCACGGGCGTCTGGCTGAACGCATCGATCGCGCGCGCGAGCACGATGATCGGATTCGGCGAGCCAAAGTCGCTCCAGGAGTGGCCACCAGGGCCGCGTACGATTACTTCGAAACGGCGGCTGCCCAGCGCCTCCGCCACCACTGTATCCGATCCAGCGCCGTCGACCACGATGCTGTACGCGATGGCCTTGTTCCAGCGCGGCGTGGCGAACACATGCCGCATCCCGCGCAAGTCGCCCTCACCTTCTTCACCGACATTTCCAATGAACACAAACGGCAAGGCATGCGGAACGCGCGCCGCCTGTAACGCGTGCGCAATCCCCAGCATCGCGACGATCCCGGCGCCGTTGTCGGACACTCCCGGGCCATACAACCTGGTTCCTTGCTGGCGAATGTTGAGCGGCGTTGCCAGCGGAAACACGGTGTCAATATGAGCGCTTAAGGCGACGTATCGGCTGCCAAAACCGGGATGCACCGCGAAAACGTTGCCGACCTGATCGGTTTCGACCTCGCTCAGACCAATTTCGCGGAAACGGTCGGAGAGCCACGCACTGCGAGCGGCCTCGCCAAAGGGAGGCGCAGCGATGCGCGCCACTTCCATCTGATACTCCGCCAGCCGCGACTCATGCGCGCGAAACCATGCGAACGCCGACCGCACTTCCGCCAAAGCCGACAGCCGCGCCACTTCCTGTTGCACGGGGGGATACAAGTCGGAAGATGCTGATTGCGCGGTCACCTACACCTCGGACTGTATCTTAACAACCGCTGGGATTCTGATAAACTGGCCGTGCTTTTTGCCGCTCCGGAATCGTGCTCCGTTTCGTCCCGCCTCGAAGGAGGAGTCTCCGTGAAGACCGCATTGAAAGTCGTTGGCATTTTAATCGTCGTGCTGCTCGTCGCGGCGATCGCGCTCCCGTTCCTGATCAACGTCAACAGTTTTCGACCCGAGATTGAATCGCGGCTTAGTCAAGCACTCGGCCGGCAGGTGAAAGTCGGCAATCTGAGCCTGAGTATTCTCTCGGGCGGCGTCGGCGCCGATCAACTCTCGATCGCGGACGATCCCAAATTCAGCAACGCGCCCTTCATCACCGCCAAGTCGCTGAAGGTCGGCGTCGAGATGATCCCGCTGATTTTCAACAAGCAGCTGAACGTTACCGAACTTGTGATCAACGACCCCGAAATCACCCTGCTGCGTAATCAGGCAGGCGTGTGGAATTTTTCCTCCCTGGGTAACTCCTCGGAAAAGAGCAAGCCGGCGGAGAAATCGTCCAGCACGAATGACGTGAGCGTGGGCCGGCTGGAGTTGACTGGCGGAAAGATTTCTTTCGGATCCATCCCGTCGAAGCGCAAGCCGATTGTCTACGACAAGGTCGAGGTGGTTGTAAAGAATCTCAGCATGGGGAGCGCTTTCCCGGTTACTGTTTCCTTTGGCACCCCCGGTGGCGGCAGCGTGAACCTCGACGGCACACTCGGGCCGATCAATTCCAACGACGTTTCTCTTTCGCCTCTCAAGGCGAAATTGGACATCAAGAAACTCGACCTCTCGCAGTCTGCGATGGTCGATCCCAACGCGGGCATCAGCGGGATGGCAGACTTCGATGGCTCCGTTACTTCTGACGGCCATAACGCGAACGCCACCGGCACGTTGAAGGCCACCAACTTAAAGCTCACGCCGAAAGGCTCGCCCTCGGGACGCCCGATCCAGGTGCAATTCGCAGTCGAGCACAATCTGCAGAGCGAGTCCGGACGGATCACCCAGGGCGATGTTGCCATGGGCAAGGCTCTGGCGAAACTCACCGGCACCTATGAAACGCGCGGCGAGACCACATCCATTCGCACCAAACTGGTCGGCCAAGCCATGCCCGTGGATGAACTGCAAGCGGTGCTGCCCGCAGTGGGCGTTGTGCTGCCACCAGGTTCGCAGCTCAAGGGCGGGACCCTTTCTCTCGATCTCGACTCCGCCGGTCCAGTCGACAAACTGGTGACCACCGGATCCGTGAAGTTGAGCAACTCCCAACTCGCCGGCTTCAATCTCGGCTCGAAAATGTCGGCGATCTCCGCGCTCTCCGGCAAGCAAACCGGCAACGACACCAGCATTCAGAACCTGAGTTCGGATGTACGCGTCGCTCCGGAAGGAACGAAGCTCGACAAAATCAACCTCGTCATCCCCGCGCTGGGCACGGTGGCAGGCGCAGGCACCGTCAGTCCAGCGGGCGGCCTGAACTTCAGCATGTCTGCCAATTTCAGCGGCGGCGCGGTCACCGGACTGACGCAAATGGCAGGACTGGGCAGCAAGGGAACCGGCGAGATTCCATTCACAATTCAAGGCACAACCTCAAACCCGACGTTCGTCCCCGACGTGAAAGGCATTGTAGGAAGCCAACTCAAAGGGATCCTGGGCGGGACGAAGCCCGGGGACCCGAGCAATCCACTCGGGGCGCTCGGCGGATTATTTGGAAAGAAGAAGAAGCCGTAAAAGGGCAGGTGTCAGGTCTTAGGTGTCAGGTTCCAGGCGAGACCGCATCAGGGCGCCGCTTCCGGCGCCTAATCAGTTCGCTCGACGCCGGCGCCAACCGCCGATCGCCATCAACAGTGAGCCAACCACCAGAAACGCAGCAATCAACGCAACCACATTGACGCTGACTTGCGAAGCACCTGACAACCTGGGGTCGAGGAACGGATACAGATACCATCCAACGAGTGCTCCCCGCACGAGTGAGTATCCGCAATACGCCGCTGGGAAAACGAGCCACCGAGCGCATCCCTCCAGCGCAAGCCCCGATGAGCAACGAACACAAATCAGAAAGCAACGTAGAGAACCGGAAGCGAATCATGCAGTAGCATGTCGGCAATTTTCTGGAGGCCCTGCGGATCCCAGATATGCCGCAGCGCGAAAGAGTAAACGATGCCGACGATGGCGATGTAGATCGCGGCACCGGATTGCACGGTCGGCCGTGAGAAAAATCGCCCCGGTCTAGTTGCCGGCCCCCAGAGCGTAAAGCTCACTACGAGCGCGACCACCTAAATTACTGAGAATGGTGAAATAGCTGAAGTAGTTGGTCATGCCTCGCAGGACAGGAATGCCGTTCGCGATCGACAGATTGACGGTCAGCCAGAATTGAATTCCGAGGGCAATCCACTCCACCAGCGCGATCACTGTCATGAAAACTCGCATGAAAGTGCACTCCCGATATGGCGGCCGGCTGCAATCTTCGCTTCGGCTAGAACGCGTCAATCCCCGTAACATTCGAGCCGATGATCAGAGTGTGAATGTCGTGCGTGCCTTCGTAGGTCTTCACGCTTTCAAGGTTCATCAGGTGACGCATGATGGGGTAGTCATCTGCAACGCCGTTCGCGCCGAGAATGTCGCGGGACATTCTGGCGCATTCCAGTGCCATCCAGACGTTGTTTCGTTTTGCCATCGAGATGTGCTGGTGCTCGACTTTGCCGGAATCTTTCAGACGGCCGACTTGCAGAGCGAGCAGCTGTGCCTTGGTGATCTCGCTGATCATCCACGCGAGCTTTTCCTGGACCAGCTGATGCGAGGCAATGGGCTGATCGCGGAACTGTTTGCGCAGAAGCGCATATTGCAACGCGCAGTCATAACACGACATGGCCGCGCCGATTGCGCCCCATGAAATTCCGTAGCGCGCCTGGTTGAGGCACATCAGCGGAGACTTCAATCCGCCGCTCTTCGGCAGGAGATTCGATTCAGGAATGTGAACGTCCTGCAGCGCAAGGCCCGACGTCACTGACGCGCGCAGCGACCACTTGCCGTGGATGTCATCGGCCTTGAAGCCCGGACGATCGGTCTCGACGAGGAAGCCACGGACTTTATCGTTTTCATCTTCGACCTTCGCCCAGATGACAGCAACATCGGCGATAGACCCGGACGTAATCCACATCTTCTCGCCGTTCAGCACGTACTCTTTCCCGACTTTCTTGGCGCGGGTGCGCATGCCGCCGGGATTCGATCCGAAGCCGGGCTCGGTGAGTCCGAAACATCCGAGCTTTTCGCCTTTCTGCATGGCGGGCAGCCAGGTGTTCTTTTGTTCGTCCGAGCCAAAAGCGTAGATGGGATACATCACCAGCGCCGACTGCACGCTGACGAAGGAACGCACGCCGGAGTCGCCGCGCTCGAGTTCCTGTGTGACCAGTCCGTATTCGACGTTCGACATGCCGGCGCAGCCGTAGCCTTCGAGCGAGGCACCGAAGAATCCCAGGTCAGCCATCGGCTTAACCAGTTCGCGCGGGAAGCGGCCGGCGCGGTTGCACTCTTCAATGATCGGGATGAGGTTGTCCTCGATAAACTTGCGCGCGGTATCACGGACAAGGCGCTCGTCGTCGCTCAGGATGCTGTCGAATCCGATGAAGTCCACACCGCGGAATTTGATGGCTGGCATAACGCGTCACTCCCAGAGAACATTAAGAACCAATGGCAAACTAATTAGGCTAGCAGAGCGCGCCGGGAGTGAGCAATGCAGGACGCTCCAATGATTCTATCTTCGTCTGGAACCTTGACACTCGACTGCGGAAGTCACCGAAAGCGCGGAATCCAACGTGGCACTCGCTCCCGATAGCGGTCATATTCTTCGCCGAATTGTTTATGCAAGGTCGGCTCCTCATAGAAAAGCACGAACAGGTGGGCGATCAGCCAGAAGCAGGCGAGGTAGATCGCGATGTGGAGGGAGTGGTACAGCCATGCTTGTCCCCCGACCACCAGCGCGACTCCGAGGTACATCGGGTTTCTGACGAAGCGATGCAGGCCTCGCACGACCAGAGTCTTCGTCGGCGCGATTGGCGCGGGCGTTCCGCCGCCGATGAGGGCGAATCCCCAGAATGCGGTGTAGAGATAGATTGCAATCCCGAAAACAATGACGGCGACGGCCGCCCACGCCTCTAGGCCAGCGACCGGTACTACGCCCCGCCGTAAGCGCCATGGTATGTAGCCGGCTACAGTCCCGGGAACGAAGACTGTGAAGAGGAACGTGTTGAACAATGGACCGACGGACTTGTTCATGAGAGTCATTGTTCGCTCGTGGCCGAGTGGGGTCAATCCTGGGGATATCCATTTACCGAGCAATCAAGGGTGTCCCGTTACTTAAATTAGTTGACCGACGGAACCGACGCCGCTGAGATCACGGAGGTCCTGACAATCGTGTAAAATCACCACTGGCGAGTATCAACGCGCGGTTTCCGTGTGTGCTGATCCCAGCCGGCGAGTCCGGCGTAGTCTGGTTACTCCCAAAATTTCCAGGTAGAACCCCGGCCAGTGCCGACGGCACATTCCTGTCAGGAGAATTTTCAATGAAGATCGCAAAAACAGCGGACCGCAAGAAAGTCATGGACACCTCGAAGTCTACCGCCTGCCCGAAGTGCGGCAAGGATACTCGCATCGTAAAGCGCGTGAAGGATCGTGAACGCGGCGTGCCCGGCGGAGTGTATATCTCGTGCGCGGGCTGCGAATTTTTCGAAAAGTTGTAGAAGACCAGCTTTCGGCTCTCAGCTGTCAGCTCTCAGGAAAACCAAAGGCGCCGCCGCAATGGCCGCGCCTTTGCATTTCAAAGCGACTAAATCTGACACCTAAGACCTGACGCCTGATACCTGCGACCTGGCGCGGGCACCCAGGGTCTCTATGTCCGGGAACGATACGGATTGAATCAAATGCAGATCTTGCGGCTGACTTTTCCCAGCGAGCGCTCGCACCGCGATTTCGAGGGCGGGACCGGCAACAGCTGGAACAATAATCGTCGCCGACAGAGTGCCCGCGCTAACCGATGCCTGTCCGGTACGCGCCAGACCGTCGACTCCCAGAAAAGGTAGCGAGGACCAGTGGAATGCATCGGCCTGCCCACGAATTTCCTCGAAAGCTCTTCTCGCTCCGAGGGCGATAGCGTCATTCTGTCCGGCCACGGCATGAATGGGTTGCTGGCGTGAAATCGACAACTTCAGCCAGGACGCGACCGCGTGATAGCCAGCGTCTTCCGTCCAATTGGAACTCTTGAGGACCTTGAGGATCAGGTTGTCCGGGCGCGCTTCCAGCAACCCAGCCATACGCTGCTGAGCAGCCGCACTGCTCGAGGGGCCCTGAACGCACAGCACAGTACCTCCGCCCGGAAGAAGCGCTGCCAGTTGCGCCGCCTGGATGCGTCCGACCTCACCATGATCGGAGCTGACAGCAAACACGGGTACGGTCGATTTCCGCCGCAGGTCAGACAGTGAAGAGGCGCTCCGGTTCAGGACAACCCAGGCCGCTCCCACATTCACGGCGGCATTTCCGACCTGCGGAAATTCGGTTCCGCCGGCGGGTTCGACCAGAATTCCCGTGAGTTCGGACTTGTATTTGTGAATGGTGTCCAGCAACTGCGAGCTTTGCGTCACCGAGTCGTTGTCGGCGTAGAGGATCTCCAGGTCGACGTTCAGCCGTTGTGCCACCGTTTCGGCGGACCTTGCCTGTTCGCGCTGGTAGTCGTTTTCGCGGGTGATCAGGGAGAGAACGAACTTAGTTTTGGTCAAGAAGGCCCAATGGTCGCGCCGGGCGGTCTGGATTCTGGCCCCCGGCACTGACTCCTGGAGGGTCGAAAGCTCCCAAAAGGGGACAGCCGCAAGCGTTCGATACTGCGCGACTCTAGCCCGGTTTACCGGGCGGGGTCAAGATAACCGACTCGCACCTTGGTGGAGGAAACGGAGTTACCGTTCGAAAAGCTTGCTAACTGGCGAGCTGACCGAGGATGGCTCGCGCTTCAGCACCAGGGTCGGTGGCTTCGGTGATGGGCCTTCCGACCACGATTTGTGTCGCGCCGGCGGCGATCGCCTCCGAGGGCGTGACAACCCGCGCCTGATCGTCCTTCCCGCTGCCCTCTGGGCGAACCCCCGGCGTCACAATCGTAAAGTCCTGACCAAGATCGTCGCGCAACTTCTCCGCTTCATGAGCCGAAGCCACGATCCCACGGCAGCCGTTGGATAGTGCCAGAGCCGCCAGGCGCAGTACTTCATCCACTACTGTTCCGCGGATACCAATTTTGTTCAACTCGTTGTCGTCGAGGCTGGTCAGAACCGTGACCGCCAGCACCAGGGGTGAAGTGGGATGCCCAGATGCCGCCTGCGACGCCGCCTTGAGCA
Source organism: Terriglobales bacterium (assembly GCA_035569025.1). Taxonomy (GTDB): domain Bacteria; phylum Acidobacteriota; class Terriglobia; order Terriglobales; family Acidobacteriaceae; genus Acidiflorens. The sequence continues at coordinate 7,668 of DATMNN010000112.1, forward strand.
TAGGACCGCCCCCCGACGCATGCACCGTCAGCATGCTTACGCCGAGCTGCGCGGCTTCCCGCACGGCTGCGCCCACGGTGTTGGGAATGTCGTGGTATTTCAGGTCCAGGAATACCCGCCGGCCTGAACTGACCAATTCGCGCACCAACCACGGTCCCTCGGCCGTATAGAGCTGCATCCCTACTTTGTAGGTGTACGCGGAGTCGCCGACGGCCGCCACGATCTTCCGGGCGGCCGCGGCCGACGAGACATCCAGGGCAACAATCAGACGCTGACGCGGGTCTGTCATCGTTCCTGAGTTTATAAGGATTACTGCAGGCTGGCTACAGTTTGTAAGCGCGCCATCGTCGCGGGCTTTACGAGGTCCAGGCGGACCTTCTGAACACCACGGCCGTCGAAGCCGAGGACATGGGCTGTGTTGTAGGACACATCAATAATGCGGCCCTCAACCACTGGACCCCGGTCGTTGATTCGCACCACGACCGCTCGTCCGTTGCGCAGGTTGGTGACACGCACGAACGAACCCAATGGCAGCGTTGGATGAGCAGCTGTCAGAGCCTGCATGTCGAAGGGTTCCCCGCTGGCTGTTTCTTTCCCCTGGAAAAATTCTCCGTACCAGGAGGCGGTTCCCACTTCGTATGGATGAAGACTATTCTTGGTTTCCTGTTTGGATCGCCGGCTGACGGCTTGGACCGTCGGCTTGTTTGCTACCTTGGCGGCTTCCGAGCTGTTTGGCCCGGATGCGGCTCCGGCTCCCAGGCTGGCAACCGATAAAAGCACTGCCAGACTTTCGGCTAAACGTCGTCGCATTCAGTTACCTCGCATCTCTAAAGT
>DATMNN010000113.1:0-16154 GCA_035569025.1 Terriglobales bacterium
GTTCCTCATGCGATGGCATGTCGAAAAAATCCTAACTCTAGATTGTAGAGCTCGCAACGACCCATCAAAGGGTTACTCTGCGTCTCTGCGGTGAAATGCTTTATTATCAGCCTTCCATGTTTGCCAAGATTCAGCGTATCCATTTCGTGGGCATCGGCGGCATCGGCATGAGCGGCATTGCCGAGGTCCTGCTGAATCTTGGCTACAAAATCTCCGGCTCGGATCTGAGGACTTCCGCCGTGACCCAGCGTCTCGCAAGCCTGGGCGCGACGATCTACGACGGCCACGCCGCCTCGAACGTTGCCAGCGTGGATGTAGTCGTGACTAGTTCCGCTGTCTCCAACGAGAATCCCGAGGTAGCCGAAGCCCGTCGGCTGCATATCCCGGTGATCCCGCGCGCCGAGATGCTCGCCGAACTGATGCGTCTGAAGTACGGCATTGCCATCGCGGGTATGCACGGTAAGACCACGACGACCTCCATGGTCGCCGCCGTGCTGGCCGCCGGCGGACTCGATCCCACCGTTGTCGTCGGTGGACGGGTAGACGCGCTCGGCTCCAACGCCCGCCTCGGCAAATCGCAATATCTAGTCGCCGAAGCCGACGAAAGTGACCGGTCGTTCCTGAAGCTCTCGCCCATTGTTTCGGTCGTTACGAACATCGACCGCGAGCACATGGACTGCTACCGTGACATGCGCGACGTCCGCCGTACGTTCCTCGACTTCATGGAGAAAGTCCCTTTCTACGGACTGGTGGTCGGCTGCAATGACGACCCGATCCTCGAACGCCTCTTGCCCAGAGTCCATCGCCGCGTGATGACCTACGGCGCCGCGCTCGGTTCCGATTTTCTGATCACTATTACGAGCAGTGGCACCGCAGGGGGCGAACATGTCCCGCTGACCCGCTTCCGCGTCAACTACCTGGAAAAAATTCTGGGAGAGTTCACACTTCACGTCCCCGGCATGCACAACGTGCTGAATGCGACGGCTGCGATTGCCGTCGGAACCGCTCTCGACGTCCCGCCCGACCAGATCCGTGTTGGCCTCGACCAGTTTCGTGGTGTCGACCGCCGTTTTCAGTTCCGCGGCCAGGCGGCCGGCGTCACCGTCATCGACGACTACGGACACCATCCCACCGAAATTCGCGCTACCCTCTCTGCCGCCCGCCAGTGCGGCTTCAATCGAGTCCACGTCGTCTTCCAGCCGCACCGCTACACCCGAACCCGCGACCTGATGGACGACTTCAGCACCGCCTTTACTGATGCCGACTCCATTTTTGTGCTCGACATCTATGCGGCGAGCGAAAAGCCCATTGAGGGTGTGACGGCGGACGCTCTAGCCCGCCAAATTGTCGAAAAAGGTCACCAGGAGGCCATCCATATCGCGTCATTCGTAGAAGCCTCTGCAGCCGTCGCGGTCATGGCTCAACCGGGGGACATGATCCTGACTCTGGGCGCCGGAAACGTCTCCCAATTAGGCCCGATTATCCTCGAAAGGCTGGAAAAGAAGCTGGTAGTCAACGGACACCAGCCACTGGCCACCGGCCACTGACCGCTGTTTTTGTCCTGTTGACCTTTTTTCACCCCGACCGTCCAAAGCGGATAAGGCAGGGAGTACGTCATGAACAACCAAGCCCTCTATTGGATAGCCCTCGGCGTTCTGGCTTTGGGTCTCAACAGTGAGTATCAAAAAGGCAATCTCCCGCTCGCCCATCGGGTGGCGGACCATGCTGAAGCCGCGTTATGCAAGGTTGCGATGAAAGCCGAGCAGACGTGGGCCCTGGCAAGGGTTCTGACCGGCCACCAGGAATTTCGTGCTGACGACGAGTCACAGGCCCGGCAGCAGGCCGAAATCGATCGCGTCATGGCGGAACATCAGGCCGATCTGGACCGGGTCATGGCCCTGCGCCAAGCCGATCTCGACCGCATCCAACGGCGACTGGACCGCCTCCACGCGGTGATGGACCAAGCCCAGGTCGAGAAGCTGCGCAAGTTAGAACTTGTGCGCTTCAAGATGAGCGACGCTACCAGCCGACGAATCGTTGTCTGTCCGCAAACCGGCAGGCGCATCGCGATCGATGCGGATCCCGGATCCGTCACCTTGAACACGGACAACGACGAAGATCAATAAGCTTCTCCTTTGCTCGTTGAACGGCCCGCGCCTCAGCTGCGAAGCGGGGGAACGCGAACCCCGGTACGCTGTGCGACGAAGCGCAGGATCCCGAAGGGACGGCACTCTACCTGGGCGCTCGTGACTGTAATCTCGAAAATTGAAATATCCGACTCTGGAGTTCTTAGAAATCCACAGCCTGCCCCCAACTTTGCACTGTCTCAATTCGCGAAAAAAAGTTATAGTGATCTCGCTCAGCGGTTTTCTGTCGACAACTGATCGAACGAGTGGCCCGGAAAGCTGGTTCCACTATCGTCCAGGAAGAGTTGTATCCTCTTCCCACTCAGGCTCCTGACCGCGAGTCTTTCGACGACTCGCGCCTGCTTGACCTCGATGCCGAACAGGAATCACCTTTTCTCCGCGGACAGAAGCGAGTGTCCGCCCGCCGCGGATCGTTCCCCAAGCAAACCGCCAATCGGCTGAAGTGGGTTGCGCTTGCGGTCTTTGTGCTTGGAATCGCCTTTGCTCTCTCCGCCTCGCTCTACACTTACGGAAAACACTCGTGGCGTTTCCGCATCGACTCCAGCGACCAGATCGAAATCACCGGCGCGCAGCACGTCACCAAGTCTCAGATCATGGAAGTCATGGGCGGCGATATCGGCCGCAACATTTTCTTCGTGCCGCTTTCCCAGCGTAAGGCGCAGCTCGAACAAATCCCCTGGGTCGAATCCGCGAGCGTAATGCGTTTTGTGCCCAACCGCCTGGGAGTCGAAATCCACGAGCGCACCCCGATCGCCTTCGCTCGTATCGGATCGCGCATCTCGCTGATCGATGCCGGCGGCACGCTGATGGAACTGACGTCCAACGCCAAGAAAAAATATTCGTTCCCCGTGATTGCCGGCATGAATTCCGGCGAGCCTCTCTCCACGCGATCCGCGCGCATGAAGAATTACAACGACTTGGTGCAGCAACTGGACTCCGGCGGCGCAAGTTACTCCCGCGAGCTGAGTGAAGTCGATCTGACCGATCCGGAAGACGTGAAGGTCGTGGCCGCCGATCCCAGCGGTGAAGTGCTCGTTCATCTCGGCTCGGGAAACTACCTGCAGCGCTACAAGACTTACGTCACGCACGTGCAGCAATGGCGCCAGCAGTTCGACAAACTGGAGTCAGTCGACCTGCGCTACGACGGCCAGATCATCGTCAATCCTGATCTCGAAGGAATCCATCGCGCTCCGGCTCTGACACCAGCAGCGGCAAAGGCTGCGATGTCCGCGGGCGTGAAGACGGCCGCCATCGTGAACTACGAAAAGTATGTAACCCATCCGGTCCCGATCGGACCGATGCCGGTCAAGAAGGCGATGAAGGCAGCTGCCAAGGCCCCCGTCAAAGCGGCTACGCATCGTGTAGCGGCTAAGCCGAAAACGAAACACCTAGCCGCGCCGAAGAATACCAAGACAAAGACCACGACACACTCGGCCGCGAACACCGTCGTCGCCGCTTCGGCCAAGACGCCGATCCAGAGTCCTAACAAGAATCCGAACGAGGATCCGTACAAGTCGCCCAAGTCCGCCTCCGCGGTAAACACGGTGGCGGCGAAGCCCAACACGGCGATGTTCGGACCTCAGCCCGTAGCGCAAACTCCGAAAGCGGTTCAGTCGGCAGCGTTGCCGCCTGCCACGAACAGCGGTCAGAAGAAGCCGAGCCCGGGAATCCCTAAGGAGGCGGCGCCTAACCAGCCATAACCATGCCCAGTCAGCCTCCCAACTTCATAACGGCAGTCGACGTCGGCAGCGCCAAGACCTGCGTCCTGGTCGCCGAGGTCAGCGAGAACGGTCTGCGTTACCGTGGACATGGCATTTCTGAATCGCGCGGCCTGCGGAAAGGCGTCATCACCGAACTGGACAAGGCCGTCAGCAGCATTCAGAAAGCTGTCGAAAAAGCGGAAGATGTCGCAGGGATTGCCGTTGAGCACGCGATCGTTGGCGTGGCCGGAGCGCACATCCGCGGTATGAACAGCCACGGAGGAATCACGTTCGGGGCACGCTCCCGGGAAATTTCGCGAGACGATATCCGCCAGGCTGTCGACAAAGCGCGCAGCATGCCGCTGCCGGCCGACCGAGAAATTCTTCACCTGCTGCCGCAGGAGTTCATCCTCGACGACCAGCCCGGCGTGCAAGATCCTACCGGCATGATGGCGACGCGCCTTGAGGTGCGTGTGCACATCGTGACGGGAGCGTCGAACGCCACGCAGAATGTCGTCACCGCCGTGAACAAAGCGGGCGTGCACGTAGACGACACCGTGTTCGAACCCCTGGCGTGCGCGGATTCAGTCTTGCGCGCCGACGAGCGCGAACTCGGCATCTGTCTTGCCGATCTCGGCGCCGGATCGTGCGACCTTATCGTCTTTCAGCAAGGTGCCGTCGCGCATACTGCCGTGATTCCCGTCGGCGGCGATCACTTCACCAGCGATCTTTCGGTCGGCATGTGTACCGGCCTTGCCCAGGCCGAAACTCTCAAGCGAAATTTCGGCAACGCAGTAGCGACACTGATCCCGGAAGGCAACGAAGTAGAAGTGCCATCGGTGGGCGACCGCCCATCGCGCCTGATGTCGCAGCGCATGGTAGGAGAAATTCTCGAGCCGCGCGCCTACGAACTCTTCGAAATGCTGCGCGAAAACCTACGGCAGGCTGGCGTTCTCGACCACTGTATCGCGGGAATCGTCCTCAGCGGCGGCGCCTCGCGTCTGCCGGGCATTCTCGATGTAGCCGAGTCTGTGTTGCGCAAATCGGCGCGCCTGGCATGGCCAACGCCCATGGCAAGAATGCCCGCGTTGCTGGCCGAGCCGGAATTCGCTACCGCGCTGGGAATGGTCTACTACGGACACCGGGCGCGCATAGCGCGCGGCCTTCAGGATGGCGGCTGGAGTTCGCGCATGAAAGCAATGTTCGCCAAGAAGGGCGCGTAGAAACACAGAGCAACGATCAGCGATCTTGTAGCTGAGAACAGGGAACGGAGAACAGAGAACTGAATTCAAGAGGTGTTCATCATGATTGAAGACAACGGACTCCGCATCAGCTTTAACGAAGAATTCCGCAACGACGCGCGCATCAAAGTCATCGGCGTCGGAGGTGGTGGCAACAACGCCGTCAACCGCATGATCGACTCCGGCATGGAGAACATTGAATTCATCGCCGCGAACACAGATCTTCAGGCACTGCGCATGTCGCGCGCCGGAATCAAGATTCAACTTGGCGTCAAGCTGACCAACGGGCTTGGCGCAGGCGCCAATCCTGAGATCGGCCGCAAAGCCGCGCTCGAAGATTCCGACAAAATTATTGAAGCCCTAGAAGGCGCGGACATGATCTTCGTCACCGCCGGACTAGGCGGCGGCACCGGCACCGGAGCGGCGCCGATCATCGCGTCGCTGGCCAGCGAGATGGGCGCGCTCACCGTCGCGGTCGTGACCAAACCCTTCGCCTTTGAAGGCAAACGCCGCATGCAGCAAGCCGAGCGTGGCATCTCTGAACTGATGGAGTCGATCGACACCACTATCGTCATCCCCAATGAGAAATTGCTCGGCGTGGCTGAGAACGCCGGCTTCTTCGAATCGTTCCGCGTGGCGGACGATATCCTCCGCCAGGGCGTACAAGGCATCGCAGACATCATCACCATCCCCGGCATCATCAATCGCGACTTCGCCGACGTGAAGGCGATCATGGCGGGCATGGGATACGCCGTCATGGGCACCGCCACCGCTGCCGGAGAACGGCGCACCATGGAAGCGGCGCAACGCGCGATCGCTTCACCCCTGCTCGAAGCGGGAGCCATCGACGGCGCTCGCGGTATTCTCATCAACATCACTGGATCAAGCTCGCTGAAACTCGCGGAAGTACAGCAGGCCTGCACCATCATCCAGGGCGCGGCTCACGAAGACGCCAACATCATATTTGGCGCCGTTCTCGACGAGAAAATGAAAGACTCGGTCAAGATCACGGTAATCGCGACAGGCTTCAAAGAATCGGGGATGCGCCGCCCGCGTCAGCACGAGAACAGCGATCCTGTCATCGTCGCGCGTCATTTCGAGCGCTCGTACGCACCCGACCCCGACTTCGATACGCCGCAAGTAGTGATGGAGCGAGCGAGGGAAGAGGAACCGACATTTGTGCCCGATGCGGCTCCTGGGGCGTTTCAGTCTACAGCCTCGATGCCGTTAAGCCAGTCGCAAGCAGAGGTCATCTCACTCGACAGCATGCGAGTGCCGCCGCCCAGTTACACGCCCGACGATCTTGATGTGCCGGCGTTCTTACGCAAGCGCAGCGATGTGATGTAATGCTCGCCACAAGCGAGGCGGCTCTGGTTTTGGTGGGAAGCTCTGCTTTTGGGTGGCGCAGCGGTTTACCGCTGCGGTTAAGCCCTTGTTTTGATTTGGGCTTTAGCCCCCGAGGGCGTGCCGCAGACTTTTTCGGCAATTTGTCAGCCGCCAGACATCCCGACGCGCGAGAACGTCAGTTTTTTCAGCAAACTCTCTGGCCGCTTAACATTCCCGCTGGGCGTCCGCGCGAGTCAGCGACTCAGCACTTTCGCCGCCGCGCGTTCTACTCTCCCATAGCCTTTCGCACGCGCGTCCTTCTGCAGTGCAGCCGCCTGTGCGTGTGCCTGCGCCGCCTTACCCGACTTTGCCAGTTTCTCTACCAGAGCCAGTCGAGCTTCCATCTGATATCCCAGATATCCAAACCGTGTCGATGAGGTGAGAACTTCCTGCGCCGAATTCGTCGCGTCTGCAAATTTCCCTTCTGCCGTCTGCACCGCGGCCAGAGCCAGTCCTGCTTCAAATTGGGGAGCTCGAATGGGCCGCTTGCGCGCCAGTCGCATCGCTTCCATCGCCAGACTTGACGCCTCCGCTGTTTTTCCTTGCGCCAGCAAAGCCCGGGCCAGCAGGGCTTTTCCGGAGACTAGTTCGTCGGGCATATCCGACTTTTGAAATGTCTCCACGGCGGCACGCAAGTTTTCCTCCGCGTCGTTCGTTCGTCCCTCGTTCAATGCAATCGATCCCAGCTGCAATTGCGATTCCGCGATGTTCGTGTTCTCGCCCAACTCTTTTCGGATGGCCAGCGCCTGTTCTGATACCTTTCGCGCTTCCGCAAACTCGCCTCTCTCGTTGAGAAGGTCGGCGAGATTTCTCATCCCATAAGCCTGTCCGCGCCGGTAGCCGGTCTGCTTCTGGATGTTCAGCCCCTCTTCAATTCGTTGCCGTGCCAGGCCGAGTTCTCCCATTTCGATCAGGACGTTACCCAGATTTCCCAGCGTGCTGGCGGTGCCGCGCTGGTCGCCCACCTCCTGGAACATCGCCAGCCCCTCCTCGTTTTTCTTTCGCGCATTTGCGAGGTCGCTCATATTGTCGAGCACATTGGCCATATTCCCGAGCGCTCCAGCCATCCCGCTCTTCGATCCGATGTCGCGATCGATCGCCAGGGTCTGCTCGTAGTAACTCATTGCTTTAGGAAAATCTCCCAGATCGTTGGCCACGTTCCCCAGGTTATTCAGCGACCGCGAAGCATTCTTCTGGTCGCCCAGTTCGCGAAACGTAGCGAGCGCGGACTCATAGTTCCGGTTTGCCTCGGCATATTTCCCCTGATCGTAGAGAGTGTCACCGGTGAGATGAATGGCGGTCGCCGCTCCCCGCTTGTCGCCGGCAGCTGTAAACAGATCGTGAGCTTCCGCAAATGAAGCGGCGGATTTTCCCAGATCGCCCAGCCGCTCCCACGCCCATCCCTCGGCAATCCGAGCCTGGGCCACGACCAGGCGCGCTCCCTGAGCCTGCCCAATTTTCGCCGCCGTCTGCGCAGCGTCCAGCGATTGTTTGAAGCTGCCCTGGCTATCGTAGGCCCGCGCTTCGGCCAGATCGATACGCGGATCTCCGTTTGCGCCCTCGGAGGCTTTGCGCATCTCCGCCACGGTGGAGAGAGCATCTTTGCCCTGGCCGGCCGCAATCTGCGTCGCGGCCAGACGCAATCCGTACTCCAGGTTGTCTGGAAAGAAGCCCCACAACGTGCGGTAGTTCTCCACCGCCTTCGGCCACTCGCGCGTCGCCTCCCGCAGCCGGCCCTCGATCATCAACCGTTCATCTCTCGACAGCCCCGCCGAGAGATCAAACGCCTGTTGCGCTTCCTGTCGAGCCAGCGCGTCATATCCGAGATTCGTCAACGCATCCGACAACGCCGCATGGCTGAGCGCAAACTTAGGATCGAGCGCAACCGATTTTTCCAGCAGACTCCGAGCCTCGCGTGCTTCGAACAAGCGTAGCTTCGACAAGCCTTCCGCATACAATCGGGCAGCCTCGTTCGTTGCCGGCAGGGAAGCGTGCATTCCGGAGGGTCCCCCCGCGGGAACCTGCACTCCCAGTGTGCTTCGCAACTGGGTGCCCGTGCGCGCCACCAGGTCAAGCAGTTCCGGTTCCGTTCCCGTCTCGGAAACCGACGCCAGCGTTTCGCCTGTCGCCGCGTCCTGCAAATGAAAATCGATGCGGATACGATTGCCGGCATCATTCCCCATCGCCATGTAAGAGCCGAGCACAACCAGGTCCGTCCCAGAATGCTTTCGGATTCGGTTCAAGGTGTCGGGGGCGTAACTCTCCGCATCCGGCAACGATAGGTCCAGCTTCATGCGCGCGATGTTCTCGCCCGGCAGCGCGCGCAATTGTCCGCCGCTGGCCAGTTCCGTACTGAGCATTTCCGAGAGCGCGGTCGAAAGCCACGCCTGCTCCGGCTTCCCCGACAAGTTCCGAAATCCCACGACCGCCACGGAACGCCGCCCATGCGACAACGTTGCCGCATGGGATCCCGTCAACCTTCCCCGAATGTCTCCCGGATTCAAGGCCAGCACCGCAGCCACGACAGCCACGCCGGCCCCGGCAACCCAAGTCCAAGCCGGACGCCGCTGAATCGCGATGCGCGTCGATCCACTGCTCAACCTTTCGAGGTCGATCCGCATCTCTCGCGCCGACTGGTAGCGCCGCTCCGGATCGCGGTCCATGGCCTTGAGGATGATCGATTCCAGCACCGGAGAAATCTTCCGGTTGCGCGAGGTAGGCGGCGACGGGGCCTGGTCCAGAATCTGCGCGATCAGTTGCGGGCCCGTGGTTCCCGAATACGGATGCTTCCCGGTCGCCATTTCATACAGCACCGCTCCGACCGCATAGATGTCGCTCCGCGCATCCGCATTCCTGCCGCGCAACTGCTCCGGAGACATGTAGGCCACAGTTCCGCTGACCTTGGTGTTGGTGGCAGTCGGATCGGAATCGCCTTCCTCCTGAGTCCATTGCGCCAGGCCAAAATCGAGAATCTTGAGCCGGCCTTCCTTATTGATGCGGAGATTGCTGGGTTTCAGGTCGCGATGCAGAACGCCTTGCAGGTGCGCCGCTTCGAGTCCGTCTGCCAACTGCGCGCCATAGCGAAGCACGTCGTGATCGTCCATTGGCCCCGCCGCCAGCCGCGCATCCAGCGTGACGCCGGAGACGAGTTCCATCACCAGGAAATCAACGCCGTCCACGCTGCCAAACTCATACACGGCCCCAATATTCGGATGGTTCAGCTTCGCCAGCGACAGCGCCTCGCGCCGAAATCGCCTTCGCGCGTTCTCGTCGGACAACATTCCCACCGGCAGAACTTTCAAGGCGACATCGCGATCGAGCGTCTCATCGTGCGCCCGATAGACCACACCCATCCCCCCGCTGCCAATTTTTTCGAGCACGCGATAGTGGGATAGTCTCCGGGGTATCATGGGGGGCCGATTGCAAAGAATGGTAAGTGTCGAAGTGAACAGCGTCAATGCGCGGAGAGCTCGGTCCCGGCCGTGTCTCGCCCCACTTCGCCGAGTTTGTCAGCCAGCGCTACATTTGCCCGGGCGCGCAACTCTTTGCCGGACGAAACTAGTCCCGTGCCTTGCGCGCCTCCATCGCCTTCACCCTTCGGTCCATCTGCTCGACCACCAGCTGCCACGCATCCGCCTCCAATTCGAACTGATGCTTGAGTGGAGACTGCGAAGTCTGCACAAATGCCAGATTCGTTCGCATCTGATTCAGTAGGACTTTCAGGCGATCCAGGTCCGCGCGCAGTTCCTGAACATCATCCGACGCGGCCGGATTCGGCGTATTCACTTTCTCCTTCTGGCTCTGGCCACACAGTCCCGAGACCAGCAACGTAGTCACAACCAAAGCACGCACTGCTCGATTCATAACGTCCTCCTGTGTTTATGCATGGAATTGTGATGCGAAGTTCCCTCCGAGGGACGCACGCAGGGGTGCGAACAAGCGAGTTGGAAGCCCCGCTCTGGACGTGCTAGTGTTTGGACATCGTTCGTGCTGGCCGTGCCGTAACCCACCTCGTTCTGAACCATCGTCGTACAAATCAACTCGAGGAGAAATCCATATGGCAGACCTGAATCAGCTACGTCAGAAATATCAGCCTGTGCTCGACACCATTCAAAAAGAAAACGGCCGTGTCGAAGCGCTCGATCTGCAAGGTGACAAGTTGCACCTCCGTGTCGTGGCCGACTCCGAAGCCAGCAAGAATCGCATCTGGGACGCCATCAAAGCCGTCGATCCAACCTTTGCCGACCTGAGCCACGAAATTGTCGTGCAGGAAGGTGAGCGCACCTACACTGTCCAGCCAGGGGACAATCTTTCCAAGATCAGCAAGCACTTCTACGGAAACCCCAACCAGTACATGCAGATCGTGAAAGCCAACGGGCTGGCGGATGCCGACAAAATCAAAGCTGGGATGGAACTGAAAATCCCCGCCGCCTAGTCGTACGCTAGGTCAAAGCGAGCGAAGCGATGGATCTGCAGGTCAGGAGAAGTAAGCAGATTCATCGCTTTCCGCGATGAGCGGCGAAGCACTTTGTGGTTCATGCCGGGCACATCGAGCTCACCTCGTAAGCGCTGCTGTTTTTAGGTCTTTTCGCCGTGTGCAAGATCTTGCAGCTATCCCAGCCCGCCTCGCTCAGTAACACGAAGTCACAGTTACGGAGGTGATGGTACAAAGGTCAAATCCTGTCAACTCCAAGTCAATAAACGGCTTATTCTAATATCCATCTGAATTCCTTCTGCGAATTTGCAGTTGCGCTCTCGCGTTAACTCCCCTATTATCGCTCAGTTGCAAAAGCCTACGGAAAAGCCTGCAGCTTTGGCCCGAGGCGTGCATCTTAATAGTGCGGTGGTAGATAGCGATCTTTCGGGGAATATGCCAGTGAAGTTGTGGGGTTGGGCCACTCGTCTCGGACTCGTCTTTGGATTGGTCATGCTGCTGGAACTGAGCAGCATCGCCGCCAGCGTGAACACGCGCTCTCTTACGACCCGCAAAGCTCCTTCGGTCAGCGAAAGCCAGCATGCCAGGAAACGCATGCGCACGCTCGCCAAAGGCCACGCCTCGCGCCCCCGTACGCAAGCTGCCCGCATCCGCCGCCGCCGCAACTTTGAGCGCTTCTACACCAGTTCATTTGCGGACAGCACCACCGACGGCGACATCACCGCTGGCGAAGATCCCATCGTGCGTCAGTCCGCCATCGATGCACTGGGAAACCTGAACGGCACCGTGGTCGCGATCGAACCGACCAGCGGACGCATCCTGGCGATGGTCAATCAGAAACTCGCCCTGTCGAGTGGCGCGCAACCCTGTTCCACCATCAAGCTCTCGACCGCTCTCGCCGGACTGAGCGAAGGCCTCATCGACAAAGAAACAGAGATTCGTCTCGGCCGCCGCAGCCGCATGAACCTGACTACGGCTCTGGCTCATTCGAATAATCCGTACTTTGAAGCCGTCGGACGCAAGCTCGGCTTCGACAAGATCAGCTACTACGCCCACCAGTTCGGCCTGGGCGAACTCGCGGGATACCAGATTGAAGGCGAACAGTTGGGTGAATATCCGGAATCGGAGATTTCGTCCAAACTCGGCGGCGTAGGCAAGATGTGCTCTTTCGGCGAAGGTATCTCGATGACCCCGCTGCAACTCGGCGCATTGGTCTCTTCGATCGCCAACGGCGGCACGCTTTACTACCTCCAGCATCCCTCGACGCCGGAAGCAGTCGCTGACTTTCAGCCGCGCGTAAAGCGCCATCTCGATATTGCCAACGTCATCCCTGAACTCTCGGATGGCATGGCCGGAGCCGTTCAGTACGGTACCGCTCGGAGCCTCCGCTTGAATTTCAGCGAGGAGTCGATTCTCGGCAAGACTGGCACCTGCTCGCACGCCGGCACGCGCTTCGGATGGTTCGCCTCCTACGCCAACACCGACATCGGCCGCATCGTCACGGTAGTTTTCTTGCAGGGTGGCCGTCCTACCTACGGCCCCAAAGCCGCTGAAATTACCGGTCGTATGTACCGCAACCTCTACGACCACAATTTCTTTGTGGCCCGGTCGATCAGCAGCAATCCAGAACCAACCGTCGAGAAAGTGAACGCTACGCCCCCAGCGCAGGAATAACCGGCGCGCAACGGTTCGGTTACCTGTATGTGGAACTGTCTATTAGGAGCAGTGCTGATATCCGGCTCGCTTTCCACGGCTCTTGGCAAAACGCTAGACTGTCCAGAGACGGGGAAGAAACCCGGTGAGTATTCTCGGGCTTCGGTGGAACTGTGCTTCCAGGATTGGAATAAGAATCGCCGTCATTTGAAAGTCGAATCGCCGGATCACTCGGTACTACTTGTGGTTGATGGCAATAACGGACAGATTAGCAAGAAAGGTCGCGCGGTCGGACCTGCATTCGAAGTGACAGCCGACGAGGAGTGGATTTGGTCTCCTGATTCGAGCGCTGTAATGGTGACCACCCACCTTGGAAACGCGGGGCCAGAATCCGCAGGTGTCAGTTTCTTAGACGGCCTTCCAACGGTGCGCGACGATCTCGCCGTGACGATCCGGAAAGATTTCGCGGCTCGACACATCAAGTTGCCTTGCGCAAGTGAGTCGAACGTCGCGGGCCTGACTTGGCTCAACGACTCGAAGCAATCGGTGTTGGTCGCCGAAATTCCTCCTTCCCCACATTGTGAAAGAGCAGACGGTTATTTTGAAGCATATGTCGTATCCATTCCGGGGGGGCGGATTCTACAGCGGTATTCGATGAAGGAAACAGTGAGCAGATTCGGCAACATTCTAGGGGCACGTCTTCTCAATAATGTCGAGGGACAAGCGGAAGAACAAAAAGGCAGATGAGTCGAGAGTCATCAAGTGAGTGCGGCCCTCTTAAATCTTTGCCCACGAGCCGCGGACGATACTTCGACCGAGACATTCGCGTGCACTCGTCCAACGTCTTATACTTTTCCGGAAATGAAATGGTTCGGAAAAAAGAAGGCCACTCCCGAATTGGTGACGCTCGGCCGCTTCGAACTGGAGCAGGACGGACAGGTCGCCTATCTCGAATACGCTGTGGCTGGACCAGTGCTTGAGTTGCGACACACGGAAGTTCCCGAGTCACTGCGCGGCCACGGCCTGGCCTCCTCGCTCGCAAAAACGGCGTTCGACTGGGCGCGAGAAAACCACATGAAGGTCGACGTGATTTGTCCCACGGTTGCGGGATATGTGAAGACCCATCCCGAATACGCGGACTTGATCCTGAAATAGCCAAACAAAAACGCCCAGCTTCCGCCGGGCGTCTACTTTATCTGAGAGCTGGGTTTCTACCGCTTTACTTCATCCTTAGCGACGATGCCGTCCTTGATGTAAACCACGCGATGCGCGTACTCGGCGATGTCGTGTTCGTGCGTAACCAGTACGATCGTGTTTCCCTCCGCGTGCAGGCGGTCCAGGACTGCCATGATTTCCGTACCGGTCTGAGAGTCGAGGTTGCCAGTCGGTTCGTCCGCCAGGATGATCGATGGCCTGTTCACCAGGGCACGGGCAATCGCCACGCGCTGCCGTTGTCCGCCCGAGAGTTCGTTGGGCTTGTGGCTCATGCGTGCTTCCATGCCGACTGCGGTCAGCGCCTCCTTGGCGCGCTGGGAACGCTCTTCCGACGGGATACCCGCATAAATCAGCGGCAGTTCCACATTGTGCAGAGCGGTCGCGCGAGCCAGCAGGTTGAAGGTCTGGAATACGAATCCGATCTCTTTGTTGCGGATGCGCGCCAGTTCGTCGTCGTCGAGTTCGCTGACTTGCTGTCCGTTAAGCCAGTACTGGCCTTTGGACGGCGAGTCGAGGCACCCAATCAGATTCATGAGCGTCGATTTACCGGATCCCGACGGGCCCATGATGGCCACGTACTCATTGCGCTGAATACGCAGGTCGATCCCGCGCAAGGCGTGAACCTGTTGCTCGGAGCCCATGTCGTACGTCTTCCACAGGTCCACAGTCGAGATCATCGCGGAGTTCGGCGCTGACCGGGTCTCAGGTCGATCGATCGGGAGTACTTCCGCTGTGGCCATTTTTTTCTCCAATTCCGGCTCGGACACTTGCTTAGCTCCGTTCTTGCCGTCTTGCGTTGGACGTCCCAAACCGGCAGAGGTTAGGACACCAAGGGCCGAAGCCCAGCCTCAGATGCGCTCAGGGGCCACGCCTCAAGCCGTGGCCTCCTGCTTACGAACCGCTGTCGTCTTCCTTCTTGGGAACCGAATTATCAATTTTGACGCTTGTCCCGGGCTTCAGGGTACGTAAGACCTTGTAACTGCCCGTGATGACTTCGTCACCTTCTTGCAGGCCCTTGCTGATTTCGATGTCGGTCGTTCCGCTGATGCCAGTATCGACGGGAACGAACTCCGCCTTCTTGTTGCGGATCACAAACACGCCTTGCACTTCTTCCTTCTGCTTGGATGGGTCCAAAGGAGCGCTGGCTGCCTTCACCGAGCTTTTGTCGACCGACTTATTTTCCAGATCGGCGCGGGTACGAATCGTCAGTGCCTGAATGGGAACACTCAGCACATTGGGCCGCGTGGCGGTTGTAATCTTGGCCGTCGACGACAACCCCGGACGCAAATCCTGCGGCGGATCGGTCAACGTAACAACAACCTTGAAATCCTTGGCTTCCTGGCTGGTCGAACTCTGTTGCGAAGTCGCGACACCGGTCGAACGGACGATCGCGTTGTTTCCGATTTCCGTCACCGTGCCATGAAACACCTTCCGCGGGATCGCGTCGATTGTCACTTCGGCGGGCTGCCCCAGTCGCACGTTGACGATATCCGTCTCATCGACCTTTACTTCCGAAGTAATGACCGACATGTCGGCGAGCGTCATGAGCGTGCTGCCCGGAGAATTCTGAATCCCAATCACGACCGTTTCGCCCTCGCGAACAGGGAGATTCGTGATGACGCCATCATATGGCGCCTCATACGTCGTCTTCCGTAGTACGTCGGAGACACGCGTCAAGTTCGCGGAATTTTGAGTGATGCGCTTGTCCGACGAATCTTTCTGTGCCCGCATCTGGGAGATACGCGCTTCGGCCTGGGCCACTCCGGCATCCGCTTGTTCCCAGGTGGCTTTGCGGGTGTCGAAGTCCTGCTTGGCGATGAGCTGGTCGTGATAGAGCCCGGTGGCGCGGTCGTAGTCGAGCTTAGCGCGCTGTGCGTCTGACTTGGCGCGGTTCAGGTCAGCCATCGCGGTCTTCATCGCGGCGTCAGCGGCTACCGAGTCCGTTTCAGCCGCCTGCAACGATGCTTTCATCGCGTTTACGTCGGCCGACGACTGCACGTTTTCCAGCTGTGCCAGCAATTGACCTCGCTTGACCCGATCGCCTTCTTTCACATGCAGCTTCACAATCTTGCCGAACGCATTGGCGCCGATATTCACGTATGTCTTGGGTTTGATTTCGCCCGAGGCGCTCACCACCGACGCCAGATTCTGTTTCTGCACCTTGCCGGTTTGCACCGTCACCAGGTTCTTGCGGCTTTGGTACACCGTGACGCTGATGATGATCACCAGCAGCAGTGCGGCGCCCACTCCAATCAGTACTTTTTTCCAGGTCTTCATGAACCATCCCGCTTGCAGGCTTCCAGTGCCGGTGGACGACTCTGCCGGTCGTGCCGGGCTGTCCCTCTGGTCACAGAACGGCTCAGGCCGCACTGTTCGC
>DATMNN010000114.1:0-21906 GCA_035569025.1 Terriglobales bacterium
GGTGTAGGGGTGTTCGCTGATTCCCATGCCGTTCTAGAAAGCAATGTTATCCAGAACAATGGGTTCCGTGGTGCAACCGTGAACGATCGGTCGCGAATGGCCAGCAGCAATGATGTCTTCCAAGGCAATGGGGCTCAAGGAGTAGCCGTAATTTCCGGGGCCTACTTCGGAGCTTCCAATTCCAGCTTTCTCAACAACGTGGTTGGCCTTGAGGCATTCTTGAACTCCACGTTACGAGTCAACGGCGGTACGATCAGTGGAAACGTTTGCGCCTCGCCAGCGCCCTTCTGCGGGTATGGCGTGGTGCTCCTCGGCGGCGCACAAGCATCAATTGCCAATATGACAATAACCGCCAATGGCGGGAGCGGTGTACACCTGGAAGACGGTTCTTTCGCGGTTTTCTTCGGGACTGCTATAACGGGTAACTTGAGTGGTATGGACGTAGAGTGCGCTCCGCAATTCCCGATCACTCGCTTTGTCGCAGGCACAGGCGGTGTTACAAACTGCGTTGAGCCTGCCAGCAAGTCGCAGCTAAAAGACGTGGAATAAAATCCTCTACCCCTGGCGCAACATCAGCCGCCCGATTTCTGGGCGGCTTTTCTCTGGGACTAGAGAGATCGTCGGATCGGTACGGGGGAAGCGTGCCGTCCAGAAACGAACAGTAATTTACGAGAGCGGACATCCGACGATCCGGGCTAGACAAAACATGCGGCGCCAATTCCCAATGTTTGTGATCATTTGAGCAATCTGCAACTAGGCGAATCCATGGCACGGGAATTGCTCCTGGCTACATCCCAGGCAACCACTGCGCGGAGGTTCCATGGCGTACTTTGAGCGGATTCGTGATGTGATTTCAGGGCCATTTGACCCAGAGCTCATGAGACAGCGAACAACTACGGGATGGCAAATCGTCTCCATCGAATGGCGGCGCGAGCTACCCGAATCGGAGACTCCTACACAAGGCGCCTTTAGAGAGGACATCCCTTATGGATTGCGCATATCGGACGATTGCCAGCGCCTGGAGGTCGATCCCATCGAGAACAGGACGCTCATGCTGATGATGGAGTTGCTGGTGCAGGACTTTCCCTATTCAAGCATCGTCAGCGACCTGAATGAAAAAGGTCTCCGAATGCGGGACGGCAGGCCATGGACCCGGGTGGCGGTCTTTAATATGACGCCGCGCCTCATCGAGGTGGGGCCGCGTCTCTTCGCAACCGATGAGTGGATGAAGCTCCGCCAGAGGTTTTCGCAGTCGAGACAGCCAGAGGTCTTCTAAAGGTCTCCTAAATTTCGCAGTTTCCAATCCTAAAGCTTCCTGTGTCGCGCCTGTAATGCATGTTCGAGGCGGTGCAGGAGCGCGACATCATTGATGAAGAACAACTGATTGCCGTGGTCTAGGAAATACATCCGGTAGGCCGTCCCGAACCGATTGGTGTCCCACACCCGGGGTGTGCCGCCGAAGGTGTAAAGAAAGCCGTTGCCCTTACGACGTTCGCTGATCCTGAAGCCAGCAAAGGTCTGGGGTTTCGGCATGAACACAGCGTCCACCTCACCGTAGTTCGTTCGAAAATCTGTTTCGCCCTCTACTGTGCTGTGTAGTACTCCACCATCGTTTACCTCAAAAATGCTCCCCAGTTTCGTGGGAAACATGCAGCGCACTACGAACCCGTGACTCTCCAGCGTCTGTTTCAATTCCATCGCATCGGAGTAAACCGGATCCAATGCAGAAAGCGGGGGCGGTCCTTTGGGACAATCACTTTCCTGCGCGCTCAATCCGACCGAAACGACTACGAGGAACAGAACAAGGCCCAACAAAAGCAGACTATGATGGACTGTCAAGGGGGCACCTCCAGTCAGATGTTCCTACAATTAGACACCGACACGAGCTACTCTGGCCGCGTTTTCTTGGGCTTCATCAGCTCCCATTCTTGCGCGGTGAGCTGGCGACCTAGCTCTGTAAATTCTCCAGCGCCCTGGAGCCACTCGCCTCCGTCCATGGTCACGACTTCTCCATTGATGTAGCCAGAACCGTCGCTCACGAGAAAGGCGGCGAGGTTGGCAAATTCTTCCACCGTGCCGAAACGTCCGAGGGGATTTTTATCTTTCGCGCGTTGCTCGAGTTCGGGACGCGGCAGCAGACGCGAGAACGCGCCCTCGGTCGGAATAGGACCGGGAGCGATGGCGTTCATGCGGATCCCCCGATTGCCCCACTCGACGGCGAGACTCCGCGTCAGGGCCTGCACTCCGGCTTTCGAAATGGCAGACGGCACGACGTAGGCCGAACCCGTTTCGGTGTAAGTCGTCGTGATATTCAACACGACAGCACGATGCCCGGCTTGCAGCCAGCGCCGTCCGCAGGCCAGCGTAGTGTGCAGCGTACCCATCAGGACAATACCAATCACCGACTGAAAAGCTCCGAGCGACAGCTCTTCAGTACGGGCGAGAAAGTTTCCTGCGGCATTGTTCATGAGCACGTCGAGCGGGCCGTCGGCCCAGATCGCGGTGATCATTTCTTCGACGGCCACTGGATCGCGCACATCGCAGCCCTGGAAATGAATTTTTCCGCCCGTGCGTGCACCCAGTTCCTGAGCGGTCGCGGCCAGCACTTCTTCGCGGCGGCCGCAGATATAGACTTCAGCGCCAAGTTCGAGGAAGCGTTGCGCAGCAGCCTTGCCAAGTCCGGTGCCGCCGCCGGTGATGAGGATACGTTTTTTGTGGAGAAGATCGTTCTGGAACATGACGCGATTGTATCCGCTGTCGCTAAGGACGGGAGAGCACGACTCCAGTCGTGCCGCCAGACATTGACTTTGACTTTGTTTCTTAAGGACCAGCCAGTTGACAAACCGCGAAAACTGCAGCACTATGGCGCCTTCATCGGACCCCTTCCCGGATTGCTAAGTTCGTTACTTCCCTAAGATCAAAGCACGCATGCCGACGCCAAATCGGCGTGCACCATATGACACGTACTTGCAGACGCTCGCCACTTCAATTGCGGAGGATACACCCATGAAGCAACTCATCATTGCCGTCCTGTTCACTCTTTGCGCCATGGCAGCCAGCGCCCAGGGGAGCAAGTTCAACATCAATTGCGACAAAGGCGACAAGATCAACAAGCTTTTGAATACGATTGCTAAGAGCAACGCCGCGCCTCCAGTGACGATCAACGTCTCCGGAACCTGCAAAGAGAGCGTCCTGATTCAGAATTTTGATCGGCTGACACTCCTCACCAAGTCCGGGGCGGTGATTATCGGAGCCTCCAAGAACGTAAATGCGGCGGTCACGATCGCCGGCTCGAGTAAAGTGACGCTGGATGGATTTCTGATCCAGAGCGGCCTTGATGGCGTTACTTGCGCGGAAAACAGCGTTTGCAATCTCAATAACCTGACCGTGGAAAATGGCACGATTGGAGGCGTTGCCTTCGCGCGGTCCGAGGGCATCCTCATTGGCAATGTCATCCAGAACACCGGAGGCCGCGGAGTCAATGCGGCGAATGGGTCGAAAATCCTAGTGGTTGGGGGCACGATCCAGGGTAATGCCGCTGACGGAATTGGGGTCGTGTCGGGAAGCGAGATGGCGGCCCAGAACGTTACCATCCAGAACAACGCCGGGGACGGCATTCGCACCCTGCTCGGTTCTGCGTCTCGCATGTTCGATGTCACCATCACCGGTAATGGTGGAAACGGGATCAGCCTTTTTGCTCAAGCCAACGGTTCACTGGAACAGGTCGTCACCGGAAATGTGGTCACGGGAAACGCGGGCAACGGAATTCTAGTCAGGGACTTGTCGTTCGCGCGCTTCTTCGACACCAACAACGTGAGCGGGAATCTCAGCCAGCCTGACATAACCTGCCAGCCCCAGTTCCCGGCAACCCGCGGTGCGGGAACCGCCGGCGGCACGACCGACTGTGCCGAACCGGTCTCCGCCCAAAAAGAAGGACGCGACTCGGAGAAGCGTTACAGCGGAGAGGCCGAGCGACCCATTGCTCCATCACGAAAATAATCGAGGTGCCCCATTTCTCGCGTTCGTTGCGAGAAGTGGGGCCTTTCCAGAACTGTTCTTGCGATCCAGTCCAGGCGAACCTCGGTAAGGTGA
Source organism: Terriglobales bacterium (assembly GCA_035569025.1). Classification (GTDB taxonomy): domain Bacteria; phylum Acidobacteriota; class Terriglobia; order Terriglobales; family Acidobacteriaceae; genus Acidiflorens. The sequence goes on from DATMNN010000114.1 coordinate 4,093, forward strand.
ATCCGGGACAGGCTTCTTTACATCGCGCTATATTCCAGCACTACCTTGATGGACTTCTTCGCGCCGATCGAGAAGCTTCCATTCGGAGACCACGTATACATGACTGCCTCATCGCCATTCGTGGAAAGTACTGTGTCGTTAGGCGTGAAGTTACATGGATCGACATCCCCTGAGCCAACGTTGTAACCAAAAAAACTGTGCGGAGATGCGAGCGTATGCAACATCAGGCCATGATTGGGGAAATTTTCATTGAGTGAGAGGAATCCAAATGCGGAATTGGAATCTCCCTGAAAGAAGTTGTCAGAGGCAATGCCGTCTGCGTCGATATCGACATAGCGTGTCATGAATAGTTCGCGGGCCACCGCAGTATTGTTCTTGAGCGTGATTTGAACTTTCACATATTCATCCGCCGTGTTTCGCGTAAAGGTCTGCGTGAGCGTCCAGATTCCGTCTGACGTCGTGCGCGTAATGGTCAGGGGAAGTCTATTGTTCCCCCCGCCGGCAGTGACAACGGCTGGCAGCCAGTTTCCGCTGTCCGTCCTTCCGTCATCGAAGTAGCTGGTCACAGTGGTGGTCTCATCGCAGATTCCGTAACCCTCCGTGAAGATCTGCGACTTGCCGGCCGGAAACTCGAAGTTCTCGATGTTGCCATTCTGCGTAACGCAGAAGCTCGGCAACGCATTGTTAAAGGTCGCGAGACAATCCGTGGTATTGGGCTTAATTTTAATCGCGCCTTTGGCTCCAGCTCTGGTCTGGGCCTGAGCGAGCGCGGAAATTACCAGTATCACAGTGAAGATGAGAGAAGCAGGCTTGAGCGACATGCGGGTATTCCTCCTGATGTTCGAGATTGGCAAACTGTCACCGCGATGGACGGCCCTTGCGAGCCGGCCCAGGTCATTCAACTGATGGGCGAATCCGGGAAAGTCGTCTGCGAAGCTCGGTCTGAAAAGAGCCCGTGTTCCGTTTCGAACCAATCCGCAGGACAGTCATGCTTCTCAGTGATTGCCGGCGATGACTTTGCCTTCAGTCAGGTAATCGAAATTGACCGGAGAATCAGGCCACAGGGCGTGAAAAAATTAAAAACGCAACAGACAAAAACAAAAATTTGGCGTGCGCCCCAGGTAACGCGGAGGTTGCCCCGCACCTCGCGCACGTTGCGCTGTGTGGGTTTCGCAGCCAACGCAAAGCGTCGAGATCACAATCAACCTCTTTGGGAGGACACGCTGGACTTCTGATTGAACGCCGTCGTAACTCGAAGGGACTTGATTCACATAGCGCCCACACATTCGCAAACTACGCGATGTGTGGGGCCTCCGGCGGCTCACATCCACGTTTATAAAAACGAAAAGTGGGGCACCCGTATACCTGGGCCATCCGCCCGACTAAGGAGCGCTACAGATCGTGATCGCGATTACTTTTTCCGCGCGAGGTGGTAGATCATTTCGGAGTCCTTGCCATTTTTCCGCCAGGTCCAGTGCTCGGTGATGTGATCTTTGTCTTCGAATTCCATCACCATCTTGTGTTCATGCCCGACGGCGATGCTCGGCAGATTGCCGGCATCCACGAAAGAAAACATAAGCTTTGTCAGATTTCCCGACGCCGGGACGGCGCGCATGTGCGGCTGGTTATTGGTTGGACAGTAATGCAACAAGGAAATTCCATTGCCGTCTACGCTGTAGAGAGTGAGCATCTCGTCCATACCGCTGGCATCCAGGGTTTCCATGACCATCGTATTTGAGATCATGGACTTGAAGTTGCTCTTGACTTCGTTGCCCTGCTCGTCTTTGCCCTGCCAATCTCCGGTGAGACTCTGAATTTTTTGGAAAGCTTCGGCAGCGTGGTTGCTTCCCTGTTGCGCAGACAACGAGATCGCGAGACCTGCAAGCGCTGCCAGGATTGTGCGGATCGACCTATGCATCAGATTCTCCTTTTGACCTCGGCGCCCAAAAGCCAGGAGACGCCGCTAACCCGTGCCATTGAAGACAATTTTCTTCGTTCAGCAGCCAAACTCTCGATGCTTCCCGTCTTTAGACGAGGTGCGACGACTTTTGTCAGTTGTTCCGCTGTCTGTCTTTCCTTCTTCTCATTTGGGGGTTCGCAGGTTGGCAATTCTATTGCAACCGGGCGTGGCGCTCGTTCCCTACAAAAAACCAATGGGGCGGTTGCCCCAGGTAAGGTGCGGGTGGCCCAGGTAAGGACGAGTTGCCCCACGTTTCGTTTTATGAAACGTGGGTGTTGACACCGAAAACACCCTCGAGTCTTCCCCCGAGTTTTCCCGGCTGTTGCCAGCCTTAACTCTTCGTGGTAGCGTTTGTGCGTCTTCTTACCTGGCAACATCGGCCTAATCAAGAAAGATTCCGGAACTTAAGGTCTGACCTGGAGGTCTAACAATGATCCGATTCGTTGCTTTAGCAACGCTACTTTCTTCCGCGCTCTGGACGGCTGCAGCCACGGCTCAGACCGTGGATTGTGATGCAGGTCAATCGCTGAACCGTACCCTTGCCAAGATGGACAAGTTCACTCCGGCAACAGTGACGGTTAAAGGAACTTGCACCGAGTTTGTCCTGATCGATGGATTTCACGACTTAACGGTTCAGGCCGTGCAAGGTGCAACTTTGCAACAGCCAGGCACGAATCCGCGCTCCCTTCAATACGTCTTGTCCATTAAAGGATCACAAGGGATTACCGTTGCCGGACTTGCGGTCCACTCGCAGCCCCCCATTTTTTCCGGCATCGGAATTGGCGGTGGGAGTACTGATGTTAGGCTCCAACATGTGACCACCGACGGTTCCTGGGGAGTGGTTGTGTATGAGGCCAGCCAGGTGTGGCTTGTGAAAGTAACGGTCAACCTTACATCTGGCTACGCCGCTATTTCGGCTTTCGATAAATCCGACGTACACATCGTGGATGGGTTGCTGAAGCGTCCGTCGAACGGAGCCTTTAACGCCGGCCTCTTAGTTGGTTCGGGGCACGTCACCATGCAGGGAATGACAATTCGCGACATGCAGCAGAGCATCAATATTAACGGGAGTGGAAGCGTTGATTTGGTGAATTTTGACCCCACTGCCGCCGGCATTGACGTTATCATCGACAACCCATCCGGTACAAACTTCAACGGTGCCATCGTGAGTGGTAGCTCGTCGCTCAACTTAGGCAGCGCCAAGCTGCGGATCACTAACGCCGGGCAACCCTGGGGCGGTGACACGGGCGCAGTTTTCGTTTCCAACGGGTCTACCCTGAACGCGGCATCTAACCTCGTTATCTCCGGTAGCCAGGGCCAGGGCGTGATCGTGAGCAACAACTCCCATGCAGAACTTGGTGGTTCCAGCATTACCGGCGGTACTCACGGAGGCTTGGTCGTGCTCAACTTGTCCACTGCCACGGCGGACCAGAGTAATCCGTTGACTGTGATCAGTGCGAACGGGACCGATCTATTCTGCGATTCCAAGTCACAGATTGCTGGCGCGCTCAATATTGCGAACGCTAGTGTGGTGCAGTGCAATAACTTGCTTCCGGGCATTTACGAGTCTTTGCCCTAGGAGACCCTGGAGGCAGAAACAAGCCCTTGTCGCGATTACGGAAGGACGTGCGCGAAAAGCCCCCGCGCGCGGATGGCGAAATATCGCCATTTCACCGATACAGTAGCGGTTGAGCACGATCCACTCGTAGAAGCCATGTGATTCCTGCTCGACGCACAGTCGAGCATTCAGGGGGGCGCTGTGAAGAAGCGCCCGATCGCTATCAAACATCCGCCCCCATATCGACTTTTGGAGATCCGCAATCCGCCAGCAGGTTATGCCTTCAGGCGTTGCCCTGATACGAATCTCTTTCAATTTGCACCATTTACCGACGATCAGAAACCGATTGCATTCCGCCATTGTGGGGGTACAATGAATTCGTAGTTAGTCGGGCCCCTTTCGAACGCCACCGCACTTCCTCCTGTGGCGAGTTACAAAGAATCCAGGTGCTATCTCTTCGATCTTCCCTGCAACCGGTCAGCACCTGACGCCGGAGTGCATATGAGACATGACGGAATCAGCGTAACGGCCATGATGGCATTGGCTGCATTCGCCGTGGAACGCGTCACGACTGGGATATTGTTTCTCCTGTCGTGCTGGTCGCCATGGCGCTCGGAATATCCCGATCCTGAGAGCCTGACCGATCCCGACAAAATCGCCCGCGCCAGAAGGAAAAGCAAGCTCGCGTATTTCGTGCTGGCAAGCGCTCTGGTGCTGGTGGTGGTGAAATGGAGTCCAGAGATCCGCATCCTGCACGCTCTAAATCTTGAGGCTTCTCCGGTGCTGGATGTTGCCCTCACCTGCCTGGTGCTGATCGCCGGTTCCGATCGCATCGGCGATTTTCTTAAGGGCGATGGCGGCGGAGCGTCGGAAAAGTCTTCGAAGCCGGTCGAAATTGTCGGGCGTGTGCAATTGATCGAGCCCGAGACCGCGGCGGCCGAAAGACGACGGAGCGCTTGACGTGCGCCAGGTCGAATTCAGAGCGTATGTAACACAGGCGGAACTGAAGCGGCTCCGCCAGAGGAAGCCTTCCGCGGGGTGGGTGACGGGCGCAGTCGCGCTTGCCCTCGCGTGGATATTCTCGGCATTTGGGATGAGTCCGGCGCGGCTTGATTTCGGAGATTTGAAGCTGGGCTCGAGTGGAAGGCTGCCGGTCGAGTTGACGAATCGCGGCCTGACCGAGCTTCGTCCTGCGTCTATCACAGTGGAGGGCGCGGATGCACGGGACTTCGCGCTCGATTCGGGGCAGTCCTGTGCGACGGTGAAGGCAGGCGAGAGCTGCGTGCTATGGGTGGATTTCCGCCCGCAAGTATCAGGAGAGAAGCACGCGAAACTGATCGTACGCGCGGACGATGGAAACGAGTTAAGCAGCGAATTTGCGGGGAGAGCAACCGGGAAGGAACTGCCGCCGACAGTCCATACGGATCCGGTCCACACAGACATCGGCGCCGGCGGAACGACACAAGTAACACACGAAATTTTCAAACCGCTGGATACATCGAGCCACACGCCGGCACACGACACTCCGCAAACGATCGCGAACAGTACTCCTCATTCCAATCCGATTGCCAGCCCTACCCCGGTCCCGCCAGGACCGCCCGCCAATCCGAATGATACTGGCCCGCCAGCCATTGAGACTGATCCCACACCGCAGCCAACCAATCCAATTTCCACTCCGTACTTCCCCACGCCGACTCCTGCGCCAACACCAAGACCAACGCCGCAACGTCCGACGCCCCAACTCTACGCACACGTAACCATGACGCCGGGTGTCGCTGAGTTCCAGGCTGCATCCCCCAATGCCGAAGTGTTCATGCCGTCAACTCGCCCCATCACAGTAACCAGCGACGGGACGGGCGATGTGCGGCAACTGAATCTGAAAATTGGAACGCCGGGTGGGGCGTTCAGTTATCGGCCGGGATGTCCAATCTTTCTGGCACGCGGGCAGAGTTGCACGGTGCAGGTGCAGTTTGCATCCAGAGATACCCAGTCCCACAGCGACACGCTGAACGCCTTCGATGGAAACAGGGCAATGGCGAGTGTGAGCTTACGCGCCGCGGGATCGGTTTCAACTACGCCGACCGGTCACCAGCATGTAACTATGACGCCGTCTGAACTAAGCTTTGGCGCACCGACTCTTTTCGCGGCGGCCTACATCCCGCCACAACGCACGGTCGAAGTGAGGAACGATGGTCCTGTCGACTTGCGAGCGTTCACTTTGCAGATGAATCCGTCCGGCGCGCCATTTCGATTTACAAACTACTGTCCGGCCACCCTGACGCGAGGGCAGTCCTGCACGGTGCAAGTTACCTTCGCCTCAAGCAAGGGACAGGCATCTCAGGCGACGCTCGTCGCGTATGAAGGCGGAGCGATGCTGGCGGGCGTTCGCCTTTCCGGCGTGGGCAGCAGTCCGGCTCCGACCAAGCCGCCCGGCGGAACGGTGACGGGAGTGGTGGATCGCGCTTATCCGAATGGAAGTATGACGCCGGGAAGCGTGCCTCAGAGTGGCGCGAAGGCGACGATTCCGCAGAGTGGGATCGCGAAAACCGGTACTGTACCAGCAGGGACCGCGACACCTCAGCAGGGTACCAGTCCTAACGCCACCGGCAACCGGACGATGGTTCCGAACCGTGCCGCAACGACCATGCAACAACCGTCGCGGGTCGCACCGCCGACGACGGTGCAGAGAGCTCCCGTCAGGCGAGCCGATCCAAAGCCACCGCCACACCAGGTTCACTAAACGCATCATCGGTGTCGATGCGGACGTCCGTAACTATTGGGCGCGTGCCCGCAGTCGATTGGCCTCAGCCCGCTCGCGATCGGCGTCGGCCTTCTGTCCTAGCTGATCATAGACGTCGGCGAGGATGACATGAGGGTCCGGAGCTTTGGGCTGCAGGCTCGCTGCTTTCTTCAATTTCGGTACGGCTCCGGCAAGATCGCCTGACAGCTCCAGAAACCGTCCGAGGATCAGGTAGCTTCCGTAGTGGTCCGGCATGAACTCGAGAACGGTCTCACACTCTTTAATCGTTTCCGGTATGCGGTTGGTATGGGCATAAGCCATCTCCAGAAAAACGTGGGCGTCGGCCAGGTTGGGCTGTTTGGTTACTGCATATTCCAGTTCTGGCACTGCGGCGGCAAAGTCGCCGGTTGCCATCAGGCCCTTGGCGAGTTGCAGGTGTTCCATGGGCGACTCGGGATTCAGTTCCGCCGCCTTGCGCAATACGGGGACGGCCGCATCGTACTGTTTCAGGTCCAGCAGGTTTGCGCCCAGCTTGGCGTACGTGCCCGGCATGCCAGGATCTCTGCTGATCGACTGCTTCAGCAAATCGGCCGCCTCCTGATAGTGTCCTTTCTCCCGCGCGGCGCTGGCGCGATGGATCAGGTTGGCGATTTCGATCTTGTCCTTGGGATCAGGTTGGTCGCTGCCCGTGGCCTTCGTCACATTGCTGCCGGACGCGACATAACCCAACGCCGCGAGTTTCGCTTCGGCCGCGGGGTCGACGATCGCCTTCGGTGCTTCCCGATTACTGCTCGTCTTCTGACGGAAGGCGTCGGTTCGGGCGGCCAGCGTATCTGCCACCGCCGTCGAAGTTCCAGCCAGATTGTTTTCTGCTTTCGGGTCTGCTGTCTGGTCGTATAGTTCTCTCCGCGGAGACTGTACGTACAAATATTTCCCGGTTCGCAACGACTGTATCGCGCTCCATCCGAAGGCGAGGTGCGGATAGTCAGAGCGGGAGTAGGCGGGGCGGTCCTGCCATGCTTCCGGCGTACTCTCCCCGGCGTTGGCCTGCATCATCGGGAGCAATGATTCTCCCTGCACTTCCGCCGGTACGGCTATTCCGGCTGCCTGAAGCAGTGTGGGCATCACGTCGACTAATTCGACGCGACGGTCAATCGTCTTCCGCGCTTTGGCCTTGGGTAGTTTGATCACGAGCGGCACATGGATCGTTTCGTCGTAGAGAAAGACACCGTGGGTGTCTTCGCCGTGCGCTCCGAGTGATTCGCCGTGGTCAGCCATCACTGCGATGACCGATTCATCATACAGTCCGCTCGCTTTAAGTTGCTGGAATAGCTTGCCCAACGCAGAATCCGCGTAGGCAATTTCTCCGTCATACGGAGCTTTGGCGTAGCGGGTCTTGTAAGGTTCGGGCGGATCGTAGGGATCGTGCGCGTCATAGAGATGCACCCACAGAAAGAATGGTCCCTTGGGATGCTTGTTGAGCCACGCCAGGGCGCGCGTTACGACTTCGCCGCCGCGCCGCTCGACTGTGCGGTAGTGATTTTCTCCCGGACCTGCGTAGTGAAACGCGGCGTCGTAAGTGTCGAATCCGCGATCAAAGCCCGGAGCGTAGCTGGGAGTGGGATTGAGAACGATCGACCCAACAAAGGCCGCGGTGCGATATCCCTGCCCGTGCAAAATCTCCGGAGCATACGGCAGCTCCTTCACCAGCGGCACGCGAAAATCGTTGACCTGATGAAACTGCGGATACGTGCCGGTGAGAATGGTTGCGTGCGAAACAGTTGTGAGCGGAGCCTGCGAGTAGGCGTGAGTGAATACCGCTGACTGCTTCGCCAACGCGTCCAGATTCGGCGTCAGTCCGCTCGTCGATCCGAGAAACCCCATCCGGTCGGCGCGCGTAGTGTCGAGCGTGATCAGGATCACGTTGGGAGGCGTCGCGGCGAGGGCGCTCGCGGCCAACGACATCACGCAGAGCCATCGGATTATCGCGCGCATTTTGAGATCCTGCTTCAGGCGCTAAAGCGCAATTCAATAAGGGGGCTGAACGGCACGACTGAAGTCGTGCCCTCCCAGTCTACTGCGCCTGTTGCGGCATCATGGCCAGGCGCTGTGCTTCGGCACGCTCGCGTTCGGCGTCGGTTTTGCGTCCTAAGCGGACATAAATTTCTGCCAGCGTCACATGCGGATCGGGAGCCTGGGGCCGCAGCGCGGCTGCTTTCTCCAGTTTTGGAATTGCGCCTTCGTCGTTGCCCGACTTTGCCAGAGCTCTGCCTAATGTCAGGTAGCTTCCGTAATGCTCGGGCATGATCTCGATCACCTTTTCACATTCCTTGATCGTGTCGGGCACGCGACCGGCTCTGGCGTACGCGACCTCCAGAAAAAGGTGTGCATCGAGGAGCAGCGGCATTCTGGCAAGAAGAGTTTCGAACACCGTTGCCGCGCCGTTAAAATCTTCCGTGCGGAGCAAGGCCCGTCCGAGGTCCATCTGCGCCATGGTCAGCGCTGGATCCAATTCGACTGCTTTGCGCAGAACGGGAACTGCTTTCTCGTACTGGTGCGTCTTCATATAACTTCCGCCCAGCTTGCCGTACAGCATGGACATGCCGGTTTCTTTCTTGACCAAGTCTTCGAGAATCGGAATCGCGTCTTCAAAGCGGCCATTCTCGAAAAGAAAGTTCACCTGACGAATCACGTTGGCCGTCGCAATCTTGTCTTTCGGATCGGGTTCCTCCGACGATCCGGATTTCGAAACGTAGGTGCCCGAGCCGACATATCCCAGTGCCGCCAGCTTCTCCTGGGCTGCTGCATCGACGACTGTCTTGGGGAGTTCGCGCTTGTTGCTCGTCTTCTGATGGAAGGCTTCGGTCTTGGCGGCCAGTGTGTCCGCGACCGCTTTCGATGTTGGAGCCAGATTGTGCTCTGCTGTCGGGTCCGTGAGCTGATCGTAGAGTTCGCGGCGCGGAGCTTCGATGTACAGATATTTTCCGGTTCGCAAGGCCTTTTCCGCACTCCATCCGTAAGCCAGGTGGGCGTAGTCCGCTTGCGCGTAGGCGGGCCGGTCGCGCCACGCCTCTACGGCGGCAGTTGGTTCTCCGGGCTTAGCCTGAATGATCTGAAGAAGGGACTCCCCCTGCACTTCTGGCGGCACGGCCACGCCCACTGCCTGCAACAGCGTCGGCATGACATCGACCAATTCGACGCGGTTGTCGATCTTCTTCTGCGTTGTTGCCTGAGGTAGCTTGATCACCAGCGGAACGTGGATCGTTTCGTCGTAGAGAAAAATGCCGTGGGTATCTTCTCCGTGTGCGCCAAGAGCCTCGCCGTGATCCGCCATGACGGCGATCAGCGATCCCTCGTACAGGCCGCGCGCTTTCAGTTCGCGGAATAGTTTCCCGACCGATGCGTCGGCGTAGGCGATTTCCCCATCATAGAGGTCCTTGGCGTAACGGGTCTTGTAAGGCTCGGGCGGATCATAGGGATCGTGCGCATCGTAGAGATGCACCCACAGAAAGAATGGACCCTTCGGATGCTGGTTCAACCAGGCCAGGGCGCGCGTCACCACTTCGCCACCGCGGCGCTCTACGGTTTGATAGCGGGTTTGATTCTTGAATCCTTCGTGTTGAAATCCGGCGTCACAGGTGTCAAAGCCGCGATCAAGACCGGGTGCCCCACCGGTCGGGTCGAGAGCCATGGACGCTAGAAACGCAGCCGTCTGGTAGCCCTGCGCGTGGAGGATATCGGGCGTGTATGGCAAATCCTTCGCGAGCGGCATTGGGAAGTCCAGCACCTGATGAAACTGCGGATAGGTGCCGGTAAGAATGCTGGCATGGGAAACCGATGTCAGCGGAGCCTGCGAGTAGGCGTGCGTGAAGACCGCCGACTGTCGTGCCAGCGCGTCCAGATTCGGTGTGAGCCCTCGTGTCGAGCCGAGAAATCCCATGCGGTCGGCGCGCGTGGTGTCCAGGGTGATCAGGATGATGTTGGGTTGCGTCGCCGCGAACGCACTCGCGGCTAACCACATCACAACCATCCACTGACGAATCACACCCATGTTGAAGACCCTAGTGCCAGGAGTTTCAGAAGAGGCATACGCACCTGATGAAGTTGCAGATCTATATCAATGTCAATTTCAATGCGGCGGGTCACCTACAGACGCGGGGGGTGTCGTCGTCTTCGCTTTCCGGGACGCGGCAGGCTTCTTCGTCGCTTCGCGCTGGGGGAGAGTTCCCTTGCAAGTTTTCGGATGTTCGAACAACTTGGCATCCGGCGGACCGAGCACTACATCCTTGTATTCAATCGTGCCGTGTACGGCTCCGCTCAGGACATCGATCTTGATGGGGAACCCCTGCAGATCGTCCGCGAGCCAGAATCTCAGCTTCATGGGCTTGATCAGGTCGGGAGACGATACTGTGATGTCCTCCATCTGGCATACGTGGCCGTTCACGGTCTCCGTCCCAGCGGGCACGCGTTCCATCTTGCGTCCACGCCGCTCCACGGTAAACGGAAATGCCCGGAAATAGGGATGGTGGTCGTGCATGCACCCGAAGCGGTTGATGCCGTAGGTCTCGAAGGTCGTCAGGTCGGTGAGCATGTACCCGTGACCTTCGGGCGCTTCCGTTCTCAAGAACTTGCCGGAGCGGTAGATCTTGGTTTCGCGATCGTCGCCGGGGAGCAGGCTTCCTACCATGGTGGCCGAAAACTCCTTGAAAGGATCAAAAGGAAAGCCGGTCGTTACGGGGGCCGCGGGAGGAGCAAGGGACGGCTTCTGGTCGACTGCTGGAGTTGGCACGGCCGACGCGGCTTCCGACTGACTCGCGACCTGCGCAAACAGACAACCAGAAAAAAGCAGGACGATGATCCACCGAGCCATTTTTCTCCCCTGAATGAACTTGCCTTTGCAGAATACAAGAAAAAAGCCACGCCGTGAATGAGCGTGGCCTTTGGTTGCCGATACGGTCAAGTTACTGCTTGTTACGCATTTGCTTGACCATGTCGCGGGTGGCGTGCGTGCTGATCACGCTCTTTTTCAGCGTGGGGGCGGTACCCGGGATGTGGGTGGTCAGGAAGCCAAAGTTGCCCAGGAACTCGTAGCCGCCGAAGCCGACATAGCCGGCCCAGTTGTAGGCGCCGAACCTGTTCACTGCGTTGGGTGCGGTCTTGGTCAAGACAGTCCACTGGAGGCCCGTGTAGGCGCCGTAGTAGGCATCATACAGCTGATCGGAATAAACATAGGCCTTGCCGTGAACCGGAGAGAAAGCGGCGATGGGAACAGTGATTGCGAAACCATTGGTCGCGGCGCCAGCTACCGGGGAATAGGGGCAGACGCTGAGGACGTCATAGCCTTGCATGTAGAAGTTGGCGCGGCCGCCAACCGTAAATGATTCGTAGTTGCAATATTCGTTCAGCCCGCTCGAAGAGAGGAATCCAAACGAGAAGCTTTGCCCGAACGCAGCGCAGCAACCAAGGACAAGAAGGGTGAGTACCAACAAGCTTTTCAATTTCACTGATTTCCTCCTGGAAGTTTTCAATCGTTAACGAGGTTGAAGCACACTAGCGGCTTTGTGGCGCAACAAAAAATGCCACTACCGAATGGACGACAATCTAGCTTGTTTAAAGATTAAGTCAAGCCAATAAATCAGATTTGAATGAAAAAGATAACGGATGATCAAAATCTTGCGCACTTATCGCAAGTTGGCGTCCAGCGAGACGTCGCGTCCCGCGCGGCTTTTAGGCCGACGCCCGACATGAAGTGACTCGCGGCTGGATCACGCCTACAGATTTGAGTAGTTTCTGCCTTTGATTTCCGCGTTTCGTATGGAATTCAGGAGAAATCTGGTGGCGGCGGTAGGACTCGAACCTACGACCTACGGATTATGAGACCGTCGCTCTAACCACCTGAGCTACACCGCCAACTTCAAAATGCTGCGGAAACCGAAGGTTTCGAGGAGCCCTGGACGGGCACAGAATTCCGCGGACGCGGGTGGACGCGTCCCGCTCAAGATTCTAACAGGCTGGAGAAAAAGTCGGAATAGGGTGCCAAAGGATTGCGCCGCATGCGAAACTACGGCGCATGAGAGTGGTCGCTGTCATTCCGGCGAGGCTGGCGTCCACGCGATTGCCTCGCAAAATGCTGCGCGAGATTGCCGGGGAGCCGCTGCTCGCGTGGGTTTACCAGGGCGTGCGGCGATGTACCTCGCTCGATGAGGTCGTGATCGCTACTGACTCCGAGGAAATTCTTTCTTTCTGCCAGCAGCGCGGGTTCGAGGTCCGCATGACTTCGTCCGCCCATCGTTCGGGGACGGAGCGCGTCCATGAGATTTCCAACCTGATTGCGGCAGATGTGTACTTGAATGTTCAGGGCGATGAACCGCTCACGCGGCCGGAGCATATCGACAGTCTGATCGAGGTGATGAAGCGGTCAGGAGTCGAAGTGGGCACGCTGAAGACGCCCGCGGCAGTCGTTGACATTAACAGTCCTAGCGCTGTGAAAGTTGTGACGGAATCCAATGGGCGGGCCCTTTATTTTTCGCGGGCCACGATCCCATTCGACCGTGATCAGACGAATCCTCCGTACTACAAGCACCTCGGTTTTTATGGATACACGAAGTCCGCACTGGACCGGTTTGTGGCCTGGCCGGAGTCGGGACTGGAGCGTAGCGAGCGCCTGGAACAACTTCGTTTTTTAGAGAACGGTGTTTCCATCTACGTCGCGGAAACGCCGTTCGACAGCATCGGAGTGGACACGGAAGAAGACGCGAGCCGAGTGGAAGAAATACTTCGAACTAAGGTCAGAGGTTAGAGGTCAGACTGAAGAGGTCATGGCTCACAATTCTGGCGGCCCTTAACCTCTGCAATCTGACCTCTCACCTCTGACGTCAATGTGCTTTTGACCAGGCTTCGGCGGCGGCGACGCGCTTCGCGATCGCGGGATGGGAGTGAAACAGCCATTCCACCCAGCGCGAGGGAGTTTTTTCCGCGAGGTTCTGTTCGGCCAGTTTGTTCATCGACGAAATGAATGGCTCCACGCTGGCTACGGAACGGAAACAATACCGGTCGGCTTGACGCTCGTTGAAGCGGGAATAGGCGTTCAGCGCGGGCATCAACAGGAATGACAGCAGAGTGGCGACCAGCACGAGCAGCGGGAGATTGGCAAAGTCGGACATCCCGTTGAACATATTCGCGCGGTCCACGGCGTAGCGCAGAACTTCATTTGCCAGGTAGAAACCGGCCAGCGTGATCCCCGCCTGCACGAGAATGCTCTTCAGGATGTGGCGGTGAACGTGGTGGCCCAGTTCGTGGGCCAGGACGGCTTCGATCTCGTCGTTGGAATACTGATCAAGCAACGTGTCGGCGAGAATGATGCGGCGCGTTGCGCCCAGGCCGGTCAGGGCCGCGTTGGCCTTCTTACTTTTCTCCGAAAGATGCCATTTGTAAACGCCGCGAACGCGAGTCCCGGCTCGCTCGCTGAGCACGACCAGACGTTTTCGCAGTTCTTCGTTATCAAGGGGCTCAAATTTGTAGAAAATCGGAAAGAGCACGACGGGGGCGAGTTGCGCCAGGAGCACGAACAGACCGAGAAAAAGAGCCCAGGCCATCAGCCACCAGCGATCCACGTGCCGGATCAGCAGATAGAGCAACTCCACCACAACGGTGGCAAAAAGCAGGCCGATCGCCAGACCTTTGAATTCGTCCCACAACCAGGACCGGGTGCGCTGGTTGGAAAGGTGATAGCGGTGCTCAAGGCGAAATCCCCAATAGTCGAGGGGAAAGCCGAGAACCCTGCTGATTGCGGTCAGCATGAGCACGTAGAAAAACAACGCGAGCGAATAGTTTGTGGACGCAGCGTGAAGCGCCAGATCGCGCAGCGTGCCGCTCCAGCCCGTGGCCACCAGCAGGACAAGCAGCAGCAGCCCGACCCCGAAGTCGGCAACGCCCAGCCACCGCTTGACGCGGTTGTAGCGCTGCGATTCAGCTGAATCGGCCGGAAGTGTTGTAGCTTCGGTTACTGTATTCATCCCCAAATGTAACTATTATCCTATCGCGTTCGCAGGCCTGGCGAGTGGCGAAAGTGTACGAACCAGTGGTCAGTGGTTAGTGGTCCTCTTCAGGCGTTTTGGACGAAACGCTCGGCCGCCTGGAGTATTTCTTCGACTAGCTCAGGTGTTGCTGCTTCCGCGTAGACGCGCAGCAGTAATTCGGTTCCGGAAGCGCGGAACAGGACCCAGGCGTCGGCGCCGTTGCCGTTCGTGGGGGCGTCGAGGAAGAACTTGACTCCGTCTAAATTTTCTTTGCGCAGGATCTTGTACGGGCCAATGCTGGTTGTGCCGGGATCGGCGGCGCGCCGAACCGCACCATTCTTCAGTTCGTCGGAAATGTGGAGGTCGCGGCGTCCGTAGTAGTGCGCGCCATATTCCTTCTGTAAGTGGGCGACCAGTTGGCCGAGCGGCTTACCTTCTTCTGCCATCACGTTGGCGAGCAGCAGTGCGTTGAGCACGCCGTCGCGTTCGGGAAGAAACCGGCCGAATCCAATGCCGCCCGATTCTTCGCCGGCGATGAGAACTTCGCGCGTCATCATCACATCAGCGGCGTACTTGAATCCGATGGACACTTCGTGCAGCTTGCGTCCATGTTTGGAGGCAATGCGATCGATCATTCGCGTGGTGTTGAAGGCGCGCACCAGATCGCCAGGCCACTTTTTGCGTTCGAGCAGCCAGTTCGCGAGGATGGCAAAACACTTGTGCGCGTCGACAAAGCTGCCATCTTCGGCCACAGCGCCGATGCGATCGGCGTCGCCATCGGTGGCAAGTCCGGCGTGGCACTTTTCCCTCGTTACTGTTTGCTGCAACAATGCAATGTGCGGCAGGATGGGCTCCGGGTTGATGCCCGGGAAAAGAGGATTCGCCTCCTGACGGATGGCAATGTACGAAATGCCGTTCTTGTCGAAGATGCCGGGCAGAACGCCGCGTCCGGAGCCGTACATGGAGTCGATGGCAAACTTGAAATTCGCGCGACGGATCATTTCGAGGTCGGCGAACTGGCACACGGCTTCGATATAGGCGGGCTTGAAATCTACTTCTTCAATCCTGGCTGCGGGGCTTGTGGGCATGGCTCCCGCGAGTAACTCAGCTTCGATTTTCTTCAGAATGTCGGGAGTCGCCGAGCCGCCGAACTTCGCTTTGAACTTCACTCCGTTCCAGTTGAACGGATTGTGGCTGGAAGTGATCATCACACCGCCGGCCACGCCGAGTTTCTTGACGTTGTAGGAAACGGCGGGCGTGGGCGTGTAATCGTTCGCGAGCAGGACCGGAACGCCGGCCCCGGCCAATACTTGCGCGACAATCCGTGCTGCGCGATCGGACGCAAAGCGTGTGTCATAACCGACCAGAACGCCGCGCGCGTAATCCTCATACTTGAGAACGTAGGAAGCGATCGCGCCGGCGACTTTGCGCACGTTATCGAAAGTGAAATCGTCGGCGATGAAGCCGCGCCAGCCGTCGGTGCCGAATTTGATTGAGGTCATAGTGAAGTAGAGGATCCATTTAGGACGCTATCTGCGGTGTAGACGGCCACCCCGGCAATAGGTTCAGCTCGTCATCAAACGACTCCGTCGTGTTCCCGAAGATTAACTGGTTGTCCCTGTACTCATACGGAACAGTCAAACTCCAGGTGGTAATAGCCGGACCCGAAATCGTAACGTAGATACACTCTGTAGCGCCTTCTATCTCCAGTTTGCCCGGGTAGTAGCCGTCGAGAGGGTAGTCTGGGTCGCCGCAACGAGCATCATTGACAGTCACGATCGCAGTTCCACCACGCTCCCGCGCGGCTTTGACGAGTTCGCGATACACCGAAGCTTTCTGCTCCTCGCCCTCGAATTCCAGATTGAAATCGAGAACTTCGTTGGTCGTCACAATGAAAGCTACCGGAATCAAGTAGCCATCGCGGCGTAGGTCCTCCTTTGCTGTCTCCAACGCTTCTATCGCATATTTCTTCAACTCGAGCATCATGCGCTTCTTTCGCTTTGTTGACGTCAGACCAGCTTCTTCAACCTCTTCTCGTCCAGATATTTCACTACCTTACCGACGTCCTGCGACTGGTCGAGCGTGGTGATCAGCAGGGCATCGCCGGTTTCCACCACTACGAGATTCTCCACTCCCACGACCGCGACAAACTTGCCCGGCGCGTGGACGTAATTGCTCTTCGCATTCAGGCTGAAACTGGCGTCGGCGGTGATGAGATTGTTTTCCGGCGGGCTGCTTTGACGGGTATGGTGCTCGTGCAACGAGGTCCAGGAGCCGAGATCGTTCCAGCCGAAGTCGGCCGAGAGGCAGAAGATGCCGGACTTGCCTTCGCCTTTCGCCGAGCGCGGCTCGAGCACGGCGTAATCGATGCTGATGTTTTCACACTTCGGATACAGCCGCCGGAACGTAGTGGCGAACTTGCTCGTGCCGAACGCCGTCGCGATGTCTTCGAGAAGCGGAGCAGTCTTTGGCAGGTGATCGCGCAACGCATTGGCTAGCGTCGACGCTCGCCATAGAAACATGCCGCTGTTCCAGAAATAATTTCCGGCGCCGACAAACTGGCTGGCGCGCGGCAAGTCGGGCTTCTCGGTAAAGCGGCGCACGCGCAAAGAGCCGTCGGGCCCAGCGGCCCCGACTTCGATGTATCCATAACCCGTTTCGGGGCGGGTAGGCTTGATGCCGAGGACCACGATATTTTCTCCGGCGGCGGCGATTTCGATTCCCTGCCGCAGCGTTTCGCGATAGCGCTCGGGCTGTCCGATTACGTGGTCGGACGGGAACAGACCGAGAACGGCGTCCGGATCATGGCGCAGAAGCAGAAATGCGGCGAGTCCGATTGCAGGCGCGGTGTTGCGGCCCACAGGCTCGGCGAGAATATGCTTAGGTGTTAGTTTCGGCAACTGGCGCAGGATGGCGGGTCGCAGATCGTCGTTGGTGATGATCCATTGGCGTTTGGGTGAGGCAATCGGCAGCAGGCGCGCGACCGTTTGCTGGATCATCGTCTGCTTGCCGTCCAACGCCAGCAGTTGCTTGGCGCGCCGTTTGCGGCTCAATGGCCAGAAACGCGTGCCGCGTCCCCCGGCGAGGATTACGGGATAGAAGTTCGTCGTCACGAAACAGAAAGCCTATCATTTGCGCGCTAGCAGTTTGCTGAAAAACTCTGCTTTTGGGTGGCGCAGCGGTTCACCGCTGCGATAGGACCCTTTGCGCTTAATCTAGCAGTTGCTGAAGAGTCCGCCGCACGTACCTCGGGGGCTGAAGCCCAGTCTAAATAAAAGCCTTATCGCAGCGGTGAACCGCTGCGCCACCCAAAGGCAGAGTTTTCTAGATTCGAACTGCCGGTTCGCCGGCGGGTTCGCCCGGGACACGCGCTCGCAGGCATTCCAGCGTCCATTGCGGCCGCACGCTAAATTCTTCGAGCGAGGCGGGGACGACTACAGCCTCGCCTTTGGCCAGCGTCACCGGGTCGCGTCCGTTGGATTCCACTACTCCGGCGCCGTCGATGGCGACGAGGATCTGCGCGGACGTCTTGCCGGAG
>DATMNN010000115.1:0-72064 GCA_035569025.1 Terriglobales bacterium
CACGATCTCGGCGTTGTAGTTACTCAGCGAAACCGTGGGCCATCCGTTGTTGTTGGCCGATTGCGGCGGATTGCCGCCAGCCCCGGTCACACTGCCTTCCGTTAGCGCAAGCGCCCGGCAGGCCGGTTTCACGCCGTCACAACCCTGCGCCGCGGTTGGCAACTGCACAGTACCTGCATAGTTAGTCGCGGTGGGAAAGCCATTCGCAAGTTGCTGTCTCACCACGTTGCCGTACACCGTTACCTTGTCGTGAAACGTCAGTGTGCTGCCGTTGCCGACTTCGGGATACAGATCGTTATTGGTATGAACTCGTCCTGCGAAATCAAAGTTAGGACCGCTGAAGAAGGAGAGGTCGCTCTCCGAAAACACACCGAACTGGAACACGGGAATGAGAGCAACCTGCGCGTTGCGCGTCATGCTGACTTCCTGGCCGCCCGCCTGCGCGGCGGTCGCCAGCATCGTCACCGGGATGATCTGCGCCCATAGGCCTTGGTTCGGGCCGGATTGGATCTGACCGTACTGGTTCCCCAACGGACCGGCACAGCCTGAGGCCGGCTGCACCTGATAGTCCTTCCACGTCACTCCGGTGATCACGGGCGCCAGCGCGCTGAGCGCGCATATGTCGCTCGCCTGCGGCGACTGTGCCGACTTGAACGTCGCGGACAAGTCCGACGTCATTTTTTCGATCCCGCCCTCTGCGTTGTGGTACGCGACGTTGTTTTGCAGATCGACGCCGCCCACTCTGCCTTCGGTGTTGACCATCATCATCAGGCCGATGGCAATCCCCGACAGGAGCAGCATCAGCAACAAGCTCGCGATGAGCGTGAATCCCCGTGATTGACGTGTCGTGCTTCTCATCTTGTGACTCCTCTTCTGCGTTCCCATGACTTCTTCATGCCACTTGCGACTACGGCGACGACAGGGGGTAATCGTTTTTGAACGTCAGATCGCGCGCGCTGACCGAGGTCTGAAGGTCCAGTCCCTGGTACCCTCCGCTGCCCTGGAGCGCGCTGCTGATGCTCATATGCTTGATATTGATCTTGGTAATCTGATTGGGCGTAAGGTTCTGCGACGCTCCTCCATCAGCCTGGTCAGGCAGCACGGACCCGGTATTGGAGTTGTAGAGGTCGTAGCTGAATTGCAGAAAGGCTACGTTTTCCGCTAGCGGCATCGGCGGGTGACCACTCGTCTGCCGCATCAGGCGCGGAGTGTTCGCGACCGTGGTGTCGATGTAGTAAGAAACCACATTGATGCGGGTTCCCGATCCGGTGCCCCCGACAATCTGCTTGAGGCTGCCCGCTGCCGCGGTGGGCTGATTCATTAGCAGCGGATCGCCGGCGGCAAAAGTTACGTCCCAGGTCGTACCCGAAGTCTGCGTAACGTTGCTGACTTCCCCGAGCACGGTGGAACTGGTCGCACCGGGACCGACACCGATCGTGACTTGAAACTCGACAACATCGCCCGGCGTGAGACCCACCACCGGATCATTCACTGACTGCGGCGCAACCAGCGGCGCCGGAACAATACAAGTCACCGGCAACGGAGCGGGCAGCGTGAACTTGACGACCGTGGCGCTTGTGACGCTCACCGAATAGCAGTTGAGCAGAAAATTGGTGTCGGCATTGACCACCGTCAACACGTCCGTTGCACCCGCGGCTGCGTTTACGATCGGACCGAATTTCGATCCCGGCATCAGTCCGTACATGTACGGGACATTCACCCCACCTACAAGTTGTGTGGGATAAGCCACCGCTCCGCCATTGATGTAGCACTTCGGAGTCTGATCACAACCGTAGACGGGGACCACCCCCGTGCCCGAAGGCAGAGCAATCTGAATGTTGTTGCCCATACCCGAACCCGCCATACTGGCGTCCTTTAGGATCATGTTGGAGGCGGCTCGAAAGTCCTGCTGCATTTCCGCACGTTGCGACACCAGCCAGGTGGCGCCCAGGCTCTTGCTGAACATCTGCACTGCAGCCGCCAGCACCACGGCTCCAAGAGCCATGGCGATCATCATTTCAAGCAACGTGAAACCCTGGTTGCGGATTCTGGCTCGGTGCTGCATATTCCCCCTTGGTTACCGGAACTGCGATTACCGGAACTGCGAAATAAACGACGTCACAACGTAGGTCTTCGCCTGCTGCAGGCGCGGCGTGTTGTACTGCACCGTCACATTGACGGCACGCAGCGACGGAACTACGGTACCGCTTGCATCGACTACGGGTTGAATGTCAATTTTCCGCTTGTAGTTGTTCAACGGAATCTTTACGTCATCAGCAGTGTTGTAAAGACCGTCCGGTCCCGGCTCCTGCAGAGTCTGGTAAATGCCACTCACCGAATCGTCAACCGTGCCCATGATGCCGTCGGCTCCAGCTTGCCAGATCGGTTGATAGCCGTTCAGGAAGATGCCGCCATCCGCCGTGTTCTGGATGTCGCTCCACTGCAGCTGCGCCGTGTTACGCGCGGTCACAATGCTCTCGACCGCTTCATTCGCCAACTGCTTTGCGATCATGTCCTGCTGCGAGTCCTGCGTCGCCGCCATCGCGATCCCGAAGACTCCCAACAGACTGACCAGGCCGATGGTGAGAATCGCCATCGAAATGACGACCTCGAGCAGCGAAAAGCCGCGCTCCGAGTTGTTGATTCCGTGCGACGTCTTGCGTCCCACTACTGTCTTTGCCAAATCACACCTCCAGCGCCGCCGTTGTACAGCCGCCACCCGCGCATGCGGCCAGTGGCTCCCCACACGGTAATCGCGCGCGAACTCAACAGTTCTCCGGCGCGCGCGATATACACCACGCCGCCGTTCAAGTTGCCCGTGCACTGTCCGGCGCCGCCGGCAGCGTCTTGCGCGGTCCCGTCGGGGCAGAAGTAAATCAGATTCGCGCCGCCCACGCCGGTGCCAGCATTGGTGTATCCGAAGTCAATCGATTTCGCCCCGGTTCCAAACCCATCCGGCGTTTTCGTGGGCGCGGTGGGAATACCTGCAACGGCATTGAAACCTACATCCTGCGGAAGCGAATAGGACACAGCTGCCTGAATGCCCTGTGGTCCCACAACGGTGGGTTGAACCCGGATGCTGTGTGGCGTGGTCGTGCTGTCCATGATCACCACGTAGGACGTGCGTTGCGCCACGGAGTTGTCACGCGCTAGCCGCATTGCTGACAACACTGTGTTGTATGCGTTGTTCACGCGTTGCTGACGTAGCATCGGCTGGAGACTCATGAACGAGACTGTCGCCAAGGTGATGATCAGTGCCATCACCATCGCCATTTCCAGCAAGCTGAATCCGCTGGTCTGACCTGTTCGATTCTTTCTCAGGCTGCTCATAAGTGGTCGCCGATTTCCGCCCTTGCCATATTGCGCCTGCAAATAAAGCGCGCCCCGCGCAGGAAGCAATCCACCGGACTGCTCCACGAATCGGGGGCTAACTACGGTGATGGTAGGGGCCGTTAGGACACCCGTCAAAGTACCGGGGTACACCGCACCTTCGCACAATGTCCGTTGGATATGTAATCGACGGGAGGTTACAAAAGTTTAGTTGGAGGCGGATTGGGAGTAAGCCGCTGCACCCGATTTCATGGGCGCTCCCCGCCGTGTACTCGGAACGTAGGCACAAGAGCGAAAGTCGTAGTGTTTGCCCAGGCAGTCTGCGCATAAGTGCAGCTGATGGACGCGGCACTGGATGACCGGTTCTTCCTGTACGCACCGATCGCATGTCCCCTTGTTGCGGTTGCGCTTGGGGCTTGCAGGTGCGCCGGTGGTGGTTGCCGCGGAGCCCAGAGCTCGGGCCTTCATATAAAATCCGGCGGCGATTCCCAGCAGGCCGCTCGACATCACGACAAATCCCGCGCCCAGCATGGTGCGATCCCCGTCGGCGCCGAAGGCGGCCGGTAAGAAGCACAGTCCAGCGAACACAATGAGTGCGCCGCCTACCATGATCCAATTTCCGGTTTTCGTTGCCATGTTTCTCTGATCCTGGGATTGGAATCGAAGCGCAAGTAAGTTCTTGCACGCATGGTCAGCTTAGTCCCAGTAGTAAGAATGTCCAGATGACTAAAGTTTTCCAATGACACAGGTAACTTGTCGTTGCTGTCGGAGTGCCCCTAGGATGCAGACATCATGGATTTGCGCGTTCTCGTAGTGTGCCCGGACCAGGACTCGGCAAAGCTGCTGAGCACGGTACTCGCGGAAATGGAGATTAAGGCGGAACACACGCCCTCCATTTCTCGCGGCCTGGAACGTCTACACGACGAGATTTTCGACGCGGTCATTCTTGACTACCGGGCGGACCAAAGCTCCGAAGAGTTCCTTGGTAAGTTGCGGCAAACCCACACTCGGACTCGCAAGACTCTGCTGATCGCCATTCTGGACGCGGACTTCAGCGCCCGGCCGGTGTTTGGCCTCGGCGCAAACTTCGTTCTCTACCGTCCGCTTTCGCTGGAGCGCACCCGTCTGAGTCTGCGTGCCGCGCGCGGCTTGATGCGTCGCGAGCGCCGTCGTGGTCCCCGCATTCCGGTAAATTCGCCGACCTCGCTTGCCCATCCGGGTGCCGAGGATGGGCGCGGCACTCTCCTCGACCTGAGTGACGGGGGCACGTTGTTGCGCGGCGGAGGCAACCTTCCTCCCGCCGGTAAAGTCTATTTCCAGTTTGCTCTGCCTGGCCAGCCGCAACCTGTGCGCGTGTCGGGAGAAGTCGCCTGGCAGGATGCCGCTGGCCGTACAGGAATCCGTTTCGTTGACGTACCCCAGGCCTCGCGTCGTCTCATGCACGCTTGGCTCCTGCAAAATAGTTTTCGCGAGACCAAGGATAAAGACGCGCCGCCCGCCGCCCCCTTGCCACCAGCCGGACGGCAAACGACCTTCGAAGGCAACGGTGTGTCGCTGAGCTCAAATCGGCGCGGCGAGCGCCGTTTCGCCTGCAAGCTCGGTGCGGAAGTCTACCGGGCCGGAAGCAATGTACCCAACCGCTGCACGTTATCCGATGTCAGCGAAGGCGGATGTTACGTGGAAATGCCGTCTCCGCTGAACGGCCAACCCGCGGTTGAAATCGTGGTTCGAACCGCTCAAATGAGATTGAAAATACGCGGCCAGGTTCAGGCAGTGCATCCCGGGTTCGGAATGGGAGTGCGCTTCACCTTCGACAGTGCCGACGAGCGCGAAGAAGTCCTGCAACTCCTCGCCCAATTGTCCGCCGGACCGACGCTCGACGAACTGCACCGCTAGCGTGGTGCACTGCGGGGAAAGCCTACCCCCCGGGGTCACCAGAGTGCGTAGTTTCATGGAGTCAGGAAATCTGCTTTTTGGCGGGCGGGAGTGCCGCCTGGCCTTCCGTTAACGCCGCCGGCCGGCCCACACTGTAATACGAGAAGCCCTGCGCTGCGATACTAGCGGGGTCATACAGATTCCGCCCGTCGATAATGATGGGATACTTCAGTTGCTTGCGCAATCGTCGCAAATCGAGCGCTGCAAATTCTTCCCACTCCGTCAGGATCAGCAAGGCGTCAGCATTCGCGGCTGCGTCATAAGGGTTCTCCGCGTATTCGACGCCGGCAGGCAGAACCTCTTTCGCGCGCTCCATCGCAGCCGGATCATGGGCGCAAATGTGGCATCCTTCACGAAGAAGTTCCTGC
The DNA here is from genome assembly GCA_035569025.1 of Terriglobales bacterium. GTDB lineage: Bacteria > Acidobacteriota > Terriglobia > Terriglobales > Acidobacteriaceae > Acidiflorens. The sequence continues at coordinate 5,634 of DATMNN010000115.1, forward strand.
ACCAGCAGGATTGCGGGCGACTCGCGGATGTCGTCGGTTCCACCCTTGAACGCGAGTCCCAGCACTCCCAGCCGTTTGCCGCGCAGGTTCCACAGGACACCGCGGACCTTGCGCAGGAAGCGATGCCGCTGGTCTTCGTTGATGCGGATGACTTCGTCGAGCAGACCGAAATCGTACCCGCACTCTTTCGCCACCGCGCGAAACGCGAGCAGGTCCTTCGGGAAGCACGAGCCCCCGTACCCGATGCCAGGGTTCAGAAAGCGTGGCCCGATGCGGGAATCGGCGCCCACGCCGTCGCAGACTTCCTGTACGTTCGCGCCGACCGATTCGCAGATCGACGCCACCGCGTTGATGAACGAAATCTTCATCGCGAGGAAGGCGTTCGACGCGTGTTTGATCAACTCCGCGCTGCGCGTGCTGGTGAGGATCAGGCGCGGCGGCCCTTCGACACGGTCGGGACATGGAATCGTATCGCCGCGACCGTAGTACTCGCCGCTCGTCAGGGGCAAATAGATCGCGCGCAGAACGTCCGCGCAGCGCTCGCTCTCCAACCCCACCACGATCCGGTCGGGATAGAGAAAATCGCTCACCGCGGTTCCTTCCCGCAGGAATTCTGGATTAGACGCGACATCGAACGAGCCCGGGGCCGCGCCGTTTCGGAGAATCACCGTACGAATCCACTGGCTGGTGTAGACCGGAACCGTGCTTTTTTCGACAACCACCTTGTAGCTATCCACCGCGCCCGCGATTTCCCGCGCCACCGATTCGACGTACGACATATCGGCATCGCCTCGATCGGTAGGCGGCGTTCCGACGGCGATGAAGATGGCATCACACTCTCGCACCGCTCCCTGCAGATCGCCCGAGAAGACCAGGCGGTGGCCCCGCAGTCGCGCCAGAAGTTCAGGCAGATAGCGTTCATGAATCGGAACTTCGCCAGAGCGAAGGTCGGCGAGTTTTTGTTCGTCGTTGTCTACCAGGACGACATCGTGCCCCAGTTCCGCAAAACAAGTCCCTGTCACCAGGCCAACGTAGCCGGACCCCACCACCGCAATGCGCATCTTGGAAACTCTCTCGGATTCAATCGGACTGCACGGTCTCTAATAATTCCTACTTTAGCAGCATTCCCGCGGTTGCCGGATTACCGGGTATCAATGATCGTGGGCCCAGGACAAGAACGGGAATCCGGACGTCACAAGATCCAGTGATCGCGGTCACCGCCAATCCGTTTAGCCGCGTCTCTACTCCAGGGTTGCTTCGCTTTCATCGCGTACAAGAAATTCCTTCCCCTTCCGTTCCGGCCCCAGCCCCACCACGATGGCCAGCAGAATAATGTTCGCGACCTCGAACCCGGCCAGCGCACGAGCGTATCCGTAGTGGTCCCGCAACATGTATTCGACGCTGTTCACAGGGGAAGCCACGAGAATTCCCAGCTGATATGCCAGTCCCGGAATCAGTCCGCGGACGGCCGCTGGAGAGAGTTCGTTCAAGTGCGCCGGGATCACTCCCCACGCGCCCTGGACTCCGACCTGCATCAGGAATGCGCCCACAGCCAACGCACTCAGGCTGTTCCCAAACGCCCACAGCGGAATCACGCACAGCGAGAGCAGGGCCGCGCTGATCAGACAACGGCGGCGTCCGATGCGTTCCGAAAGTAGTCCGAAACTGATCGCGCCCAGCAGGGAACCGATGTTGTAAAGAATCGCGATATTAGCGACGGTCGAATTCGAAAAACCATGCACCGATTTTAAAAAATGAGGGTATAGATCCTGCGTACCGTGCGACAGGAAGTGCATACAGCTCATCATCGCAACCATATAAGCGAACAGTTTCCAATTCGCCGCGGCGGTCGCAACTATCGCGCGGAAGCCGGGCATGCGATGCTGTTTCCAGGCCTCCGATTCGGTTACCTTGAAGCGGATGTAGAACGCCAGCAGCGCCGGCAGACCGCCGACCCAGAACATCGCGCGCCATCCCCAGAACGGCAGGACAAACTTCGCGGCGAGCGCCGCCAGCAGGTATCCGCAGGAATAGCCCGATTGTACGATGCCGGAAATCGTGCCGCGCCATTTTGAGGGCACGGTCTCCATCGCGAGCGATGCCCCTACGCCCCACTCTCCCCCCATGCCGATCCCATACACGGCGCGCAGAATCAGAAACACGGTGTAATTGGGAGCGAAGCCGCAGAACAACTCCACCACCGAAAAAAACACTACGTTCGCCATCAGTGGTGTTCTTCGTCCGTAGCGGTCAGCGAGCAGGCCAAAGAAAAGGGCGCCCACAGGACGCAGCGCAAGCGTAATGGCGGTCGTGAAAATAATCTTCGCGGGTGGAACGTGAAAGTGTTCCGCCAGCACGTCCACCATAAACACCAGGACAAAGAAGTCGAACGCATCAAGGGTCCAACCGAGAAAGCTGGCGCTCACTGCGTGCCGCTGCTCCGAGTTAAGAGGGAAACGCGAAGGCCGATCCGCGGTCATAGGTAGTTGCGCCATTCGGTACGTCCAGATCCTGCAGGCTGGGCAACCGAAGCCTGCCCCTGGTGCCGTCCCACACCAACTAAGGTGTGGCATAGCCGAAGCGCCGGGGCGGTACGTGGCCCAGCCATACTAACCGCAGGACAGCACTTGCAAACCGCGCAATTGGTTCTCAATTGTGCAAAGCTTTGCAGTCTGGAAAAATTCACAGCGGGGCCGCGCTCCACGTGCTATAAGGAACTGACGGTCCCTTAACCCTTTAGTCGAGCGATCCTCCTTCCCCGCTTGGCGCGACAACTGCTGTTTCCCTGTATAGCAATGGTCTGGCTGAGGCTTGTACGTACTCATAATTTTACGTTGGAGGAACTGGCGATGAACCTCAATAACTCTCTCGATGGAGTGGGAAGCGCCCATTCTTGGCATTCTTCCCATGGCATCCCTGGTTCCAGCCGGTGCTTCGCCATCCGACTGGTTCTTGTAAGCCTGCTCGTGCTTGGCTGCACGCTCCCGTTTGCTTTTGCTCAGACCGCGTTTCCGACCAGCCTCGGCGATAACCACCGCACATCGTCGAACACCAGCGAGACAGTGCTTGCCCCAGGCAATGTGAATAAGGACGATTTCGGAAGGCTCTTCAGCTATCCCATCGACTCTCTTGCGCAGGCCCAACCGTTGTTTGTTCCGAACGTGACCATTCCGGGCAAAGGAGTACACAACGTCGTCTACGTGGTAACGATGGGAGACTCGGTGTACGCCTTCGATGCGGACAGTAATGGCGGCGACAACGCGAGCCCTTTGTGGCAGGTGAATTTCACCGACCCCGCACATGGAATCACCTCCGCCAGCGGCGGGAACCTGCCCTGCGCCGCTGAGGACGGATTCGTCGAAGAAGGAATTGTGTCTACTCCGGCCATTGACGTCACGCCGGATGTTGTCAGCAGCACCATGTACCTGGTGGCCAAGACCGTGGAAAACGGGACGGTTGTGCATAAGTTGCATGCGCTCAATCTCACGACCGGACAGGAAAAATTTGGAGGTCCGACCGTCATCAGGGCGACCAGCACCAGCAATTTAGGACATGTGACCGTATTCAACAGTCTGCACCAGAAGAATCGCCCTGGAGTGTTACTGATGAACGGCACTGTCTATCTGGGGTTTGGTTCGAACGGATGCAACGATGGCAACACGGGATGGGTCCTGGCGTATGACGCTGCAACGCTGCAACAGACCGGCTCCTTCAACACCAACCCTGACCACGGTCTGACCTCCATCTGGCAGTCGGGCGGCGGGTTGGCCGGCGACGATGCCGGAAACGTCTTCCCGCTTACCTCCGAAGGAAAGTTTGATGTGGACACCGGTGGTCAGGGCTATACCGAGGCCGCCCTCAAGCTCTCCGGGCCCTCGTTGACTTTGACCGACTTCTTTATTCCTTGGGAAGTGGCTTTCATCAACGCTCACGACCTGGACTTGAGTGGCGGGTCGCCGCTTCTTCTGCCGGACCAGGACGGCCCCTTTCCCCATGTCCTCGTGGCCGCTGGCAAGCAGGGTACGATCTATGTCCTGAACCGCGACAGTATGGGAGGGTTCGGGACCAGCGACAGCCAGATCATTCAGGAAATGTCTGGTGTCATTGGTCAGATACGGGGCGGGCCTGCCTACTGGAACGGCCGGGTGTACTTCGCGCCGAAGGGCGACCAGCTGAAAGCGTTTTCGGTTTCGAACGGGATGTTGTCTTCGGCTCCCGTCCTGCAGACTTCGGCCAGAGTTACCGGAGCCCACACCCCTCAAATTTCCGCTAACGGGAACAGCAACGGGATTGTCTGGGTGCTCAACGGCGGCGGACTCTTTGCTTACGACGCGACCACGCTGAGCGTGCTTTACACCAGCAAACAGGCTGCGGGCGACGCTCTGCCCCCGGTCGGGCACTTCGCTACCCAAACCGTAGCCAACGGCCATGTCTACATTGCCACCCAGACTTCCCTGGAAGTCTATGGCCTGCGGCACTATCTGTCTCTGAGTTCGGGCGGGGGACAAAGCGGCATGGTCACGCGTCCATTGACTGCGCCCATTCAGGCTCAGGCGCTGCAGGCCTATACGAATACGCCGTTAGTAGGCATCACTGTCACGTTCAGCGACGGCGGCAAAGGTGGCACCTTCAATCCGGCTTCCGCCGTAACGGACGCCAGTGGAATTGCCTCCTCCACTTACACACTTCCCAAAAAGACTGGGACCTATACCCTCACCATGTCAGTGACCAATTTCAGCAGCATCACCACCACCGCGACCGCGCTGCCTGGTCCTCCGGTTCTGATTCTGAGTGGCGGAGGGAACAAGCAAACCGGCCCTGCCGGTTCCGTTCTTCCCGTTCCGCTCGCTGCCAGAGTGCACGATGCCTTTGCTAACGGAGTGCCTGGCATCACGATTACCTTCGATGACGCCGGCAAAGGGGGCGTCCTCACTCCGGTTTCGGCGGTTACCGATGCCTCTGGAAAAGCTGCCACGACCTATCAGTTGCCGAACACGCCCGGCACCTACAAGGTCAACGCCTCTGCTTCCGGCCTCAAGACCCTGAAGTTCACTGAAACCGCGCAGTAAAGTGTCCGCCCACACGGAACGACAAAGGCCGCTCACATGAGTGGCCTTTGTTTTTGGCCCCAAAGACCACTCCACCCGCATGCTCATGACTCCCTTTTAATTGACTTCTCCCCGGATTCGGGGGAAACTCGCCACCAGGCTCGCTATCCAGCGCCCACAGCAGCGAGCCGCTGGGACGTGCTGATGCTCCCGCAACCCATGTCGTGGTCGGAGCCGCGCGAAGACGATTCGAATCCTCTTGCCCACCCAGATCTGGTGGAGGCCTTGGAGCGGCAAGTCGCCACCGGCTTTCCTCCCGGACTCGCTCTCGATCTTGTGCTCAACGAACTGCTGGTGCGCGCCGCCACCGCGACCCGTGCTCGATCCGCAGCCCTGGCGCTCAAGCGCGACGACGAAATGGTTTGCCGCGCCGCCACCGGAGAGCACGCTCCCGATCTCGGCATTCCTCTCAATACTCGCGACGGCCTCTCGGGAGCCTGCCTTCGCACTCACCAGTCGCAACTTTGCCTGGACACGGAAACTGACCCGCGCGTCGACGCTGCCGCCTCCCGCCGCCTCGGAATTCGTTCCATGCTGATCGTTCCTGTGATGGAAGAAGGGGAGATGGTGGGCGTGCTGGAAGTGTTTGGCACCGATCCCGCCGAATTTGTCGACAGCGATCAGAACCTGCTCGAGATCTTCGCGCGCGAAGCCGCTCGCATCCGCCTTGCCTCGTTGGAGTTGGAGCAGCGCGCGCCTGCACTCTCTACCGTCCCAGCCGTGCAATTGTTCGTCCCGGAATCGAAGCACGCCGATCCAACGCCCGCCGAAGCGAAGCCCGCTGATGCGACCCTCGCCGATCCGAAGCCTGTGTACGAGAAGCCTGCCGACCCAAAGCCGCGCATGCCCTATGACACCTGGACGGTTCTTCTAGGCGGCCTCGCGATCTTCCTGGCCGTCGGGATCAGCTTTCTCATCGGGTCGCGCGTCGGATGGCTTGGACTTTCCTCGCCCCGCACCGACGGTCGACCTTCGCCGGCGCCAGTATCTCCGGCGCTGGGTCCGCAGACGATTCCGGACAAGCGGCCGATCGCCAGTCCGCCGTCCGCTGCGAAGTCAGCGTCGGACCCAAATCAAGGTGGATTAGTGGTGTATGAGCAGGGAAGAGTTGTCTTCCGCACCCACCCCGCCGCGCGCAGAACATCTGCATCTTCTAAGGCGCCGTCCGGGGAAACCGAAACTACATCTGGCAGCGTGGCTCGCGTCTGGCTGGCTCCCGGTTTGGCGGAGGCACGTCTCCGTCAACGCAGCGAGCCGCAGTATCCCGCCGATGCCCTGGCTGCCCACCGCGCTGGAGATGTCATTCTGGAAGTAGTCGTCGGTGCGGATGGTTCGACCGTTTCCACGCGCGTCGTCAGTGGCGATCCGCTGCTGGCAACCGCCGCATCGGACGCTGTTCGCACCTGGCGGTACGAGCCTTATCGCGTCCAGGGACGTCCCGCCGAGTTTCAGACCGACGTCACCCTCAAGTTCGCGCTGCCGGACTAAGTTTTCTTACGAAAACGCCAGCTCCTTCGCGCGCTGCACCGCTTTCACCACCGCTTTGATCAGCGTCACGCGCAACTTTCCTTCTTCCAGTTCCATGATGCCGTCAATCGTGCAGCCCGCCGGCGTGGTAACTGCGTCTTTCAATAATGCCGGGTGATCTCCCGTCTCCAGTACAACCCGCGCCGCGCCCAGCGTGGTCTGAGCTGCAAGCAGAGTAGCCACATCGCGCGGCAAGCCGACTTTTACTCCAGCCTCCGCGAGCGATTCGAGAATGATGTAGATGTACGCTGGGCCGCTCGCCGAAAGGCCGGTGACTGCGTCCATGTGCTTTTCGTCGACGACTACCGTGCGTCCCACCGCATCGAAGAATTTCGTGGCCAGCTCCAGATGATGCTTCTGTGCGAATCGGCCCTGGCATAGAGCCGTCATACCAGCGCCCAGCACGCACGGCGTGTTCGGCATCGCACGCACCACGGCCACTTCTTTCTCCAGCCCTTTTTCGATCATCTCCGTCGGCACCGAGGCGGCCACCGAAATCAGGAGCTGATTGCGATTCACGTGACTGCGGATTTCGCGCACCACATCGACCACGACCTGCGGTTTCACACAGAGAAAAATAATGTCGGCATCGCGTACTGCTTCCAGATTGTCGGTCCCAGCGTGCACCTTTAACTTGTCCTTGAGCGCCCGCGCCCGTTCGGGATGCGCAACCGTCGCCCAGGTCTGCGATGGCGACAGCAGACCATCCCGTAGCAGTGCCTGCAAGAGAATCCCGCCGATCTTGCCCGCGCCTAAGACTGCAACTTTCTGTTTGTGTGTGACACTCTTGCCTTTGCCCATGAGGTTCTCCGCCAGGTTTTTAGTGAGTGACCAGACTACACCAGGACGCCAACCTTTGCGGTAGCGGCGGTGACCATCGGCTCCTCAAAAATTGCATGGGAACCATCTCTAAAATTTCTCGTCGGATGGGCAAAAAAGGCGAAAACTAAAAGGCGACGGAGGGTTGGAAGGAATAACCGGGATGTCTTAAGAGTTTAGACGACGACCCAACCAGGTCGTTCAGGTTGGCGGCTGGATTTTCACCAGCATTTACTCCCGGCCAATTTCTATTTTATGCCGCCTTGCGTAAAGTCTATACTTCCGACTAGAAACTAGAATTAATCACTCTCACTGCACCGTCAGATTAAATCCCACCGTGTGCTGCGCCTGAGGCTGCGTTGCTTCCGTCACCGTTACTGTGATCGCAGACGTCCCGGACGGAGTCGGCGTCAGAATATTGACCGCCGCATTCGCCGACTTGGTTATGTCCGCCACTGCGGTGGCCGTGGCTGTAACGGTGCCGCCGGGAACCGCTCCCGGCGCGGTGTACAACCCGCTGCTTGAGTCAATTGTTCCATTTGCCGCGCCGCCAGCCACTGTCCAGGTAACAGCTTGATTCGTGGCGTTGTGAACTACCGCAGTAAACTGCTGTGTCTGCGGCGGAGCGCTGTTAAGGTTGGGGTAGAGAGTATTCACAGAAGTCGGGTTGACGGTGACACTGATCGTTGGAGGAGGAGGCGCCGTCGATCCACCGCCAATCCCGCCGCAAGCCAGCATAGTTGCGGCCAAACCCAGCATCCCGCAAAACATCGCGATTTGCAGGCGACGACCCTTGCCGCAGCCTGCAACTCCCGCCAGGACTAATCCCGCCAACGGCAAGCCCAGAAGTAGCCACCGCCCCCGGTTCTGTCCCCGCCGCCGAACCGGCGTTCCCGTAAATGGCCCTGCCGTCTTGATACTGACCCCGACCGTCGTAGCCGAGCCTCCCGCGGCGATTTGCGACGGGTTGAAGGCGCACGTCAGTCCTGCGGGAAGTCCCGAGCACGCGTAGATAACAGCCCCGCTGAACGTGGGGCCGCCAAACGGCGCAACGTTCAGCGACGTAGTTGCAGTCTGTCCAGGCTGCACGGAGGCATCCGCCAGTGATCCCGGCAAAGTGACGTCGGTATTCACGGTCAGGTGCCCAGGCGAGGCATGAGTCAACGTTCCGTCCGTGCCTTCAATCGTGAAGTCAAAGTCTCCAACCGAGGTATTGCCCACAGTGACCGTGAATCCCGCCCCGCCGGAAGTCGGCACCAGCGTCGAAGGCGTAAACGTGCATGTCCCCGGCTTTCCCGCTGTGCACGAGAGAGTGACCGACTTGTTGTATCCATTGACGGCCGTCAATGTTCCGCTCCAGGCAACGGTCGAGTGCGCGAGAGACGCATTCGGGCTCGCCGTAACCGCCAGCGAGAAATCCCCGACCGGCGCGATCACTTCCAGCGTAAGCGTCTGCGTTTCAGGAGCCGGCGCGCCCGTACTCGTGGCCTGAATCGTGATGCTGTAGCTCTTGATGGCGACGCTGTTCGGCACCGACACCGTCAGCGACACGTCGACCGGACTAACCGAAGTCGGATTCACCGTAGCCGAAGGCGAAAAGATACAGGTTGCGCCCGCCGTGATCACCGTTCCCTGGCAACTAAGAGTCACACTCCCGGCAAATGAGCCCAGACCCGCGACCTGAAAACTGGTGGTGTTGGAAGCGCCGCCCTGTTGCGCCGTAACTGTGCTCGGCACCGGTGTTCCAAGCCCGAAGTCGACGACTTGCAGTTTCACGGCTGCGTCGTGGGTGATCGAATGGCCGTCCGCGCCGACTCCGTGGACATTAAAGTTGTAGTCCTGCGGCGCGCCTCCGCTGTTCATCGAAACGTTGAAAACGGCTCCACCCGCTGTCGGCGTAATCGGATTGCCTGGAATCGTGCACGCTCCCGGCGCGCCTGTTCCGCAGCTCAGAGTCACGGCGTTGGGATATCCGTTTTGCGAAGTCAGAGTTCCGGTGAAAACAGCCGTCTGGCTCGGGAAAGAAACCAACGGCGTGTTGGAGACAGCCAGTTGGTAATCCGGACTGGTGGCCAGATCGTATTCCCAGATTCCGCGCCCATAGGTCGAGGCCCGCAGTTTCTTCGAGGCTCCCGAGTTGAACAAACGAATTGCCGAGACTGGAACATTGGGAAGATAGCCCGTAGCGCCAGGTTGGGCCGCGGGTCCAACCTCCGTCCAACCGGCAGAGGAAGTCGAGCTGACGAACACGCCGACATCCGTGCCGGCGTACACCTGCCCCGAGTTCGAATCCACCGTGATCGTATTTACGGGAGCGTCCGGCAAGCCCTGCGTATCGCTGCCAAAAGGAATCCATGTCTGCCCGGCGTTGGAAGTCTTGTAAACATGAGCAGTCCCGGTCCCGACGAATCCCATGATGCCGACGTAGCCGGTCTTTCCGTCTCCAACCGAACTGTCAACTGCAACCGACGAGATGGTGTAGTTGAGCGGATTGATCGTCCCGGTCACATTCGACATCTGCGTGGTGGCGGCGTTGGTCGTAGCCCATACTTCACCTCCGAACGGGCCCCCACACGTTCCGGTACAGTTCGGTCCGGAGCCTTCCGTCGTGGCGTATACAACGTTCGAAAAATTGTTCTGCGTCGGACCGCCTGCCGCCAGCCCACGCACCAGGTTGAACTCATTTCCCGTGCAGAGCGAGTTGCTCAACACATCAAAATTGACACTGAGCGTGGAGAACGCCGTCCCGCTGGTGCTCCCGCGCCAGACTCGGCAGGTTCCAACCAGAAACTCGCTTGCGTTTTGCGGATCGAGAATGTACGGCGTGTAGAACGGACCTGCATCTCCGCCTACAGTAGCGTTGGTCACAACCGGCGCGAAAGCATTGGTATCGCATCCGATCCCGCTATTGCAAACCTGAATGCTGACGTCCGTATTGGCCGTGAACCATTGCGTGGGCGTCACGGGATTAATGATGTTGTATCCGCCATCGCCGCCGTTGACCGTGATCCATTGCGAACTCGATGTTGCCGCGTTGCTGGCTGGCGATCCGTTTCCCTGCGAACCGCCGAGCACCGTATTCCCATCGGTCGGATGGGTCGAGAACGACACGAACTGCGTCAACGATCCAAGCGACCCGTTCAGATTGTCGAAGGCATTATTTCCCGCCGTGTTGCAGGAGCCAATATTGAGTCCGCTGTAACCGTCGATCGCGCGATAGACTCCGCCGTCATTGGCAAAATACAAAAGCGCCTTCCCACCCACGACAGCGAAATCGATTCCATGTTCACTGGGATGCACCTGCGCCTTGTCGCTACAAATGCCGTACACGTGCGTGAGATTGAGCCACGCATTCGGAAGATTTGCGTCGATGGTGGAACAGGTGGTCGAACTGTTCAGTAGCCGGCACTTGTACAGATTGACGGCGCCCGCGTACAGATCGGTGATCCCGGATCCGTCGGGCAGGGCAGCGATCTCCAGGTTATAGAACGCCTGACTCGCGCCGCAGCCTTCGAGGTCTCCGCAGTCGGTCAGGCCTGCCTCGGATATCTGGCTCCAGGTTCCGCCGCTGATCGATCGCCAGATACCCTCGTCGACGACGTTGTTACCGGAATCGAGATCGATGAACCACATGTACATCTCGTCCCGCCCGAGAACAATCGCCACTTGTGCGCGATAGATTGGACAATTCGCCTGCGCCGAGCACGTCATAGTCAACGGAGTAGGCTGGTTCGGCATCCGTCCCCAGTTCGTTCCGTCCAGCGACGTGTAAAGCCCGTGGCGGCGCACCGCAGCCACAAATTTTCCTTCGATCGGGTTGTACAGCACGTCGGTCGCGGAGATTGGCCCGCCATCCGGCAGTCCCTGAAACGCCCAGGTCAGTCCTCCATTCGCCGACTGGTAGAGGCCGCGGTTCGTGCTGCTGGTGATGTTTCCTTCCTCAAATCCCTTGGCGGTCGTGGCGGCAGCCGCGACAACAATGTTGGTCTGCCCACTGCCCGCGCTCCACGCAAACTTCGCCACTCCCAGGCCCGCAAACGGATGGCTCCCGCCATCGGCTGACGGAATCAGCGTCCACGTCGAGCCGCTATCGGTCGACCGCAGAATACCCGCGCCGTAATAGCTGTCGATGGCGTTGTTTGGTTCTCCAGTGCCGACCAGCACGACCGTGCCGTCAGGTTTCACCGAGACGGCGCCGGTCGCAAGAGACGCCTGCGAGTCTGTTACCGGCGTCCAGGTCACATTGCTCGACGGGACTGCCGCCGCATTGGTGGATTTCCAAACGCCGCCGTATGCTCCTCCGACATACACGGTGTTGCCGGTAGCGTCGGTCGGATCCATCGCCACCGAAGTCGCGCGCCCGGAAACCATCCCAAAAGAATTATTGTCGGAAACCAGCGGTGCGGGACCTAGCGCAACCCATCCCAACGCCGACGGAGCCCCATTTGCAATCGACGCCGCAATCTGCCGCTTAGCTCGCAGCGCCATCTTCTGCCGATAAGCCCGCAGACGCAGCCCGGCCGCCGAGACCCCCTCCGGCGCCTCTCGCCCACGCCGCATCCATTCAGCCCGCTTGTCCGGCCGGACGCGAGTTGCAACGGACTCCGTGTCTGACTTCCTGTTGGACTCCTGCCCAAAACCAATGGCCTGGGCAAGGATCAGCGAAACGACAGGGGAGAGAAAAAGACGCAAATATCGATGAGTCATAGGTTTTCGCTGAGGGGAGGACCTGCTCTCATCAACCTATAAGCCGACGCCGCGAGCGTCTGTGATTGCCATCACTCCGAGTTGGTTGGTTTTATCGCGCCGGCGAGACCGAACGCGGGAGTTACACGGCTAGGGTCAATGAGTGAAATGATTCCATAACAATGTCGGCTCCCAGGCCCGAGTAAACTTTGGAGGCGCAAACCAACCAAAGGGCTCGGAGGAAAGGAGCCGAACATGCTGATTATAGGTTGTGACTATCATCCGGGCTTCCAGCAAATTGCATTTGTGGACACGGAAACAGGTGAGTGCGGCGAACGACGGCTGACTCATCGCGAAGAAGCGGAACAGTTTTACGGCACGGTCAAGGAACGGAGTGTGCGTGTGGGGATGGAAGCCAGCGGGCACGCTCGCTGGTTTGAGCGTATGCTGCGCGACTGGCAGTTTGAGGTGTGGATCGGGGACGCAGCGGAGATACGCACGAAACGAGTGCGGAAGCAGAAGACCGATCGCCAGGATGCGCAGCTGTTACTGCGGCTCATGGTGGAAGACCGTTTCCCGCGGATCTGGGTAGCGGACGCCGAGAATCGGGATCTGCGGCAACTGCTGTGGCATCGACACCGGCTGGTACAGATGCGCACCCGCGTGATGAATCAGCTGCATGTGGTGGCGCTCCACGAAGGACTGCGGCGCAAGAAAGCGCTGTGGCGGCCGGCAGGTCGCAACGAACTGGAGTCGTTGCAACTGGCACCCTGGGCCAGCCGACGACGCCAGGACCTGCTCGACATACTCGACCAACTCACCCCGAAGATCCAGGAACTGACACGAGCGCTGGAAGAGGAGGTGGAGAAGCGCCCGGTGACGCGGCGACTGATGACGCATCCCGGCGTGGGTCCGCTGACGGCGTTGGCGTACGAGTTGGTGATTGGCACTCCCGACCGGTTTCACTGCGGGAAACAAATCGCCAGCTATGTGGGTCTGGTTCCGTCGGAAGAGTCCAGCGGCGATCGCCGCCGGCTGGGACACATCAGCAAGCAGGGTAACGTGTTGCTCCGGTTTCTGCTAGTGGAAGGGGCGCAGGTCACCGTGCGCAGCCAACCCGAGTGGCGCAGTCGGTTCTTTCACCTCGCCCTGCGGCGCGGGCGGAAGATCGCGAAAGTAGCGATGGCGCGCAAACTGGCGGTGCATCTGTACTGGATGTGGCGCCAAGGCAGAGACTACAACCAATTCGAAAAGCTCGGTTCGCACGCGGGAGCGCCCGGAAATCGCCATGGTGCGCAGTAACTCACCGACGTAATGATTGGGTATCCCGCTCCCCTTTGGCAGGGGAGTTCGAAGCAGTAATCATGATCGAAGTGGGATCGAAGAGATGGTTGGGTCGGACTGAGTTCTTGACCCTAACGATTAGGAGCGAGCCCAGGTTGGAAAGCGTACCTCTACTAGAGCGAAATGGCGCTCTTGAACGAGTGCATGCAGTCGTGTGCGCACATCGTGCTTGACACCGCCGACATTGTTAGAGAGGCGATATTACGCCAACCATTCCGTAGCGCAAGCTCTCTCCTGGTTCCTCTGCGAGAGCCTCGGATCGAGACCCACTCCGCCTAGGGAAGATGTCCATTGAGCTTCACTTCGTCGATGAACCCTACGAAGTTCCTGCGGAATTGGCAAGTATCGCAGCCGAAATTAGCCGCGCCAACCTGAAAACCCGCGTTCCCGAGCGCCGGCCCCGGAAATGACCTTACCTTGATCATCCCTTCGGCAACACCATCGACCAAGAGACTGATCGTGGTCACCGGCTGGCGGGTCACATATTTCATGGTGACCCTATGCCAAGTATTCTGTGGGAACGTGTGGCTCGACCAGACGAACCGGGCGGAACCGTCTGCGCCGCATACGCCGGCAACGAAACTCTGCAGCGGCTGGGAATAGAAAATGCCATAGGTGGTCAGACACTCCCCGCTGCCATTTGTGATGAGCTTCCCGGCTATCAGATCGCCGATAACGTCGAGCGCCGTTCCGCCTGTGGGCTTTGCAAATACCGTGAGTGAAAAGGCCTGCGTTTGATTCAGAAGCGGTGCATTCCCAGCCGTCTGCGCCAGAACAACGTAGTCGACGTCTGCGGTTGCATTGAGGGAAAATTTTCCTCCTCCGATGATTACGTCCGAGCTGTACGTGAGCACACCGTGAACGGCTCCATCCAGGTGGTTGACGCTACTGTCGACCGCGCTTGCCACCTGGGCTCCATTCGGTCCCTCCTTGAACTGGTAGTGCAAGATTGTGGACGATGCGGCCGGAGCCTCCTGAGAGAACAGCGTGACCGACACCAAGAACAGAATTAGAACCAGCGGCAGTTTGCGAATCATGCGAAGTCCCATGATTCGGAAGCTTACCATGCGATGCTGGCCATCGGACGGATGTCAAAGTCAGCAAAGAAGGGCGGCTCCGAGCGTCCCCGCATATTCATTTCACTTGAAAACCTCAGATCCTGGTACACACCGCCTTCTCCACCTGGCAGTAGTTAAGTGTTCTCGCCTTTCAAATCAGATACATCGAGCCGACTTCAACGACTCTCTGGCTAGCTGTCGTAATCAGGCGATTACACCAACTACTGCCCCCCGGCCTGTCGGGCAGGGTTGTTGGTGAAATGGCGATGTCTAGTCAGCGACTGGCTGACTGATTATCCTCGTCAAGACTCTGAGCAGCAGCGTCATCGCCAGACTTCGGGTTGCGCGGTTTTCTGACAGGAATCACAGCCTCGTCATCTCCGCCAGCCCTGCTGTCGCCCGTATTAAAGATTTCTTGGATAATTGCCGAAATCTGCTCTCGTCGCCAACTGTCGTGCAAGCCTTGAGCCAATGCGGGAGTGTTGTGCGTCTCGGCGAGTTTCTTCAAAAAATCCGCAGCAAAAGGTTTGGGTCCCCACCCTCTCAAGTGCAATACGAGGTAATCGACAAGCTCGCGAGGATTATCGAAGGCCAGATCAACTGGAAGGTCAGTTCCGAACACATCTTCGGCAAGCTCGATCTTTTCCAGTTCCTCGAACAAGTTGATACTCCGGTTCGGCAGTCGGCTGATTTGGATCTTCTTGATTCTAACGCTGTCGTGATGGTTGGCGTGACCAGGCGATTACACTCAAAACCCCCGTCGCGGGGTCAATAGGTGAAATAGCGATGTCTCGGCAACATCGAAGATTGGTTGCCCAGCTCACTACTACGTAGCGGATAGCGATTTCGAGATTGTTTCCCGCACGGAAGAAGTAGCCCCAAAAGGCCCACCACGCTGAAGAAGAGTCCGATAAGTGCCCCCCAAGGCCAAGGCCCTTTCGGGCCCAGCTCAAGCTCCTTATTCGGGATCCAGCCGGTAAGGCCAACCACAAGAAGGGGCAAGGCCGAGATTCTGGCCATCGTCGCGCTGGATCGTATGAACCAGGAATCTCGAAATCGAACCGACGGAACCTGTCCCATGCCCCCTGATTGTGAAGGGGACTCATGATGGGCGAAAAGTTACGGGAGTCATGTGTATCCCTTGACCACCGGGCGGTGGCGAGGTACCAGTCGAAGCGGGACCTGTGCGCCCAAAACTCAACTGTCGTAATCAGTCGCTTACACCAACTACGGGCGATTGCACTCACTTCGGGGAATCTGCTCACTTTTTCGCGATGTTCACGTGGAAACTGGCGACGGTCAAATAAGCAGACGTTTCGTTTCGCCCCACCTGGACAACCACCTGATTCAGGTAACGAGAAGGGAGCGCGGCGTTGGTTTCGCAGATCCGAGGAACAGACCAGACGGCGCCCGCTAGAACGACCGTCCAAAGCGCCATGGCGGCGATCTTTACCCCGGAACCGAAGTGTTCTTCGATCACGACAGTGCCGGCACAAATGTCTCCCAGGCGGCGATGCATTTTCGAGCAACCCGCAACCATGGCGCCCACCAGGTAGAAAGCGAGCCCGTCCACAACCCTGAGGAGATTGCGGATGGCGAGAGCCGCAAGCGGGTTGCGCTCCGCTATCTGGACCACCCGGATGCCAACCATCGCCTTCCCCAAGGTGGCACCGAAGATCGCCTCCAGCAGCCAGAGGTAGAGAAAGAAAGTCGCTGTATTAAGAGATTGGGCGATAAGAAGCGCGGCGAGGGTCAGCTTCAGTTCCGCTCCGTCGACTATGCCCCAGCGCATGAAGGCCCACGCATCCACCATGGCAAATACACAGAAAAGGAAAGTGCAGTCGAGGGCAAAAGCGATCAAGCGATCGCCCAGCGTTGCCATTCGGTAAAAGGGGTCGTCTCTTGGCTCTAGCTGAACCTTTTTGGGTGGCGGGCTGGTGGCCGGGGACGAGGGCGCAATCATGCCGGACTCCTCAAGCAAGTGCTGAGCGGGCGGAATGATGTCGCCACAATATTCGCAACTCGGCGCATGAGGGCTCGTCTGCCGGTGACAGTGCGGGCATTCCATAGCTGGGGCGCGACCTGCTCGTGAATTGAATAATGATTGCGCTCGGCGTTGGGGATTGCAGCATCACGAAAGGACAGGATCGGAAGGCCGTCGGTTTGCCGGGACTCTGGAGCTATGGCACAGCCACTGTCGGAAACGGACACTTGCACTCAAAACGCCGTCAATGAGTGAAATGGCGATGTTTCAACAGAGATGGCCTGCTGAACGGCTCAAAGCGTTTCCTGTTCATTGCCGTCAGCCGCGTTGAATACCAGAACAGTCTCCCCACCAACCTTCTTCCGCTCAATAGTTCGAATAGGCGGCAGGTCGTCCACCTGGTTGTTATGCCGGACGATTCTCCACGTCACCTGCCAAACGCTGCTGGTATCTGGCTCGATCAAGATGTGGGATGTGCTGGTCGCATCCACGCTGTTGAACGTTATCCGAATGTACCCGCGTTTCTTCGATTGCCAGTGCTCCCAGATGAAGGCACGAGCATCTTCCATCGAGGAAGCGATTCGAGCTTTTTCCTCCTCAGGATTTTTGTAAATCGCCCCTCGCGTAAACCTTCGACAATCGAAGTGTCCCGCGTCGTCATACAGAGACAGGTTTCTTGTTCCGGCGATTGCCTGGGTCGTGAAGCCTCCGTCCTTCGCTTGGAATGTGGGGACGTGGAGCGACCTCGTGTGATTTGCTGCTGACACCGGTTCTTGCGCCACCACCAGAAGGGTAATGAACGCCAGCATCGCTCCTGAAATCGCGGTTCTCACGGCCATACTTTACGCCGAGCCGGGGCAACATTCTAGTGATTGTTGTAACCAACAGCAACTACGTGCCCGACCTGCCAGGCATTTGTCGGCGGTGTCATGGATGTCTGTTTTGCAGAAGGGACACTTCATGTTCAATGACTCCGACAGACCGTGCGATCAGCGTTCCCCAAATAGCTGCGATTCGCGCTTCTGCCATCCTTGGCAACCTTTCGTCAGGGGGTATGATGTTTCCCTTCTTCCCCCAAGGAGTCAACAATTCATGCCCGATCCTACTCGCGAAATTACTCACCTGGAAACCAGGAGGCAAAATTGAACGGATTTCCGACGTTTGATCTGACGGGTCAAGTAGCACTTGTTACTGGTGCTGCCCGAGGTTTAGGCAATGCCATTTCTCTGGCCTTGGCTCATGCAGGCGCAGACCTGGCACTTGGCCTGCGTGATGTGAACGCTGCGGGGAGCCTCCCGGCTCAAATCGAAGCAATGGGTAAACAGGTTATTCCGCTACAGATGGACATGAGACACCTGGACCAGATATTTCAGGCGGTTGATGACACCGTACGTCATCTCGGACGGATCGACATCCTCGTCAACAATGCGGGACTCGCACCAGACAACCTCGCGGAGAACGTGCGCGAGGAGGACTTCGATTTGACGCTGGCCGTCAATCTGAAAGGAACATTTTTCGCTAGTCAAGCTGCCGGGCGCATCATGATTCGGCAGAAGAGCGGTCGCATCATCAATCTGAGTTCCCAGGCAGGATTCGTGGCGCTGCCGACCGAGTCCGTGTACTGCATGACCAAAGCTGCCATTGCGCATCTGACCAAATGCCTTGCCGTCGAGTGGGGTAAGTACAACATCACTGTAAATGCGGTCGCACCGACGTTTATCCGTACTCCGGGGACAGAGAGCTGTCTTGCCGATCCTGACTTCCACTCGGACGTGATCGAGCGTATAGCCGCGCTTCACCGAATTGGTGAACCAATGGATGTGGCGGGCGTGGTCGTGTTCCTCGCCTCCCGTGCGGCGTCCCTTATCACGGGTGAGACAATTCTCATCGATGGCGGGTGGACCGCCAGGTAAGCAAGTACCGCCTGCATGTACTCGATACTCAAATCGCTTCGATTGAGTTTTGAAGCCACAAGACGTCAGCACATGTCGTATGGCGATCATGTTGCCACACGATTTGGCACAGCAGAATATTCCTGCGGGATCGGAGGTCTGGCTCCCATAGCGGGTGAATGCTGAGAACAATCGTTATCGCCAGTTCAACTTTGCACAGTCTTGGAATGCGGCTCATCAGTCGCTGAAAAGTTGTTGTCGTAAACAGGCGATTGCACCAACTACGAAAACTGGCCAAGGCCGGGATCTCGAAAGGAGTTGACGGCGAAGTACAGACCAACGCTTCTCTCCGGCAACACGCTGGTCAATTTTGATCAGTCTCCGACTGCATCTTCGGTAAATACTGATAACAGGGAAAACTCCTCAAATCACTGCTGGCGGTCCCGCGGTCGCCCACAACCTGTTTGTACCAAAGTGAAGGACCCATGGCCCTACTCAACCCAGTGTTTTCCAATGCAGTTCTGGAGGTGGTCGGCCCCCGTCCTCCCGTGCAAGAACAGACGTCAGTGGCGCGTCCGCGATCGAACTCGAAGCCGTCGCTGCCCAGTCGAATCGCGGTTGTCGGAAACTACCTTCCGCGCCAGTGCGGCATCGCCACATTCACAACGGACTTGTGCGCCGCAATCTCTGCCGAGTACGGAACCGCTCGTTTGATGGCGCTTCCAGTCAACGACACCGAGCAGGGATATGACTATCCCGCTCGCGTACGCTGGTCGCTGAACCAGAACGATGTCGCGTCCTATGAGGAAGCCGCCCGTTTTCTGAATTTCAACAACATCGACATGGTGTGCCTGCAGCACGAGTATGGAATCTTCGGAGGTCCGGCCGGAAGCCACATCCTGCAACTTCTGCGTGGCCTGAAGATGCCGGTCGTGACCACGCTGCACACGGTTTTGCGAGAGCCCAATCCTGACCAAATGGCGGTTATGGCGGAAATTGCCGAGCTCTCCGATCGCCTCATTGTCATGAGCCAGCTCTCATCCCAGTTCTTGCAGGAAATCTTCAAAGTACCGGGCAGCAAGATCGACATGGTCCCACACGGCGTTCCAGACCTGCCATTTCTGGATCCTAACTTCTACAAAGACCGCTTCGGCGTGGAAGGAAAGGCAGTCCTGCTCACGTTCGGCCTGCTCTCGCCGAATAAGGGAATTGAGAACGTGATTCAGGCGATGCCGGATATCTTGTCCAAGCACTCGAACGCGGTTTACATAGTCGCCGGCGCGACCCATCCTCACATTCTCCGTCGCGAGGGAGACAAGTATCGAGCCAGCCTGCAGGCTTTGGCGAAAGAGATTGGCGTGGAATCGCAGGTAAAGTTCCACGACCGTTTCGTCAGTCCTGAGGAGATGGTTGAATTCATCGTTGCCGCGGATATCTACATCACGCCCTATCGGCATGAAGCGCAGGTCGTTTCCGGAACGCTGGCCTACGCACTCGGCGCGGGCAAAGCGATTATCTCTACGCCCTACTGGCACGCCCTTGAGCTGTTAGATGACGGTCGCGGGGCGTTAGTCCCTTTCCAGAATCCAACAGCCATTGCTCTCAAGACGGTCGAACTCCTCGCTACCCCTGCCATTCGCCATGGTATGCGCAAGCGGGCGTATCTATTTGCGCGCGACATGGTCTGGAAAAAGGTCGCACAGGGCTACATGGAAAGTTTCTCGCGAGTACGGGCCGACCGCATGGAGATTCCCCACGTTCAGTTTTCAGCGCGCGCGACCCCAAAGACTTTTCATCAACTGCCCCAACTGAAACTGAGTCACGTACATGCGTTGACCGATGACACCGGGATGCTGCAGCACGCTATCTTCACCATCCCGAACCGAGCGGAGGGGTATACAACCGACGACAACGCGCGTGCGCTCATCTTCACGTCCCTGCTGGAACAACTCGGGGCAGACCAACCCGGCATCAACCAGGGACTACGCGCTGTCTCAGCCAACCCCGATTGGCCTTTGCGATATTTGGCGTTTCTGGAGCACGCCTTCAACCCGGTGAACAAAAGGTTCCGAAATTTCTTTGGCTATGACCATCGCTGGGCGGAAGAGCAAGGTTCGGAAGACTCTCACGGTCGCGCTCTTTGGGCGCTTGGAACGCTCCTTGCTCGATCCACAAATCATGGATTAAGAGGCGCGGCAGGGCGGCTATTCGAGTTCTCGCTGCCGGTAGTATTGGAGTTCCACAGTCCTCGCGCTTGCGCCTATGCGCTCCTCGGAATCCAGGAGTATCTCGCCGCTTATCCGGGCGACCGGGACGGTCAGCATGTCCGCCTTGCACTGGCTCAAAGATTACTCAACATGTATGAGTCGATCTGCCGCCCGGAGTGGAAGTGGTTTGAAGATGTCGTGGCCTACGGGAACGCGAGGCTGCCGCAGGCCATGCTGCTCGTTGGGTCGGAGTGCGGGGATGAACGCATGATTTCGGCTGGATTGGACTCTCTGGAATGGCTTATGGACGCTCAGCGTTGCCAGACCCACGGCCATTTCGTGCCGATTGGATCCCAGGGTTTCTATCACCAGCGCGGTGAGAAAGCCCGCTTCGATCAGCAACCGATTGAAGCGGGCGGTGCGGTTTCCGCGTGCCTGCAGGCGTATCGCGTAACTGGCGACAGCCGTTGGCGTGACGAAGCCTGGTCGGCATTCAACTGGTTCCTGGGCGACAATGATCTCCAGCTGCCCCTCTACGACGCCATCACCGGCGGCTGCCGCGACGGCCTGCATCCTGACCGCGCTAACGAAAACCAGGGAGCGGAATCAACGCTATCGTTCTTGATGGCTCTCCTCGAAATGTATTCGCTGAAAGAGCCCGAACAAATGGAGATGCCATCGTGAAAAGCGAACAAACTGCACTTCTGACCGAAACGAATGCTCGCTACGAGCCGCTTTTGCTGCGCCATCCAGCCAACCCAATCCTGACCAGCAAGGACTGGCCTTACTCCATCAACAGCGTCTTCAATGCGGGCGCGACTCTGCTTGCGGATGGAACGACACTCCTCCTCTGCCGGGTGGAAGACCGACGAGGCTTGTCGCATCTGTGCGCGGCGCGATCGCAGAATGGCGTCGATGGCTGGCAAATTGATAGCGAGCCGACGATGATGCCCAACCCCAAGGAGTATCCCGAGGAGATCTGGGGCATCGAGGATCCACGGATCACTTTCGTGCCCGAACTGGAGCAATACGTAGTCACCTACACATCCTATTCACGCGGCGGGCCGGGAGTGTCTCTGGCCCTGACCAAAGATTTCCGAAGCTTCGAGCGGTATGGTGTCATCATGTCGCCTGACGACAAAGATTCCGCGCTTCTGCCCCGCAGAATCGACGGTTACTGGGCGCTGATTCACCGGCCCATGACAGCTCTCGGGTCCCACATGTGGATTTCCTATTCTCCCGACCTCCGCCACTGGGGCCGCCACAGGCTTATGCTCGAAGCGCGCCGCGGGGCCTGGTGGGACGCAAACAAGATCGGTCTGTCGCCCCCGCCCATCGAGACCTCCCGAGGATGGCTCGTCTTCTATCACGGAGTGAGGCACACGCCATCGGGCTGTCTGTATCGGTTGGGCTTGGCCCTTTTCGATCTGGAGAACCCGGAAAAATGCCTGCTCCGTGGCGACTCGTGGATGTTTGGCCCGGAAGCCGAGTATGAGCGCCATGGAGACGTCGACGATGTCGTGTTTCCCTGTGGATACACGATTGCTCCCGATGGCGACACCATCAATCTTTATTACGGAGCCGCCGACTGTGCCATTGCCCTGGCTCGAGGCAGCATCCATGCACTCCTGAAGTGGCTGGACGACAACGGAAGCTGCGAGCGCCGGCAGCGAGCAGAGGACTAGTGAGAGTGCTGAGACGCATTTTCCAATTTGTCTTGGGCTGCCGATGCCGACACACACAGATGACTGGCGTATTCACGATCAAGAAAAGGACGTATCGCGTCTGCCTGAAGTGTGGCAGGGAATTTGGGTACTCGGGCCCGCTAATGCCCTCTTGAATGAGACGTGCCCGCAAGACCTCAATTTCCGGATGTGAGCGTTCTTGCTCAGACACCCATTCCGCCAGCTGTCATGCTAATTACTCCTGAGTGTGCCGAAGGGAGCAACGGCCACTGATTCGTTGCTCTCATCTTTAGGCCGCCGCCGGCCCGTTCCGCGGGCTGGCTGATCGATGCGACCACATCCAGCCAATCGGTAATCTTCATCGTGTGCGGATCGCAAACCTGCGACGAACACACTTCGACCCTACAAACGCGCAAATCAGGGCAACTCCTCGAGCAGACGAGAGGAGAAGCCCGCAAACTGAAGGAAGGTCCAAAGTCATGCCGCTAATTCAGCTCCTGGAAGTGCTCATCGTGGTCGGCGTTCTCCTGTGGCTAGTGAATCGCTTCATTCCCATGCAGGGAACAATTAAGTCAATTTTGAACGGCGTGGTAGTCATCGCCGTAGTTCTATGGATCATGAATGTCTTTGGACTCTTCCATTCGCTTTCCCGTATCCGTGTTGGCTAATGACTGATTTTCACGGGCAGGCGCACTTAAGGCTGACTGCCTAGCCAGCAGCGGGCACCTAACCGAGGGCACTATCACGAGGGGACACGACGAACTGCTCGCATTGGGCGAACCGAGCGGCATCCGGTCAAAACAACGACCGGAAGCTTGCTAGAGCAAGCGTACAAAATCAGCACTAACGGAGATACGACTTAATGAGAATAATTCGAATCACCAGCACCAGTATTCTGGCTTTATTTCTGGGAGTCGCCGCGCCTGTTTATGCGCAGCACGACCAACAGGGCGAAAAGCAAGATCATCAAGAACAAAAACAGGAGCAGCACGAGCAAGCCAAGCCAGAGTCCCAGCATGCTCAGCAACGCCCGTCCGAGCAGAAGCAAACACAAAACAACCAACAGCAAGAGCATGCCCAACAACCGAGGCAGGCACAGAACAACCAGCACCAAGAGCGTGCCCAACAGCAGAGTCAGGCCAAGAATAACCAGCATGCTCAGCAACAGCATCCCCAACAACAGAAGCAGTCACAGGACAACCAGCAGCATGCCCAGCAACAGAGAACCGATCGACCTCGATCCACTCCGGAACAGCAGCGTGTCCAGCAGAGCGCCTGGCAGCAGCATCGCTCGCAGCACTGGGAATCCGACCACCGTACCTGGCAGCAACGCGGGGGCTACCACGGCTACCGCATTCCTGACGACCGGTATCGTGGATACTTCGGGCGCGATCACGAATTCCGCATCTACGGGCTTCCGTTCCTGGTTGTAGGCGGATATCCACGCTTCCAGTACAGCGGCTATTGGTTCAGTCCGGTGGACCCATGGCCGGAATATTGGGGAGCGAACTGGTATGACAACGACGACGTCTACGTGATGTACGTCGACAACGGCTACTACATGTACAACCGAAGGTATCCCAGCGAAGGGATTGCAATTCGCATCTCTCTGTAATCGATGTGGCGGGTGCGACCTCGAAAGAGGCTGCACCCCTTCTTCCTGTTTCCGTACCCCGCGCTATCCGGCTCTCAGCCCATCCGTTATATTGTTCGCATATCCGTGATCAACAACAGCAAAGCGATTATCCAGGGCATGGGCATTCCTATCAGGGAGATGTTTCAGCCGGGCGCCCCTTCTTGCAAGGGCGCGAGAAATGGCGCACCCAGTTTGTTTTCTCCGCCATCGTGTTTGATTTGAGCTAACAAACACTTTTCGCGGAAAAGTGGGCCACCCTGATTACAACAAGGAACTTCTCCCGCCCCTCTCTAATCCCTGAATCGCCGTCCACACCGCCGTGTTTTCACATCGCTGAATTTACCGACGGTTCACGTGTCTGTAACTCTTGCTCATACGATGAACGAAAAATCGATCTTTGCGGCCAAAGCCGCAAGCAGACAAAACTCGAGGAGGGTGCAGTGAAGCACTTACGAAAGGCTTTGACGCTCAGCGCAACGATCCTGTCGTTGTTTGCCGCGATGCCAGGGATCGTGAACGCCCAGATGAGCAGTGTGAAAACTGTTTGGGTGATCTTGATGGAGAATCACAATTGGAGTCGCGCTGCTGACGACATCAACCCTGGCTGCCGGAACGCGAAGCATCGTCGCGGTCTACAGCGGAGATGCGTTGTTTGCGGGCAGCACTTCGACGACCTTGAAGCAGGTGGTGAAGAAGGCCTCCACCGGAACGTCGCTGACCAGCTCGCAGAATCCATCCAGCGTGGGGCAAGCAGTTACATTTTCCGCGACCGTTGTCTCCAGCGGCGGGACACCGACGGGGACGATCACTTTCAAAGACGGAACCAGCGTGCTGGCGACTGTCCCGCTGAACAATGGAGCGGCCTTCTTTACAACCAGCGCATTGCAAAGGGCACTCACAAGATCACCGCGGCCTATGGAGCAACCACGAACTACAACGCCAGTTCCGCTACGCTGAGTGAGATCGTGAATTGAAGATTGTGTCGCCCGGCGGCGCGCTTCTTGGCCATAACGAATCGGGGTAGCGGGAGCTGGGTGCCGCGGACAACTCACATCTCAAAGTAGGCGATGTGTGGCGCACCGTGCCCGTTTCGCGTGGACCGCGAGTTGCCCCTTCTATTTTGCTCTTACTTTAGCTTGTTGTATGCTAGGCTCCCGTCGCGAGCCCCAGGCGGCCTGTGTCTCTGGTCCCAGAAGACACAATATGGAGAACAGCCATGAAGAGACTCTCATGCGCCTTATTCGCATTGACATTCGTGCTCGTTGGCATTCAGTCGCTCTTGGCTCAGGTCCAGGGTCAGTGGGCGAGCACCGGCACGATGCAATCCGCTCGCGAACTCAATGCTCAGGTTGTGCTGTCGAACGGTAAGGTCCTCTCGATCGGCGGTGTCGACGGCAGCGGCAATCTTCTCGCTTCGTCGGAACTGTACAACCCTAAGTCCGGCAAGTGGGCCCTGTCTGGAAGTATGTCGCAGGCACGGGAGGCATTTCCGGCCGTCGTCCTTCCCAACAAAAAGGTTTTGGTCTCAGGCGGCCTCGGTGCCAGCAGCACCGTGTTGTCCGGAGCCGAACTGTATGATCCCACGACGGGAGCGTGGTCGTCGGCCGGCTCCCTCTCCGTGGCTCGCTTTGCTCACACCGCCACCCTGCTCCAGAATGGGAAGGTGCTGGTGACCGGCGGCTGTACGGCGAGCATCTGCGGCCCTGAGACAGCGGTCAGCGAACTCTACGATCCAACGTCGAACAGCTGGTCCATTACAGGCAACCTCAACACGGCTCGCGGGTATCATACCGCCGTTCGGCTGAAAACCGGGATGGTGCTGGTCATTGGAGGTTTCTCTGATCTCACCTCCTGCGAGCTGTACGATCCCACCACGGGCATCTGGACAAACGCAGCCAGCACCAACGCGGGGCGCTACCTCAACACCGCCACTGTCCTGTCAGATGGCAAGGTTCTGGTCGCGGGCGGCGCAAACGGGAGATACCCGGTAAGTTCAGCGGAGCTCTACGATCCCACAGCCAACACGTGGACTTACACAGGAAATATGACGATCGGTCGTTATGCTCACACGGCCACGCTTCTTACCGATGGTACCGTTCTGGTGCCAGGAGGAGTTGGGCAACCCATCAGCTGCGGAAAGGACTGTACCGGTTACATCCCCACTAGTAAGGTCGATATCTACAGCGAAGCCAACGGCTCCTTCAAGTCTGCGCCCAGCCTTAGCCAGCCGCAAGCGTATCAGTCCACAACCCTGCTTAAGACGGGAGGGGCATTGCAGGATGGCGGCATTGGCACCACAAATATCTGTTGCGTAGTTTTGAACACCGCCCAGATCTATACCCCGCTGACCCTGACGTTTTCCGCTTCCAGCCTGAACTTCGGCCTTCTCCAGATCGGACTCACGAGTCCTCCGCAGACGGTGACGGTCACCAACGTCAGCAATCGCTCCGTAAAATTCAGCAGCATAGCCACCAGCGGCGAGTATTCCCTGAGCCACAACTGCCCAGCCACGCTCTCCTCCGGGCAGAACTGCACCATCACCGTCACCTTCGCGCCGACCGTGGCCGGAACCAAGAGCGGTGCAGTGACGCTGAAGGACAACTCCCCCGGCAGTCCCACGCAAACCATCGCGCTGACGGGAACCGGCGAAGCCCTGGCACTCGGTTTCACACCCGCATCGCTCAACCTTGGCAGCATTGCCGTCGGATCGAGCACGACGCTAACCGCAACGCTCACCAACGACGGCGCTGCGGCGGTCAACATCACTGGAACTTCCATCGCTCCTGCTGACGGCACCTTCACCCAAACCAACAATTGCCCAGCCACGCTGAACGTGCAGCAGACCTGCACTTTCCAGGTCACATTCACACCGCCGGACGTTTTCACCTACAACGGAACCCTCTCTGTGAGCAACAGCGCGGGCGGGGCAGCGACTCTGCAGCTGACGGGTACTGGTCTTGATGGACCCTAATCGGCGCAACCGCAATTATTTTTCCGGAGATGGCCGGGTGTCCCACTGCTGCTTCCATAAGTAATTCGGGGTTCTACAAAAAGGGGAATGTCACGAAGAAATCCTACCCACGCGTGCGGAGGGAAAAGTGTTTTCTTCACCATCCCCTTCATATCCCACCCGGCGTGTCCTGTAATTATCATTAGAGTACAACTTCTAGTTTTCTCCGCTTAGTCCTGATTTTAATACCCTGTTAACGTTGGTGTCACAAACCAGAAACATACGAGGAGCAATCTCCGTGCGAGCCTCTTCGGCCTTATGAAGAGCCACATGGGGGAAGGATATGCTTTCTCGGGTTATGAACTTCGGGCATGATCGGTCTGGTTTGATTCTTGGGCTGTTGCGCCCGTTGGTTGCAATCGTTCTCTGCGCAGGTATGGCGTTTGGACAATCCATCAACACTTCCAACTGGGGCACGGTAACAGCGCCGGTTTACAACCAGGCGGAGAGCAATCCAAACTATTCCAGCGCGGAAATTCTCGCCGGGCCCAATAAATTCGGCAGCTACTACGCGGGCGTTCTGCCGAACGGCAAGAAAGTCACCCCGGCCGGGGCAAGCATTCAGATCGGTATGAATCCGCTGGGCGTCGCACTGACCCCGGACGGAGCGTTTCTGGTGTCTTCGAACGACGACGAGCGCGAAGGTGGATTCACCTCCTATCAGAGCGCGATCAACGTGGGTGGATATTCGCTCACTGTGATTAATACGTCAACGTTCACGGTAGTGTCGCAGTTGCACACCACCGCGAGGTTCTTCGTGGGCCTGCAGATCAGTGGGCCTGCGGGCGGCCCGTACACCGTCTGGGCTGCGGGCGGACCGGACAACGCCGTGAATCTGTTTTCGCTTTCGGCTGCCGGCCTGTTGACACCAGGGGCTCCCGCGAGCATCGTTATCCCACCCACCCAGCCTTCCAACCAGGGCTACGTCTCCAACTACATTCCCGGTCCGCAGATGGCCTCGCCAACGCCGGTGCCCTCCGGCTTCAGTCGCAGTGCGGTTACGAAGATTACCTTCCCGGCGGGCATGCAGCTCAGTCCGAACGGAAGATATCTGTATGTGGCTTGCAACGGTGACAACAGCGTCGCGGTCATCGATACCCAAACCAAGGGTCTCCTGAAGCAGCTCCCAGCGGGCGCCTTCCCGTATGGCATCGCGATCAACTCCGCTGGTGACCGGATCGCCGTTTCTAACTGGGGCATTATGGAGTACAAGTTCGCCAGTCCCACGTATGACCCGGCTACGGGCCAGTTGACCGCCCTCGGAACCACTGGACAGAACGCTCCTGACGGCTTCTATGTTCCGCCAGTGAGCAAGCTCGGGAAGTTTCCCCTCACCTCTTCCGTGCATGTATACGCTGCCCAGGGTGGCTTTGCCTCTCTGGCGACGCCCAAGTATGGAAAGTACCTGGGTGCGAAGCTAAGCCTGGAGGGGAACAATACGGTCGGCGACGTTCATCCATCGGCGATGGTAGTCATCAAGGGCAAAGATGGTACAGAAGTCCTCTACACTGCCAAGACCAATGACGACCACCTCAGTCGCATCGTGATGAAGAGCGGTAAGGCCCTTGGAGACTTTGATCTCGGCGCTACGTTCGTCAGCTACCTCAACAACTCCGGCCTGAATCTGACTCTGGCCAAGGGCGCCTATCCGAATGCTCTGGCAGTTTCGCCGGATAACACCAGGTTGTTTGTGGCGGAAGCCGGCCTCAACTCTGTGGCCGTGCTTGACGTCACCGATCCGATCAACCCAGCCGTGCTCGGCCGCATACCAACAGGATGGTATCCCTCCGGGCTCGCTGTCAGCTCCGATGGCAACACCCTGTACATCTCGAACACCAAGGGTGTCGGGGAGGACATCAACGGAGCCATCGACACTTCGAATAACAATCCACAGGTGCCGCCGCCGACCGGTCTGGCGTCCGACGGAAAAGTGGACAGCAACTTCATCTTCGGCAGCCTGCAGAAGGTGGACCTCACCACTTCGCCCTGGGATAACACGACCGTGCTGGCCAACAACTTTGCTGTGCAGCAGTCGGTTGACACCTCTGTAGTGCCGATGGGCGGAAGCGCTGGCTCGGCCCGCATCAAGACCGTGGTCATGATTCTGCATGAAAACAAAACCTTCGACTCCATGCTGGGCAACCTCGGCTCCCACTTCGGCAATTTCGCCGGTACTGCCTTTAACAATGCAGACGGTTCGTCCTACAGCAACGGCCAGTACACCGGCGTCTCGCTCAACACGCAGACGCTGGCGGCTACGTTTGCCGCTGCGGGCAACTACTACTCGGATTCGGAGGAAAGTGACGCGGGACACCAGTTCGCCGCTTCCGGCACAGCCAGCGACTACACAGAAAAAACGTTGCTCGTGAAGGGCGGCCGCGGCCTGCTCGTGAACAAGAACTTCGACCCCGAGGATTATCCGGAAGGCGGATACATCTTCAATAACCTCGGCCGCTGGAATAAGTCCTTCAAGGACTATGGCTGGGGAGTCCGCATCGAAGGCACCGATACCGGCACCAGCACGCCAACCACTCTCAACGACCCGCCGAGCGGCAACCTCGGCTATCCAACGATGCAGGGGGATAACTTCAGCGTCACCAATCATCCTCTCGTCAACGCCGGAGACGTCAGCACTCAAACCCAGGGCCTCGGTCAGTCGTATTTCATGAAGCTGCCCATTCTCGGCATCCTGGGAACCACGAACAAGAATGGGGCTGCGCGCCTGGATGCAAATTACCCAGGGTACAACTTCAACATTTCCGACCAGCGCCGTGCCGCCGAATTCATTAAGGACTTCGACGCCATGGTCGCGGCCGGAACCCTGCCGAAGTTTCTCTTCATCTACCAACCCAACGATCACACTGGCGGCGTACAGGCGCCCAACGCCAGCGGGGTCGTGACCAACGGCCCGCTGCAACAGATCGGCGACGGCGATGTCGGTCTGGGAATGGTGGTTCAGCACATCATGAACAGCCCCGCCTATTACGACGCGAACACCAACACGGGTGCTGCCATCTTCATGACATATGACGATGCGCAGTCTTCGCTGGACCACGTTCATCCGCACCGCACGCCGTTGATCGTGATCAGCCCCTTCGCCAAACCGGGGTACGTTGCGCTTCGCCACTACTCGACCGCTTCAGTAGTCAAGACCGAAGAACTGCTGCTGGGTGTGCCGGCCAACAACTTTGGAGACTTGTTCGCGACCGACTTACGAGACTTGTTCCAGTCCACCTATAACGGCATTACAGCTGACCAGATCGACTTCAACCTCGACCCGGCTCTCGCACCTTCGAAAGAAGGCAAGAGGATCTGGGCGCTGGTCAACCAGCTGGATACGTCGGCTCCCGACCGCGATAGCCGACGTCTGGGCGTCCTGATCCGGCTCTCCATCAAAGCTGATGAACTTCACGACCAGGCCGAAAAAGCTAAAACGCTGGAGACGGCCTCCTATCAGAAACAGCAGAACGAACTCTACGAACAGGCAGTGAAACTGGTTAACACGGCGGCGCCACCTGACAACGACGACTGATCTCCCTCCACGGCGGATTCGGCCCTCATTCGAAAGAATGAGGGCCTTTTTAGCTTATCCAGTATCTCCCTCCTGGGGGAGGTGCCGCCTCCGATTAAGCCGTGGTTTTCCGCTCGTGAAGCAGGAGCGATATCGCGTGAAGGCTGGTGGCGAGGCGTCGAGGACGCCTCCGTCGACAGGGTCAATGGCCCACGTCCCTTCTCCTCCTCGACAAACCTCCCTGATTGCGTGCGCGCTGCCGCCCATGCTATCGTGCCGCGACTTGTCATAGCGGAGGCGAGTGTGTCACATCAGCCCAAGCATCATCCGGATCACACCCATATCCACCCGCAGCCGCAGTCGGCCACCCGTCGCGAATTTCTTGCATCGCTTCTTTCAGCGGCCGCACTCGCCCCTTTGGCCCTCGGCCAGGAGAAGTCTCCGGCCGATCAGGCTGAACGCTTTCGCCAAATGTCCGAGGAGAATGAGCGGGAAGGCCTGGCCACTCCGTTCCGCGGAATCACCACCGACGGCAACGTCATTCCCCGCCTGTTTGAAATCAGCCCGAGTGGCGTTTCCACCGAACCCATCCGCAACGCGGCCGAGAAGTTCATCGCTTCGCTGACCAACGTGCAGCTTGTTAGAACCATGTTTCCGGTCGACGACATCCAGTGGCGCAAGTGGATGAATCAACACTTTTACGCGCGCCCCGGGATCAGCTTTCAGGAGATGACCGACACACAACGCGATGCTGCCTTCGGTCTGATGCGCGCCTCGCTCAGTACATCCGGATTCGAGTTGACGCGCAATGTCATGCGCCTGAACGAGACCCTAGCGGAACTGGCCGATGACCATGTGTTCATGGGCGAATGGTTGTACTTCATCACCATCATGGGCAAGCCCTCCGCCACCGAGCCGTGGGGATGGCAACTCGACGGCCATCACGCCGTCATCAATTATTTCGTCCTCGGCGATCAGGTAGTAATGACGCCCCTCTTCCTCGGTTCTGAGCCCGTCCGGGCAACCTCCGGCAAATACAAAGGACTGACGATCCTTCAACAGGAGCAAAACGACGGCCTGGAAATGCTGCGCGCGCTCTCCGACGCGCAGCGCCAGCAGGCAGTCCTCAGCTTCTCCAAGACCGGCAACAACAACCTGACTGAGGCTTTCAAGGACAACGTCGTTCTGAACTACGCAGGCTTACAAGCCAACGACCTGGCCACCGGCGCACGCCGCCGCCTGCGCGATCTAGTCCACCTCTATGTCAGTAACATGGACGAAGGACACACCCGCGTGAAGATGAACGAAGTCGACCGCCACATCGATAACACATGGTTCACCTGGATCGGCGGCGCGCAACCCGATAGCGCCTTCTATTACCGCATCCAGAGTCCTGTGCTTCTGATCGAATTCGACCATCAGCGTCCAGCCAACCTGGCGAAGTTTGTGGCCGACCCCAAGATTCCGACTCAGCAGCACATTCACTGCGTCGTGCGAACGCCCAATGGCAATGACTACGGCAAGGATCTATTACGGCAACACTACCTCGCCCACCCGCACACGACTTAAGACAGGTCATGTGCATCCTTCGGTAGGACACGCGGGACTAATGGGCGCATGATCATGACCTCCTCGGAGCAGAATCCAGGTGATCACGCCGCCTGTAATACCGATTATGGGATAGAGAATTTTAGGATTTCCTATGCTAGAAGGCGCACTTGGAGCGTGCCTCGGGCTCCTGGCTGCCACTTCGCATCCATCGGCGCGCGTTGTTTGCTGACCTTCTTTTACCCTATTCGATTCCTTGTCTGTCTGAGATTCGTCGCTCTTCGACCCCTGGCGGTCTTCGACAAAGACATCGCCCTTCATGGCAATCACCGTCACATGCCCATCGTTGTGGGTAAATTGATATTGCGTCGCGCTATTGTCCACCGGCCTTGCCTTGACCTCGCAGGCATAAGCTTCGAAGCCTGACGAGGTGTTGACTCGGACCGACCCGCGATCCACTCCGACAGAAGACCCTTCGTATTTCACCAGAGAATCCGAAAACACCATGATCGACGACCCGTTTGTGCCGATGGTCGCGGAGGCGTCCGGCTTGGTTTCGAGTTTGTCTCCGGGGAACACAGCGACTGAGTTTGGTATCTCGGTGCCGTTGACCGTTGCCGAGCCGTTGGCGTAGACGATTCCGGAAGCCAACTCTTGTCCGAGCAATTGAACTGGAACCAGCAGAGTCAGCGTCATACTCACGGCTGACAGAAACACCCTCTGAGACATCTCGAACTCCGGCGGTAATTTGGATAGTTGAGCTCATCCTAATGCGCAAAGGGTTGCGCGGGAATTACCCGCGTTGGTACGCCGAAGCAATTGTTAACGCTGTCGCATGATAGCTTCCGCCCAGAACCCGCCCGGAATCGCCCAATCGGGGCGGTGCGCAAAAATTCAGGCGCGAGGTTCGAATCTCGAAGTGTCGTCGTCATCGGGCCGGAAGTAGTTTCGAAGGGGCGAGGGTGTGCTGCTGAGACTCTAGAAGCGCCCACTAGAGATTACCGCGGAGAGTGCGGCACATTAGTAGGGTGACGGGATCGGCATTTCCAGTTCCACTTACTTCAACCCCTCCACCACATACAGATCGTAGAGTATCTGCTGATAGCTGTAGGCGACGACGCGCCCATCCGGCGAAATCGCAACGTTCTGAAGCTGGGTTACCCCGGCGCGATCGCCGGGAGCGAGCGTTTTAATGATCTGCTGTTTACCAGTGGCGACATTGATCTGAAAAACCCTCGACGGCAACTCAGCAGTCTTAAACGCAATGACCGTATGAGTGTCAGTCCAGCGGATCGGAAACAGCTCTTTTGTATCGGGAAGGGAACGCGGCGGCTGGCCATCGACGGAAAATACCTTTAGGTCGCCCACGTTGTCACTGGCAACGACCGAGCGGGAATCCGGCGAGCAGACGCATTGAATGTTGCCCTCGGGAGTGATGGCCCGCATCGGACCGCCCTCCATCGACCGGACATAACAGCGCTCGCCATGCCCATTCTCGGATCCGGTGATAAGCAAATTTCCGTCAGCCATAAAGTCGACGGCGGCCAACTTATCCAGTCCCGTAACCTGCACTTCTTTTTGTTCGCCGGCTCCCGTGGGAGACAGCGTGAAATGTTTCGATTGCCCGAGCGTCACCACGGTGACCCATTTGCCGTCTGGTGAAAATCTGCCCAGCCCGCCGTCGCCGAGCTTCACGGGAGGCGACCCATCAATCGTGCGGGTCGCCACCATGTAGTTCGTGCCTGCGAACTCGCTCTGTTCGTCAAACAGCACCTTGCCGTCGGAAGACACGTCGGACACGATGGTCCATCCCGACCACGACAAATCATGCTCCTTGCCGTCGGCGGTGCTGCCCGTCATGCCAACTCGTTCGTGGCCTGCGGCGAGCAGTACCCGGCCATCCGGGTAGATGTCGAATATGCGGAGCGTTCCCGGGACGGTCAGCACCTGACGTTCATTTCCCGAAATCGTGACTGCTCTCAGGGCGCGCTCCACTCCCGCGGATGTTGCCGTGAACCAGATTTCTTTTCCATCCGGCGTCCACGCCAGCCCGTCTTCCGCTTCCCACTCGCCCGAAAGTCTTTTCTTGTTGCCGGCAAGATCGATGACCGCGACCCATCCCCGATCGTCGGGAAAGAAAGGATGGTCCAGAAAGGCGATCTTGTCGCCGGACGGCGAGAAGCGAAGATCGCTGATCCATCCGCTGGTTTCATACAGCGCTTTGCCGACGGGATATTCCAGCCGCATGCGGCCGCTCTCTTTGTGCGCCACGGCCATCGTGCCGTCTGGCGCCCAGTCGGCTGCTACCACTTCCTGAAGAATTTCTCGCGGCGCCCCGCCGCCCAGCGGAGAGCGCGCCAGCGTCGCGCCCATCACCATCAGATGACTTCCAATGCGTCCACCGAGTCCAACCGCCGCTTCGCCGGATCGCGAGACGCCGAACAGGTGCGCACTTTCTAGATCAAGAGCTCGCGGCTCGGGTCCGCCGGCCGGAGTCGAAAAAAGGTGCGCGGGTTTTCCTACCCACGCCGCATCGTAGACCACCGAGTTTCCATCCGGCGAAAAACGCGCGTTGAGCACCGATCCGCGCTCGTAAGTAATGCGGCGAAACCGCGGCGTTTTCGCCGGCCCTGAGCCATACTTGCGCGCCAGCAGAGCCGTGGCGGCGATTGCGACGACCGCCAGAGCGACCACTGCCGCCAGAACACGTCGCGGCGACTTATCCGGCGGACGCGGGGCAACTGCGCTGCTCGAGAGCGTCGACAGCGTTTCCAGGTCGAACGCCACGTCATGCGCCGACCGAAAACGCTCTTCAGGACTCTTCTCCAGACAATGCCGAACGATCCGCTCCAGCGCCGGCGGCACACTGCGATTCGTTTCCGTCAACTCCGGCGGCTCGTTGTTCAGGATGGCGCTCATCGTATCGGCCGTGGTCTCGCCGTGAAACGCGCGCTTACCCGAAATCATCTCGTAGAGTACCGCGCCGAATGAGAATAGATCGCTGCGCGCATCCGCCGGTTTGCCGCGAACCTGCTCCGGCGACATGTAACCCACCGTCCCAAGGACGGTCCCCACATCGCTCTGGATGGTTCGCGTTTCCGAGTCGGACGACGCGTCGGCCGTGGCCTGCGTAAGTTTCGCCAGTCCGAAGTCAAGCAACTTGACCCGGCCATCGCGCGTGATAAAGATGTTCTCCGGCTTCAGGTCGCGATGAATGATCCCCTTGTCATGCGCGGCCGTGAGTCCCCGTGCGACCTGAAGCGCATACTCAGTCGCCTTGCGAAGAGCCAGAGGTCCCGCGCGCAGCCGGTCGCGCAACGAATCGCCTTCCAGCAGTTCGCTGACGATATAGGGCGCGCCGCCCTCCTGCGATCCGATGTCAAACACCGCGAGAATATTGGGATGATTCAGCGCCGCTGCCGCCAGCGCTTCCTGCTCGAATCGGTGAAGCCGCTGCCGGTCGTCAGCAAACGAAGCGGGCAGAACTTTGATCGCCACCTCACGATTCAGCCGGGAATCGCGCGCACGATAGACTTCGCCCATCCCGCCCGCGCCAATCGCGGCGGTAACCTCATACGGTCCCAGCTTTGTTCCAGGAGTGATAGCCATGCTCAGCGGTGGATTATATAGGCTGGGTCATATTAGGGATGATCGCAAATTTCCCGCGTTCACCACGCCGTTGACCACAGGTTCTCGCTCACCACTTTCGGAGTTTATCTCACCCAAATCCTTGCGATTTTCTTGAGCTTGTCAGTTTTGGCTCGTGTGCAAAATTTGTGCACCAGTAATTTTGCGTCCGCTGTGTTCCTTTCGTACTATCGCCCTTCGCAGACAAGTTAGCGGTGTCCGACATGTAAACCGATCACCAGATTCACAAGGAGTTGTTTATGCGATTGTTCTCAGTACCCTTCCTGCTCGCCCTATCTGTCCTCACCTTTGCCACCTGTCCGACCTGGGCCAAGGGCGTCTTCGATGGCCCCGCTGAACTCCCGCGGGCCACCGTATCCAGCGCTCTCACAGACACTCCTGCTCCCGGAAGTATTGTGACTGTCAACGCCGGCGATGATTTGCAGAAGGCGCTCGATGGCGCTCATTGCGGCGACACCGTCGAACTTGAAGCAGGCGCGGTCTTCACCGGACTGTTTTTTCTGCGGGCGCAAAGCTGCGATGATGCCCATTGGATCGTGATTCGTACCAGTGCCCCGAATAGCCATCTGCCCTCCGAGGGGCAACGTGCGACTCCCTGCTACGCCGGAGTAGCGTCGTTGACAGGGCGCCCGGCCTACGCCTGCAACAATCCGCAAAATGTAATGTCTCGAATCGAGAACAACGGCCCTATCGACGGCCCGTTCGTTCTGCGTAATGGCGCCAATCATTACCGGCTCATTGGATTGGAACTCACGCGTACGGAAGGTGTACACAGTGCCCCCGGCCTGATCTCAGTCGAATTTGGCGGTGTCGCCGATCACATCGTGGTCGACCGTTCCTGGCTGCACGGTACCCTTCGTGACGAAACACAGGTTGGTGTCTCCTTGGACGGAATGACCGAAGCGGCAGTCGTCGACTCCTACTTCAGCGACTTTCATTGCAACGAGAGCGGAATGTGCACGGACGCGCATGCGGTCAGCGGCGGCATCGGCAATAACCAGGATGGTCCCTTCAAGATTTCCAACAATTTCCTGGAAGCCTCCGGCGAGTCGGTCATGTTCGGCGGCGGCGCAGCGACGCTGACGCCGGCGGACATTGAGATCCTCCATAACCATTTCTTCAAGCCCTGGCAATGGATGCCGGGCGCTCCGAACTTTGTAAAAGGCTCGAACGGGAGAGCCTTCGTAACCAAGAATCACATGGAACTGAAGAACGCCACGCGCGTGCTCGTGGAAGGCAACCTGATGGAAAACAACTGGGGAGGCTTCACGCAGCACGGATATGCTGTGCTGCTGACCCCCAAGAACCAGCACACACAGAGCAAGGGCAATGTTTGCCCAAAATGCCAGGTGACGGATGTGACGATTCGATACAGCCGCATCTCGCATTCCGGCAGCGGCATCCAGATGGCGACTTCGATTTCCGGAAACGGTCAAAATGGCGGCCAGGCACTCGCTGGGGAGCGCTGGAGCATCCACGACGTTGTTCTCGATGACATCAACAAGAATTACGTGGCTGAGGGCAACCTGTTCATGATTGCGAACGGGTGGCACCGGAATCCTGTCAATACCATCACGATCAACCACGTCACCGCTTTTCCCGATCCCGCTGGTCACATGATGATGATCGGTAATAGCAGGCAAGATCCCACCATGTTCGGGTTGGTGTTTACGAACAACTTGATCGCAACGGGCCAGTTTCCGGTCTGGAGTTCGGGAGGAGGCACCATCAGTTGCGCCTCTCATGGAACTCCGGCGGAGAAGATCAAGAAGTGTTTCAACCCCTACACCTTTACCAACAGCGCATTGATTGGGTCGCCCGCCGCGTTTCCGCCCTCCTCGTGGCCAAGCGGCAATTTCTTTCCCGCGAGTCCGAATTCAGTCGGTTTTACCCAATATGACGACGGAGTCAACGGGGACTACACGCTCCAACCTAACAGCCCGTACAAGAAGGCCGGCACCGATGGCAAGGATCTGGGCGCGGACATCGCCGGCCTCAACGCAGCTCTTGCAGGAGTGGAATAGGCGCCAGACCAGGCGGAATCGCCTCCGCCTGGTTTTCTTCACTCCAAGCCTCGAACGGTAGTATGCAGGAGAGTGGTGTTGGAAATCAGAGGTTACCTGCGGAATACACTGTCTTCAGGCCAGACCGTCTCCCGCCATTGACTCCCATCCCGCCCCGCGCTACGCTTATTTCAAATGATGTTCATCCGCGCCCTGCTGGCGCGCGTTCCGGTCGGTTCCACTTCAGAGAAATTTCTTTGCCTACAAAAACCGGCAGCACTGACACACCTGAGGCCGGTCAACCACATCCCAAAGCGAGCCCCAAGCTGCGGAAGGCGGCACTACTACTCTGAATGAAGAAAAGTATTGAGATCAGTCCCAACCTCGTAACCCTGTTTGGCACGCGCGATGAAAACCTGCACGTGCTGGAAGACGGCCTGAACATCAACATTGACCTGCGCTCTGACCACATTGATCTCGAGGGCGCTCCCCGCGACGTGGCTCGCGCGGAGCAGCTCTTTTCCGATTACGACCAGCTGTATCGAGCTGGCCACCAGTTCCAGAACGGCGACCTGAACAGCATGTTGCGCGTAGTGGTCGGCGACCCGAATGTCACCCTGCGCGGCCTGGCCGAAGCCGGTCGGCAGCGCTCCTTCGGACGCCGCACTGTCCAGCCCAAAAGCCCGAACCAGCGCCGCTATCTGGATGCCATCGAAAGCCACGACATGGTGTTCGGCGTTGGCCCCGCCGGCACCGGTAAAACGTATCTCGCGGTTGCCATGGCCATCTCGGCCCTGCTCAACAAGCAGGTCAACCGCATCATCCTCGCGCGTCCCGCGGTCGAAGCAGGCGAGCGCCTTGGATTCCTCCCCGGCACGTTACAGGAAAAAATCGACCCCTACCTGCGTCCCTTATACGACGCGCTCTTCGACATGATGGAACCCGAACGCGTTGAACGCTATCTTGAAAAGAACGTCATCGAGATCGCGCCCATCGCTTTCATGCGCGGCCGCACCTTGAACGATTCGTTCGTTATCCTCGACGAAGCGCAGAACACGACGTCCGAGCAGATGAAAATGTTCGTCACCCGCCTCGGATTCGGTTCCAAGGCAGTCATTACCGGCGACATTACGCAAATCGATTTGCCCAACGCCCGCCGCAGCGGCCTGCTCGAAGCCATCGACATCCTCAAGGATGTGAATGGCCTGTCATTCGTTCACTTCGACGACAGCGACGTCGTCCGCCATCATCTCGTGCAGCGCATCATCCGCGCCTACGACGAATTCAAAGTCCGGCAATCTGGACCGCAGATGTCCTTGCTCGACCCGAAGCCTCCCGCGCCGGAAGCCAAGGCTGTAGCCGTTGGCAATAACGGCAAAAGTGAAACCGCCGCGATGCCCTTATCGGGCCCCCAAGCCATCGAGCCCCGCGCGCGCGAATAGTTCGTTTGGATCACCAAGGGAGGGAGCCGCCACGGTCCCTCCTTATTTACTTTGCTATATCGTGCGATGGAGAGCGCCAGCTAGAATTGGTCCGGAATCGCTTTCGAGTGGCGCTGCGATTCTGCGCCGTGCTTTTGGGTGGCGCGGCGGTTTACCGCTGCGGTAAGGCTTTTATTTTGATTTGGGCTTCAGCCCCCGAGGTTATGGGCGTCAGACCTTTGCGCAAATCTGTCTAGCCCTGAGGTAATAGTCTTGCCGGACTGTCGCCCATCATCCTGGATTCCCTTGGTCATCCTGCAAAAACGCGTAGTCGGCCTGACCGAGACGGCGCTCGACCGCTTCGTAACTCGCGCTCGCCGCGCTGCCGGACTTCGCGCCGCCGTCAACGTTCTGGTTACGACCAACAAAGAACTCAAAGAACTCAACCACCGTTTCCGGGGAAAAGATCAGCCCACCGACGTATTGTCCTTCCCCGCACTCCCCGGCCTCAAGCCGCGCTACGCCGGTGACATCGCCATCTCCGCCGAAATCGCAGCGCACAACGCGCGCACTCTCGGACACTCCGCCGCCGAGGAAGTCAAGATTCTCGCTCTGCACGGCATCCTTCACCTGCGCGGCTACGACCACGAACGTGACCGCGGGAAAATGGCCCGCCGCGAAGAAAAACTCCGCCGCCAACTTCGCCTCCCCATCGGCCTGATCGAAAGAACCGAATCGCCCCACTCGTCGTTACACTCAAAGAGGCGCCCATGATCGGCGCGGGATTCGGCCTCGTCCTCCTGATCGCGCTCCTCACGCTCGTCTCCTACGTCGACCGCGTGTACCAGGAAATCGGCAAATTTCTATCCCGCGAATTTCAGGACAACATCGATTCCTTCGAACAGATAGTCGAGCCGCGCCTCGGCGTGGGCCGCGAGCGCGCCGCCGTTTCCATGGCAATCCTCACGCAACTGACCATGGCCGCCATCGCGATGATCATCGGATTCACCGTGTTCCGCGATCGCGGCTGGGACATCTACGCGGTCCTCGAAGCCACGCTCACCCTGATCCTGATCATCATCGTATTCAATCGCCTGCTCCCGTTCGTTTTCTTCTCGCGCACCAAGGGGCGCTGGCTCACGCACTTCGCATTGCCGCTGCGCCTGATGATCTACCTGATCCTGCCCATCACCATCGTGCTCGGATTCTGTCAGTCCGTAGCCGCCTTAACCCGCGAGCACGGCGACGCCACGCCCGAAACCCCCGCCGAAGCCGTAGACGCCCTGATCGAAGCCGGCCAGGAAGAAGGCATCCTTCAGGAAGGCGACCGCGACCTGATTCAGTCCGTGGTCGAATTCAGCGGCAAGACCGTTCGTGACGCCATGAAACCGCGTCCCGAGATGGTCGCCGTCCCCGTCAACACCACCGTCGAGCAGGTGATCGAACAGCTGAAAGCCAAGCCCTACTCGCGTATTCCCGTGTACGAAAGCTCCGTCCACAACATCAAAGGAATTCTCTACACCCAGGACATCCTCCAGGTCCCCGACTCCGAAGCCCACACCCGCACCGTCGACACGCTGATGCGTCGTGACGTCTACTTCGTGCCTGAGAGCAAACTAGTCAGCGACCTGCTGCGCGAAATGCAGCGCAGCCACGTCCGCATGGCGATCGTGGTCGACGAATACGGCGGCGTAGCCGGCCTGGTGACAATCGAGGACCTGGTGGAAGAGATCGTCGGCGAAATCGGCGACGAACACGAAAAAGCGCAGGTAGTCCGCGAAAGCGAGCGCTCCTACGTCGTGCCAGGAAACCTCGATGTCGACCTGCTCGACGAACTCTTCGGGATCCGTCCCGAAGGACGCGAGTCCGCCACCATCGCAGGACTAGTCAGCGAATTAGCTGGACGTATTCCAAAACGCGGCGAAGTCATCGAAGACGACACCCTGAAATTCGAAGTACTGGACTCCACCGACCGCAAAGTAGAACGCGTGCGGATCACAGCGGTTGAGCCGAAGCAGATGAAGTTGATTTGAATTCATTATGGAGGCGCTAGTGAGGATTCGCGTTGTGATTGCCTGTTTGTCTCTAGCCGGTACCATGGTTGCTCAAACGGCAGGCTCGTCGCCAACCTCTGCCGAAACAAAAAGATCGCCGCTGGCGTCGACGGAACCTTTGAAGATCGATTCCGCCAAAGAGGCTGATATCCGTCGCTTGATGGACCTGGTCGGTGCAGGATCTCTCGGCTCGCAAATGATCGATGAGATGCAGAAGAACATCAAACCCTTGATGACGCAGGCCCTTCCTCCCGGCGATTATCGGGAGCAGTTGGTGCAGTTGTTTTTCGAAAAGTTTCGCTCCAAAATCAATCCTCAACAGCTTGTCGACATGGCGGTTCCTGCTTACGACAGGCATTTCACCCACCAGGAAATCAGGGGACTCATAGAGTTTTACCAAACGCCCCTGGGGCAGAAGGCGGTCTCCGTTCTTCCTCGATTGATGGTTGAGTTGCAGGAGACCGGCAGAAAATGGGGCGAAGGCATAGGGCGCGATTCCATGCAGGAAGTCATGTCGGAGCATCC
Organism: Terriglobales bacterium; assembly: GCA_035569025.1. GTDB lineage: Bacteria > Acidobacteriota > Terriglobia > Terriglobales > Acidobacteriaceae > Acidiflorens. The sequence continues at coordinate 47,300 of DATMNN010000115.1, forward strand.
TGAATTGGAAAAGGCCCTGGAAGATGCGAAAAAATCCTCACAGCCGTAATGAAATTGAAATTTGAAATCGACGACGAAAACGAATCGTTGGAGCGGGCCGCGCATAATGGCGCGACAGCCCTCGTTTCCCCATGAATGAAACAACTCCTTTCCTGCGCAAGATCGTCGCCCGACTATCGATCTTCGCCGGAAACACTATACAGATTGTTGGACTAGCGCTCGCTTGGGTTTGCCTGGCCTCGGCGAGGTCCTCCCATTCGAAAACCGTCGCATCGCTGATGATGCTGGCCGCCTGGCTCCTGCTCTACTTCTTCTGCCACGGCATCGCCCACTGGTTAGTCGGACGCCTCGTCGGCATTCGCTTCGCCTTCTACACCATCGGCGGAACAGGCAATCCGCAGGCATATCCTCCAGGCTTGCGCTGGGTCTTCGAGCATCTCCCGTTCTTCGGCGTTCAGACAGAGAAAGCTTCGATGCTCTCTGCCAGCCCAACAGCGAAAGCGATCATGTGGTCGGCAGGAGTAACTTCCTCGGCGCTGGTTCCCACCCTCGGCGCAGTTTGTGCCTGGCGCGAAGGCGTCCCCGCGAGCAAGCCCTTTCTGATCTTCGCCACAATCTGGGCACTCGCAACCCTGGCCAGCAACTGGACCAGCCGCTCGGGAGACTTCTCGAAAGCGCGACGCGTGCTGGCCGGGCAATGACTAAATTAAAGCTCCAGCCATCACTGCTATAGATGTCATTTGCTACATCAAATGACAGTGTGATAATCTGTTGTCATATTGACAGGAGCCTGCCATGGATACTGAAACCCGCATCCGGGTCAATGAGAATGGTCGCGTCGTGATCCCCGCCTCTTTCCGCAAGGCGCTCGGCATCAACGTCGGGGACGAAATCGTGCTGCGGATTAAGGACGACGAACTGCGAATCATGACACTGAAACGGCGCCTTGAGCGAGCCCAGGAGAGTGTCCGTCGCCATATCAAGCCCGGCAGGTCCCTGGTGGACGAACTCATTGCCGAACGCCGCGAGGCCGCTAAGCATGAGTAACGTCGTTCTAGATTCGTCCGTCTTGCTCGCGCTACTCAACCATGAGCCCGGCACCGACAAACTGCCTCCCGAACTGTTGAGTAACGCCACCAGCAGTACGGTTAACCTTGCCGAAGTGCAAACCAAGCTTGTCAGGGACGGCATTTCCCCCGACGAAGCGTGGGAAGACGCGCTGAGCCCGATTCGTGAGGCCATGCCGTTCACGGAGGAGCACGCGAAAATTGCGGGTAGTCTCGTCGCCCAAACCCGCTCTCTGGGCCTCTCCATGGGAGATCGCGCCTGTCTAGCCTTGGGAATCGCGCTGAACGCCCCCATTTACACCGCCGACAGATCGTGGAAGGGCCTCAAACTTGGCGTGCGAATCCATGTTATCCGCTAGCCGCATCACACCTGCCAGCAGCCGCCCGCATAAACGAGTAACCTAGACTCTAATGTCTTTCCACTCCGGATTCGCCTGCATCCTCGGTCGCCCCAACGCGGGCAAGAGCACTTTGCTGAACGCGCTCGTCGGCGAGAAGATCGCCATCATCTCGCCCAAGCCCCAGACCACGCGCAACCGCATCCTCGGCATCATCAATGTCCCCGAGAAAAAAGGCCGCGACGCCGGACAAATCGTCCTCATCGACACCCCCGGCGTTCATCGCGCCGACTCGTCACTCGGACGCAAGATGATGTCCGAGGTCCACGAAGCTCTCCAGGGTTGCCAGCTGGTCTTGCTGATGGTCGATGCCAAGCGCAAGTGGAGCGAGGAAGACGCAGTCGTCCTCGACCTGATCAAGCGTTCCGGCACGCCCGTTTTTCTTCTACTCAACAAAATCGACCTCCTCGCCGACAAACGCGACCTGCTGCCACTGATCACCCAGTTTCAGCCCGTGCACGATTTCAAGGAAATCATTCCCATCTCCGCGCTCAAGAAAAAGGGCCTGGACGAATTGCTACAACTGGTCCTGAAAGCCATGCCGAAAGGTCCACGCTATTTCCCCGAAGACCAGATCACCGACCAACCCCTGCGCTTCATGGTGGCCGAGTCGATCCGCGAACACGTCTTGTTTCAGACCAGGGAAGAAGTTCCGCACGCCGTTTCTGTGATGGTCGACCAGTACGAAGAAGGCAAGCGCCTGACGCGTATCGCCGCCACCATCTACTGTGACCGCCCCAGCCAGAAGGCAATCCTGGTAGGCAAAGGTGGCCAGATGCTCAAGAAAATCGGCACCCACGCCCGCATGGATATCGAAAAAATGGTCGGCACCAAGGTCTTTCTGGAGCTGTTTGTAAAAGTCCAGCCGGGTTGGCGGGAATCGAGGCAATTCGTGGAAGAACTGGACTGGCGGCGCCAATTGGAGCACATCGCCGGCCCGGCCCGCCCGGAAAGCGCCCTGCCAGAGTTTAAGCGGCCAGAGCGAACCAACGCTAAAGTCTAGGCCCCAAAGGACAACTCCGATTCACAAGAACATTTGCATCTGAGCCCGCCATTGCCTAGAATCGGAAAGCGGCCTTTTGCATCTTACTAAGGAGCAGTTTCTAGACGAGGCCCGAGAGAATACAAAACGCCGCCTATGTCCGATTCTTCCTCACCTTCCGATCCTCAGCCTTCAGTGTGCAACTCCGGTTCGCAGGAGTTGATCCTCAAGCTCAGCGTCACTCTTTGCGCCGACCGCAAGGCCGTCGACCCGGTCGTGCAGAGCGTGATGAACGTAGTGCGGGAAATGAAGTGCGTCGAGGGAAGAGAAGACAATATCGAACTGGCTCTGACGGAGGCCCTTTCAAACGCGGTGGTCCACGGCGCCAGTTCTGACCCCACCAAAATCATTGAGTGTGACGTTGCCTGTGACGAAGCGCACGGCATGCTGATCGTGGTTCGCGATCCCGGCCCCGGTTTCGACGCCACCAAAATTCCCGACCCCTGCGTCGGCGAAAACATCTTCTCCAACCACGGTCGCGGCATCTACCTGATCAATCAATTGATGGACGAAGTCCGGTTCCACAAGAACGGAACCGAGATTCATATGATCAAGAGATAGCGCCAAGCTCTCAGGAAAGTCTTTCTCGTAATTACGCGCTTTGGATTGACAGGTGTGCTGGAATGCCTTTGCCTCGTTCAGAGCTCAGAGCTCAGAGCTCAGAGCTCAGAGCTCAGAGCTGAGAGCTGAGAGCTGAGAGCTGAGAGCTGAGAGCTGCCCTTCTACTCCTTCGCCGCGATCCCCAGACTCTTCATCTTCCGATACAGATGACTTCGCTCCAGCCCCAGCACTTCCGCTGTGCGACTGACGTTGCCATGATTTTCATCGAGTTTCTTCAAAATGTAATCGCGCTCGTAAGCAGCGCGTGCCTGATGTAGAGTCGATCCCTCGGTGCCGGCCGCTCTTCGACTCCCATCGCGATACACCAGCGGAGGAAGATGCTTGCGTTCAAAACGCGAGGTCGTCGGATTCATGATCACAATTCGTTCAATCACGTTGCGCAGTTCGCGTATGTTGCCCGGCCACGTATAGCGCGTCAGCACCGCAATCGCTTCGTCCGTGATCTCCCGTAGCCGCCGTCCGTAAGCCGACGCAAACTCCTTCAGGAAGTGGCGCGCCAGAAGCGGAATATCTTCTTTCCGTTCGCGCAGCGGAGGCACCACAAACGGAATGACATTGAGCCGGTAAAAAAGGTCTTCACGAAAATTCCCCCGCGAGATTTCTTCTTCCAGATCTTTGTTGGTCGAAGCAATCACGCGCGTATCCACTGTGATGGCGTCATGGCTGCCGACAGGAGTGAACCGCTGCTGTTCCAGCGTTCGCAGCACTTTCGACTGCGTCTTCAAACTCATGTCGCCGATTTCATCCAGAAACAATGTTCCCCGATCCGCCTTCTGAAACTTGCCTTCTTTGTCGTCCGTGGCACCGGGAAAAGACAGTTTGCGATGCCCGAACAACTCGCTCTCGATCAGATCTTCAGGAATTGCCGCGCAGTTGATCTCGACAAACGTTTGGTCCTTGCGCAGGCTCTGCATATGGATCGCGTGTGCCACCAGTTCCTTTCCGGTGCCAGACTCCCCGTAAATCAGGACGCGCCCGTTCGTCGGCGCCATCAGCGCGATCTGTTGCCGGAGCGCCTTCATCGGCACGCTATCCCCGACGATCACGCTTTTGACCTGCAACTGTTTCTTCAGATCGCGATTCTCATGCCGCAGCCGCCGCGCCTCGACCGCATTCTTCACGAGGATGAGAGTTCTCTCGAGTGAGAGCGGTTTCTCGGCAAAATCATAGGCGCCCAATTTTGTGGCGCGTACCGCTGTCTCAATCGTGCCGTGGCCGGAAATCATGATCACTTCCGGCGGGTCCTCAAGCGCCCGGATTTTCTCCAGAGCCTCTAGTCCATCCATTCCCGGCAGCCACACGTCCAGCAGGATCACGTCGAAGCTGGACTTGCCCAGCAGTTCAAGGCATTCTTCAGCGCTGGGTTTCGCCGTGGCCTGATACCCTTCATCCTCCAGAATGCCCGTGAGGGATTCCCGGATTCCGGATTCATCGTCGACGATGAGAATTTGGGCCATGCTCAGGACGTTCTAGCATAGTCTATGAGGTTCTCGCTCCAGGTGCGAAATGGTTTTGGGAGTACACGACTCTATTCCTGCCGCTAAGCCGATGACCGGGAGGGCACGAATTTATTCGTGCCGCTAAGTCGATTATATTGACTGGCGCTTCAGCGCCCGATGGGTGAGCCCCGCCGCAATCGTTTACAATCAAAAATTCTCCACCGCACGGAAACAAAAACTATGCATCGTTGGTCCGAACTCTTTATCCCCACTCTCCGCGAGGCCCCTGCCGACGCCGAGGTTGCCAGCCACAAACTCCTAGTTCGCTCCGGATACGTCCGCCAACTAGGCGCCGGGATCTACTCGTTCCTATTCCTCGGTAATCGCACCATGAACAAAATCATGGGAATAGTTCGGGAAGAAATGGACAAAATCGGCCAGGAGTTCTACCTCCCCACGCTCCATCCCCGCGACCTGTGGGAAGAGAGCGGTCGCTGGCAGGTGATGGGCGATAACATGTTTCGCCTGAAAGACCGCAAAGGCGCCGACCTGTGCCTCGGCATGACCCACGAAGAAGTCATGACCGACATCGCCCGCAAGGAACTCCGCAGCTACAAGCAGCTTCCCCAGATCTGGTATCAGATTCAAACCAAATTTCGAGACGAGCCCCGCCCCAAGTCAGGCCTTCTGCGCGTCCGCCAGTTCATCATGAAAGACGCCTACTCCTTCGACATCGACGCCGACGGCCTCGACGTCTCTTACAAGAAGCACGACAAGACTTATCGCGCCATCTTCGACCGCTGCGGCCTCAAGTACATGGTCGTCGAAGCCCACTCCGGAGCCATGGGCGGATCGCAATCGCACGAATTCATGGTCCGCACTCCTGCGGGCGAAGATCAGATCGTCAGCTGCGACGCCTGCAACTACGCAGCGAACCTGGAAAAAGCCGTCTCCAAGCTCGATGCAGTAGAGGATCTGAAGCCGGAAGGCGACGGAACGCCCGTTGAAGTGCACACTCCCGGCCAGAAGACGATCGAAGACGTAGCCCGTTTTCTCGGCGTCTCTCCAAAAAACAAAATCAAAACACTCGCCCTCATGATCAACGAGGACGACGAAAAGTCCGGCAAAACTCGCGCCCGGGCCGTCATCCTTCTCATGCGCGGCGATCATCAGATGAATGAAGCCAAGCTCTCCTCCGCCGTCGGCGGCAAGGAAGCGCGCCCCATGCAGGAAGAAGAAATTCGCGACCTCTTCAAGAGTCCCGCCGGATATCTGGGCCCCCTCGGCATCGAGTGGGCGAAAGAATTAAAGGATTCCGCCAAGCCGATCCTGTTAGTCGATAAAGCTCTCGAAGGCCGCACCAACCTGGTTGGCGGCGCCAACAAAGAGGACTACCACGTCAAGAATCTGACCCCCGGCGAGAACTTTCATCCCACCGGATACGCCGACCTGCGCAGCGTAACCGCCGGCGAGGCCTGTCCCAACTGCGGAGCCGCGCTCCGCATCGACACCGCCGTAGAAATTGGGCACATCTTCAAATTGGGCTATAAATATTCCGAGTCCATGGGCGCGCGCGTGCTCGACCGCAACGGCAAGGAGATTCCACCGATCATGGGCAGCTACGGCATCGGCGTCGAGCGCATCTTGACCGCTGCCATCGAGCAGTCAAACGACGAAAACGGCTTCTGGCTCCCCGCTTCGATTGCTCCGTTTGAAGTCGTCGTGGTCGCGACCAACGCCGCCGATGAAAAGATTCGCGCCGCCGCCGAGACCATCGCCCGCACCCTCGAAGCCGCCGGCCACGACGTCCTCCTTGACGACCGCGATGAGCGCCCTGGAGTCAAGTTCAAAGACGCTGATCTCGTAGGTATCCCTTTTAGAATCAACGTGGGAAAGAAGGTTACCGAAGATACTGTGGAAGTCGTTCAGCGCTCGACTCGCCAATCCACTGACGTTAAGATTCCTGCCATAGGGGAGTACTTTCACTCCCTGCTGACGCGCTAGAAAAATTCGCGGCGAATGGGCTGGGTATTTACGTTATGGGCTCTGTAAAAATGATTTTCGGTGTCGGGTTGATGGTCTTGGCTGGCATCTTCTGCCTCAAGCTAATTCCACCGTACTTTTCGAACTATCAATTCGAGGACGCCATCAAGAACGAAGCCCTGCAGTCGACCTACGGGACGCGCACCGAAGAAGACATTCGTGACTCCATCATCAAGCGCGCCCGCGAGTGCGACATTCAACTCACCCGGCAGCAGGTAAAGGTCGTACGCACCGGAACCAGCGGTACCGGCACGCTTTCCATCGAAGCCGAATACAGCGTCCCAGTCAGCCTGCCGGGCTATTCCACCACGCTCAATTTCCATCCTTCCAGCAGCAATAAGGGACTCTACTAACACTTCATACATCATTAACAAAAGCTGTGCTATGCTGGCGGCCTTCAGTAGCCTAATGGGCCACGGAAAAGTTCTTGACCTTGCTTTTGGGTGCGCAGCGGTTACCGCTGCGATAACCATTCTGACTGAATGCGGCTTCAGCCGCTGAGGGCGAAGTCTTCGCTGCAGTAGATGTGCTTTTCCGAAACCTCTTGGCTGCGCTTCGGAGGTTTCCATGCCCGTCCGTTTCATCATTTCCGTTTGGATCTTGCTTCCTATTCTGTCGCTATCCCTCTGGTCGCAAGGGATCGCCCCCTATCCCAACGCCGTCACCGACCGCGTTGTCCATGCCAAAACTCCTATGGCTCCGCCGTCGGTAAGGGCACCATTCCATGAGCCCGATTTTGGATCCATGATGGTGCGGGTCACAGATGAGAAGACCGACGCCAGGTTCCCCGGCAGCTTTTTTCGGAACCCAACTCCTGACGTCAACGAGTGGAGCGTGGATAACCGCAAATTCTATGTGTCGGAAGGCAACGGCATCAATCACATCAACATCGCTTTTGCATTTGATTCGTCAACCATGACGGTCTCCTCGTTGCCAGGAGCGTCGCCCAACGGAGGCCTGCAGGTTCCGCTGCGGTTGGGCCCGACGTTCAGTTTTTTGGATAGCGATCTCATGTACGGTACCGATCTTCGCCAGCCTTTGACGATCGATGCCTTTCGCTTCTCTACCGGCAAGACGAGTCCGTTGATTGACGTAACTACCTGTGGGACGCAGCCTGCGCTGGTTGCTGGCAAGAAGGTATCCAGCGGCGATCTCACCGTTTCAAGCGATGACAGCCGCATCGTAATTTCTGCCGGCGGAAACTCGGCCAGCAAACGCCCATTTGTCATTGTCTACGATCAAAAACTCGGTTGCCGCTGGTACAACACCCAGACCGGACAAATCGGCGGGACTTGGGGCGACATCGGCCAAGCAAGCACGCCCGACAGGTTTGTCGTGAACCACTCCAAGATTTCCGGAAACGGACAGTACGTGAGGATTGGGGTAGGAAACACTGGGTTTTACATCTGGGATCTATCCACGCAGAATGTGACCGCATGTAAGGTGCATGGCACACTCAAGTGCAGCGGCTATGGAGCCATTGGCTACGACAGCTATATCAATACCCCCGGAGCGATCGACGAATTGAACACTCTCCGCAGAAACCTGGGGGATCTTTCAGTGCTGACGCCGCTGATTAACCCGTTACCGTTGCCCCATTACAAAGGCATGGAGAAACTTTTCGCCTGGAGCAACGGACGAGTCAATACCAATGCCCCAGTTTGCGGCGCAACCTACAGTCCTTCCGGCAACACCGAGATTAAGCAGCCCTATGACGGCGAAATCTTCTGCATGGAGACGGACGGCCTGGCGTCAACAATCTGGCGCTTCGCACACAATCGCGCAGTCTGGGATCCGGAATACTACTGGACCGAACCAGCAGGCAACATGTCACTCGACGGCCGCTTCTACATCTTTACCTCCGGTTGGGACAACCAGGTAGGCACTACCGCCGATGGCGATCCCAGAACAGACATCTGGATCATCAAGTTAGACTGACTGCAAGTCGGCCAGAACACAAAAGGGTGCCCCGTCCCAAGTTCCGCTCGGGACGGGTGCATGAAGTCAGTGAGACCCTGAAGCATCGTGCAAAGAACTCTCGTCTACCGCATTTAACAATCAAATGACAACTCTCCACAGCCGAATCAGCTGAAAACGAATCAATAGTTCAGGCGATGGCTTCGTAGTCATCGGCCCGGAATTCAGCCGTGGTGAATGTTATGTGGATGAGACTCTGTGCGATATGTAAAAACCTGCTGCAAAAACCCAGCCTGCGCGACTCCGTACGCTGTAAATGCGGATGGAGTTGGTAATGATCCTCGTTCTCTTCTAGATCTGCACAGCTGCCCTCTATTTCAACTTGACAAACAGCAGCACGAAGATCGCCCAAATACCGACCGTGACCGGAAACTGCACCAGTTGTGCGTCCCGCAGCGCATTTCCTCTTGGGACCAGATAGGTAAGCGCCAACATCGCTAAAGCCGTGAGTACGCCGAGAGCAAATTTCATTTTCGAATTCATCCTGGCCTCCACTTCGCTTTAAGTTGCGCCCATCATGCACGCCGAGTCATCCTGCGACGAACATCATCCTCGCAAACCCCGCAAAGCGCAACCGCCGGATTTCGCGCGTTCCGTCCCTCGCCCTGAAGCCAACACACTGGAGCAGAATGACCATTGTCGGGCCACGTTGCCTCCGGACCGTGGAACAAAAGAGCCCAAGATTCCGTACTAGTAAGAGCGAGTCGAGCGTGAAACGCGGCCCAGTCGCACCGATGCAAGTCGCGGCGTTTTGCAATCGCGGCGCAAGTCAGGGGGACGTAGTGGCCACATCCGCAAACGGCTGGGGACAAACCAAGCGCGCCTTCGGCTCCATCGGAATTTGTCTGTTAGTAATAGCGGCCGGTTACTACTCATGGAGTTCCAGCATAGCCAGCGCCAGCCGCCTGCGAGGAGGAAAGCAGATCGAAATCCGCGCCGCCGCCGGCAAGCTTGACGTAGCTGGCACCTCCGACGCCGACGTCCGGGTAACCATCGAAAATGTGAGCGCCGAATCCGCGAAGACCGCCCGCATAAAAATCGACCGCAATCGCAACCCGATCCTCATCGACATCGACGACCTCCCCCAGTTCGCCACCGCTTTCGTAGAAGTACCCCGAGCCGCCAGCCTTGCCGTCTCCATGGGCGCCGGAGACCTCCACATCACCGGCGTGGACGGCGACAAACTCTGTCTCCTCCGCACCGGCAAAATGTCCATCGATGTAGGCGAACCCGAGGCCTACAAATCCGTAAGAGGATTCGTCCTGGCCGGCGATCTCCACGCCCCTGCCTTCAACCGCGAAAAAGGCGGCCTCTGGCGCATGATGCACTGGAAAGGCAAAGGCAAAACCATCCTCGACGCCCACGTAGGCACCGGCATGCTGGAGTTGCAATAAGACGAAATCAACGAGATTGGGTGCCCCGTCCAAGCTCCGCTTGGGTGGGGATTTTATTCGTCACAAACAGTCGGATGATTCGAGAAACAAGCGTGATTTGCCCGGCATCCGCTACTTCTTCTCCGCGAGGGCCAGACTGGCCGCGGTGGAGAGCCGGGTGATTTCATCGAGCTTGCTCCGGGCTTCTGCGACGTCAGCGGCCTGGGTCGCTTGGTTCAGGAATATCTGGATATGTTTGCCCGCCTCGTCATAGCCGCGCTCTTCCATCAGGACCACTCCGAGCAGGTATTCCAGTTTGGGCACGCGATGTTCGCTATCGATCTGCAATCCACGGCGCGCACTCTTTTCGGCGGCGCCGAGGTTCCCCTGGCTGTAATGGCTGATCGCGTTGGAAAACCATGCCTCCGGGAAACTCACTGGATTAAGAGCGAGCAACTTCTCGCTGGCCTCCGCAAGCTCCGCCCAATTTCGCTCGCGCTGCGCAAGCTGTACCAGGCCGCGATACGGATTGATGTACTTCGGGTCAGCCGCCACCGACTGCTGAAAGGCGTTTCGCGCCGCTGCGGGATCGTTCTTTTGCAGTTGCACTCGTCCCAACTCGTACCAGGCAACCGCAAATTTGGGATCGAGCGCGACCGCTTTTTCGAGTAATTTCTGTGCTTCGTCCCACTTGCCTTTGCTCTGCTGCTCTCGGCCTTTCTCGAAAGCTTTCTTCGCGGCGGCTGGTGCCTGTGCGGTTGTGGCGCTGATCGTGAAACCCTCGACGTTGGCCAGACGATGAAGGACGATGCGTCCGATGATGACGCTCTCGTCGCCGGAAACTCGTCCGCCGAGCTGCACGATATCGGAACTGAAGCCGACGAGTGCAGCTTGTAGTTCACAGTCCTGCGGCGTGGGACGATCGAACATTCCGGTGCGGTGTTCCACGGCAGGAGTATCGGCGCCGAAGCCGGCGTCGCTGGCCGTCTCCCTGCCGCCGAACTGAAAGGAGAAGCTCCCGTGGGAATCGGTGCGCGTTACAGTACGCCGTTGCCCCCGGCAGACCGTTTGGATCTCGGCGGCATCAGTGAGAACGTCTCCGCCATCGATGACGACCGTCCCACTTAGAAAAACTCCGCCGGTCGCGGTCGAGTTGGAGTCAAGGCCGTTGCGACCTGAACGAACGCTTTGCGCGGAACCAACCGAAGCAACGATCAAAACCAAGCAGGCCGAAGCGAGAAAGCGTTGCACGGACGCCTCCACACAACAGGAATTGACAGAGTCTACTCCTGTTGAGTGTCTATGCAACCGCCAAATTTATTGAAGCCGTGCTCTTCCTCAAACACCAGCAACTCCGAGCAAGCCTGACTCTCCAAGACCGCCGCTCCAGCAACTGCCAGGCCCTCCCGACACCGTCCATACTTCGACTTCTTCAGCCGCGGGTACACCGCGATACTCCCTTGTCCCCGGGATCACTTCCTCCGGAATGATTTACCACGGATCCCCGGATCAGATAATCCGCCACGAACTCAAACGGCTCCCTTGAAAACGCACCTGACCGGCACCCCCAATTACCTGCGCCACCGCTCGCCGGGATGCTGAAATAGCGCGTCACGCGACTCGCTCCTCTGCTTCCCTTCGTGTTTGCAACTCTGACGTGCGCCAACGATCGATTCCCGCTGGTGTGTCTCTTAGTTTCGGATTGAAGACAATAGCCAAAAGTGACCCAATACCCAGGCCAACCAAAAGGAACGTGATCGCAGAATACAGGTCATATTCAGTTTCATTCCTTCTACCTACCATAAACACCTCTCTCCATCCGCTCCTGCACCGTATGAAATGAAGCAGTAAACCGCTCTTGTAGACCGTTGCATGAACCGTGCCAATACAGAAAGCCCTTGTTTTCCTGCCGATGTAGGACCTCGCGGTAATCAACGAGCAGGACATTTCGACCGATTCGAACGACAAAACTTCTCAAGCGGCGACTTTAGGGAAAACACTGTATGGAGGGCTGGGACCCCCCGCCGCCTGATGACTTCCAGAAATGTCATCCTGAGCGAAGCGAAGGACCTGCTTTCTTCCATTTACTAATTGGTACCGGGGTACCCCTCCCCTTGGTCTATTGGAATCATCGATTTAGCCTGTGATTCGACGCTAAATCTTTCCCGCCAAAGCACTTATCGGCAAAATATTGCGGAATAGGGACTTAGCGGCTTGATCTTAGTCCGTCTTTTGCCATGAGTAACTGTCGATATCCTCTCCCCAATGAAAAACGCGGCCCCCAAAGAGGCCGCGCCGCTTGTGACACTATGTCGCAAGTTAACTATGACACGAACCACCTGCCATCTGCGAGAACTTCGTGATGAATTTCGAGGAGATTTCCCATTTCGGGAATCCTAGAGTGGGGAGTTGAGCTTCATGGCTGCCCTTTTCCAGAATTGATGGTGCGCCGGTCGCTGTTCGTCGCGCTCAAAACTCGTCCCAGGATGAGGCCGATGGTGCCGAATGCCCAGTTTTTCGTAGCAGCGTCCGTAGGACCGTGAAGGATGGCGAAGACCGAAGCCAGCACTGCAACGATGCAGACAAAATACTTGAGAAAAGTGTCACTGTCGTTATGAAAGGTCTTCATTTCGATTCTCCCTACCAAACCCGGACGCCGCCATTGTCGATTGCGGTGAGTGGCACCTTGGTTCCGGCCCAATCGTTTGTGCCACTGTCAGGAGTATGGCCTGAGAGTTGCCAACAGGCCAGATCACGGAAGTACATCGGCACAGAAATGCACTCGAGGAGGCCTCGAGTGTTCAGGCGATCCCATCACCCACACATCGCAAAGTGCGCGATGTGTAGGGCCCGCGGCACCCCCGCACCGAGCACGAATACCCTCCGCGATCCCGAAACATCGTCGACTTCACCTGCACCCGAGCAAACCGCCCGTCATGTTCCACCGCAAAGTCATACCGCGCCGTCTCACCCCATGGCTTCGAAACCTGTAACCCGTTCTCCGCCGCCCGCACCATGAAACACAACTCCGCCCATTCACCCCGGCGCTTAGGGTGCTTGATCCCAGCCCCGCTTTTTGTCATGAATACCTTCCCGATTCCTCTCCTCAACCCCATCCGAGGGTGCCCCGTCCTTGTCTCTCCGTTCTTTGGAGAGACAGGGCGGGCCCGTTTCCAGACAAGTTACCCCACCAAATAAAAACGCGGCCTGAGTAGGCCGCGTCGCTGGTGACACGATGTCGTAACTTAACTATGACACGAAGCACCCGCTAGCGACGAGAACTTCTTTAGGAATCTCTCGAACGATTTCCCATTTCGGGAAATTGCGTCGGGTATCAATGCTCACTAGGGTGCCCGTCCAAGCTTTGCGAGGGCGGGGATTTTCGTTGGTGGCTACTTGAGTGAGATGCGTTCGGTCGAGCCACCCGCCATGTTCCGCCTGTTACCTGGTTTTATTAAATTTCATTTGCCTGTCCCGTCGCCGGAGAGTCAACAATTACCCCGTAACGCTTGACCCGAATTGCATTCAGTGGCGACTCATTTCCAATGAGTTTTAGGGCTTCTTTTACGCGATTGGAAAATTCGACCATATCGGTAGATGTGCCAGTCATGTTATCGAACATTAAACTAGCCTTCAAAATCAATCGCAGGTTTTGTGACCTGGCGCTCTTGAGCAAGTGGTAGAACTCGTCCACGGTGCAAGAGGCCAATGTTTTTATGTCTTCGGAGTTCCAACTGCTTGTTTGTCCTATTCCGATCAGAATTTCCCCTGCGTTCTTCTTAACCGTAAACGCCGCCAATTTTGAACTAAAAACGCCGATAATGTCAGGGTCAGTGACCATGTCTCCAAAAGGAAACATCTGCAAGTCGAAGGTCTTCCAATCACCGCTTCTCTTTTCAACAAACTGAGCGATCATTTGCTTAGCCTGCTCGGTCCGACCAAGGGCTTTAAAAAGGGTGACAGTAGAATTCAAACTAGTGACGCTCAACCTAGCCATCCCACGGATAGTAGACTCGTACATCTTATTCAGCATCTCTTCTTGATTGTCATCAAATGAGTCGTGGTAGATGTCCCAAGACTCGGCGAAAGAGTTGTCCGCCCGATTCGCCTTGATTGTTTCATCCATATTCCTCGCACACGCACTGAGTCTAGACTCGTCGAAATAACCGTTCATCACGCCGTCCAGGAGGACAACATCAATCTCATCCATTTGATCGAACTTGTACGAATCGAGGAGGGCATTCCAAGATCCCTCGCTGTTCGGTTTCGGTTCCGCTGGTGGCTCTATAGTTGTGCTTGTGTCTTGTTGCTCGTAGTCGAAGACGCCACGCTTGTGGCGAAGGAACTCGAGCGGTGGTGCATTGTCCGGGTCCTGCCGGCACCAGGACAAAAGAGCAAAGGAATGTACGGATGTCCTGAGCACGTCAGGATCGAACTTCGATAACAGGATTTCCAATTCTCGCACTGGACGCTCGATATGTTTGATCAAGCGAATATTTTTCAATCCTAAAGAAATACAATCCTCAGCTAGCCACCGCGCAGCATTGGTGTTTTTGACTATGGCAATTTCGACGGCCTCAATGGGAGTCGGATCGAATCGCAACGACCGATCGACTACCTTCTCGTGATACTTGTTGAACTCACCCTTCTCAGCATCATCTGTATCGTCGTTCCAAATCATTAACACTTTGCAATTGCGGTTTTCCTTAAGAGAGGAGACTAGGCCCAGCAATTGACGTGCCTCCAAACCTTTGCCTCGACGCTCGATGTCGTCGATACACACAATCGTTTCCCTGACGGATAGGAACCACGCCGAAGAAAAAATATCGCCTGTATAGGTCTTAATGGGAGGCAGCGAGAGGACTGAGTTGAGAAGTTTACGAGCTCCTAGCATCCCCATTTGTGAGAGATTGTCCTGCACGGTCGCCAGAGTTGGCTGCACACCGGCGAGCTCAGAAGTCACGGTATTTTCAAAAATCGCTTGTTTTAGCTGCTCCAAAGAATTTACCCCGAATAGTGATACATAGGAGTATCGGGACTGACCAATTCTCTTTTCTTTGCGAGCTTCTTCCAGATATGTTCGCCAAGCGTAAGTCTTTCCGACGCCCCACCGACCGGTAAGTGAAATCACTTCTGGCGCCGGGTTTGCAAGAAACTTCTTGATTTCCTGTTTCAAGATGGCAAGGGGCAGGGTGACTAACCTCCAACTGCTTGAATTGTAACCCGGTCAGGAGCCCGGGTTTCGCGGTTTTCGAAACCTCGGTTGCCGGGTGCCCCACGTTTCGTTTGTTGAAACGTGGGTGCTGACCGCTCGAATGCCCTGCAGTTCTTGTGGGGCAGAACGTCTGCCCGCTAACCCTTCTCGTACATCCGAGTCTATTCAGGGGCGTGAAACCACCCAACAACCCTGTGTCTAGATTGCGGAATCAGGTCATTCGTGAACTGCGGGCGGCCCAGGTCCGTTGTACGAGAAGGAGAGCACGATGAAGTACGTGTTTGCGGCTGTGATGGTCATGATTTTGTCGTCGACGGTTTTCAGTCAGGAAACATCGGAGCTGTCCACGCCTCCGAACGGGGACAACGAGCGGGCGGAAGTCTCGCAGTGGATTGGGCCAGTTAAGATCTCGATCGAGTATCACAGTCCTCGCGTGCACAATCCCGCAACCAACGACCGCACCGGACACATCTGGGGCGAACTCGTGCACTACGGCTTCGTCGACGAAGGCTTCGGCCCGACGAAAGGTGCGCCCTGGCGTGCCGGCGCAAACGAGAGCACCGCGATCACCTTCTCGAACGATGTGAAGGTCGAAGGCAAAGACCTTAAGGCCGGCACTTATGCGCTCTTCCTCGACGTCGAACAAACCGGTCAGTGGAATTGGGTCTTCTCGAACCATCTCGGCTGGGGGAGCTTTCAGTATGACCCGAAGGACGACGTTCTGCGCCTGCCTGTCACGCCACAAGACGCGCCGTTCACCGAATTCCTGACCTACGGATTCGACGATCGCCATCCTGACTCTGCCGTCGCGTACTTACAGTGGGAGAAGAAGCGGATTCCATTCAAGATTGAAGTCGCCAACGTAAACGAGTTGTACGTCGCGAAGATGCGCCAGGAACTGCAATCATGGGCCGGCTTCCGCAACGAAGATTGGCAGACCGCGGCGCAATTCTGTGCGGACCACAAGATCAATCTCGAAGAAGCCCTGACCTGGGCCGATAAAGCGATCAATGCGCCTTTCCGCGGCGCTACCATTGGACAAGAAACCTTCACCAACCTGTCCACCAAGGCCGCCGTACTCGAGGCGATGGGACGCGACGGCGAGGCCGATGCCGTTATCCAGAAGGCGCTGCATATGCCGGGCAACGACGTCGTGCTCGTCTATGCCCATGCCATGGGTCTGCTCCGCAATGGCAAGAACGCGAAAGCGATGGAAATCTTCACCATCAACCGCCAGCAACATCCCGATGAAAAATTCTGGACCTACCTGGGGCTGGCGCGCGGCTACACCGCTCTCGGCGACAAGAAAAACGCCATCGCCAATTGGGAGATTGTTTTGCGCAACATTCCTCCAAACATGGTCAGCCGAACCGCTGGCTTCGAAGCGACGCTGAAGAAACTCAAGGAAAGCACCTAGGGCGGGTGGTGGGGGAGAATCTGCGTAGCAAAACAAAAGGGCGGCGTCCACGTCCCAAGCGTTCCGGGACAATTCGGAAAGAAAAAGCGCCGGCCTGCAATCAGGCCGGCGCTTTGTTGTGCAGAGGGTTGCTTACATCGGGCGGTATTCGAGCGTCTGGGTGATTTTCGCGTGGGGCTGCACGATAAATGTTCCCTGAGCAGTGGGAATCCAGACATACATGACAGCCTGATCGCCCTGCGATGGCGTGCTGTTGGAGACGAAATTACAGGGGTCGTGATTGCCGCCAAGGGAGTCACTGAACGAGGTGACGAAGCCCTGGAAATTGTTGTCAGATTGATTGGAGCGAACCGTCAAACCGTGGCTGGTGTTGGTGGATGGAGCGTATCCCCAGCCAGCGTTGGCGGAACCATCGAAAAAGTTCAGGCTGGGTGAGGTGACATTGTTATCCGCGTCGATATCAACGTAACGCGAGAAGTAGGCCAGTTTTCCGGCGGCGGTGTTGTTGGTCCAGGTGATGACGACCTTCACGTAGGCATCGGCGGTGTTTCTGCTGAAAACCTGCTTAACAGTCCAGATTCCGTCGGATGTAGTGCGGGTGATGGTGAGCGGGAACGTGTTGGGGCCATGGGGTTCGCTGACGATGGGGTTCAGCCAGTTGCCGCTGTCCTGGTCGCCGTCATCGTAGTAGCTGACTGCTGACGTCGTAAGGTCGCAGACTCCGTAGCCATCGGTGAAGAGCTGCGAGAAGCCAGCCGGGAAGATGAAACTGGAGATGTTGCCGTTCTGAGTTACACAGAAATTCGGCAGCTTATCGTTGAATATGGCGAAGCAATCCTGGCTGGGACTGAGAGACGCCAATCCCGGTTTCTTTACTTTCTTGACTTGAGCGAATGCGGAAATCGACAGCACGAGAATCACTAACGTAGTCAACCTGAACGACATGTACTTCCTCCAAAAATATTTAAGTTGGTGCTTAACCTGGCGCCCTTAGCCATTCCCCTGCCGGCGCTTGCCCGAGGTCGCGGCTATTGGGTGCTTACAGGGGATATCGAAATCACAGAGGAAAAGACGACAACCGTTTTTCCGTTGAGCGGAAAAGACAAAGCCGCATGAAAAATGGTTGAGCTATGGACGGAGACAGGGGACAGACGCGGGAGGAACAGGGGACAGACGGGACGTTCCCCAATTTTCTGATTTTTCAAAACCACAAACCACTGAACGTCCCGCGTTTCCCGCAAAAATCTGAGCCCGCATTGAAACCTGACGGATTCTCCCGTCCCGCGAGTGTACAATTCCGTCGCCACTCGTTACGGGGCGGAGAATCGCTTGCCTTCCTTTGGCCACAAACTGAAGACCGAGCGCGAAAAGCGTGGCATCACGCTCGACCAGATCTCCAGTTCAACGAAAATCGGCATCCGGATGCTGCAAGCTCTGGAAGAGGACAATTTCGACCAACTGCCCGGCGGGATTTTCAACAAAGGCTTTGTCCGTGCCTACGCCCGGCATGTCGGCCTCGACGAAGATCAGATGGTCGCCGACTACCTGCAAGCATCCGGAGAGGCGCCTCCTCCGCAGCCAGACCTAAAAGTGGGAGCTGAAATCCCGGCTCCCGAGCGCGATTCCGCTCCTCCACGCCAAATTCCACGGTCATGGCTCGCCGGGGCCCTCCTCTTAATAGCCTTGGCGCTCTTTATATGGAGTCGCTCGCATCATCAGAATGAAATACCGAAGAATGAGATACCCAGGACTGAAGTCCCCGCCGTCCCCGCAGCCACCGATACCAAGCCGGACGTCGAAAGTTCGAGAGTCGCGTCGTCGGTGCCTCCATCTAAAGAAGTTGCACCGCCTGCAAAACCAGTTCCAGGCAATGAAACTAATCCTGCGAAGGCCGCGGCGGTCCAGTCCGCGGCGACTGCTGGCGAATTTACCGTCGTAATTCTCGCCCGCGAGGACTCATGGCTCTCCATCGCTGTGGATGGCCAGCCGCCGAACGAAGAAACTCTGACCGGCGAAAATCAGCACGCCATCCACGCCCGAAATCAGGTCGTCATCAAGGCCGGAAACGTCGGCGCCCTCGACTTCATTTTCAACGGCAAGAAGCTTCCTTCCCAGGGCGACTTCGGCGATGTCAAGACCCTGACGTTCGGCCCCGATGGACTTCAGCCGAAGGCCCCTGCCCCTCCACCGCCAACGCAGTAATCACCGTTTATTTTCTTCCATTTACCACACCATCTTTCCCGTTCGATGCGGCCTGGTACCACTCGCTGCACGACTCGCCTGTCACCCCCAAATTCATTGCGCCACAGGTTCATCTCTGATACCGTTTTTAAGAGACGCAGACCCCGTCGCTGAGCCCGCGGTGTCATAACCCCCCGCCTTTTTGCATTTTGAACTTTGAAAGACCGGCTCGAAGTTACCCTTGAGGAGAGAATCAGCTTGCCAACCAATCGTTTCCTGTTCACCTCGGAATCAGTTACCGAAGGCCATCCCGACAAAATTGCCGACCAGATTTCTGACTCCATTCTCGACGCCTGCCTGCGTGAAGACCCCGCCAGCCGCGTCGCCTGCGAAACGCTGACCTGCACCGGCCTGGTCGTAATCGCCGGAGAAATCACCACCAAAGCGTACGTAGATTTCCAAACCATCGTCCGCGGCGTAATCCAATCCATCGGCTACGACAACGCCGTCTACGGCTTCGACAGCAACACCTGCGCCGTAATCTCCAGCATCAACAAACAATCCGGCGACATCGCGATGGGCGTAGACACCGGCGGCGCCGGCGACCAGGGAATGATGTTTGGATTCGCTTGCAATGAAACGCCGGAATTGATGCCACTGCCGATTTCTTTGGCGCAGAAGCTTTGCCAGAAACTTTCGGAAGTGCGGAAAAATGGCACCTGCCCTTACCTTCGTCCTGATGGAAAATCCCAAGTTACAGTTGAGTATTCGGCTCCGGGCAAGGTGAAGCGCGTGGATGCGGTGGTCGTTTCCACTCAACACTCCGAGTCGATCGGCAATGATGAGTTGCGCACGGACATTCTTAAGCATGTGATTCAGGCTGTGGTGCCGTCGAATCTGCTGGATGAGGATACGAAGTATCACATCAATCCGACGGGGCGTTTTGTGATCGGCGGGCCGATGGGGGATTCCGGGCTTACCGGGCGCAAGATCATCGTCGATACCTACGGCGGCATGGGTCGTCACGGCGGCGGGGCGTTCAGCGGAAAAGATCCGACGAAGGTCGATCGGTCGGCGGCTTACATGGCGCGCTACATTGCCAAGAACATTGTTGCGGCTGGACTGGCGGAGCGCTGCGAAGTGCAGTTGGCTTATGCGATCGGTGTTGCTGAACCGGTCAGCGTCCTGGTGGATACTTTCGGAACTGAGAAAGTCGATGCGAACATCATTCCTGATCTGGTGCGCGCGAATTTCAAGCTGACACCGCGCGGGATCATCGAGTCGCTGAACCTGCGCCGTCCGATCTATCGAAAGACGGCAGCCTACGGCCACTTTGGCCGCACCGACCCAGACTTCACTTGGGAAGCAACCGACAAAGCGGACAAACTCGCTGCCGACGCTGGGCTGAAACGCGAACCCGTTGGAGCACGCAAATAGATTTTTCACCACGGAGACACGGAGTCACCGAGAAAATCAATTTTGGTTTTCCCGGTTAGATTTTCTCCGTGACTCCGTGCCTCCGTGGTGGATTTGGATTTCACAGACCTCAAAACGTCATTATCCGGGGAATAGGGAGCTAAATGTCTACGACAGCACCGACGATTAATTGTGATGTAAAGAATTTCGATCTGGCCGATTTGGGCAAGAAGCGCATCGAGTGGGCGAACCAGTCGATGAAGGTCTTGCAGATTATCCGCAAGGAGTTCATCAAGAACCAGCCGCTGAAAGGCATTCGTGTTTCAGCTTGCCTGCATGTGACGGCGGAAACCGCCAACCTGATGATCGCCCTGCGCGACGGCGGCGCTGATATTGCGCTTTGCGCTTCGAATCCTCTTTCTACTCAGGACGATGTCGCAGCCAGCCTGGTTCGCGATTACAACATTCCTGTTTTCGCCATCAAGGGCGAGGACAACGATTCTTACTACTCGCATATCATGGCGGCGGTCGATCATCGTCCGCAGATCACGATGGATGATGGTGCGGACCTGGTCTCCGTGCTGCACACCAAGCGCACGGCGGAACTGGCGAACGTCATTGGCGGCACCGAAGAAACCACGACGGGCGTGATTCGTCTGCGCGCGATGGCAAAAGAAGGCGTGTTGCGGTATCCGATCGTCGCTGTCAACGATGCTGACACCAAGCATCTGTTCGACAACCGCTACGGCACAGGGCAGTCCACGATTGACGGCATCATCCGCGCGACGAATTTCCTGCTTGCGGGATCGAAGTTCGTGGTCGCCGGCTACGGCTGGTGCGGGCGCGGCCTCGCTTCCCGTGCTCGCGGCGCGGGCGCAGAAGTGATCGTGACGGAAATCGATCCGACGAAAGCGCTCGAAGCCGTAATGGATGGCTTCCGCGTCATGTCGATGGAAGAAGCGGCCAAGATCGGCGATGTTTTTTGCACCGTCACCGGCAACAAGAACGTGCTCGCCAAGCAGCACTTCGAGCACATGAAAGACGGCGCGATCATCTCGAACTCGGGACACTTCAACGTCGAGATCGACATCACGTCGCTCGAAAAACTGTCATCGTCGAAGCGCACCACGCGCACGTTCGTCGAGGAATACACCATGAAAGACGGCCGCCGCATCAACCTGCTGGGCGAAGGCCGCCTGATCAACCTGGCGTCCGCCGAAGGGCATCCGGCGTCGGTGATGGATATGAGCTTTGCCGACCAGGCGCTCTGCTGCGACTACATGGTGAAAAACCACGCGTCACTCGAAAAGCAGGTCTACACCGTGCCGGTGGATCTCGACAAGCGCGTTGCAAAACTGAAACTCGAATCCATGGGAATTAAGATCGACCGCTTGACGCCGGAGCAGGAAGAGTATCTGGCGAGCTGGAATGAGGGGACGTAGGTTGTGCAATGCGGGCGCCCTCGCCCGCGGCTTTTGACTGTCACAGGGCGGCGCAAGCCGCCCTTTCACCTTTTGCAACTGTCATCCTGACGCAAAATCTCGCGTTGAATTGCGCGCTGCCGATTTGTTGCGACAGCATGGACAGGAATGTTGCGAAGGCCTGCAAGTTGGGAACACAACCATGACTTGCCGATGCGAGATCGCGCACATTTTGACGGAAGCAATGCCCATCGGTTAGCGCGAATTCGCGAATTACTCCGCGCCTTCGAGTAGCCCGCGCGACGCGACTCCGATATTGTTCCGTGTGCTGTTCTTCACCGCGTACATCATTTCATCCGCTTGCCGGATGATGTCGTGCGGGGTCTGCGCGTCGTGCGGGAATGTGGCCAGCCCGATGCTCGCGCGCACGTCGATCTTTTCTCCCTGATCGGTAGCGAAATGCCCGGTGCGCATGGAATCGAGCAGCCTCTTGGCCACCACGACCGCGGCATCTTTCCCTGTCTGTGGCAGAACGACAACGAATTCGTCGCCACCATACCGAAAAGCGAAGTCGATCAATCGCAACTGGGCTTTGATCAAGTAACCAACCTCGGCCAGCAGTCGGCTTCCCACAAGATGTCCCTTGGTATCGTTAACCTGCTTGAAGTGGTCGAGGTCGATGAAAATCACGCTGAACTCGTATCCGAAGCGGGCCGAGCGGTAGACTTCAGTCTCCAATGTCTTGTAAAGATGACGCGCGTTGAACAGGCCCGTGCAATCGTCGGTGATGGTGAGTTCCTGAATTTTTTCGACCGCCTTGGCGTTCTCGATGGAAATCGCCGCGTAGTCGCAGAGCGCCTGCAGAAAGAACATTTCCTGGTCGCGCAAGCCCTTCACATCCACGTTGACCAGTTGGATCACGCCCAGCACGCGATGCCGCGACCGCAGCGGAACACAGATAATCGACTGCGTCTGCCAGCGCGTCATGTCGTCCAGGCGGCGGGAAAAGCGCGGGTCGTTCGCCACATCGGGAACAATCAGCGTCTGGCCATTTTTTGCCACCCATCCGGCAATGCCTTCGCCCATCTTCACTCGCGCATTGGCCAGAACTTCGGCGGCAGCGCCCACGGCAATGGCAAAATACAGCTCGTCCTTCTGCTCATCCACCATCAGCAGAGACCATGTCTCGGGGCAGAAATATTCCGCCATTTTTTCCATGATGGTCTGCAGAATGGAATCGAGGTCGAGCGACGACGTCAGAGCCTTGGCCACATCATGAAAGATGGTTAGCTCTTGCGACAAGCGAGTTGGGGACGTGCCCGCTGCCTCCGACATGCACTCCTCGGCGTGGATTGGGAAGTGATCGGATTATAGTTTTTACCGCGCTGGCCGGGCAATGCACGTTAGTAACGGGAACCTGCTCTACCAACCGAACGATTTGGGCTGGTTTGTAGGCAATCCTACCCACAACCCCTTGATTTTTCGAGTTCTATGCGAGAAGTAGGACAATCACCGAGCCGCCCGAGCGGCCGCCGGTGTTTCCAGCATTTTCACAGCGTACGTGATCGGAACCGCAAAATTTGATCCCGAGAAACCCGACAACATTGCAAAATTCACGCCGATCACTTTCCCGGCGCTATTGAAGACAGGTCCTCCAGATCCCCCCGAGGTGGTTTGCGCGTCATACACCAGCCGGTCGCTTGCGACCACGCCGAGGTGCCCTTGCGTCGCGAGCGGGCGGATCAACTTTCGACGCGCTAACTCCTGAACAAGGTCTTCGGTGCTGTGCGAGGCCTGTGCGATGTCCTTGAGCGTAGACTCGTCGATCCGAGCCATGATTCCCTCGACGGCTGTTGGATACCCCATCAGCACGATTGCGCTGCCCGAAGCGCTCCCCGCTTGCTTCTCGATCGGGACCGGCTTGGGATGCACCTTTGCCAAACTTACCGACGCCAGGCCCAGATCAACATCCTCGCGTAGACCTTCGACGCGAACCGGCAAAGCCACATCGCTCCCAGGAAAGTAAGCGTGCAGCGAGAGTACGGTCGCCTCAAAAGCGTCTCCGGGAACCGGAATCAGGTCGGTGTTGTGCCACCACGGCTCGAGCACGTGATGATTGGTCAGGATGTGTCCCGCGGAATCCACCAGAAAGCCTGTGCCGAAAACATGGGCATGTACGGCCCGGCCACTTCCTTCCGTGGTCACGATGGGATTTCCGCTTTCATCGACCAGCGGATCGCCCTTCGCGTCCACTCCGGCAAACCTCAGTTGCGCCCCGCTCTTCTTGTCGTAAAAGCCCAGCACCGAATAGATGAGACACACGCTGTTGGAATAGTCGCGCACAATCTGCTGCGCGATGCGCGACTCGCTCTCGAGCTTTCCAATCCGCGAATCGGTGTCTTTCAACCGGTTATCCAGATCGGAAAGAGTCGCTCCAGAAGAGGATGAAATCCGGTTTCGCAGATCGGAACTGTCGGCGCGTAGTTCAGTGAGCTGCTTGTTCACGGAATCCGACAACTCCTGGCTGCCGGCCTCGCGAGTTTTCTGGACTCGCTCCAGAAGCTGGCGTTCGCTCAGTATTTCCGAGTGAAGTTTTTCCACCTGCAGGGCCAACCTGGCATTCGACTTGTTACTCACCTGCGCGTTTCGGACCGCAATCCCCGCGCCCAGAACAGCCAGCAGGAGCACGATCCAGAGCGCCCACCACCGCTTCTTCCCGCTCTGTTTTTCTGTAACGATCGCAGCCAGCGCCGCTTCCGCCTCGTGTTCTTTCCTTTTGGC
Source organism: Terriglobales bacterium (assembly GCA_035569025.1). Lineage (GTDB taxonomy): Bacteria > Acidobacteriota > Terriglobia > Terriglobales > Acidobacteriaceae > Acidiflorens. The sequence continues at coordinate 71,691 of DATMNN010000115.1, forward strand.
ATCGCGCACTTCAAATCGCAAACGATCGTCAGGCGCCTTCTCGCGAAGCTGTGCCCGGATACGTGCAAGCAGCTCGGTCGATTCAAACGGGATGCTCAACACGTCGTCCGCACCGAGATCGAGCGCGCGGCTGCGCTCCAAAGGCCCACCGTGAGCCAGCAGGACGACCTTTACTGGAGCCGATGCCTCATTGCCCTTGAGCTGGGCAATCAGGCCACAGCAGTCGAGCGTGGTCACATCGGTCTGAAGCAAAATGAGGTCAGGCCCGTTTTGAAGAACAGTTTGAACATCCGATGTCGGTGGCGCCACAACTTCATAGCCCGAACTGGTCAGCTCCGACGTAAGCCGCACCTTCAGTTCGTCGGATGCGCGCA
>DATMNN010000116.1:0-37316 GCA_035569025.1 Terriglobales bacterium
GGAATCAGCCAGTTGAATTCGGGGGAATCCGGCGGTATCGCCCGGAGTGGTTGCGACCGCGCGACCGCAATGCACGGCGAACTGTAGAGTCTCTTCGGTTGATTTTCCCACTAGAGAGCACGCGAGGTAGCCGGCGTTGAAGGCGTCGCCTGCGCCCATTGGGTCAGGAGTGTTTTCTGTCTGAATCTTCAATTCTGTCCAGCCGGTATCCTTTCGGAGGGTACCGACCTGGTTGTCGCAACGAACAACCACTTCGCGGGGACCGCGTTCGGCACAGCGGCGCGCAATCTCCTCCGGTTCGGCCTGACCAAACATTTCGATTAACTCCTGATCACCTGCCAAGACGAGATCGCAGCGCTCGATGAGCGGCAAGACGAGTTCGACGCGGCGGTCCGAGCCCCAGAGTCCACGACGGAAGTTGGGATCCACTACGCGGAGACCGCGTGCCCGTTCCAGCATCGCGATGGCTGCGGATTGGGGATCGGCGCCGATTTGAGCAGTGATACCCGTCACGAGTACAGCGCGTGCTTCCGATACGGGAACGCCTTCCAGATCTTGAGCGCGGAGAGTACTCGCCGCCGATCCTGCGCGGTAGTAGCGGACCCGGCGATTCACTGGGTCCTTGAGCATCAGTCCGGTTGGATGCGCCGGATCGCGGCTCACCCATTGCGTATCCAATCCTTCTTTTTGGAGTGCTGCCAGGATTCGATCGCCGGACGGATCCGCCCCCAGTTTGCTGATCCAGGCTACACGGAAGCCGAGACGGGCCATACCGACGCAGGTGTTACTCTCCGCGCCGCCGTGGTCGACGGCCAGGCTGGCGGACTCGGAGAGTGCGACGCCCGTCGGAGGACAAAAGGTCGCCATCGTCTCTCCCAACGCAATCAAGTCGTAGATCACGGCTGCGGGACTCCGAGCGGCGGACGCAGTGAGGTGGGATAAGCCACGCCACCTCGCTTTAGTCGTTGCTGCACGCCAGCCTTCAAATTGGAGATCATATTGCCGTGCTGCAATGACGCTCTGAGTTGGTGGATCTCGTCCCGGACGGCGACTGCATCTTGTGAGCGCCCGTTGAGCGAGTGATCTCGGAGACTATGAAAGAGTTCAGGGGCGAGATTGGCGATGGCGGAGACGATTCCGGTCGAACCACTCTGAAGGGCTTCCAGAGCCAGGCCATCAGTCCCCATGAAAACCTCGAATGGCGTGGTCATTTCCGCAGCGATCTTCTGATATTCGCGGTGGCGATCGAGTGAGCGCGTCGAGTCTTTGATTCCAGTGAGGCCGGAGCTGGCGAGCCTGCGCGCAAGGTCCGGAGTGATGTCGTTGCCAGTCCTTCGCGGAATTACGTAGGCGTAGAGCGGATGACTGCCGGTTGCGCGCAGTAATGCACGGTAGTGAGCCTCTATGCCGGCATTATCAACTTCGTAGTAGTAGGGTGTAACGGCGGTTGTGCAGTGGACCCCTGCAGCAAGTGCCTTCTCCAAGAGACGCAACGTAGCCCGAGTACTTGGCCTGCCGACCTGCGTGACTACTTTCAAACCGCCGCCACAAGCGCCCAGCACCGTTCGTGTAATCAGCACTACTTCGTCGTCTTCGAGAAGGGGCCCCTCGCCGGTGGTGCCGCACAGGAAAAAGCCGTCGACGCCGGCGGTGCGAAGATCAGCCACATGGGCTTGCAACGCGTCCACGTCGATCTCGCCCTGCGGGGTGAAGGGCGTGAGCAGCGCTACAAGAAGTGTGCCGGGTGACATCGTAAGACGATATCCTATGCCTGCCTGAATTCGAAAGAGGAGCACGGTGGCGCTTTCACAAACAAAGCGAGGCTTATCAATTTACGATCTGGATACTCCGGCCACGCTCGTCGATCTGGACCGGTTGGAACGTAATATCCGCGAGTGGCAGTCTCGTATGGATCGCTGCGGAGTGAAGTTTCGTCCGCACGTCAAGACACACAAGGTTCCCGAGATTGCTCACATGCAGATTGCGGCGGGGGCCGTCGGGATTGTATGTGCAAAGGTAAGTGAAGCTGAGCCATTTGTCGACGATGGAATCGAGGATGTGTGTATCGCGTACCCGGTGTTTGGGGAGATCAAGTGGAAGCGAATCGCTGAATTGGCGAAGAAGGTAAAGCGTCTAACGGTGAACTGCGATAGCGAAGAGGCTGCCTCTGGCCTGTCGGAGCCTGCGTCGAAGGCTGGCGTCATAGTCCACGTACAGATCGACATGGATAGCGGATTGCACCGGGGAGGGGTTCCGTTTGCTGACCGGGACTCGATTGCGCAGTTGGCGCGGAAGATAATTTCGATGCCGGGCCTGCAATTCTCGGGCGTGACGACTTTTCGTTCCAATTCATTTCCACAATCTCCGTCCGCGAAAGATGCCGGTCTCGCGGAAGGCCGTCTTATAGTCGAAATAGCCGAGCAACTTCGTGCCACAGGGATCGAAGTGCGCGACGTGACGGCAGGTAGCACTCCTACGGGCAAATGGGTCGCCGAGGTGCCGGGCATCACGGAAGTGCGCGCCGGGAATTATGTATTCAACGATCTGATGCAACTGGATGGCGCCATTGCAAACGAGGATCAGTTGGCCTTGTCAGTTCTGTGCACGGTTGTCAGCGGGAATGGAGGCGATCGCCTGACCATTGATGGCGGGTCGAAAACGTTCAGTGGCGACGCGGGAGGTGTGCGCGCTGGACAGACGCGTCCCCCGGTCATTGCGCGATCGGCCGATCGGCGAATCTTTGTGGACCGTCTCAGCGAGGAGCATGGCGTTGCGCGCGCCGAAGAAGGATTCAAGCTCGGAGAGAAAATTCGTTTCTTTCCCTATCATGCCTGCACGTGCGCGAATCTGAGCGACGAAATCGTCGGATTCCGAGGTGAGCGGGTGGAAGTAGTTTGGCCGGTGCGGGCACGCGGGCTTCGGACTTAGGTGCAGATCGCGAAAACGAGGAGAATCAGCGATGGCAAAATACAAGATTCAAACCAAGCAGGGACAGCCGCCGCAAGGTGCTTACTCGCAGGGCTGGAGGGCGGGGGATTTCATCTTCGTCACGGGAACGGGACCGGTCGATCCGCAAACCGGCAAGCTCGCGGGCGAGTCCATCGAAGAACAGACCGAACAGGTGATCACCAACATGGAATCGGTGCTAGCCGCGGATGGCGCCACTCTTACCGACGTGGTGAAGGTAACGGTCCATCTGAGCGACACGGCGCTCTTCGCACGTTACAACGGTGTGTACGCGCGCCGGTTCGCGCCACCATACCCGGTGCGGACTACCGTCGGCAGCGACTTGCGCACTCTGCCGGGCATGTTGATTGAGACCGACTGCATTGCATATCTTCCAGAGAAGAAATCAAGCGGCAAGAAATCCGCGCCCAAGAAATCCAGCACGGTTGCCAAGAAGAGAGAAGGGAAGCGCAGTCGGGGAAAGTAAGCGTGTGGCTCAGCTGTTCCCATCGGACTTGGCTGCGGACTCGCCACGCGACTTGCGGAAATAGAAATAAAGCGGAAGACCAGCTGCGACCAAGACCAGCCCAACAGTCGATTCCAGCGGACGAGTGCGAATCGTGTTCCAGACCAGCCAACTGGCTACCAGCACGAACAACAGGGGCATGAACGGGTAGGCAAGGGTTTTATAGGCTCGTTCGGCATGCGGCATTTTGCGTCGCAGAGCAAATACGGAAGTGGTCACCAGTGCGTAAAAAATCCACGAGGCGAAGACCACGCAGTCAGTGAGCTGATCGTATGTGCCTGAGATTGCGAGCAGGCTCGCCCAGATCCCCTGCAAGACGATCGAGAATACTGGAACGCGAGTCGCGCCGCTCACTCGGCCAAACGGGGCAAAGAACAACCGGTCGCGAGCCATGGCATAGGGCACGCGTGCGGAGGAAAGGATCGTGCCGTTGAGTGCCCCCAGGGTGGAAATGACAAACACCAGCGAGACGAGGGTTGCTCCATATCGTGCGAAAAAAGTTTGCGCAGCCTTTGCGGCTACGGGAAGTGCATCGCGGTACGGTGTGGAATTAGAAGTCAGGACAGCCGAAAACGGAAGCGCATAGAAGTACGAGAAATTAGCTGTGCAGTAAATCACGACGACAATCGCGATTCCAATGATGAGTCCGCGAGGAACATTACGTGTCGGATTCTGAACTTCACCGGCGACCATCGGCATCTGATTCCAACCTTCATAAGCCCACAGTGCCGCAAGCATGGCTGTTCCGAACGCAGCAAAGCCGGACCATGACCGGGCTCCTTCCGGGCGAACGAGATGACTGAGGCTCCCGCCCTTTGAAAAAATGAAAATGCCGCCGACGATGATCGCAATGCCGGCGACTTTCACGATTGTCATCAGCAACTGCACTCGTCCGCCGAGCACGACGCTGCCGCAGTTCACTGCGGACAAAAGCACGATCACGCTGAGTGCCAGCACCTGCTGAGTGCCGAATCGCCATACCAGTGTCTGCCCGAACGCGTGGTAGGTGTATTCCGCCCAGAGGCGATTGATCGGCAGGATTGCAACGAGAAAAGTTGCGAAGCCCACCGCCAGGCTGGCGATCGATCCTGCCGAGCCCATGACGAAACGCATCCAGCCGTAGAGAAATGCCGGGCCGTCGCCATAAGCCTCCCGTAAATAGGCATATTCGCCGCCCGCATGGAGGAGGAGAGTCCCCAACTCGGCGTACGTGAGTGCTCCGGCCATTGAGAGGAGCCCGGCGACTACCCAGGCCCAGAGCACCAGGCCCGGCGATCCCACCGTCTGGGACATAACGGCTGCTTTGAGAAAGACTCCAGTACCGATCACGGTTCCCACGACCAGAGAGACAGTGTGGGAGAGGGTGAGTCCTCGACGCAGTTGCGGCTCGGACTCGTTATGGACGAGGCTCATCGGGATGGGCGAAAGTGCGGAGTAAAGAGCTAAGTGATGTCAGGTTCGAGGAAGTATATGGCTCAGGCTTCCAAACCACAAAGATGTTTCTCAGGAATGAAGTAGGTAGTGAGAAGCGACTTCCCGGAACGCGGCGAGCTGTTTGGTGCGGGTGCTCTCGTTCCAGCCGAGTTCGGAAGCCATGAGGTCAGCCACAGCCGGAGCCATTTCGAGCGCTGCGCGTGCATTCAGGAACAAAGCTCGCATGCGCCTGGCGAGAATGTCCTCGACGGTGCGAGCCATTTCGTTCCGTACCGCCCAGATCACCTCGGCCTTCCGGTAAGGCAGCCCCGAGTTCAGTTGTTCATCGAGACCGGCGTCTTTCTCGATCAGCTTGTTGATTTCGGCTGCGTCCGATCCGTAAACGGCCAGCGCTCCGAATTGTTTGGCTGCAGGGTGATAGCCGTGGATGCGCAGCGACTGCGTCTTGCATGGTTGTTCCGGTAATTGCGCGAGTGTCGCGGCTTGATCCACGCAGTCTTCGGCCATGCGGCGGTAGGTCGTCCACTTTCCGCCGCTGATCGTGACAAGGCCTGAGCGGTCGATGTGGATGACGTGATCGCGGGATAACGCCGCCGTATTCGCAGCGCCGCTTGCGCGCACCAGCGGACGTATCCCGGCGAAGACGCTCAGCACATCATTTCGCGTGGGCGCCTTGGATAGGTACTGTGCGGCAGTGGCAAGGACGAAATCAATCTCTTGTTGCTGCGCGACGGGCTCAAGCATGGGGGAGGGAATCGGCGTGTCGGTGGTTCCTACGAGAGTGTGACCGTGCCAGGGAATGGCGAACAGGACCCGGCCGTCGCTGGTGTGCGGAACCAGGATCGCGCTGTTGCTCTTCAGAAAACTCGAATCGAAAACCAGGTGAATGCCCTGGCTGGGGATGATCATTGGTTCGACGCCGGGTTCCGCCTGAAGGCGGAGACGGTCACTGAAGGCTCCGGTCGCGTTGACAACAACTTTGGCAGACGCGCGAAATTCCTCTCCGTTCTCGGAGTTTCGCGCGATGACACCATCTACAAATCCGCTGGCGTCTTTCGTTAATCCAGTGACTTCGACGTAGTTCAGCAGCGTGGCGCCTTGCTCGAAGGCAGTGGTGGCCATGTGAATCAGCAGCCGTGCATCGTCGAATTGTCCGTCGTAATAGACGGCGCCGCCGCGCAGACCTTCGGTCTTGAGCGTGGGAAGATGTTCGAGGGTCTCTTCACGAGAGAGAATTCGTGAGGTTCCAAATCCATATTTCCCCGCCAACAATTGATAGAGTTTCAGGCCGAGACCGTAAAAAGGGGCTTCCCACCAATCGTAGTTGGGGACAACGAACGCAAGATCCCATACGAGGTGTGGCGCATTCTGCAGAAGACGGCCTCGCTCTTTCAGGGCTTCCATGACCAGTCCGATGTTGCCCTGTTCCAGGTAACGCACGCCTCCGTGCGCTAGTTTCGTGCTGCGACTGGATGTGCCTTTGCCGAAGTCGCTCTGCTCCAGCAGCAGCACATCGTATCCTCGTGACGCGGCGTCAATGGCTACGCCTACGCCCGTGGCGCCGCCGCCCACGACGATGACGTCCCAGGGGTGCGGATGAGATTCGACGCGGCGAAACATCTCGGCTCGATTCATAGAAGACCGCCAACTTCACGAAACATAGTTAGTGCTATTCGCATGGAACGAATCACTGAATCCCAAAGACCTTGATGATTGCCGCGCCGATGAATCCGCCAAGGAGTGGACCGGCGATCGGCACGAACGCGTATCCCCAATCTGAATTCCCTTTGCCACTGATCGGCAGGATTGCATGAGCCAGCCGCGGCGCAAAATCGCGGGCGGGATTCATTGCGTATCCGGTTGATCCGCCGAGGCTCAGCCCCAGCGCCCATACCAGCACGCCCCACAACCAAGGTCCGAATCCTGGTGGAAGGCCCGTCGTTGAGACCGCCTTGTTTCCGAAGCTGAAGCCAACTACGAGCAGGCAGGTGGTTGCGATTGTTTCCGTCAGGACGTTGGCAGGGAGGTTGCGGATCGCTGGGCCGGTGGAGAAAATCGCAAGCTTCGTTGCCGGATCGGGAGTCTCCCTCCAGTGTGGCAGGTATGTCATCCAGACCAGGATCGCGCCAGTAAACGCTCCCAGGGTTTGCGCAATCCAAAAAGGTAGGACGTTCGACCAGTTTCCCGAGAGCGCTGCTGCCGCAAGCGTAACCGCGGGATTAATGTGGGCTCCGGGACTGCCGCATGCGATGGCCGTGAAGATGCCCGCGACAACTGCCAGTCCCCAGCCGGTTGCGATGACGATCCAGCCGGAATTCTCGCCTTTAGATTTTTTTAGTAGAACGTTCGCGACTACGCCATCGCCCAGCAGGACGAGCACCAGCGTGCCCATGAATTCGCCCAGAAATGGTCCATGCATCTTGTCGGGACCTCTCCATCTTTGTTAGCTACGATGGCTCGACCCAGCCGAACGAGCGTGTCACTGCCTTCTTCCAGAAATGATAGAGCTGCTCGCGCGGCTGCGCGTCCATTTGCGGCTCCCAGCGCTGATCGACGGCCCAATTGGCGACGAGTTCATCGGTGCTCTGAAAGTAGCCGACCGCGAGCCCTGCGGCGTACGCGGCACCCAGGGCGGTGGTCTCCTTCACCATCGGACTGACCACCGGTTTCGCAAGAATGTCGGCCTGGAATTGCATCAGCAGGGTGTTCACCACCATCCCGCCGTCGGTGCGCAGGATGTCGAGTGTGATGCCGGAGTCATTGGCCATAGCGTCGACCACTTCGCGCACCTGGAAGGCGGTGGCTTCGAGGACGGCGCGGGCGATGTGTCCTTTGTTCACGTAGCGTGTCAGACCGGTGATCACACCGCGGGCGTCGTCCTTCCAATACGGCGCGTAGAGCCCGGAAAACGCGGGGACAAAGTAGATGCCGCCGTTGTCATTCACGCTGCGCGCAAGGATTTCGATGTCCGAGCTTTTTTCAATCAGGCCGAGGTTGTCGCGCAGCCATTGCACCAGTGCGCCTGTGATGGCGATGCTTCCTTCCAGTGCGTAGCACGCGGGATTCGCGCCCACTTTGTAGGCAACGGTGGTCAGCAGGCCGAATTTCGAGGGCACTACTTTCGCGCCTGTATTCATTAACATGAAGCAGCCGGTGCCGTAAGTATTTTTGGCCTCGCCTGGCTTGAAGCATGCCTGGCCGACGAGAGCCGCTTGCTGATCGCCCAAATCGCCGGCGATCGCAACGCCCGCGACTGCGGACAGCTTCGCGAGCCCGTACACTTCGCTGCTTGAAACAATCCTGGGAAGCATTTGAACCGGAATTCCGAAGTCTCGCAGGATTTCGCGATCCCAGTCGAGAGTCCTGAGATTCATCAACTGCGTGCGGCTGGCGTTCGTCACATCGGTCACGTGGACGCCGCCCTGCGGTCCGCCTGTCAGATGCCAGATGAGAAAGGTGTCGATGTTACCAAACAACAGATCGCCAGCCTCGGCCTGGGTGCGCGCGAGAGGCACGTGGTCCAGTATCCAGTGGACTTTTAGGCCACTGAAGTAAGTGGCAAGGGGAAGGCCGGTTTTGGCGCGATAGCGATCCTGCCCGCCGTTTGCAGCAAGCTCAGCGACGGCAGGAGCGACGCGGGTGTCCTGCCAGACGATCGCGTGGCACACGGGCTTGCCGCTCATCTTATGCCACACGACAGTAGTTTCGCGCTGGTTGGTGATGCCGATCGCCGCCAGGTCTTGTGGTTGCAGCCCGCGCCCCTGCATTGCTTCCTGAATCACACTTTGCGTCCGGCGCCAGATTTCCTCTGGATCGTGTTCCACCCATCCCGGCTGAGGATAAATTTGCTCGTGCTCCTTTTGAGCAGTGCTCACGATACGGCCGCTACGGTCGAAGACGATAAAGCGGGTGCTGGTCGTTCCCTGGTCAATGGCGCCGACGTAGCTTGCCATCGTTGGGTTTCTCCTTCAGGGCAGCTGTTTTGAGCCGGGCTGAGTCCAGCCGGCGCGAACCTTGGAGTTTACCTCGTGAGACGGCCAGCGGCCAGACGAAACGGTCGCAAGGCACATTGGCGGCGGTTTTTCCGTCTGTAAGCTGCGGAAAAAGGGATTCGATAATCGCGTGGAACAGGCTTTGGATCAGGTGGTTCCACGAACTTGGAGAAAAAGGCGATCCGCGATGCCGCCGGCGACGGCGTTACGCAAACAAAAAAACGATTCAATCCATTCGTTTCTTGGGCGTCGGTTCCGGTGTGGGGAGATTAAAGACTGGGATCCGAATCGGACTATGATGCGAGTCCGCGATCATAAAAGAGCGGTGGCCGGGAATCGCCTAATCTCCTCTATGGCCTGTGTTCACAGGCGACTGTCTTTGTTTCCATGACGTGTCGATCATGCGTCTTGCCAGAAATCATGCCTAAGTATGTCACGACGGGTATTAGTAAGACCTTATCCACCTTATAAGTCGGACACTCCCACCGGAAATTGTGATGCATAGCAGAAAAACTATGAGTTGGACTGCTCGACTGCAACTCTCTAGGTTCATCGTGCTGGCAGAGGATGCGCACGGTCATCCGCTGCATGCACCAGGGGAGAAAGAGAGCAACCAAATGAGGAGTCGCTCCCATATCGGGGCTGTGGTGGTATTGGTAAATCTGATGCTGGCGTCGTCCGGCCGTGCGCAGGAACAGGCAACCACTCCTCCGCCGACTAACGAAGCAATCCTGCTGCACATGCAGGAGCTCGAAAGACAGGTGAAGGATTTACGGGCTGAAGTTGCAGCCTTGAAAACCGCCGACAAGCCGGCGGCAGCACCCGCCGATGTTCCGCAGAACAGTTTGGTCAGCAGCACGGCTGCGGCGGCGCCCGCCCCGCCGCCGGGGCCAACGCTTGCCGGATTGCTGGGGCCCACCAGCCTCAGTGGATTCGTGGATGTGTATTACGGACAGAACTTCAACAATCCTTCGGGCCAGGCCAACGGTTTGCGTTTCTTCGATGGGCCTACCAATCAGTTCGGTTTGAATTTGGTCGAGTTGGTTGTGGACAAAGCTCCAGATGCGGCGGCCAGTCGCACTGGTTACCACATTGCCCTCGGATTCGGGCAGGCGATGAACGTCGTCAACAGCTCGGAACCCAAGGCAGGCTTGGGCTTCGATCAGTACTTGAAAGAGGCATACTTCTCCTACCTGACCCCCGTTGGGAAGGGATTGCAGATTGACGTTGGAAAGTTTGTTACGCCGCACGGCGCCGAGGTCATCGAAACCAAGGACAACTGGAACTATTCCCGCGGAATCCTGTTCAGCTACGCGATCCCGTACTACCACTTCGGAATGAGGGCGAAATATACGTTCAACGACAAATACTCGCTCACCGGGTTCTTCGTGAACGGCTGGAATAACGTGGTCGACAACAATACAGGCAAAACGTATGGCATGAGCTTTGCCTGGAATCCCAACAAGAAGTTCGGCGTTACTGAGAACTACATGGCGGGTCCGGAGCAGAACGGGGTCAATTCGAACTGGCGTCAACTCAGCGACACGGTCATTAACTACTCGCCGACCAGCAAACTGTCGTTCATCGTGAATGGCGACTACGGACGTGGCGACCGGATCGATTTGGGAGAAGAAGGATTCTCCAAGCCAGTTTTCTGGACCGGCGTCGCCGGATATGTGAAATACGCATTCAATAGCACCACCGCGTTCAGTACTCGCTATGAGTACTACGACGATCACGACGGCTTTACCACCGGCACGGCTCAGCACTTCAACGAGTTCACGACGACGTTTGAGCACGTCGTCGCGGGACATATCATCAGTCGCCTCGAGTTCCGGCGTGACATGTCGAATGAGCCGGCTTTTCTGAAAGGCGTATCACCGGTGAAGGACCAGAACACGCTGACAGCAGGGTTGGTATTCACCTTTGACAGCCGCGAGGGCAAATAGCGATGGGATGGACTCGAATTGCTCGGCAAAGTTTGAGCCTGCCGCAACCTCGGCAGCTCGGTATGTGGGGATCAGCGGCCTGGGTTCAATTCCAGTCAACCCCTGGTGTCAGCGCCCAGGCCGCCCCCCGCACCAGTTTGATCTGTCCGGTGAGGCGATGACGGGAGCTACGTGGTCGTTAGATGTGGGGATGTTGTTACTGGGCGCGATTGGTCTGTTTGCCGGGTTGTCGCGCCTTGGTACATCCCCGCTGGCCGGAGTGTTGATCATTCTTAGCGCGATGTTTTTCCTGCTGTTTCCAGTGGCAGGTTTGTGCAAGGCCGAAGTTCAACAGAAGCTTCGGCGCAGGAAATGAGATTGCAATTACAAATTGGAAGCCACGGCTTCTATAACAAGGAGAATCGGAATGTCTGATTCACGTCGACACGAGAGAAAGTTGTCCTACTCCGAAAAGTTTGTGCGCATGCGCATGCGCTTGAAGGAACCGGAATGGCGCCGGTATTTCAAACTCCTGCTCGCCGGCAAGGCGATAGGAGTGGTCATCGTGCTGCTGGTGATCACGGTGGCTTCGGGACTGTTTTTCACCGTCGTTCGTGCTGCTGACGCCGAGGTCAAGGCCGCCGACGTGGTGAATCCGGTCAACACAGCGTGGACGCTGATCGCCGCTTTCCTCGTTTTCGGCATGCAGGTCGGATTCACCATGCTGGAGGCCGGTTTCTGCCGGTCGCGAGAGACGGTCAATGTGCTCATGGAGTGTGTCGTCGACACATGTCTGTGCGGCCTCCTTTTCTATGCCTTCGGCTTCGCGTTCATGTTCTCCCACGGCAACGGCTTTATCGGATATCACTGGTTCTTCCTCCAGGGCGCTCCCGCGACGTATGAGACTACGGGCGTCGCGTTCCTGGCAGTGTGGATCTTCCAGTTTGCCTTTGCCGACACCTGCTCGACGATTACTTCCGGCGCGATGATTGGACGTACTGGTTTCGTCGGCGACTTGCTTTACAGTATCGCTGTGTCCGGCTTTATCTATCCGATCATTGGTCATTGGGCGTGGGGGCCGGATGGCTGGCTGGCACTGATGGGCAGCGAAGGACATATGTGGCCTTCGTTAGGCATGGGCTTTCACGATTTCGCGGGATCGACCGTCGTCCATACGATTGGCGGATTTATTGCACTCGCTGGCGCTATCGTCCTGGGTCCGCGGCTGGGGCGCACGTTTAAGCGCGACGGTGGTGCTCCCATGTTGCCGCATGACCTGACGATAGCGGTCAGCGGCGGATTACTGCTGTGGTTTGGCTGGTACGGGTTCAATCCTGGCAGCACGCTGTCGGCGATGGATTTCGAGGGTATCGGACGGGTCGCCACGAACACAACGCTGGCAGCCTGCGCTGCCGGGCTTACAGCCATGTTCTGGGCGTATATGTCGAGCAAGAAATGGGACGCAGGATTTACAACCAACGGATTTCTGGCTGGACTAGTTGCAATCACATGTCCTTGTTACTGGGTAAGTCCTACGGGAGCAGTTCTTCTCGGCGGTGTTGCTGGTGTGCTGGTAGTGCTGGGTGTGGAGTTACTCGAATGGCTCCGCATTGACGATCCGATCGGCGCGGTTCCTGTGCATGGCTTTTGTGGGATTTGGGGTACAGTGTCGTTGGGTCTTTTTGCCTGCGGACGCTATGGGGCGACGGGTCCGGTTGCGCCGGATAACTCCGCGGCGTTAAAGGGACTCTTCTACGGCGGCGGAACGCAACTCCTGGTCGCTCAGGTGATCGGAAGCGCGGTCATCACACTGGCCACCTTCTCGGTCGCAATGGCTGTCATGCTTCTCGTGAATTCGGCTGGGCTATTGCGTATCTCAGAAGAAGGGGAACTTTACGGGATGGATCTGCACGAGCACGGCATCTCGGCCTATCCGGAGTACGTGATCTCAGCTCTAGGTGCGCCTCGAGGAATGGCGCAGGAACTCCCGGCGGCTGCCGCAAAAACAGCGATGGCTGTGAATCCGTTGCCACGGGCGGCGAGTTGACGAACCTCAGGAGCCAAGTGCAGGTGGAGGCAGACTGGTTCTGCCTCCCCTCAATTTCCTGTTTCAGACGAGAGAGGACATCATGATGACAAAGCTCGAAGCAATTATTCAGCCCTCAAAGCTAGATGCCGTGAAGGAAGCTCTTTCCGAGATCGGTATCGACGGACTTACGATCTCGGAAGTACGCGGCCACGGCCGTCAAAAAGGACACACTGAAATGTACCGTGGCAGGGAATATTCGGTCGACCTGCTCCCAAAGATCAAAATTGAGTCTGTCATGGATGACGCCCAGGTGGATGCGGTGGTGAAGGCGATCCTGGAAACCGCGGCAACCGGAAAGATCGGGGATGGGAAAATATTCCTGTCGAAGGTGGAGGAAGCCATCCGTATCCGCAATCAGGAACGCGGGGTGGCTGCCCTCTAGCCGTTCGCTTCAGCGCGCTGCAACAACGACAGTGTCACAGGGTAGGTGTTGGGCTGCTTGCCGCGCGCCTACCTTTTTCTTTACCCTTATGCTGATCCTCTCTAGGGATCCTGCCCCGCATCGCAATCGGCAACAGACCTACCTTCCCCTACCTCTAAACCGCTGAAAAAAAGCCTGTTTTGAACCTAATTTGTTGACAACCATACACCTCAGGTTTAGCCTCGTTAACGTTTACGATGCTGAATTGGTTTGTTAGTTTGGTACAGTCCTGCTCGCTTTCCGCAGCCATGAATCAAAAAGTAAAGCTTCTCGACATTGCGCGGGCGCTGGGTATTTCGACCGGCACGGTTCACCGGGCTCTGCACAACCACAACGGCGTCAGCCCGGTCACCAAGGCGAGAGTCCAGCAAATGGCCAAGACGCTCGGATATCGCCCGAACCTGGCGGCCCGATATCTTTCGTCGAAGCGCAGTCTGCGTATCTCAGTGAATACACTTCAGGGAACAACCTCATTTTGGGACGACGTTCGCGCCGGCATTAGCGAAGAAGCCCGGGCTCTGATGATGGAGAACGTCGAGATTGAATACCGAACCTATCCTCGGCTTGGGGAGGGGGAAGAAGAGGCGTTCGAGTCTGCCCTCAACGCGCAGGTAGATGGAATTATTTCGTTTCCAAGTCGCCCCCAGAGCCTCGAATCCTGGATGAGCAGGGCGTCGCACGAAGGCACTCCGGTTGTTTGCGTGGCCACGGACGCCCCAGATACTGGCCGCCTGGCGGTCGTTTCCGTTGACACACAGGCAAGCGGGTCCTTGGCGGCTGATCTCATGGGGAAATTGCTGCGGGGAGCCGGCAACATAGCCCTGACGTGTAGTTCTCTTGCGATCAACGAACACGCGGAAAAGTACCGCGCCTTCGAGGGCACGCTGCGGTCGTTGTATCCGCAGATTCGCATTGAGGATCCGATTGAGGATCATGATGTCGAATCCGAGGCGTACGAAAAATGCCGGGAGCTGTTCAGGAAGTGTCCTGATCTGGCGGGCGTTTACGTGACCACGGAAGCCTCCCTTCCAGTATTGAAGGCTGCTCGCGAGCTGCAGATGCTGGATCGCCTCACGGTGATTACAACCGATCTGTTCCCGGCACTGGTTGAGGAGATCCGTTCCCAGGCGGTGGCGGCTACGATCTATCAGCGGCCTCGCACCCAAGGACGGATGGCGTTACGAGTCTTGCATGAATTTTTGGTCGAGGGTGAATGTTCCTCGTCCCAGGTGTCGCTTGCTCCGCATCTGGTGATGCGAGGGAATCTCGATTTCTTCCTGCAGCGCCAGTCTCTGGAGTCCCAAGCCCAGGCACATCGGAAGAGGGCGAACTCTTCGGCGGAGCTGGCGGAATACCTTGGATAAACTGACAGCCCCGTAAGAACCTAAACCTAAATCCATGACGGAACAAAAATATTTTCTCGGCATCGATGTCGGCACCGGCGGGACGCGCGCGCTCATCATGGATACGCAAGGCGCGGTCGTCGCCTCCGGCACCGTCGAACACGTTCCTTTTGCGTCACCGCAACTTGGGTGGGCAGAGCAGGACCCAAGGGATTGGTGGCGCGCCTGCCGGCAGGCACTAGGAACGGCCCTGGCCAACTCGCGGCTGCGCGGAGAATCGATCGCGTGCGTCGGCTTTTCTGGCCAGATGCACGGCGCAGTCCTACTGGATGCAAACGATGAAGTGGTGCGACCGGCATTGATTTGGTGCGACCAGCGGACGGAAGCGCAAGTCGAGGAATTGTCGAGTCTGTTCGGAGTGGATCGCCTGATCCAACTCACCAGTAATCCGCCGCTGACGAATTTTACTTTGACGAAATTCCTTTGGGTGCGCGAGAACGAGCCGCGAAATTGGCGGCGGGTAGCGCACGTTATGCTGCCGAAGGATTATGTGCGGTTTCGTCTCACGGGCGAACGCGCGATCGACATGGCGGATGCCTCCGGTACATTGCTGCTCGATGTCGCGCGGCGCGCCTGGTCATCGGAGGTCTTGAGCAAGACAGGCATCGACCGGCAACTTCTGCCACAGCTTTGGGAGTCACCTCAGGTTTGCGCTCGCATTTCCCCTGGAGGTGCCGAAGCCACTGGCTTACGTGTTGGAACTCCAGTTGTGGCGGGTGCAGGAGATCAGGCGGCAGGCGCGGTTGGAATGGGGATTGTTAGACCGGGAATGGTAAGCGCGACGCTTGGAACGTCGGGAGTCGTGTTCGCCGCTACGGACGCGCCTGCTCTCGATCCGCGCGGGCGTCTTCATACGTTTTGTCATGCGATTCCAGGGCGCTGGCACGTGATGGGAGTCACGCAGGCTGCGGGACTCTCTCTGCGCTGGTTCCGCGACCAGTTTGGCTCTGGAGTTGATGACGGCCGCGATCCTTACGAGCGGTTGACTGAGGAAGCGGCCACCGTTCCCGCAGGGGCGGACGGGGCGTTGTGGGCGCCCTATCTCATGGGAGAGCGCACACCGCACTGCGATCCGAATGCGCGGGCTGCACTTGTCGGACTGTCGGCCTCGCACACGCGCGCGCATGTGATTCGCGCGATCATGGAAGGCGTTGCCTTCAGCCTGCGTGACAGCTTTACAATTTTCCGCGGGATGAATGTTCCGGTGCGGCGCATTCGCCTCGGTGGCGGTGGCGCTCGGTCGAACGTGTGGCGGCAGATTCAGGCGGACGTGTACGGCCAGGACGTCGAACTGGTCCAAGCTGAAGAGGGCGCCGCTTATGGGGCCGCAATCCTTGCCGGAGTGGGAGCAGGGAATTGGCAATCGGTCGAAGAAGCCTGCGACGCGGTAGTTCGCACGGCGCACACGGTTCGGCCGAATGTTCAAAATGTCTTGGCTCTCAACCAGTCCTATCAGGCGTATCGCAGAATCTATCCTGCGCTGCGCGAAATGCAGAAGGGCACTGGCACGGACGTGGGCGCGTCTCCCACGGTGTAACTTCCGCGAGCTCGGCCAATCCTCGTGAAGAATTTCCTGGTGAGGAATTCATGCAACGTATTCCATCCTATACCTTCCTTGTCTTGCTACTTTTGACCATGGCTATGGGCTTGGTACTGCCTTGCGTCGCGCAATGGACACCGCTGAATCCAATCACAGGCATTCGGCAACAGCCCGATGGTGTCGAGTTCACGCTGAAGTCCGGGCATCTCAAAATCCAGGTGTGTTCGGATTCGATTCTCCGTATGTTGTACTCTGCGACTGATTCGTTCCCCACGCGGTTTGATCCGGTTGT
This sequence comes from Terriglobales bacterium, assembly GCA_035569025.1. Taxonomy (GTDB): domain Bacteria; phylum Acidobacteriota; class Terriglobia; order Terriglobales; family Acidobacteriaceae; genus Acidiflorens. The sequence continues at coordinate 16,572 of DATMNN010000116.1, forward strand.
CATCAAGAAGAACTGGCCGAAAGCTGCGTGGACGCTTGAGCAGAACGATACCGAGGTCACGATCGTGACGTCCCGCCTCAGGGTCGTTGTCACACGCAAAGATGGCGCGATTTCATACCGCGACGTGACAGGCGCCCAGATAGTTCAAGAGGCGGGAAGAAAGCTGACTCCGGTCAAGGTCAACGGCGAAGACACCTATCGCGCGGAGTCGTTCATCAATATGTACGGATCCCGGGAAGCGTTGTATGGATTGGGCCAGCACCAGGCGGGAGTGTGGAACTACCGTGGCGAATCGGTGGACATTTCACAGGACAATACGAATATCGCAGTGCCCTTGCTGGTTTCGAGTAATGGCTACGGTATTTTCTGGAACAACGCTTCCCGCAGCAGGTTCAATAATCGCTTTGCCAACTATCTGTACATCAGTTCCGACGTTGCGGATGTCATCGACTACTATTTGTTTTACGGGCCTGAGCCGGACAAGATTATCGCCAGCTATCGTGAGTTGACCGGGCAAGTGCCCATGTTCGGCAAATGGGCTTACGGTTTCTGGCAGTGCAAGAACCGCTACAAGTCGCAGGACGAAATTCTCGGCGTCGCCCGCAAGTATCGTGAACTGCATATTCCCGCCGACAATATCGTGCAGGACTGGTTCTGGTGGAATCGCAAGGGCGAATTCGTGTTCAACAAGAACTATCCCGATCCCAAAGGCATGGTGGATGAACTTCACCGGGACAATTTCCATTTGATGATTTCGATCTGGCCTTTTTTTGAGCCGGGGCCTGGCGCCTCCAACTATGACTACATGGACAAGCAGGGATGGTTCATTGAAAAATTTAAGTACGCGAAGCCGCCGTACCATACCGACGCCATGGCGGTGTACGACGCGACGAGATCCGAAGCGCGCAAATTCTACTGGGATCAGATCGATAAGTCGCTCTTCAAAATTGGGCTCGATGCCTGGTGGATGGACACCACGGAACCCGAGACCGAAGGACAGGAAGAAAACATTCAGTTGGGTCACAAACTTGCTGCCGGGAGCGGCGACCGCTATGTCAATCTCTATCCGATGCTGACGACCGGCGCCGTTTACGATGGCCAGCGGATCGAGTCCGATCAGAAGCGCGTTTTTATCTTGTCGCGCTCAGCGTTCGCCGGCTCACAGCGCAGCGGCGTGACGGCCTGGTCTGGCGACATCAACTCGGATTGGTTCAGCTATCGCCGGCAGATCCCGGCGGGCCTCAATTTTGCCCTGTCAGGAATTCCTTACTGGACGACCGACATCGGCGGCTTCGTCTTCGGCGACCCCGATGACCCCGCCTATCGAGAACTCTTTGTGCGCTGGTTTCAGTACGGTACATTCAATCCCATCTTGCGGGCGCACGGTACTCGCAAGACCGATCAGAACGAACTGTGGTCATATGGGCCGGACGCACAGAAGATCCTCGTTGCGTTTGATCGACTGCGTTATCGACTGTTGCCTTACATATACTCACTCGCGTGGAAGACGACGAGCGATAGCTACACTCCCATGCGGCCGCTGGTGATGGACTTCCGCACCGACGTTCGCGCACAGAATACGGGTGACGAATTCATGTACGGGCCAGCATTTCTGGTCAGTCCGGTAACGGAACCGGCAGCCTCGACCCGGCAGGTTTATCTTCCCAACGCCAAGTGGGTTGACTTCTGGACGGGCGCAACTTCTGATGGAGGAAGTGAAGTCACGGCCGCGGCCCCTAGCGATCGGCTGCCACTTTATATTCGCGCCGGGTCGATCGTGCCGATGGGACCTGATCTTGAATGGTCAACCCAAAAGCCCGCCGACCCGATCGAGTTACGAGTCTATCGCGGAGCCGACGCCTCATTTACGCTCTACGAAGACGAAAACGACACCTACAACTACGAAAAGGGCGCGTACGCGACCATCGCCCTCCACTGGGACGACGCGGGGCAAACATTGGCGATTGAGAACCGGCATGGGTCGTTTCCCGGAATGTTGGCGAGCCGGACATTCAACGTCGTCTTCGTCGGTGACAATCACGGAGTTGGAATTGGTGCAGTCGAGTCTCCTGATAAAGTTGTCAGCTACTCAGGCAAGGCAGTGACCGTAACTCCATAGGCATCCCCATCGGGAGGCGTTCTTGTCTTCATCAGCTGCGCTCCGCAGTATGACGTTTGTTGCCTTGCTGCTTGTGCTGGCACCGATTCGCACCTCTTCGGCGCAGGCTCCGGCCAAGCAAACCATCGAACCAATTCCCACTCAGATTCCCGGTCAGAACGCGCTGCTGCTGGGCGTTGCGTGGTATCCCGAGCAACGGCCCGAATCCCGCTGGGAAGAAGACCTGCGACTGATGGAAGCGGCGAACATCAAGGTCGTCCGGATTGCGGAGTTTGCATGGAGCCGGATGGAGCCCTCAGAGGGATACTACGATCTGGATTGGCTGGAGCGCGCGATCACGCTTGCTGCTAAACACCACATTGTCTCGGTGGTGGGGACGCCAACCGCGACTCCTCCAGCGTGGCTCACACAGAAATATCCGGATACGCTGCGGGTTGAGCCCAACGGTCAGCGGGCTACTCACGGCAACCGGGCGCACGCGTCGGCGACTTCGCCGCGGTATCGCGATTTCTGCCGCCGGATCGCCGAGCAGATGGCGAAGCGGTTCGGACACAATCCCAGCGTTGTTGGATGGCAGATCGATAATGAATACGGCTATGCGCTGATGTCGTATGACGACGAAACACGCGTGCAATTCCAGAAGTGGCTGCAAGCGAAATACAAGACTCTCGACAACCTGAACTCCCGCTGGACGACCTCTTACTGGAGTCAGACATACGACAACTGGACCGAAATACCCATTCCTATTGGCGGCCACAATCCTGGCTTGATGTTGGAGTGGAAACGGTTTGTGACCGCCAGTTGGAACGCCTATCAGCAGAATCAGATCGATGTCATCCGTCGCCTTGCCGACCCACGCCAGTTTATTACGGGAAATCTCATGGGGTTCTTCGACCGTTTCGATCACTACCCGATCACCGAGGCACTCACGTTCGCTTCGTGGGATGACTACGTCGGCAGCGGGCACGTCGATCCAATCTACAACGGACTCGCGCACGACTTAACTAGGGGCTTCAAACGGGAAAATTTCTGGGTGATGGAAACGCAGCCGGGAGCGGTGAATTGGTCCTCGCTTAACAATTTTCTCAATCGTGGCGAGGCTCGTGCGATGGCGTGGCAAGCAGTTGGCCACGGCGCCGACGATGTCAACTACTGGCAATGGCGCAGCGCCCTGAACGGGCAGGAAGAAATTCACGGTGTACTGGTCGGGCCAGACGGGTCGCCAGTTCCGTTCTACGACGAAGCCCGGCAGACTGCCAACGAGTTCGCGCAGCTCGAGGGCGCGTTCCGCGGGACGACTCCGGTGTCTGAAGCTGCGCTGCTTTATTCTTATGACAGCCATTGGGCCATTCAGTTTCAAAAACACACTGAGAAATACGATGACATCGCGCTGCTGAAGAGTTATTACCGGGAGTTGCGACGGATTTCGCAATCTGTCGACGTCGTTAGTGCGTATGCTCCGCTGGATGGCTACAGGCTGGTGGTTGCTCCCAGTCTTAACGTGCTGCCAAAAGATCTGGCGGATCACCTCGTCGAATACGTGCGAAAGGGCGGACACCTCGTCCTGGGGCCACGATCAGGAATGAAAGATGAGTTCAACGGATTGTTACCGCAACGGCAGCCGGGGTTTCTCGCCGAAGCGCTGGGTGGTCGAGTTGAGCAATACTATGCCCTCGAAAAAGACTTCCCGGTGTCGGGCACGTGGGGCGGAGGGAACACAACCATCTGGGCTGAGCAACTGAAGAATGTGGCGCCGGATGTGGAGGTGCTCCTGAAATACGGTACGAGCAACGGGTGGCTGGACGATCAGCCGGCGGCGATTTCCCGAACCTACGGTAAGGGGCGGATCACCTACATTGGCGCGATCCTCGATGACAAACTTACTGCAGCGGCAGCTCAATGGATGGCGGAGAAGAGTGGCGTGACCGCGATATTTGGCCCTGTGCCCGATGGTGTGGAAGTGAGTCGTCGGGTCGGTGCAGGCAGGGAAGTATACGTTGTGATCAATTACGCAACCGAGAAACGCGACGTGTCGTTGCCTCGCCCAATGAAGGCACTACTCGTGGGCCGGCAAGTCGAGAAGATCGAGATCGAACCGTATGGCGTCGAGATTTTGCAGGGAGTGAAATAGTGGGGCCGGCCACGTGTTTCGTGCGGATTGTCGTCACATCCGTTGTGTGTGCGATGGTCGCTTTGCGTCCGGCAGACTCGCTGGCGCAAGCGCCATCCGCTTCTGCTCCCACCAACTCGGCAAGCCCCGCTGCTATCGACAAAATTTGGCAGGAAGCCAGCGCAAAGTTCAATACTCCACGCGCCGCAATTCTGGCGGAGGTGGATCAGGTTAACAATGCGGGTCCATTTCGTCCTGACTGGGAGTCGCTTCAAAGCTACCAGGTTCCCGAGTGGTATAAGGACGCGAAATTCGGAATCTTCATTCATTGGGGAGTCTATTCGGTGCCGGCGTTTGGCAGCGAGTGGTATCCGCGTCTGATGTACATCGAAGGATCGGATGAATACAAACACCATCGCGCCACTTACGGTCCGCAAGACAGGTTTGGATACAAAGACTTCATTCCGAGCTTCAAGGCGGAAAAGTTCGATCCATCGGCCTGGGCCCGGTTGTTCAAAGAAGCTGGCGCGATGTACGTGATTCCCGTCTTCGAGCATCACGACGGGTTCGCCATGTACGACAGCGGTCTGTCAGATTGGACGGCCGCTAAGATGGGGCCGCGACGCGATCTGATTGGTGATCTCTCAAAAGCAGTCCGCGCTGAGGGACTTCATCTCGGTGCTTCGTCGCATCGCGCTGAACACAACTTCTTTCTCGGAGTGGGACGCAGCATTTCGTCCGATATCAACGATCCGAAATACGCCGCTTTCTACGGACCGGCTCATACATGGATCGAGAATCAGCACTCGACTCCGCTCGGAAATGATTTCACTTATGTTTCCAAGGCGTGGACTGATGATTGGCTGGCTCGTTCGGCTGAAATCGTGGAGAAATATCATCCCGAGATCATGTATTTCGACTGGTGGATCGGACAGCCTTCACTGCGCGAGAACCTGACGCGATTCGTATCTTTTTACTACAACTCTTCTTTAAAGTCCGGCGGTTCTGCCGGGGTGATCAACTACAAAGAGTTTGCCATCCAGGAGCAATCGGCTGTACTCGACGTGGAACGCGGACAACTGGCCGGGACTCGCCTACTCTACTGGCAAACTGACACTTCAATCGGCAACCGTTCATGGGGCTATATCGAGAACGAGACTTTCAAGTCGCCGGAATTTGTGGTTCATCAACTGGTCGATATCGTCAGCAAGAACGGCAACTTGTTGTTGAATGTTGGTCCGCGTGCCGACGGTACGATACCAGAGGCCGCGCAGCAGGTTCTCCGCGAGGTCGGCAGCTGGTTGAAGGAAAACGGGGAAGCGATTTATGGGACGCGGCCTTGGCGCGTGTACGGCGAGGGACCAACGAAAGCTGCGGAAGGCGCCTTTCATGATACGGAGGTGAAGCCCTATACCGCGGAGGATTTTCGTTTTACGACCAAGGGCGACGCCGTCTACGCGATAGAACTGGGTTGGCCGGGCGGTTCGGAAGCCGTTATCCACTCGCTCGGCACGGCAGTGGAGAACCACCGGACGGTGAAGTCGGTTGTATTGCTCGGTTCCGATGTGCCCGATTCCAAAGATCGGCTGGCGTTCGAACAACGCACAGATGGACTGCACATCGCACTGCCGCCGCGCCATCCCGGGAAGTTCGCGTATTCGTACCGCATTCTCTTTCAGTGATGAACCTGCCGCCCTGCTTTACGAGGGAATCAGTCCCCAGCGCTCCTGGAGCTTTCGCTCCATCGTGCGGAAGACGAGGCCGTCGATGATGAAGCCAAGGATGATGATCAGGATCATCACCGCGAGCACCAGGTTCATGTCGTTGAGGTCGCGGCCCATCATGAGCTGTTGACCGAGGCCGAGGCTGAGAAAAATCATTTCAGCTTGGATCAGAGAGCGCCATCCGAACGCAAAGCCCTGTTTCAATCCGGAAACGATGAAAGGCAAGCTCGCCGGCAACAACACGTGCCAGAACAAGCGGAAGCCAGCCGCTCCCAGATTGCGCCCGGCCATGGAATAGATTTTCGGCATTTGCTTGCGGCCATCCTCCATGGCGATTGTCACGGAGAGCAACGATCCCATCAGCACTACGAACAGGATGGCTTTCTCCGTTAGTCCGAACCAGAGAACCGCCAACGGAATCCAGCAGATACTCGGCAGTGACTGCAGGCTCACCAGCAATCCGCCGACTGTGTCTTCGAGAAACTTGTAGCTGCCGATGGCGATGCCCAGGATGATTCCAAGGGCTACCGCGAGACCATAGCCCACCAGCATGCGCTTCATGGTGACGCCGATAGCGATCCAGAAACTGTGATCCTTAAAGCCAGACCAAAGGGCTTCTCTCACGCCCCAGGGCGGCGGAAACAGATAAGGCGGCCAGATGTGCAGCTTTGCCAGCAGCGCCCATACGCCGATCAGGGAGACGTAAAAAATGACCTGTCTACTTAGCTTTTTCATCGGCGTACTCCACTTCCAGGGACTTGTTGATTTCTTCGCGCAGGCACTCCAGAATTTCGCGCGCCGTGCGTGCTACTTCTGTCTCTTCGATATGACGTGGACGTTGTAGACGGATCGGAAACTCCTGCTTGACGCGTCCTGGACGAAACGTCATCAGGGCGACACGATCTCCCAGACGCACTGCTTCGCGCACATTGTGGGTAACGAAAATGATGGTGCGTCCCGTTTCGGCCCAGATGCGCTCCAGTTCATCGTGCAACAGGTCGCGTGTCTGTGCGTCGAGCGCCGCGAACGGTTCGTCCATGAGGAGGACGTCGGGTTCGGTGGCGAGAGCTCGCGCCAGGGCCACTCTCTGGCGCATTCCGCCTGAGAGTTGGTGGGTGTAGCTGTCGCGGAATTTGGAAAGGTGCACCAGCTTCAGGTAGTACTGAATCCTTTCATCGCGCTCCGCTTTCGACATGTTCTTCATCTTCATGCCGAACTCGACGTTCTGGCCTACTGTAAGCCACGGGAAAAGCCCGAGCTCCTGAAAGATCAAAATGCGATCGGTACCAGGTCCACTGACTGCCTTGCCATCGACGAAGATCCGTCCTGATGTCTGCTGATGCAGGCCGGCGATCAGGTGCAGGAGCGTTGATTTCCCGCAGCCCGACGGCCCCACGATGCAGAGGAACTCACCTGGCTGGACTTGGAGGCTGATGTTCTCGAGTGCGACGAGGCGTCCCTTGGAGTTCGTTTTGTAGCTCAGTGAGATGCCATCCAGCGAGACCTTGGGAACCGCGTGAACCGATTCTGTTCGTACCGGAAGCACAGTCACAGAAGAAGACGGTTTGCCGCGCAACACGTTGCCTCGAACGACGCTGCGATGGTCGGTTGCTGGAATCGCATTCTGAGGACTGGTGCTCATTGAATGGCCTTCCTTCCCTTTTCTGCGAGAACCTGATTCAGAAGCGATAGGTCGTACAGGCTGGAGAGATCGGGCACCTGGCGTCCCAGGAAGCCCGCGTCAAACGCCGACTTCGCAGCCGTCATGAGTGACGCTCGCAGAGGATCGTACGTTACCGTCATTCGTCCGAACGCCTCATCCAGAAGAGCGTCCGGCAGGGCTTTGCCGGTTTCTTTCTGAAGCTGCTGGTTCAGCAATTTCTTGGCCTCGGGAACATGCCCGTCGATCCAATCCGTGAGTTCAACGTGGGCGCGAATCCAATCCTTCACGAGATCGGGGTGCTCTTTCAGAAATTGTGTGCGTACGATCAGGTGAGCGGTCACGAACTGTCCATTTGGCCAGAGTGAGCGTTCATCCAGGAACAGATGCCCATTGCCCTCGCGGATCAACCGCGTCGCCCACGGTTCAGGGGCCCAGGCAGCGTCCAGTTCTTTCTTCATGAAGAGGGTGAGCTGGTCGGGATTCGCCAGCGGAATTACCTGGACGTCGCCCCCCTTGTCCGTCGACTTCATGCCGTGAGCAAGGAGCCATGCACGGAGGGCGACGTCCTGGGTATTGCCCATCTGGGGCGACGCAACTTTTTTTCCATGAAAATCTTCGGGTTTTTGAATTCCTGAATCGCTGCGTACCACGAGAGCGACGCCGCCACTGGTTGCGCCGGCTATGATGCGCAGAGCCTCTCCGTTCGATCGAACGTAGCCGGAAATAGCTGGATTCGGCCCAACGTACGTCATGTCGATCGCGCCCGCGAAGAGAGCTTCAATCGCTGAGGGCCCGGCATTAAATGTCTTCCAGTCAATGGTCGCTTTGGGCGACATACGCCTCTCGAACCAGCCATTCGCCTTGCCCACCATCGGCTGCGCGTGAGTGATGTTCGGAAACGCGCCCACATGGATGGCGGTTTGCGCCGAAGCGGACAGTGCTACGAGCAGGAAAAACAGTGCAGCAATCACCGACCGCTTAGTCATGGCCCTCTTTCCCTCCAGCATGCAGCATCATGGGCAGCACGCTGGTTTCTTTCTTTTTCTTCGTGCGTCGTCCGGAACCGGACGGGACTTTGTTCATCAGGTCGGCCAGAGTCGTGTTGTCGAGGATTTTGGCGGCCGCGTCGCGGACGTCGAGGAATACCTGATACAGCGCGCGATGGTCGGCATCGCGGGTGATCAGGCTCCGCAACTGTTCCGCATCGCCGAACGGCGCCAGCGGACCGTCGATGAGCCGGATAATTTCGCTCAGACGGATTTCGGTGGGCGGCCGCCGCAGCGCATATCCGCCCTTGGCGCCGCGGACGCTCTCCACGATGCGGGCATTCTTCAGTTCGAGGAGAATTAACTCCAGGAATTTTTCGGGCAGGCTTTCCTCGTACGCGATGTCACGGATGCGGATTGCGCCCTGGTTATAGCGGCGCGTCAACATCATCAGCGCCTGCAGAGCGTATAACCCTTTCTGAGAGACCTTCATTTCACGCCCCTGTAACAATCCCTATCGGATTAATAGGCATTATAGGCAATTGCAAGCGCGATGCCAAACCCAGAAAGTTGGCAAAGGGCGTAAGAAGTCTTAGATTCAGTGGTTTACGGAAGGTTTGGAAGCACATCCCGAGAGCTGGTTGTGCAGGGAGTTGCACTTCCCACGCACGGCCGCAGGCATGTCCCCCGTGGAGAGCCGGCTACGCTGAGGGACGAGCGACTCTCAGCCAGAAATGTTCGATGGACTGCACGGCCTTGCGGAAATCGCCGAGGCTGCCGGGTTTGCTGACATAGCAATTCGCACCCAGTGCATAACAGTCGACAATATCCGTGCGGGAGCACGATGTACTGAAAACGACAATCGGAATGAGGCGTAAATTGGGATCCGATTTGGCATTGGCCAGCACCCCGCGGCCATCCTTGCGCGGAAGATTGAGGTCTAACACGACGAGGTCGGGCCGCGTGGCCGATTGAAACTTGCCAGATCGATACAGAAATGCAATCGCTTCTTCGCCATCGGGCACGGTAGTGAGCAGCGACTCGACCTCGCCGGCGCCGAGTGCTTCCCGAAACAAATACAGGTCGGCCGGGTTATCGTCGACGAGCAAAATCTCAGGCTTCTTCTCTGCGGTCATGCACGCTCTCTTTCGCAACGAGCCGGCAATGTGAAGAGGAAGGTCGACCCGTGGCCGGCTTCTGACTCGACCCAGATCTTGCCGCCGTTTTGTTCGACGATTTTCTGACAGATCGCCAGCCCCAGCCCGTTGCCCTCGTACTCATTGCGGGCGTGCAGACGTTGAAAGATAACGAAGATGACGTCCTTGTGCTCGGGCGCAATCCCGATGCCATTGTCGGCCACTGCGAACTGCCACTTGTCGTCCCGCCGCTCGGCTGAGACTCGAATCAAGGGCTTTTCCTTGCCGTGAAATTTCACGGCATTCCCGATCAGATTCTGGAAGAGTTGAATCAATTGCGTGGGATCAGCAGCCACAAACGGAAGCTGGTGATAGGTGACGACCGTGCCAGTTTCTTCCACTGTAGCTCGGAGATTCAGCAGCGCCGCTCGCACGGCGGCATTGCAGTCGGCGTGGTTGCGGTCGGATGCTGTGCGCCCCACGCGGCAAAACGCCAGCATGTCGCGAATCAAGGCCTGCATACGCAGGGCGCCCTCCACCGCGTAGCCGATGTACTTGTCGGCATTTTCATCAAGCTTGCCGCGGTAGCGCTCCGCCAGGAGTTGCGTGTAGGCAGCCACCATGCGCAACGGTTCCTGTAGATCGTGCGACGCAACGAAAGCAAACTGCTCGAGATCACGGTTAGAGCGCGCCAGTTCTTTGACTTTCGCGGCCAGTTCTTCTTCCGCGTGCCTGCGCTGTTCCCGCAAGCGCTTGTCTTCGAGTGTTCGGCGGATGGCCAGTGGCAGCCTCGTCAGCCCTCCTTTCAGGACGTAGTCGGCGGCTCCCTGTTTGATACAGTCCACAGCCGTCACCTCGCCCAGCGCCCCGGTTACCAGGATCAGAGGAATGTCCATGCTTTCCTCGCGCAGGATATCCAACGCGTCCATGCCTCGCCATTCGCCCAGGTTGTAGTCGGCCAGGATGATGTCGGGGCGAAGCGTCCGTACCGTTTGCCGGAATTGCTCGGCCGTCTTCACCGTCTCACTCGTAAAATGAAAGCCGCCGGATTTGAGCTGGTGCGTGACCAGTTCACTGTCGTCATCACTGTCCTCGAGCAAGAGAAAGCGCAGTGCCGGACCCGTGTCGACCGGGGTCCCCAGCGCAGGGGCGATTGCTGTGCCGGCTTGTGTCATGACCGTCCCACTCCTTTCGCGCGGCTGATGCCGTTCGAGGCCGGCACCTGATTCACCAGCAGCCAGTACATTCCCAGCGACTTCACGGTTTCGCGGAACTGTTTGAAATCCACTGGTTTCTGGATGTAGCTGTTCGCGCCCAGGTTGTAGCTCTCCATCAGATCGCGTTCCTCTTTCGACGAGGTCAGGATCACCACCGGAACGCTCTTGGTCCGCGGGTCGCTCTTCACTTGCTTCAGGATCTCGATGCCATTGACCTTCGGTAATTTCAGGTCGAGCAACACGACCTTGGGCGGATGTTCGAAGGAGCGGTCGGCAAATGCGCCGCGACAGAATAGGAAATCGAGCGCTTCCTCGCCGTCACGGGCGACAAAAATCTTGTTGGCCAGATGTTCCCGCTCCAATGCGTGCAGGGCGAGATCCAAATCGTCTTGATCGTCTTCAACGATCAGAATATCCGTTTGTTCGTTCATATTTATTCTCCTGATCCGCTGCTCGCGGCCATGCTGTTGTCGCCGTTCGACACGCTCTCCGCGACCGTGAAGTAGAACGTCGATCCCTTGTCGAGTTCGGATTCCGCCCAGGCTCGGCCGCCATGTTTCTTAAGAATGCGCTGAACTGTGGCCAGGCCGACGCCCGTGCCCTCAAATTCTTCAGTTCTGTGCAGGCGCTGGAATACGCCGAACAGCTTGTCGGCATACTTCATGTTGAATCCGACGCCGTTGTCGCGGACGAAGATGACGTTCTCGCCTTTGTGTTCGATGGCACGTATTTCGATTACCGCCTGGGGCCGTGGGCGAGAATACTTAAGCGCGTTGGCCAGCAGGTTTTGAAACACCTGCTTCATCAAGGTCGGATCGCAGAACAGGGAAGGCAGCGGGGCGACGTGCCATTCCACGGCGCGGCTTTCCCATTCAGGCTTCAGGATCGCTACCACTTCTTCCACCATCGCGTTCAAATCCACAATCTTGCAATTGGGAGAGAGGCGACCGACGCGCGCCAGGCTTAACAATTCATCGACCAGTTGTCCCATTTTGCGGGTGCCGTCCTCGATCCTGTGCAGATAGTGTTGCGCTTGCGATTCGAGTTTGGAACCAAACTCTTCCATCAGCAGCGTGGAGAAACCGGCCATATGTCGCAGGGGCGCGCGCAAGTCATGGGAGACAGAGTAGGTGAAGGCTTCCAGTTCCTGGTTGGCCTCCTGCAACTGCGCGGTTCGTTTTGCGACGCGCGCTTCGAGGTCTTCGTTGAGTTCGCGGATTTGCCGTTCATCTGCCTTCCGTTGCGTAATGTCGCGGAAAGCTACGACCCCGCCACGCACCGCACCGTCCTTGTTTTTCAAGGGATTACCGCTTGCCTCGATCCAGATGCCCCCAGCGACTTTTGGATTGCGCAAAAATATTTCGGCGGTACTCGCCTCTCCGCGAATGGCGCGTACTAGGGGGAGTTGCTCGCTGGGAAAGGGAGTGACTTTATCTGGTAAGTAGTTGCCATAGTGTGCGGACCACTCCTGGGGCGGAAGGTCAGCTGGACCGTAGCCGACAATCTTCTCCGCCGCCCGGTTCCAGATCAAGAATTTGCCCTGCTCGTTTGCGGCGACCAACCCCTCGGCCATACTGTCCAGTACGGACTGGAGCATGAGCGACTGAACTTCCAGCGCTTGCCGGGAACTGGTCAGTTCCTCGGCTTGCCGAGACAATTCCAACGCCTGCCCGGCCAGAGTCTCTCCCGCTAACTTGCGTTCCGTGATGTCGGCGCGGATGGCAACATATTGTCGCGGCTTCCCATCCGCCATGAACGGGACAATCGTCGTATCCACCCAGTAGATCGAACCGTCCTTCGCTCGGTTCTTGATCTCGCCGTGCCAAACCCTCCCATTCGCGATGGTGTGGTACATCTGCTGGAAGAATTCTTTGGGGTGGTGGACGGAGTTAAGGATGCGGTGATTCTGGCCGATAAGTTCGTTCTCCGAATATTGACTGATGGCGCAGAACTTGTCGTTCACGTAGGTAATCGTGCCCTGGACGTCGGTCATGGCCACGATGGCGTGTTGGTCGAGGGCAAACTTTTGATCGCCCAGCTCCTTCAGGGCCCGTTCGCTAATGGCGAGGCTTTCCTTCAGTGCTTCTTCGGCGCGCTTGCGTTCTGTGATGTCGCGCGCGATCTTTGAAGCCCCAACAATCGTGCCGCTGCTGTCCCTTATGGGGGAGATCGTCGCAGAGACGTCAATTTTCTTGCCATCCTTTCGGACGCGGACGGTTTCGAAGTGTTCGACACTCTCTCCGCGCCCAATTCGCGCGAGGATGTCCGATTCTTCACTCGCCCGCTCCGGCGGCAAAAGCATGCGAATCGATTTGCCCAGGGCCTCGGATGGCGAGTAGCCGAACAATTTTTTGGCACCAAGATTCCAGGCGGTAATCGTACCGTCCAGGGTCTTGCTGATAATGGCATCGTCTGATGATTCGACTACGGCTGCTAAGCGCTCGCGCACTTCCTCTGCGCGTTTGCGCTCGGTGATATCCGCGCGGATGGCCACGTACTGGTGTGGCTTACCCTCTGCGCTCAAGGTTGGGACGACAGTGGTGTCTACCCAGTAAATTGAACCGTCTTTGGCACGGTTCTTAATCTCGCCATGCCAAACCTTGCCATTCGCGATCGCATGATACATCTGCTGAAAAAACTCTTTTGGGTGATACCCAGAGTTGAGGATGCGGTGATTCTGCCCGATAAGTTCGTCCTTGGAATACTTACTGATGGCACAGAACTTGTCGTTCACGTAGGTGATGGTGCCTTGGACATCGGTGATAGCCACGATGGCGTGCTGATCCAAAGCAGACTTCTGATCGGCCAGCTCCTTGAGTGCAGCCTTGCTCATGGCAAGGCTTTCCTTCACTGTTTCCTCGGCGCGCTTGCGCTCGGTGATGTCAGCGCGGATGGCCACGTACTGGCGCGGCTTGCCTTCCACGCTTAGTGTAGGCACGATGGTGGTGGCCACCCAGTAGATAGAACCGTCCTTGGCGCGGTTCTTGATCTCCCCCTGCCAAACCTTGCCATTCGCGATCGCATGATACATCTGCTGGAAAAACTCTTTTGGGTGGTGTCCAGAGTTGAGGATGCGGTGATTCTGGCCGATGAGTTCATCCTTGGAATACTTACTGATGACACAGAACTTGTCGTTCACGTACGTGATGGTGCCTTGGACATCGGTGATGGCCACGATGGCGTGCTGGTCTAAAGCAAACTTCTGATCGGCCAGTTCTCTGAGTGCGCGCTCACTGGTGGCTACACTTTGATTCAGCCTCTGCTCCGCCTGCTTGCGGTCCGTAATGTCGCGTACAAATGCGCTGAAAACAAAGACCCCACCGATCCGAATTGGGGTAATCGAGAGTTCAATGGGAAACTCGTGTCCATCACGATGAAGGGCCACGAGTTCGATGCGCTTGTTCAGCACCTTGGCTTGACCGGTGACAAGGTAGTGCTGCAACCCATTGGTGTGCGCTTCACGATAGCGATCCGGGATGATGGTTTCAGCCAGGGAATGGGCGAACACGTCCCCGGCCGGCCAGCCAAAGAATGCTTCGGCCTGCGCATTCCAGCCCGTGATGAGGCCGCCCGCGTCGATGGAGACAACAGCATCCAACGCGGTATCGATGACCAGGCGAGTGCGCTCTTCGCCGGCGCGGCGTACGGCAATTTCGCTCTCCAATGATTGGTTGGCCGCGTTGAGTTGGGTCGTCCGCTCCAGGACACGATCTTCCAACTCTGCATTCAACTGTGCAAGTTCTCGCTCCGACCGAATGCGCTCCAACATGTCGAAGGAAGCCATGTGCATCAGCGAGAGGAGCAGGGCTAGGTAGCCGGCAACACTGGCTAAATGCGCTACCATCGCCTGCGTGTCGTGCGGTGCCCGCGAATAAAGCATCGAGACGTTGGCCAGCAGAAGCACAGTTGCCATCAGGGACAGGGTTGAAAAAATGCGGTCCGACGTGCGCAGCCACCAGCATGCCGACGCGACTAGCGCCCACAGCAACGGCACCAGGATCAAGGCAGGGCGCGTAATGCCTAACCAGGTGGGCGGCGTATAGCGGGGCAGCCAGTGGAACATTACAAAGAGACCTCCCGCCGAGGCGACCATGGCCAACGCGAGACCCATCACGCGCTGCTCGCTCTCGCGCATCAGCCAAACCGAGCATGCAATTCCGATGGGTAGCAGATACGCGCCCGGCGGCCAGGTGGCTGGGCGCCATGTGTTCGCAGCCTGAGTGATTGGAGCCCAGACTCCGGACCACTCCAGGGAAGCAAGGGTGTGAACGAAGTGCGCGGCGGATGTGAGGGCGAAGCTGACGGCGATCCACTTGGAAAACGGTCGATCGCCGCGCGCCCCGATGTCCCAGAACAACAAAGCCAATAGGCCCGCCAACAGAAACATGCACGTGTCCAAAATCGTGTGCAGGTCTGGATAGTCCTTGCGCCCAGAGGAAAGCAGCACTAACGCTGGTAGTCCGACGGCTACGAGCATGCCCAACGCGGTTCGGGAGATCTGTGGTTTGTGGGTGGGGTCGTGGCGCTTGCGTGCGGCGATCTCCTCTTCCAGCTTTTGATTCTTCTCCTGCAAATACACCCGGCTGGGAAGCGAAATCACCTTCGGCACCAACGGTATGAGCATTAAGGCCGTGACCACGGACACAGCTGCTGTGATGACCTTGATCGCGCCCGCCAGCACGTAGCTGCCGTGCCAGACGTTCCAAACTTCCATCAGGTGAGTTGTGCCACATGCCAGGATGAAGGTTCCGAACATCCAAAAAATCCGGTTGAAGGGAAGATCGCGATTCTTGCGGATGAAATAAACGAGAACTATTGGAATGCAATAGTACGAGAGTGTGATCAAGAGGTCCGAAATCACGTTTACCCACAACACGGTGGGGTCCCAGAGATAGCAGTATCCATGGGGCATGAAATCCGGCATTACACGGGCGGCATAGACCCCCGCGGTCAGGACCGAATTGGGCTGGACGAACATGCGGCGTGGCGAAGCGGGGAAGCACTGCAGCAGACATGACTCCCCACCCGTATCATCGGTAAACCCGGGAGGTTACTTCAGGCCAAATGGGAAGCTGGAGGAGGGGTAAGACACGCTCACGCGACCGTTTGGTCGTGTGCTTCCGTGTGATTTCCATCAGCAAAGAGCAAAGGTAAAGAGCGAGCAAATGGTCAGCATTGCAAGCTCGCCGTAGTCACCCGTCAGGCAGCACTGTGGGCAATTGCGCCAGCCAGCGGGCGCAGAGGTTCGCTCAGTCCGCGCATCACCTTCTCGAATTGCGCCAGGTCAAGAGACTGCGGCCCATCCGACAGAGCGCGTTCCGGACAGGGATGCACTTCGACGATAATTCCGTCGGCCCCGACCGCTATGGCGGCTCGCGACACGGCCGCGATCAGGCTCTGCTTGCCGGTTCCATGCGAGGGATCAGCGACCACCGGGAGATGGGAAAGCTCCTTCGCCAGGGCGACGGACGCGAGGTCGATCGTGTTGCGTGTGCCGGTTTCAAAGGTTTTAATCCCACGTTCACAAAGCACGACCTGCTCATTCCCGCCTGAGAGCAGATATTCCGCGGCGAGCAGCCACTCTTTTACGCTGGCGGAAGGGCCGCGCTTGAGCAGAACGGGCTTCCTTGCGGTCGCGAGGCGACGGAGCAGGGCGTAGTTCTGCATATTCCGCGCACCCACTTGAAACATATCGGCATATTCCGAGATCAGGTCCACATCCTCGGTTCCCATCACTTCGGTGACGACGGGGAGGCCCGTTTGTTCGCGGGCTTCGCGGAGAATCTTGAGAGCCTCCAGTCCCAGTCCCTGAAACTCGTAGGGCGAAGTACGCGGTTTGTAGGCGCCTCCGCGCAGCATGTGGGCGCCCGCCTTCTTCACGCCATGGGCGGTTTCCAGCAATTGCTCGCGGGACTCGACCGAGCAGGGTCCGGCCATGACAACCACTTCCCGGCCCCCGATCTTGACGCCGCCCACGTCGACGACCGACGAAACCGGTCGTGTCTGCCGGCTCACCAGCTTGAACGGTTGAGCGATCGCCACAACGTTGTCCACGCCCGGAGCCACGGAAAGAGCCTCGATCTCGTGGCGGCGCCCTCCGCTACCGACGGCGGCCACGATGGCGCGCTCGGTCCCGCGGGTAACGTGCGGCGTGAATCCAGCCTCACGGATTCGCTGGATGATGTGCTCGATCTGCTCCGGGGTGGCGGTGTCCGACATGTTGACGATCATGGAGATTTCCTTTCAAGTCTCAACAAAAAGCAAACGCCGCGATCCGGGGATCGCGGCGTCGGTGAAAACCTTGAGCTGTCTTATTCTGCGGACTCGCTCCAGACCTTCACCGCCGCCGCGAATGTTAACCAGTAGCGGCTAAATCGAGTGAAAGTGGTAAATCGAGTCATAGGGATTCCCATCAAAAAATATTGCTTACCCCAAGTACCGCAACAAAACAAAAAACCGGATGTCTACTGGCTCAAGGAACTCGCAACGCTGGAGAACGCGTTGTTGGCATTGCCGCCGATCAGACGCACGGTGCCAATCACCAACACCAGGATCACGGCCAGCATGACTGCGTACTCGGCGATGTCCTGTCCTTGCTCGTCCGACCACAACTTTCGGCAAAACTGAAACATTCCATCCTCCAAGCCCTCGTTTTGCGGGGGAACCAAACGAAAACTAGGTGTCCATAATGCCGACTCCATGAGGGAAAGTCAATCGGCCGGACCCATTGATTTTTCACAGCTTTCCCACGCCCCTGCGACCGAGGAGCGCGGATATTCGTCGCTTCACAATGATCGGGCGATCAGGCTCTATGATGCTTGGTCAGAAAGAAGGGAAACGGACTCGCGCTCGCAAGAAATTTCCCTTTTTATGCACTCAGACCGTGCTGCCCGTGTTTTCGTTTTGGGATTGGATGGAAGTTGTTTGAATTGGATCCCCAATATTAGTGGCCGAATTCGGCGGCCCCTTGCTTGGCCGACGCGCTCACGCCAGGAACGAGTGCATGCGCTGACTGCGTGGCGTAATCGAGTACTTGTCCGGGAAGAACCCCCAGAAAAAGCGTCGCCAGCACGCAGATCGCGATTGCCAGCCCGGTGGCCATGGGGACGGGCGTGACGGGCACGTCCGCGCGGGGCTCGCGCATGTACATCATCACGATTACCCGTAAGTAGTAGTAGGCGCCGACGGCGCTATTGACGAGTCCGATCACCGTCAACCAGACGAGGTTAGAGTGCAGCGCCGCGCTGAAGATGTAGAACTTTCCAAAAAAACCGCCGGTAATTGGAATGCCGATGAGAGACATGAGGAAGAAGGTGAGGGTCGCGGCGAGCATTGGCGAGCGCCGCCCCAGACCGGAGTAATCTTCCAGCGTTAGATATTTCTCGCCGGCGTTGGCGAAATGACTCACCACCGCAAACGCGCCGACATTCATGGCCGCATAAGCCGCGGTATAGAACATGACCGCCGAAGTTCCGATTTCAGGCGCGGCAGCGAAAGCGACCAGGATGTAACCCGCGTGCGCGATCGAGGAATAGGCCAGCAGGCGCTTGATGTTGTCCTGCACCAGCGCTCCGACGTTGCCCAGTGTCATAGAAAGCGCCGCAGAAATCCAGATCAACCAGAAGCGCCCGGGGGCGTTGATTTCGAACAGGACGCGTAAAAGTACGGCGAACGCCGCAGCCTTTGGGCCGGTGGACATCAATCCGACAATCGGAGCGGGCGCGCCTTCGTAAACATCCGGAGCCCACACGTGGAAGGGGGCGGAGGACACTTTAAACCCCAGGCCAACGAACATCAGAGCCACGGCAATGTAAGCAAGCGGCGCGACGGTACCCGAACCCAGTGCCGTGGCAATCGCGTCGATGTTGGTCGAGCCGGTTGCTCCAAACATCATCGCGACACCATACAGGAAGAATGCCGTGGCAAACGATCCCAGTAGAAAGTACTTGAGGGACGATTCGCTGCTGGCGGCCTCGCGCCGGCGGAAACCCGCCAGGATATAGGTCGCGATCGATGAGATTTCCAGCGCAATGAAAATGAGCACGAGTTCAATCGCAGACGACATCAGGCACATGCCGACCGTGCCGAGAAGGATCAGCCCGTAATATTCGCCGGCGCGAATGCGTTGCAACGCCATGTACTCGTACGAACTGAGAATCACGACGGCCGAGATTGCGATCACCAAAACATGAAAAAATACGCTGAAGCCATCGACGCGAACCATGTTCCAGAATCCGGTGCCCGGATGCTGCGCCATCAACCAGGTGGAAGAGAGGGCTGCCAGGGTTCCAATCAATCCGATCGCGCCCAGGGATTTGTGGCTGCTGCGGTCGTCGAGCAGCGGGTCGACAACCATCACGATCATGCCGAAAACGGAGAGTATAAGTTCGGGCAGGATGCGGAGATATTCCTCGCCGGTTGGTAGGGAGTAGACCTGTGCTTGTGCCAAAAGCGAAGGCAGGAAGTGAGCGAGAGTTGTCGTCATTGGCCCACCACCTTCGCGGCCAGTTGTGGGATGTTCTCCACTACCGATTTCACCGCGGGGTCAATTGAACTCAGCCAAAGGATGGGAGCGATGCCCATGACGAGGGCCATAGCCGCTGCCGGTAAAAGCGCCGCCTTCTCGCGCAGGTTGAGATCAGGAAGGGTGTTGTTCACGTCGTGCTTCACCACGCCGAAGAATACCCGCTGATACATCCAGAGCAAGTATCCCGAGCTCCAGATGATGCCGGTTGTCCCCAGAATTCCGTAGATCGGGCGCTCTTGGAACGCGCCACTGAGCACGAGGAATTCTCCGATGAAACCGTTGAGCAGCGGCAGGCCAACCGAAGCCAGTACGACGAACAAAAAGTAGGCGGCATACTTGGGCATCGGCGTGGCCAGTCCGCCAAACTCGGAGATTTCATAAGTGTGACGCCGTTCGTACAGGATGCCAGCCAGCATGAAGAGTCCGCCGGTCGCAATGCCGTGCGCGAGCATGACGAAGACTGCGCCATCGACTCCGGCCTGCGTGAAGCTGAAAATTCCCAGCACAACAAATCCGAGGTGACTGACCGACGAGTAGGCGATCAGCTTCTTCATGTTTGGCTGGACGAGCGACACCAGCGCGCCATAGATGATTCCGATCAGCGCCAGCGTGACAATCCACCACGCGTTCTGCCTTGCCTGCTCAGGGAAGAAACCGAGATTGAAGCGCAACAGGCCATACGTGCCCATCTTCAGGAGCACACCAGCCAGCAGGACTGAGCCAGCAGTCGGCGCTTCCACGTGTGCATCGGGCAACCAGGTGTGAAAAGGGAAGAGCGGGACTTTCACGGCGAAGGCGATAAAGAAGCCGAGGAAAAGCCACTGTGCCGCAGCCGCGAAATTTTCCACGTGACCGCCGCGGATCGCATTCTGGATTTCGACGAAATCGAAGCTACCGGTTTTGCTGTAAAGCCAGATGATCGCGGTCAACATGAACACGGAACCGATGAAAGTGAAGAGGAAATATTTCACCGCCGCGTAGACGCGCCGTCCGTGACCATACATACCGATCAGCAGCGCCATCGGGATCAGCGTAGCTTCCCAGAAGAAATAGAACAGGAACAGGTCCAGGGAGGTGAAGACGCCGATCAGCGCCGTTTCGAGAATCAGCAGCAGGATGAAGAATTCCTTGACGCGCTCGTGAATCGAAGTCCAGGAGATGAGCACGCACAGGGGCGTGAGGAACGTGGTCAGCACCACTAGCCATACGGAGATGCCGTCGATGCCCATGTGGTACTGAATGTGGGGCGTGGTGATCCACTGT
>DATMNN010000117.1:0-80752 GCA_035569025.1 Terriglobales bacterium
TCGAACAAAACTATCGTCGCCGATTACATTTTCGAAAAAGACAAGCTCTTCGCCTGCCTCAACCTCAACGATCAGGAACTCGATACCTACAACCGCTATTTCAATTATTTCCGCGAGCAGTTGCCGACGCCCGATCTTGTAATTTATCTCCAAGCCACGCCCGACGTGCTGAAAAAGCGCCTCAAAAAGAAAAACGCTCCCGGCGAAAAAGCCATCAGCGAGGATTACCTGATGGAGGTCGTGAAAGCGTACGAACACTTTTTCTTTCACTACACGCAATCCGACTTGCTGATCGTGAATACGTCGGAGATCGACTTCGTCGACCGCAACGAAGACCTTCAGGAACTCCTTAAGAAAGTGTCCGCCCCGATCAAGGGAACACAGTATTTCCTGCCGCTCGGTAGCCAGGACGCGGCCAGCGCGTAAAAATCCCCACTTGTGCACCTCCTGAAATGTTATTACAATTGTAATAACTCCGAGAGGTGGCAGCATGGTCGAACTCAAGATCCGTAAATTCGGTAACTCGCTCGGCGTTGTTCTGCCGAAAGAAGTGATCGGTCGCCTCCAGACGCGCGACGGGGACCGGGTTTTTCTGATCGAGGCCGGGGGCGCCGACTACCGCCTTACGCCCTACGATCCGGTGTTCGAGAAGAAAATGGCCAAGGCGGAAGAGATCATGGCCCGGTATCGCAACACCCTGCACGCTCTCTCCAAGTGAAGACTAGAGAACCACGCTGGATCGAAGAGCGCGATGCCCTTGCGATCCACGACCGGCTTTTAGCGCTCCACGGCGGCGCCACCGGCCTGCGTGACCAGGGGCTGTTGGAATCCGCGATGGCCCGGCCCCGTCAGCACTATGCGTATGCAAGGAGATCCGAGATCGTCGCGCTGTCCGCCTTGTACACGGCCGGCATCGTTCGCAACCATCCCTTTGTCGATGGAAACAAGCGGGCCGGGTTTGTGATCGGCGTTCTTTTCCTTGAACTTCAGGGCTACGAGCTCACGGCCAGCGAAGAGGATGCGACTCAGGCGGTGTTAGGGCTGGCGGCTGGAACGCTCGATGAAACCTCTTATACCCATTGGCTGCGAAGTAATGTCAAGCGCAAGCGGGGGCGTGCGAAGGCCAAAGCTCGGCGGCCAGGGGGTAACAGGGCATAGTCTAGATTTCTGAAGGGTCTATCGCAACGGATATCGACAGGCTTGACCGTGTGTTTTCTGTCAGTTGGAACGAAAGCCAATCCCATCGACCAAAGCCGCCCTTTCCCGCTACAATACCCCTAGCATCATCCCAGATGCGTACAGGCTCTATCCGGTCAGCCGGAGGGGCACTGGAGGAAACATGAGTCTCACGCCTATCGGCGAAGTTCGCCGCAAGATTACTACTGCTACGCTCCGCGAAAAGAAGCTCCATCGCAATCCCATCACTTGCCTGACCGCCTATGACTACGCCACCGCGCGTCTGGTCGACGAAGCGGGGATCGATATCGTGCTGGTCGGCGACTCGCTGGCCATGACGATGCTGGGATACGAGAACACGCTCTCGGTTACCGTGGATGAGATGTTGCATCACGTCCGTGCCGTGCATCGGGGCGTGAAAGATGCGTTCCTGATCGCGGACATGCCCTATGGTTCGTATCATGCCTCGCCTGACGAAGCCGTTCGCAACGCCGCGCGCTTCGTGAAAGAGGGCGGAGCAGAAGCGGTGAAGATGGAAGGCGGCGAGAAACGGCTGGAGGTGATCCGCCGGGTCATGGACGCCGAGATTCCCGTGGCCGGGCACATCGGCCTCACACCACAGTCGGTCAACATGATGGGTGGTTACAAGGTTCAAGGCAAAACGCTGCACGCGATTGAGCAACTGATGCGGGATGCTGTCGCGCTCGACCGAGCCGGTGTTGCGTGCATTTATCTGGAGGGCATTCCGCGTGAGGTGGCCGCTATGATTACCGCCGAAGTGGAAACGCCGACGATTGGCATCGGAGCCGGGCCGGATTGCGACGGCCAGGTGCTGGTCTTCCACGACTTGCTGAACCTGACGTTCATGCATCCGGCAAAATTTGTCCGGCACTACGGAGATGCTGCCGCCCTCATCACACAAGCCGTGCTGGCGTACAAGGCCGACGTCGCGGGACACCAGTTTCCGTCGGACGCCGAGTCTTATCACCTGCCGAAAGAAACGCAGGCCGCACTCGAAACGGTACTCCAGCGCAAGCGCGCTTTGCGGCGATAATTGGGACCGGAGAAGAACGTTGCGAACCCTTATCTATGTAACCGTAATGCTGCTGGGAATTCTGGTCGCGTGTTCCAAGCCTGACGCTCCGGCGCCGCAAGCTTCCACAACGCCGCAAGAGACCGGAATGGAACGTATTCCGGAGCCCGACTCCACGAAGTATCCGCGGCTTCAGGATCTGGCGACGTGGCAGAATCCGCAACTGGTGGTGCGCGAAGACGGGATCGGACTGATCGACCTGGAAAATCGTGAAGTCCACATTCTCAAACTGGAGCAGGTCGAGGCCGAACTCGTATCTTTACCAGCGACGGCGTGGCCGTACGGACGCGCCGTTCTACTGAGCCAGGCCGCGCCGTTAGACAACTCCGAACAGTCCAGAGCAAAACTACGCGAGAACCGTGGCTTGCTCGTGGGGACGCTGAAGAACCTGCGCGTCCAGATCCGCGAAGCGCCCGGCACGGAAATCCTGCCTTCGAAACAATGAACATTTACCGCTCGGTAGGCGAAACTCGTGCTGCTTGCCGCGCTGCGCGCGCAAAGGGCCAGCGAATTGGACTCGTACCTACGATGGGTGCGTTGCATGAGGGTCATCTGTCGCTGGTGCGCACGGCGAAGTCCCAATGCGACGTGGTCGCGGTTTCGCTCTTTGTGAATCCCACTCAATTCGGCCCGACGGAGGATCTTGCCCGCTATCCGCGTCCATTTGAGCACGACTGCGAGCTTCTGGAAAAAGAAGGCGTCGCAATTCTGTTCGCGCCGCCCGTCGACGAAATGTATCCGAAGGGTGAGGGGAGTTGGGTAGTGGTCGAGGGCCTGAGCGAAAAGCTCGACGGACGCTCGCGTCCCGGACATTTTCGCGGTGTGACTACCGTCGTCGCAAAGCTGTTTCACATCATCGAGCCGGACGCTGCTTTTTTCGGGCAGAAGGACGCGGCGCAGTGCGCCGTGATTCGGCGGATGGTGTGCGACCTGAATTTCCCCGTGGAGATCGTCGTCTGCCCGATCGTTCGCGAACAGGACGGGCTGGCAATGAGTTCGCGTAATGCGTATCTCAGCCCGGAAGAGCGGCAGCAGGCGCTGGTGCTGCAACGATTGTTGAAGAAGGTGCAGGAGAGTTTTCGCGCGGGAGAGAAAAACGCATCGAAATTAGCTGCAGCCGCACTAGAAGTCCTTGCGCAAGAACCTCACGTTCGGCTGGACTATTTCGAGATTGCCGATCCCGACACGCTCGATCCTGTTGAGCGAGTTTCGCAACGGACGCTTGTTGCTGTGGCCGCGTATGTCGGGACGACTCGCCTCATCGACAACGTCGTCTTGCTTCCTTGAGCCTAGTTCTTAACCACGGAGGACACAGGGGACAGGGATGAACACCGGGAAATACCGTGTTCATTCGTGACCTCTGTGGTTCAAGATCTTCGTCGCAATTTGCCGCGGCTGTGACTATTTCTTCACAGTCGGATACTGAATACCGAGCTGTTCCAGGTAAGTCTTGTACTTCGAAGAATCGTAGTAGTACTTCCGCATCTCGGGACGGAATTTCTCCATTTTCTCTCTGTTCATCTCGATGGCGGGCTGGTCGTCGGCTGCAATCAGTGGAGTGTATTGCAGGTCTTTTGTCTGCACGTCTTTGTAGTAGGCCCAGGCTTTCGGAAGCGCGTCCGGCGTCAGCATCAGGTCGAGGGCGGTGAGCGCTTGTACCTTGGCACCTGCAGCCGAACCCTTATGCGCGATCGGAGTTGCCATCGCGACCGCGTCGGCCCAGCTGTGGCCGGGTGTGTGCGGAACATTCGCGGGATATCGCAGGTACACCATCGGCACGACCCACGAGATGTCGCCGACATCGTCAGATCCGCCAGCCTCGGTTTCGGGATGTGGCTCTTTCAGCTCTTCGACCTTGGCTTTCAGCCCGTCTTCTTTTTTCCCCAATTCCTTTTGCAGTGCTTTCGCCAGCGTCTGATCGGACGCATCCCACCTCGGCATCCCTACCGCCTCGATGTTCTTCTGCTGGATTTCGGCGATCACCTTGTTGAAATGCGGCGGCCATGCCGAGCCGACAATTTTCTTGCTGAAGGTAGTTCCCGTCATCATGGTCGCGGCCTTGGCCATCGTGTCGCCGAGTTCGTACAGTTCGCGGATATGCGGATAGTCCAACTCGCGGAAGTAGTACCACACCGCCGCCTCCGAGGGCACGACGTTAGGCTGGTCGCCTCCGTTGACGATCACGTAATGGGAGCGCTGCTGGAGCCGCAGATGTTCGCGGCGGAAATTCCATCCCGTGTCCATGAGTTCGACGGCATCCAGCGCGCTGCGGCCATCCCACGGAGCACCCGCGGCATGCGAGGCTTTTCCGTGAAAGAAATACTGCACGGATACCAGTCCTTGGGGAGCGAACGTCTGCCCGTATCCGGTTCCGAAATCGTCGGACACGTGAACGCCCAAAACCGCGTCAACATCCTTGAACAACCCAGCTCTGACGTAGAAGGCCTTTGTGCCGAGAAGTTCTTCCGCCACACCTGGAAAAATTTTCAGCGTGCCGGCAAGTTTGTGCTCCTGCATCAGTTCTTTCAGGACCAGCGCCGCGGTTACATTCACCGCCATGCCGGAGTTGTGTCCTTCGCCGTGTCCGGGTGCGCCCTCGATCATGGGATCGTGATACGCCACACCCGGCTTCTGCGATGCGCGCGGAATACAGTCGATGTCGGTGATAAATCCGATCACCGGTTTGCCCGAGCCGTACGTCGCTACCCACGCTGTCGGGATGCCCGCAATTCCGCGCTCCACTGTGAACCCATTTTTCTCCAGAATGCTGGTCACGTATTTCGAGGTCTCAACTTCCTGAAATCCTAGTTCTCCAAAGCTGAAAATCTGATCGACCATCTGCTGGACGAGTTGCTGGTGGGCGTCAACTCTTGCGAGCGCTTCGTTTTTCAGAGCGTCGAGATTGTTGGATTGGCCGAACGCGAGGGCAGAGAAAATGAACGCAACGACGAAACGACGAACGAAACGTGGCATCAAAGAATTTCTCCTGAGACGGACCGAGGCATCCCAAGATACGCGGAAGGGGAGGCAGAGTCCATAGAATCGCGGGGTACCCTTTGATCCCTTGGCCTCTTATAACTTCGGCCCGGAGACGAACCGATTGCCAGCGATCAGGTAGCGGAGGGGCATCTCCGCCGCTTTCGTGATCCCGATGCGCGTGGTGGCGATTGCGCGGCCCACGCGATACCCGTCGTCGCCGATGCGCAAGTCTGACTTCGCGTTGGTGAAGTTTTTTTCGTTGTCGCGTACCCGCGTCACGCCGAGCGCCTGCGCCATGCGTCCCGGTCCCGACGAAATTTTCCGCAGATCGGTTTTCTCGTCGAGCACAATTCCCCGCGCCGCAGCCATCTGCTCGATCCCGACGACCGGTTCAAGTGCGCGAAACAATACCGCCCCAGCCACACCGGGCTGCTGGCAGGAAACGTTCAGGCAATAATGGTTGCCATAAATGAAATACACGTATGCGCGCCCCGGAGGTCCGAACATGACGGCATTGCGCGGGGTCTGGCCGATGAACGAGTGCGCCGCCGGATCGTCTTTGCCCAGATAGGCTTCAGTCTCGACGATCCGTCCTGCGAGCACCGCGCCCGGAGTGGTGCGCACCAGCAACTGCCCCAGCAGGGCACGCGCCACGCGGCGCGGATCGCGATCGAAAAATTCCTCTTTCAACCACACCACTCGACCGAGCTTCGTCATGTACCTCCGTTCCGCATGCCGCGGAGCCTGGCAATTGTAGAATCAAGGCGCAGAGTTTCCACACGGCTGCGTGCAACAGCCGGTGGCACTGAAAGGGGCGTGTCATGCTACGCAGAATTCTACCGATTGCAACCCTCGCGCTGGCGGCAACATTCGCCATCGCGCAAACCATCCCGGCGGGAACTCCCGTCACGATTCGCATGGGTTCGGAAATCAGCTCCGGAACCGCCGAAGTGGGTCAGGCCTTTGAAGGAACATTGACTAAAAAGCTGGTGGTCGGCGGAAAGACGATCGCGCCCGCGGGCGCCACTGCGCACGGCAAGGTCACGGTCGCGAAGTCTAGCGGGCGCCTGCATGCACCCGGCGAGTTGTCGGTTCGCCTGACATCGATCCATGCCAACGGACACTCCATTGCGGTCACCAGCAGTTCGTTTCACACAACCGGTAAGAGCCACCTGAAGAGCAATGCCACGAAAATCGGCGGAGGCGCCGCCGCAGGCGCGGTGATCGGCGCTCTCGCCGGAGGCGGAAAGGGCGCTGCCATCGGCAGCGTGATCGGCGCCGGTGCCGGCACCGGAGTAGCAGCCGCTACCGGCAAACAGGAGGCGGTGATCCCGGCGGAATACGCGGTGGCGTTTACGGTGGGAAGCAGAGCGAAGTAGATCAGGTCAGAGGTTTGAGGTCAGATTGCGGAGGTTAAAAAGCCGCACCTCTGCAATCTGACCTCTCATCTTGGCCTCGCGGCTTACCTCGACTTGAGCCGTGCCAGCACTTCCTCCGCGTGGCCGTCGGCTTTGACTTTGTCGAAGATGTGCTGGATTTTCCCGTCCGGCGCGATCACGAAGGTCATGCGGGAAATGCCTTTGAATATCCGCCCGTACATGCTCTTGTCTTTGATCACACCGAACGCGTTACAGATTTTCTTGTCGGTATCGGCGAGCAGCGAAAAGGGCAGGTGATACTTTTCCTGAAATTTCTTCTGTTTGGCGGGAGGGTCGGCGGAGATGCCGAGAACAACCGCTCCCGTCTTCTTGATCTGGCTGTATGCGTCGCGGAACCCGCACGCTTCTTTGGTTCAACCGGGAGTATCGGCTTTGGGATAGAAAAACAGCACCACCGTCTTGCCGCGAAAATCTTTCAAGGCAACTTCTTTACCGTTCTCGTCCGTCGTACTGAAGTCGGGGGCTTTATCATTGACTTCCATGGGATCTCCTAGCCGGGCGCCGTACTGCTCCACTATTTTCGTTCGCAACCGTTTATATCGCATTGCTGCACTCGGCGTCACTCTGCTGGCGAGTAGCGCGCTGCTGGCGCAGGGCAACGTCGAGCCGGGCAATGTGGCGCAGTATGGCCGCCGGGCGCAGGTCTCCAAGGGGCCGAGGGCTGTGGGATTGATCCAGCTCTTCCCTAATGGCAAAGCCCATCTGATCCCGGTCGCGATCACCGTGGACGGCAAATTCTTTGACGCCGGATCGTACAAAGGCGCCCCGGTGCCCATGGCGCTCGATTTCGGCGTGGTCTACGAAGGCTTCCGCACGGGCGTATCGCAGGGGCTGTTCACGATCACCCAACCCGGACAGGCAGGGCACGCCTGGATGGCCGAAGGCACCTGGCTTCCAGCCGGCACCAAGGCGCCCCAAAAGGGCATGAAGTACGAAACACCCAAGATCGAAGATAAGGACGCGCCGCCTCGTTTGCAGCGCGGCGGGTCCAAGCCGCTGGAGACACCACCGGCGGAAAAGCCCGGTGCTCCTCCTGCTCCACCACCTCCTGCACCCGCGCCCAAGCCGCAGGAGGCGAAAGTTCGGGACGACGCTCCGCCGTTCGAAGATCCCAACCGACCCATTCTGCGTCGCGGCAAGCCCGATCCCGCGGCGCACCACGAACTCGTCAAGAACTTCGACGAAGAAGCGGTCACCGGAAAATCCAAGGACCTGTTGGCGAACGTGCAAATCATTCCTGCCATTTCCGACGCCGCCGGCCCTGATCCGCGCCCCTTTAATTTCGATCTCAGAGGCAACGAAGAGGCGGGATACCGTAGCAAGATGCTGGCGCTCGCCTCGGCGGAGCTGGCGAAGGCGAATGCCGCGCCTCCGGAAACTTCAACTGCCAAATCGCGCAAAACCGCCAGCGCTCACAAGTCCGCTGCGCCCGCGAACTTTGATGACGTCCATCTGCGCATTTTCGATTTGTCCAATTCCAACGATCCGGTTCTCATACTCTCGGCGAAAACGCATCATCCGGCCACCGCCGATGCCGCCGCCACGGACGGCGACGAGATCACGCTCGTGGCCCGCATCAACCTCGACGGAGACACGCGGCGACTCTTCTTCTCGCATACAGACGCGCGCCATCTCGAAATTGTTCCACGCATGGAGTTGATCGACGCCATCGACGCCGACGGCGACGGCCGCGGCGAACTCCTGTTCCGCCGCACCACCGACGCAGGCAGCAGCTACGCCATCTACCGCGTCACCGCCGATCAATTGTGGCCGCTCTACGAAGGGACGCCATAATGAAGGTCGGCGCTCTTGCCGGACACCCTCCGACGCTAATGCTACCCCGGGGACAACCAACACGTTCGGGCCTGCCATCAATAAGTAACAGGATTCGTCCGTTCCGGATTGGACCATTGACTTTCAACTTTCGCAGATCGAGCCCTGTCGTCGTCTTGTTGGTTTCGGCCTTAGCCCCTGGGCAGAAAACTCCTTCCGAATCGGCGCCGTCGACGAGAGTCCCCGCCACGCCTCCCGCGATTGTCATCGGCTTTGTCGGTGGGTTCATCAAACACGACAATCCCGTGCACAGCGAGGTTCAGCTTGCGGCGCGGCTGCGCAAAGAGTATCCGTCGGGCGTTGAGGTAGAGACTTATGAGAGCTATCACCGAGGCCTTGCCCGAGCAAAGGTGTTGGCCATTCTCGACACCGACCACGACGGAAAGCTCTCGCCTCGCGAAAAACAGAACGCACACATTATCATTTACGGGCACAGCTGGGGCGGATCACAGGCGGTTGCTCTGGCCCGCGATCTCGATAGGCTCGGAATCCCGGTGCTGCTTACGATTCAGGTGGATAGCGTTTCCAGAGTTCACCACAACGACGCGGTCATCCCCGCGAACGTAAGCGAGGCCGCGAATTATTATCAGCCGAGCGGATTGCTGCATGGCCAGGACAAGATTCGGGCGGCTGATCCGGCGAAAACAAAAATCCTTGGCAATTTCCGCTTCGATTACAAATCGCAGCACTACAACTGTGACAAGTATCCCTGGTTCGACCGCTGGTTTGCGAAGACGCACACGCAGATCGAATGTGACCCCACTGTGTGGCAGCGGGCAGAGGACCTGATCCGGACGAAATTGCCCGTAACAAGCGCCAGCGGACCACCGCATTGAATCCTTCGAGCGCCATCCGCCGCAATCCCGTTCCCTGATTTACAATTGCCACGGTTTCCGTGGAGACGCTGCTCGATTAAGCTTACGTAGGGGGATAGTCGCCCCTAGCTGTCCAGCGGAGGGAAGCTCCGCCCATCGACACCCCTGACTACTCGTCGCCAATTCATCGCGTCACTGGCTGCAGCCGCAGCCTCGTCGGTGGTCGCTCGTGCCGCCACCGTTTCTGCTGTACCCGCGATTTCTTTCCCGAAAGGCTTCTACTGGGGCACTGCCACGGCCGCCTACCAGATCGAAGGAGCCTGGAACGAAGACGGCAAGGGCGAATCCATCTGGGATCGCTTCTCGCACACGCCCGGCAAGATCAAAGACGGCACCAATGGCGATATTGTGTGCGATCACTACCATCGCTATCGCGAAGACATCGCGCTCATGCGGGCGCTTCATCTGAACAGCTACCGCTTTTCCGTATCGTGGCCGCGCATTCAGCCTGACGGCTCAGGTCCGGCAAATGCGAAGGGCCTCGATTTCTACAAGCGCCTGATCGATGCCTTACTCGAAGCGCATATTCGCCCGCTGGTGACCCTCTATCACTGGGATCTTCCGCAGTCTCTCGAAGAGGCCGGCGGCTGGCCCAATCGCGACATTGCGGGGCGTTTCGCCGACTACGCCGCACTGGTTGCCCGTGCACTCGGGGATCGCGTGGAGAACTGGAATCTCCTCAACGAGCCAGCCGCCTTCACCAGCCAGGGATATCTCGACGGTACGCACGCTCCCGGCCGCGGCGGTATCCTCGACTTCCTGCGTGCGTCCCACACGGCAAACCTCGCGCAGGGCATGGGTTTTCGGGCGGTGAAGGCGATGCGTCCGCATGCGAGCGTAGGAGCGGCCTTGAGCATGTCCCCTTGTGAGCCCGCCACCGATTCCGAAGAGGATCGCCTTGCCGCCGAACGCGCTCATGCGATTACGAATGTCTGGTTTCTCGATCCCGCGCTGCGCGGGCGTTACCCCGACGCGTTTTCGTTCAACCCCGCCGTCCTCATGAAGGTTCAACAGGACGACATGGACCTCGTCCGCGCGCCCTTCGACTTCATCGGGATCAACCTCTACTATCGAACCGTTGTTTCGGCAACCGGAATCGGCGACCGCCTTTTCGACCGTCGCTTTCTCCTGCTACCCGCCCGCATGATGGCCGGTCAAAAAGGTCCGAAGACCGATATCGGATGGGAGATGTGGCCAGCAGCGCTCTATGAAATCGTGATGCGCATCACGCGCGACTACAACCACCCCGCGATCGAGATCACCGAAAGCGGCTGTGCCTTTAACGATGGTCCCGACGTCACGGGCGCAATCAACGACACTCGCCGCATCGCCTACCACCAGCAATATCTGTCCGAACTCGCGCGTGCCATGCGCGACGGCGCGAATGTCCGCGGCTATCACGCCTGGAGCCTGCTCGACAATTTTGAATGGGCCGAGGGCTTGAGCCAGCGCTTTGGCTTGGTGTACGTGGACTACAAAACACAAAAGCGAATAATAAAAAAATCCGGCGAGTGGTATGCGAAGGTGACGGCACAGAACGGGGTAAGGTCAGAGGAGTGAGGCGAAATCACAATTCACCGAGTACCCGAATGAAGACTCTTCTTCTCTCGTTTGTGTTGGCGTTGTCGATCAGTGCCCTTGCGGCCGACGGTAAATCCGTCTCCTACAAGTCCGGGGACGAGACCGTAACCGGCACGCTCTATACTCCGGCCGGAAAAGGACCATTTCCCGCGTTGATCGTGATCCACGAATGGTGGGGGCTGAACGACTGGGTAAAGGAGCAGGCCTCGACGCTTGCCGACCAGGGATACGTCGCCCTCGCCGTCGACCTGTATCGAGGCAAGGTTGCCGACAATTCTGATCTTGCCCACGAGTTGATGCGAGGCGTTTCAGAAGACCGCTCGGCTCGCGATCTGGGGGCCGCTTTCGACTATCTCGCCGCGCAGCTGAACGTGAAAAAGGACCGCATTGGCTCGATCGGGTGGTGCATGGGCGGCGGCTATTCGCTCAAAGTGGCGCTGCTGGAGCCTACTCTGGCGGCGACGGTAATCAACTACGGTTCACTCGTGAGCGATCCAGCCGAGCTGAAGAAAATTAATGCACCGATTCTCGGGCTTTTCGGCGGCCAGGATCGCGGCATCACTCCCGAGGACGTGAAAAAATTTGGCGAGGCGCTCGAAAAACTCGGCAAGAAAGCACAAGTCCACATCTATCCCAACGCCGGACATGGCTTCGAAAATCCCAACAACAAACAGGGATACCGTGCCGAAGACACGGCCGACGCCAGGAAACGCACGATGAATTTCCTGGCGGATACGTTGAAGAAGTAGTGCAGGGGCAGTTCTCAGTTGCCAGTTCCCAGTTCTCAGTAAAGTATCACGCACGCGGATCCCAGGTCGGATCGCTCTTACTGGCAACTGAGAACTGGGAACTGAATTTACGCATCTCGTTCAAGACATGCGACATTTCACTAGAAGGAATTTCCACTTGCCAGACGCAACGCCTATGTTTACTATTCAGCAATCTTTGGCGGGACCGAAACGGTCGCGCTACCTATGAATATCGGCGAGACCATAAGAAATTACCGGCTCCAGAAGGGCATGTCGCAGGGCGACATCGAGAAGCGCACCGGCCTTTTGCGCTGCTATCTCTCACGCGTGGAGAATGGCCACACCATTCCGTCGCTCGATACGCTGGCAAAAATCGCCGGCGCCATGGACCTCGCGCTCTCGCAATTTTTTGCCGAGGGCAATTCGAACGGCCACAAAGGCCTACCGCAACTTTCCGACGACGAAGTCCGCTTCCTGAGTCAAATCCGCCGCTACTCCGTAAGCCTCAACGACAGCGACCGCAAGCTGGTATTGGCCATGGTAAAGAAAATGGCCGCCAGCACAGCGAAGTAGCGGAACGGCACTTAGCACTTAGCATTTGGCACTTAGCCAAGGCTCATAATCCAATTATTCCGCGCGATTTGACGGCCGCGCAGGGCCACGCTGCGAGCGCCGCCGAAGGTGAGCTAAGTGCTAACTGCTAGGCGCTAACGGCTGCCTTTCAGGTACTTTCGTACCTATTACCCCACTGTCCCGCGGACACCTCGCCCTCGCTTCGCTTCCCCGCTAATCTGTGAACGGGAATCTTTCGTGACCATAGACGAGGAACTGAATCTCCTCGATCATCAGCTGCGCAGGCTGAAAATCGAGTACGAGATGTTTTTCAACAATCCGTCGAAGCGACCTCCGGCCGATATCGAATGGAAGGTGCTCTCGCTCATCCGCAAATTCAGCGACGGCGGACGCATGAGCTTTTCCCAGCGTTATCGCTACAACGAAATGGCACAACGCTATGCCATCCACAGCGACCTGTGGCGCAAGAAAATGCGCATCCGCGAAGAAGGGTATCGCCGCCCGCAAGACGCGATCCTCTCGGTGCAGGGCGTGCGTCCCACGGAGATGCGCGAGCAAAAGCATCCCACCGCGTACGGGATAGGCCACCACAACGGCGAGGCTGCCGACGATAAGCCCTTCACCGTGCAATGTTCCGACGGCAAGGCTGAACGCGAAAAAGTTGAATCACTCTACAAAGCCCTCAGCGCAGCCAAGCAGAAGTCGGGAGAGAAAGTTTCCGGCAGCCTGGATTCGTTTGCCGCGTTCGTCAGCAAGAAGACCGCCGAGATCCGCAAAGAGCACAAGTGCGAAACAGTCGTGTACTCGGTCGAGATGCAGGACGGGCAAGTCAAGTTGAAGGCCAAAGCAAAAACCTAGAAAAAGGCAGTTCTCGGTTCTCAGTTCCCAGTAAATCAAGTCCAAACCGCAGTTGAGACCCGGGGCCGTTTCTGATCGGGTTTTACTGAGAACTGAGAACCGGGAACTGAGAACTCCTCCGCAAGCTGCTAAAATTCCTACTTCACAATGTCAAAAATCCAGCGTGCCATCCTCAGCGTCACCGATAAATCCGGACTCGTCGAGTTCGCCCGTAAGCTTGCCGGAATGGGCGTGGAACTCGTTTCCACTGGAGGCACTGCGAAGTTGTTGCGTGATTCCAGCATTGCCGTGAAAGACATTTCTGAACTCACCGGCTTCCCGGAAATGCTGGATGGGCGCGTGAAGACGCTGCATCCGAAAGTGCATGGGGGCATACTGCACCGCCGCGCAGACGCCGCTCATCGCACCGCTGTGGCGGAACACAACATTCCCGCCATCGACATGGTGGTCGTCAACCTCTATGCGTTTGAAAAGACCGCCTCCAAGCCCGGCGTTCACTTTGAAGAGCTGATCGAGAACATCGATATCGGTGGCCCTTCCATGATCCGGTCCGCCGCCAAGAATTTTCAGGACGTTGCCGTCGTCACCTCGCCCGCCGACTACGACGCCATCGCCGGGGAAATGGCCGGATCCGCAGGCGCTTTGTCGTCAGAAACCAAGTGGCGCCTGGCGCAGAAGGCTTTTGCTACCACGGCGGCCTACGATTCCGCCATCGCCTCGACTCTCGAGCGGGTGGGCGTGAATGGCCACTTCGAATTGAACGCTGCACAAGGTTTCCCGCAGACG
The DNA here is from genome assembly GCA_035569025.1 of Terriglobales bacterium. Classification (GTDB taxonomy): domain Bacteria; phylum Acidobacteriota; class Terriglobia; order Terriglobales; family Acidobacteriaceae; genus Acidiflorens. The sequence goes on from DATMNN010000117.1 coordinate 13,943, forward strand.
CTGCGCCTCTCGTTTCAAAAGACCGCTGATCTCCGCTATGGCGAAAACCCGCACCAGAAAGCCGCGATGTACACAGACGGTTCGGGCCAGGGAGTGGCCAACGTACGCCAGTTGCAGGGCAAGGAGCTTTCTTATAACAACATCGTCGATCTGCAAGCCGCATGGGATCTCGCGCAGGAGTTCGACGAAACCGTTTGCGCCATCATCAAACACACCAACCCATGCGGTGTCGCGACCGCAAGCACGCTGGCCGAAGCCTATCTGCGCGCCCTGGAATGTGATCCTGTTTCGGCCTTCGGAGGCGTGATCGGCGTGAACCGCTCCATTGACGCCGCGGCCGCTTCGGAAATGTCGAAGCTCTTTCTGGAAGTCATCGCGGCACCGTCATTCGACGAGGCTGCGAAACAAATCTTCGCGTCGAAGAAGAATCTGCGCCTGGTCGAAGTTCCATCCGGCGAACAGCGTTGGGTCCTGAAAAAGATTTCGGGTGGCATGCTCGTGCAGGACGCCGATCTCCACCAGTTGTCCGATGCCGATCTGAAAATTGTCACGAAGCGTGCACCCACGACTGAAGAAAAACGCGCGCTGCTGTTCGCGTGGAGAGTCTGCAAGCACGTAAAGTCGAACGCGATCCTCTACGCCCGCGCCGGGCAGACCGTCGGCGTCGGCGCCGGGCAGATGAGCCGCGTCGACGCAACGAGAGTCGGCGCGATGAAAGCACAACTCCCGCTGAAGGGAACCGTTGCTGCGTCGGACGCGTTCTTCCCCTTCCCGGACGGCGTGGAAGAAATCGCCAAGGCCGGCGCCACTGCCATCATTCAGCCCGGAGGTTCCGTGCGCGATCAGGAAGTGATTGAAGCCGCCGACCGGCTCGGCGTAGCAATGATCTTTACCGGCGTGCGGCATTTCCGGCACTGACAGGCTACGAAAAAAAGTCCCTTCGTGGCGAAGGACCCGCCCTCAGTGGCTGAAGCCACATCCAAAGCAATGCAGTCACCGCAGCGGTGAACCGCTGCGCCACCCAAAATCAAGGTCAATACCGACTTTTTCCGCAGTCATTAAGCCGTCACACTGCGCTTTCGATCGCCAGAGCCATTCCCATGCCGCCGCTCACGCACAGCGTTGCGAGTCCGCGCCTGGACTTACGTTTCAACATTTCATGCAGCAGCGTAACCGTGATGCGCGTTCCCGTGCAGCCGATGGGATGTCCAAGCGCAATCGCACCGCCGTTGACGTTCAGTTTCTCGCGATCGAAGTGCAATTCGCGGTCGCAGGCGAGTACCTGGGCGGCGAAAGCTTCGTTGATTTCGACCAGGTCAAAATCGGCAAGTTTCAAACCGTGCTTCGCTTCCATTTTTCGAATGGCCGGGACGGGACCGATGCCCATCATCCGGGGATCGACTCCGGCCGAGATGACGGCCATGATCCGCGCCAGTGGCTTCAGCTTATTCTGTTGGACGAAGTTTTCACTTGCCAGTACAACCGCCGCCGCGCCGTCCGTTATTCCCGAAGAGTTGCCAGCTGAGATCGTGCCGGTTTTTGAGAACACCGGCGCAAGCTTTGCCATTTTTTCGAGGGTCGCATCGAGGAAGAGATGTTCGTCGCGGGCGAAAACAGTCGAGCCCTTCTTGCCTTCGATCGTGACCGGGACAATCTCGGCGTCGAAACGTCCACTGGACTGAGCAGCGGCCGCGCGTTTCTGAGAGCACAAAGCGAACTGGTCCTGCTCTTCGCGCGAGATCTTGTATTGCTCCGCGAGCAGTTCCGCCGTTTCGCCCATCAGCATCTTCGCCATCGGACAGAAAAAGCCGTCACGATACATCCCGTCGACCACTTCCTGATGGCCCATGCGGTATCCAAAGCGCGCGCCTTCGAGGTAGAAGGGAAGCCGCGACATGGATTCGGTTCCGCCTGCCAGAACGCATTCCAGATTGCCGGTAGCGATTTCCTGAAAGCCGAGCGCGATACTCTTGATTCCCGACGCGCACGCCTTGTTGACTGTGTAGGCCGGAATCTCCTGCGGAACTCCGCTGCGAATAGAAATTTGCCGCGCCAGATTTGGGCCCCCGCCTGCCTGGCGGGCGTTGCCGAAGATCGCTTCTTCTACTTGCTGCGGCTGAATTCCCGCGCGTTCCATGGCGGCTGTCGCGGCAACGACACCCATGTCGGCAGTGGTCTGCGAGGCGAGCGTGCCACCGAATTTTCCGATCGCTGTGCGCACAGCGGACACAATGTATACGTCGTTCAACGAAGAATTTCTCCTTGTCATTTCAGTCTACATCCAGAAGGAGTATCGACACGCTGTAGACTGGTAGTTCGCGAGACGCGCCAAACCGCGTCTCTATAGATAGATTCTTTCGGCACAAAAGACGACTCAACTCATGAACATTCTCTATGGAATCAATACGGTCACCGAAGCCCTCAAGGCGCGCGGCCGGGCTTTCGAGTGGGTAGGCGTGGCCACCGAGCGCAAGGACATCCGCCTGAAACGCGTGATCGACGAATGCCGCAAGATAGGCGTGCAAGTACGGTTCTTGTCCCGTGTTGAACTCGACAAACTGGCGGGCAATGCGGCGCATCAGGGGCTGGTAGCGATCACGTCAGCCAAACAGTACAACGATCTCGAGGACCTGCTGGCGGCGCGCCGCGCCGAACACTCTCTTATCGTAGTGCTCGACGGCGTGGAGGACCCGCACAACCTGGGAGCGATCCTGCGCACCGCGGACGCTGCGGGCGCGGATGGCGTTGTCGTTCCCGAGCGGCGGGCCGCAGGCGTGACCGCCACGGTCGCAAAAGTTTCCGCCGGAGCGAGCGAGCATCTCCCTATTGCGAAGGTGACGAACATCTCACGCGCGCTTGAGGAATTGAAATCGAATAATCTGTGGGTTGTCGGCCTGGACGAGCGTGGTCCACAGACTTACGACAAGGTTGATTACAAAATGCATTGCGCCGTCGTACTGGGCGCTGAAGGCAAGGGGCTGCACGACCTGGTCCGAAAACACTGTGATTTTCTGGTTTCCATCCCCATGCTCGGCCAGGTCCCCTCGCTTAACGTGTCGGTGGCGGCAGGAATTGTCCTGTTTGAAGTAGTCCGCCAGCGGCGACTCGCAGGGCCCAAGCCCGCATCAAAGTAATTATTATGATGAAGAGTCTCCGTGTACTTTGCGCTATCGCGGGGATGATTTCCTCCTCTCTCGCTCTTGACCGCGAGGCCTTCACGTTTACGAAGTACGACCTGAATATTGCCCTCGAGCCGCAACAACAGCGGCTCGGTGCACGCGGGAAGGTCACCCTTCGCAACGACTCAGCGCAGCCACAGAAAATCGCTGTCCTGCAGATCTCTTCGTCCCTTACCTGGCATTCGATCAAGGTAGACGGCAAGGCCGTGCAATACGTGACGCAGCCTTACACTTCCGACATCGACCACACCGGCGGTCTCTCGGAAGCAATCGTGACTCTACCCGTCGAGATCAAGCCCAGAGATTCGGTGGAACTGGAAGTCGGATACGAAGGAACGATCGTCCAGGATTCGACACGGCTCACGCAGATCGGAGTCCCTGAGGACATCGCGAAACACACCAGCTGGGATCAGATCAGTCCAGCGTTCACTGGCGTTCGAGGCGCGGGGCATGTTGCGTGGTATCCGATCGCAACCGAGGCGGCGGATTTCAGCGAAGGCAATAGCATGTTCCAGGTGGCGGACCGGTTGCGGGCACGGGAATCTGGTTCAAACATGAAACTCTCCATCAGCACCGACGCCGGTCAGAACGACCCGAAAGTAGAGGTTCTCTGCAATGGAGTCGGCGGCTCGGGTGACACCCGCGGCGGCAGTCCTCATTTCCACTGGGCAGAATGCGAGTACGCACCGTTTGGACTGAGCGTCCCCGCCTTTGTGAGTGCACGGCTAAACGTCAAAGCCAGTGTCAACGCAGCGATTCTCGTTCGCACTTACTTCCTCGATGGAAACGAAGATGGTGCCTACGCCTACACAGACGCCGCTGAACTAACCGCAAAATTCGTGAGCGAATGGTTCGGCCAATCCAAGGCCTCCGTGTCCATGATCGATCTCCCGGACGCAAAAGCCACACCTTCTGAAAGCGGCAACATGCTGTTGGTCGCCATGAAAGGCGCGGACCCGAAACTGGTCGAGATCAACCTAGTACACCAACTGGTGCACTCGGCATTTACGTCTCCTCGCCCCTGGATTCACGAAGGCCTCGCGCACTTCGCCGAAGCCGTGTTCCGCGAACAAAGGCAGGATGGCCGTGCCGCCGCCATTGATTTCCTGAATCTCCATCGGATTGCGTTTGTCGAAGAGGAAAAGGACGTCAGCGCATCACCACAGAAAAACCCCGGCCAGCCCCTGGCGACTACTTTCGACGAGAGCTATTACCGCAGCAAGGCTGCCTACGTCTGGTGGATGCTGCGCGACATGGTTGGCGACGACGCGCTCAAGCAGTCGATCCACAACTACCGCGCCGCGGACGATAAAGATCCGAAATACGTAGAGCAACTCGTCTCAGCAGCGTCGAAGCGCGATCTCGCATGGTTCTTTGACGACTGGGTGTACCACGACCGAGGACTACCGGACTTACACGTGCTGGCGGTTCACTCGCAGAAGAGTGCCCAGGACACGCAGATCGTCGCCGTCACCCTGGAAAATCTCGGCGCGGCAGGCGCTGAAGTTCCGTTTACGATCCGCTTTGGGACCGGCGAGATCACCCGCCGGATCGAAGTCCGCGCCAAAGCCACGGCCACCACACGCGTCCAAGTGCCCGGCATGCCGACCGAAGTCGTTGTCAACGACGGCAGCGTCCCGGAAAGCGATCTGACCAACAACGTATTCAAGGTGTCTGAGCCGTAAAGCCGAATCCACCACCGAGACACAGAGACACGGAGAAGTACAATGCCGGAAAATCTTGCTCCCTCTGTGTCGCCGTGCCTCCGTGGTAGATTCTCTTGGTCACTTACGAGGAGAGAGCGTGTCCTACATTCAGTTTCTCGGCGCCGCCGGCACTGTGACCGGTTCGAAACATCTCATCAACACTACGAACGATTTGACGGGCAAGCAAGGCTTACAGGTGCTCGTCGACTGCGGGCTATTTCAGGGACAGAAGGAATGGCGCGAACGCAACTGGCAGGACCCGAGCATTCCGTCCCCAGAAATCGACGCCGTGATTCTCACGCACGCTCACCTCGACCACTGCGGATGGATTCCGCGGCTTGTCAAACAGGGCTTTCGCGGGCCGATCTACGCTACGCAGGCGACCATCGAGTTGTGCGCGGTGGTGCTGGCTGATTCCGGGCATCTTCAGGAAGAAGACGCGGCCTATTACAACAAGACGAAGGCTTCCAAGCACGACCCGGCGTTGCCTCTCTACACGCTCGATGATGCACAGGACTGCATGCAGTACTTCAAACCGGTCGCCGTGGGTCAGACCACGCAGGTGAGTGCCGAGCTTTGGTTTCGATTCGTTCCTGCCGCGCACATTCTCGGTTCAACCATGGCCGAGATCACCCTGCAAGCCGGCGGACAGACTCGCCGCCTGCTCTTTTCCGGCGACATCGGCCGCGTGCGCGATAGCGAAATCGCACCTGGTAAGGTCGTTCATTCGGGGCCGCAGGAAGGCGAAGCAGCTGACGTGGTCGTGATGGAGTCGACCTACGGCAACCGTAAGCATCCGGACACCGACCCGCGTCCTGAACTGGCGCGGTTGATTCGTGAAACCGTGAATCGCGGCGGCAGCGTCGTGGTTCCCGCTTTTGCGGTGGAGCGCACGCAGAAATTTATTTTCATGTTGAAGGAACTCATGGAGTCGGGCCAAATTCCGCGCGTGCCGGTCTATTGCGACAGTCCCATGGCGATCAAGGCGGTCGAGATTTTTCTGAAACATTCCGAGGAATACACGGCGCAGGCCGCCAGTCTGATCCAGAAATACGGTTCGCCAATGACGTGGCCGGGCCTCACGTTCGCGGTTACGGCGGAGCAGTCGAAGAAGATCAATGCCAGTCAGTACCCCTGCATCATCATTTCGTCCAGCGGCATGGTGACGGGTGGCCGAATTCTGCATCACCTCTCGCAGAGACTCCCCGACCCGAAGAATCTTGTCCTGTTTATTGGCTTCCAGGCTCCGGGCACGCGCGGAGCCATCATCAAGAGCGGCGCGCCTGAGGTGAAGATTTTCGGCGCCTTCGTGCCGATCCGCGCACAGATTGCTGCCCTGGAGCAGTTCAGCGATCACGCCGACACGCCAGAATTGCTGCAATGGTTGAGAACATTCAAGAATCAGCCGGGTGTGACCTATCTGGTGCACGGCGAACCTGCAGCGTCTTCACAATTGCGCGACGCCATGACGAAGGAACTGGGATGGAACGTACAGGTTGCGGCGTATATGGAAAAAGTAGAATTGAAGTGAGCGCTCCCATGACTGAAGCGGAATTCAAAAAGCACCTCGATGCCGCGGAGAAGAGCCCGAAGGAAGTCGCAGCGGCGGTTCTAGGTTTGCCCGACAAAGTCCTGCGCTACAAGCCGTCTCCTGAAAAATGGTGCGTGCTGGAGATTCTCGCGCACCTGGCCGACATGGAGGTCGTGTTGGGGTATCGCATGCGCCAGATGCTCGCCGACAGCAATCCGGTCATCGCGCCGCTGGATCAGGATGCCTGGGCCCGCAACCTAGGCTATATGGAAACGCCACCGGCAGAACTGATTGCTTTCTATGGAATTGCGCGTCACCACAATTTGCGATTACTCAAGCGCGTCACGCCTGCAGACTACGGAAAATCCGCCTATCATCCGGAATTCCAGCGCAAAATGACTATCGCGGAGATCGGCGAACGAATCGGCGTACACGGGACGAACCATTTAGAGCAGATTGAGAAACTCAAAAAGGCTGCGGGCGGGAAATAATCGGATTTGCGGAGTTAGCGCCAGCAGGTGATTCGCTTCGATCAGATCAGAGCTTCAATTTGCGTTTGTAAACCCTATCAACGCCTGTAATTTCTCCATCGCCTTCCCTGAATCGATCGCCCGCGCGGCGAGAGGTATGGCGTCACGCAAATGGTCGGCGCGCCCGGCAGCCACAAGCGCGGCGCCCGCGTTCAGTAACACAACTTCGCGATGCGCGGATTTCTTTCCCGCCAGCACATCCCGAATCAGTGACGCGTTGAAGGCGGCATCTCCGCCGGCGATGGCGTCGAGAGGTGCCCGCTGCAAGCCGAATTCTTCGGGTGTCACTTCATAAGTGTGCACCGCGCCGTCGCGTACTTCGCCAATGCGCGTCGTTCCGGTGATGGTGATCTCGTCCAGGCCGTCACTCCCGTGGACGACCAGCGCGCGCCGCAAGCCAAGCATGCTGAGGGCCTCCGCAAGCTTTTCCACCAGATCGTCCGCGTATACTCCCACCACTTGGCACGTAGCGCGCGCGGGATTGGTGAGCGGCCCGAGCAGATTGAAAACCGTACGTAGCCGAAGATCCCGGCGAACGGGTTGCACGTACTTCATCGCCGAATGCATCGCGGGGGCAAACAGAAATGCGATGCCGACCTGATCGAGACAAGAGGCGATCCGCTCGGACGGCAAGTCGATCTTGACGCCGAGTGCTTCCATCACGTCGGCTGAGCCGCATTTAGAAGTGACGCTGCGGTTGCCATGCTTGGCAACCCTTACGCCTGCGCCAGCGGCGACAAACGCGGTCGCGGTCGAGATATTGAATGTGCCGCTGGCATCGCCTCCGGTGCCGCACGTGTCAACCAGGGCGTCGCGCTCCGTACCGCTCGCGTCGAGGACTGGAGTGCCGCGAAGTTCGAGAGGCGTTGCCGCCGCGCGGATCGCCTCAGCGAATCCGACGATCTCCTCCACCGTCTCGCCCTTCATATGGAGCGCGACCAGCAACGCCGCAATCTGCGCGTCCGTGTACTTGCCGGCGAGAACCTCCGTCATCACGGAGCGTGCCTCCGCTCGAGTGAGCGACTGGCGGAGATTGGCGAGACGATACAGGACGTCGGTGATCATCCGGCTTCCAAGCTACCGCAGGCGGGGCGTGGTTTCAAATGTGCTGCTTCTGTTGGATGGCGTCGAGTCGCGCCTGAAAGCGTTCGCGCCAGCTCTCCGGCAGACTTCTCACCTCAACTGCACGTTTCAGCAGTTCGAGATCCGGCGTGGGCGAAACGTAGAGATGATTGAACTCGGCAATCGTCAGGCTGGGAACTTCGGCGTCGAGGAAGTGAAATTCGTCGCCCGCTCCGACCTCGCCTTCCTCGGCGACCGAGAAATAAAAGCCGCTGAAACTGCTTTGCAGAAAACGCTGAATCATGTCCTCACGCTGAAACTTGGCAGCCAGTTTGAAACAGGGCAGGCGCGGGGTGGTCACTCTGACGACCGCCGAACCCAGTCGGTAGCGGTCACCCATGCTGACGCTGGTTTCCAGCAAACCCTCCGTTGTTAAATTTTCGCCGAACGCGCCCCAGGGTAATTCCTCCTCGGGCAATTCGCTATGCCAGTAGGGATAGTGTTCCGACGCATAGCCGTAAACAGCCTTGTTGGGTCCGCCATGCACAGTGAGATCAGCTTGCCGGTCGCCATCAAGGTTGGTTTCGCGGAGCATGACTCGTCCCGCAATCGGGTTCTTGAATATCCCCGTCTTGAAAGTAGCGCCCTTCCAACTGATCAGACGCGGCAGGCCGATGTTCACAGATACGAGTTTCATGGGTATTTATCTGACGATACAGGAGGCCCTAGCGATGCAGATTTCCGTTGACAGACAGCGTCCCTCGAACGGAGACGGGGCAATCCGTATCCCCAATATTGGTTTTGCTTCGGTCCGATAAAGTTGCGTTCTGCTTGGCCGATTGCCTCTGCGTCCTATAAAATTGTGAGTTTGCTGACTGCTCTTCGAAGCCGCAAGCAGTTTACTCCGAGATTGGAATCGAGCCAGGACGCAATCCAGGAATCATTATGAAGATTCACGAGTATCAGGGGAAAGAAATCCTGAAGAAGTTCGGCGTGACCGTGCCGCGCGGCACGATGGCGCAAACGCGTGAGCAAGCCGAAGCCGCGGCGAAGGAGTTATTCAATGCTGGGGCCACGGGCGTTGTTGTAAAGGCGCAGATCCACGCTGGAGGACGCGGGAAGGGGGGTGGAGTGAAGATCGCCAAGTCGGTGGAAGAAGCCGGTGAACTCGCTGGCAAGATTCTCGGCATGACGCTGGTTACGCACCAGACGGGGCCCGAAGGACGCTTGGTGCGTCGCCTGCTGATTGAAGAAACGCTCCCGATCGCGAAGGAACTCTATCTTGGCATCCTGGTCGATCGAGGCGAGGGCAAGCCGGTTTTCATGGCGTCGTCCGCCGGGGGCATGGAAATCGAACAGGTCGCTGAGGAAAACCCCAGCGCCATCTTAAAGCAGTACATCGATCCGGGGATGGGCCTCGAAGCATTTCAAGCGCGCAAGATCGCGTTCGCGCTTGGACTCAGCGGCGCGCAGATCAATCCCGCTGTGAAGTTTCTGACCGGCCTGTATCGTGCGTTTCTCGAAACCGACGCCTCACTAGTGGAAATCAATCCTTTCATTACGACGACCGACGGCCGGGTATTCGCGCTCGACGCGAAGATGACCTTTGACGACAACGCGCTCTTCAAGCATCCGGAACTCCGCGACCTGCGCGATGTCACCGAAGAAGATCCGCTCGAGGTGGAAGCGTCGAAGTACAACCTGAATTACATCAAGCTCGAAGGCAGCGTCGGATGCATGGTGAACGGGGCCGGGCTCGCCATGGCTACCATGGACATCATCAAGTACGCAGGCGGCATGCCGGCCAATTTTCTCGACGTCGGCGGCGGCGCAAATTCCGAGCAAGTTGCACATGCGTTTGAAATTCTGCTCAGTGACAAGAGCGTGAAGGCGGTACTGATTAACATTTTCGGCGGGATTCTGCGCGTCGATACGCTTGCGAACGGAGTCGTCGAAGCCGCGCGCAAGACTAACCTTCAGTTGCCGGTTGTGTTGCGTCTCGAAGGAACCAATGTTGAGGAAGGCAAGAAGATACTGAAGGAGTCGGGCTTGAACTTCACCGTAGCGGAAACGATGAAAGACGCGGCGGACAAAGTAGTCGCGGCGGCGCGGGCCTAGTTAGAGTTTTTTAGAAAAGAGCAATCATGGCAATTCTGGTTGATAAGAAAACGAAATTGATCGTGCAGGGCCTGACTGGCCGCGAAGGGACATTTCACGCCAAAGCCTGCGCGGCCTATGGCACGCAGGTGGTCGGCGGAGTCACTCCGGGCAAGGGTGGCACCACGCACGAGGGCTGGCCCGTATTTAACACCGTGCAGGAAGCCGCAGATAAAACCGGCGCCACCGCGACGGTGATTTTCGTCCCGCCGCCCTTCGCAGCCGACGCGATCATGGAAGCGGCGGATGCGGACATTGAACTCATCGTCTGTATCACCGAGGGCATTCCGACGCTCGACATGGTGCGGGCCTGGGAGTTTTTACAAAACCGGCGTTCACGCCTCATCGGACCGAATTGTCCGGGCATCATCTCGCCTGGGAAATGCAAAATCGGCATCATGCCCGGCAGCATTCACAAGGAGGGTAGCGTCGGCATCGTATCGCGCTCCGGGACGCTGACCTATGAAGCCGTGCATCAGCTGACGCAGCGCGGTATCGGGCAGTCGACCGCCATTGGCATCGGCGGCGATCCGATTATCGGAACAAATTTTGTCGATGCACTCGACCTGTTCAATCGCGATCCGCAGACCGAAGCCGTAATCATGATCGGGGAAATCGGCGGCAACGCAGAAGAGACCGCGGCCGATTTTGTGAAGGCAAACATGAAGAAGCCAGTCGTCGGCTTCATCGCCGGGCAAACCGCGCCTCCGGGTCGCCGCATGGGCCACGCCGGCGCGATCATTTCCGGCGGCAAAGGCACCGCCGCCGAGAAAATCGCGGCGATGGAAAGAGCCGGAATCAGAGTAGCGAAATCGCCGGCCGATATTGGCGAAACTTTAGCCGCAGCAATCGGAAAAGCCGTCGTTAGCAATTAGCAGTAAGCCATTGGCACTTAGCTCTTAGATTGAGCCAGGCGATCCACTCTTTAGTTAGGAGTGGAGAACGAAATTAAGAGCTACTGAGAACTGAGAACCGGGAACTGAGAACTCATCCATGAAGACTTTGCAGCGCACTCTCACCATCGTTAAGCCGGACGCGGTTAAGAAGCACGCGATCGGAGACATCATTGAACAATTCGAAAAAAACGGCTTCCAGATACTCGCCATCAAGATGCTTGAGATTTCCAAGCACCAGGCGGAACAGTTCTACGCGGTTCATGCCAGCCGTCCGTTCTATAGTTCGCTTACTGACTTCATGTCGAGCGGGCCGATCGTCGCGCTGGCGCTGGAAAAGGAAAACGCCATTGCCGACCTACGCAAGCTGATGGGCGCCACCAACCCGGCCAACGCCGAAGAGGGCACCATCCGGAAGAAGTGGGCGAGCACGATTGAGTACAACGCGATCCATGGCTCCGATGCGGAAGATACCGCCCGCTTCGAGTTGAGCTTTTTCTTCGCGGGATACGAATTGGCGCAATAAAGACAGTTCCCGGTTCTCAGTTCCCAGTTCTCAGTTTGTGAACTGGATGGTTTTTCTGAGAACCAAGGAACTAACTGCGAACTTATATGCCTCTAATTCAAGTGACAATGCTGCAAGGCCGCACCGCCGATCAGAAGCGCAAGATCGCGCAGCGCATTACCGACGCAATGGTTGAAGAAGCGGGTGCGAAGCGGGAAGCCATCGTCGTCACGTTCAACGAGGTGTCGAAGGAAAGCTACGCTTCGGGCGGCGTGCTGATGGCAGATAAGTAGTAAGCCTGTCGTCCTGAGCGGAACGTAGCTGATCGCTATCCCAGCGGCTCGAACAAATGCCCTTCCGTGCGGTCCGCTACTTTGGGCAGGTCTTTCTTAGCATACTGAAGGAAGTGCGACGAGGCGCGATGCGCTTCGAGCGCGGCATCGTCCTTGTATTGCTCGTAGATGAAAAAACGTCGCGCCTCTGTCTTGTGCTTGTGTACTTGAAACATGAGGCAGCCTGGCTCTTTACGCGCCTCGGCGGTTAATTTTTCAAAGAGTGCCGCCACTTCGGACTCGCGTCCGGTTTTCGCCATCCAGGTCACTGCCAGTACCACCATCCGTCGCTCCGTTCTTTCTTCTCTCGGTTTTTGCGTTTAGTTTCGAGCCGCTGGGCGCTTCATCGGTTCCAGGCCCAGCTGGCTCACGAAATCCGTCACGAGAATCGTCTGTTCACGATCCGGTCCTGTGGAAATCATACCGACACGCGCGCCAGTTTCTTTCTCGATGAAGGCCAGATACTCGCGGGCTGCCTTCGGCAATCCTTCGAGCGTTTGAATCTCCTGCGTGGGAGTCGCCCAGCCCGGCATGTTTTTGTACACGCACTCGATCTTGTCGTAGCCGCAGGCTTGCGCCGGAACTTCCGCCGTCTCTTTGCCGTTAACCTTGTAGGCCACGCAAACCGGAATCTCTTTGAGATGATCGAGCACGTCGAGTTTGGTCACCACCAGCCAGGAGATGCCGTTAATCATGCCAGCGTAGCGCAAGAGAGGCAAATCGAGCCAGCCGGTGCGCCGCGGACGTCCCGTGACCGCGCCGAATTCGTTGCCCCGTTTGCGCAGGTCTTCTCCCTCTTCGCCCAGCAATTCGGTGGGGAACGGTCCGCCTCCCACACGCGTGCAATACGCCTTGGTTATTCCAATCACGGTGTCGATCGAAGTCGGCGGCACACCGGTGCCCGTGACCGCCCCACCGGATGTTGCGCTCGAAGAAGTCACGAACGGATACGTGCCGTGATCGATATCGAGCATCGTTCCCTGCGCGCCTTCGAACACCACAGACTTGCCCTCGGCAATCGCTTTGTTGAGCAGTACCGCCGTGTCGCAGACAAACGGCGCGATCTGTCGCGCAGCCTCGGCGTATTCCTTGAACATCTTGTCGGCATCCATCGGCTCTGAGTTGAAGAGCGCGTGGCCGATCATGTTCTTTTCCTTGACGGCGTTCTCGATGTGCGTCCGCAGCAGCGCGGTGTCGAGCAGATCGGCGACGCGAAGCCCGCGGCGACTGATCTTGTCTTCGTAAGCCGGACCAATCCCTCGCGAGGTTGTGCCGATCTTTACCCGGCCCGGTGCATTTTCCGCACCCAGTTCCATCATGCGGTGGTAGGGAAGAATGACCTGGGCGCGATTCGAGATGAAAAGATTGCTGTCCACCTTCACGCCGGCCTCTCGCAGCGTGGCCACTTCTTTGAGAAATGCGATCGGATCGAACACTACGCCGTTGCCGATCACGTTCACGCACGTAGGACGCAGAATGCCACCCGGCACTAACTGCAGCACAAATTTCTTGCCCTCGATGATGACCGTGTGCCCGGCGTTGTGTCCGCCGGCGTAGCGGGCGACAACCGAAAAGGTCTGCGTCAGGACGTCGACAATCTTGCCCTTGCCTTCATCGCCCCACTGGGCTCCAACAATGACCGCGGTTTTGCCTCGATTCAATTCGTACTCCGTGGAATCTTCTGCGGGATCGCCCGCCCAGAGATCGCACACACAAGTTTCGCGCGACTGCTGCATTTGACTTGAATCTGGGATGTTCGGCGACCGCCGATGTGTACGCTCTAGCATACCGAATTGAGAGGAACGAGGGCAATCGCGGGAGAATAACCTCGTATCTCCAACCTTGCTATTCTGACTCGATGCCCGAGTTGCCTGAAGTGGAAACCATCGTCCGCGGACTGGACAAGCGTGTTCGTGGCGACACGATTGATTCGGTCTGGATCGGATCACGCAAACAGCCGCTGAAGTCTCCCGCATCGAAAATCGCATCGACACTGGAAGGGAAACGGATTGTCCGCGTACACCGTGCGGGCAAGCATATTGTTTTCGATCTCGAAGGAGCCATTCCTGCGTCGAGGGACAAGCGGCAAGCCGTATCTCTGCGGAAGGGGACCGGATCTGTGCAGTGGATCGTCCATCTCGGCATGACGGGTCGCTTGGTCGTTTGCGAGCCTGCCGAAGAGATAGCCAAGCATACTCATCTGATTGCGAAACTGGCATCGGGACGCGAGCTTCGCTTCGTTGATCCCCGCATGTTTGGAAAACTCAGCGTGCACGCGGACGGATTTGATCCCGGCGGCGTCGAACCGCTCGAGGTGGACGAAGAACGGTTCATCGAGTTGTTTCGGAGACGGAAGACTCCGATCAAGAGTGCACTCTTGAATCAGAAACTTTTGCGCGGCGTCGGGAACATCTATGCAGACGAATCTCTCTTTCGCACTGGGATTCGGCCTCGTCGTCGTGCCTCAACACTGACCCGCGACGAGCTTCGCTGGCTCCATCGTTCGGTTCGCGAAGTCTTGAGCGAGGCGATCGCTTTGGGCGGGTCGTCAATCTCCGACTATGTCGATGCCGATGGCGAGGAAGGTTTCTTTCAACTCCAGCATCGGGTGTATGGCCGCGAAGGCGAGAAGTGCCTGGTATGCGGAACCCCGGTCAAGCGCGTGGTGCTGGCCGGACGGAGCAGTCATTACTGTCCAAAATGCCAAAAATAGCAGTAGTATAACGATTTAATATTGACGGACTGGAAAGTCCCCATGTACAAGAACAGAAGACCTCTCTCCCGTCGAAGGGCTAAGATAGAGAATTCCAAATCCTATGAATGACTTTTCAATCGGAGTGGACCTGGGCGGCACTAACCTGCGTATTGCAGCGGTCGATATAACCGGCCACCTGGTGGAGAAGGTCACGCTTGGGACGAAGGTCTCGCTCGGCCGTGATCACGTTCTCAACGACATGTGCGATGCCATCCAGCACTTGTCCGAAAAGTACAGGAATTCGTCGAAGATGCTCGGCATTGGAATCGGTGTGCCCGGCATTATCGACATGGACACCGGACTTCTACGCGAGTCGCCAAACCTTCCCGGTTGGGCGGACTACCCAGTTCGCGCCGAAATCGAACGCCGCCTCAGCACCATGGTCATTTTGGAAAACGACGCCAACGTCGCCGCCTTTGGCGAAAAGTGGCTCGGAGCAGCCAGAGAGCACGACGACATGGCCATGCTCACGCTCGGCACCGGCGTCGGTGGCGGGCTGGTCATGGGCGGAAAAATCTGGCACGGCATGAACGGTATGGCCGGCGAATTCGGACACACAACCGTTGAACCGGAGGGCCATCCTTGTGGCTGCGGCAATCGCGGATGCCTGGAGCAATACGCGTCCGCAACCGCTGTGGTGCGTATGGCGCGCGAAGCCATCGCTCAGAATCAGGGTTGCTCTCTGGCGAAAGCGGCGAATTCTGATGTGGAGTTCAGCGCGAAGTCCATTTTCAATTTGGCGCTGCAAGGCGACGAGGACGCCAAGCGCATTTACCGCCGATTAGGCCGCGCGCTTGGGATCGTGCTGTCTACGCTGGTGAATTCGCTGAACCTGCCCATGTACGTGGTGGGCGGCGGCGTCGCGAGCGCATGGGAAGTATTTGCGCCAGCAATCTTCGATGAGCTGCGCAGTCGTTGCATGGTGTACGCCGCCACCGCTCCTCCCGACCCCTTGGGCCAGGGAGGAGGCGCATCCTCGCACGTTGAACCCGGCCCCGGACACAAGACCATCGTCACGCGAGCGTTGCTGGGAAGCGATGCGGGATTGTTCGGTGCAGCGCGCCTGCCGATGATCGCCGAAGCGAAGCGCTAGCTTCGCGGTCCACGCGGTCGTGAAGGTCTGGCGCCCGATCCTCTTCGGCCGTCGCGAGAGGCTGGCTTAGATTTGTCGAATGGGCGTCGCCCCTTCGGCCCACCGAATCCAACTCCCGTTCTTGGCTTTTCCGGTCTGGGCCTGTCGAATTTCGGCCTGTTAAGCGGCCGGCCCGCACTGGGCGCCGCGGATGCTGCTCCATCACTTGATTTGTCGAATGGGCGTCGCGCCTTCGGGCCACCGAACCCGGTTCCCGATCTTGGTTTATCGAATCCTCGTTTTTCGAATCGTGGTTTGCCGGACCTTGGTCTTTCGAACCTCGGCTTGTCTGATCTTGGCGTGTCGAACGATCGGCCCGCGCCCGGCGCTGCGGACGCGGTTGCGTCGCCCGGCTTGTCAAATGGTTTTCGCTGCCGGAACGGCGGGCGCGGTGCTCCCCGGAAAGACGCTGGTCGGGCGGGGCCACGGTCAAATCTTAGGTTGTTGCCGCGCGGACGGTCATCGCTTCGTGGCCGCTGGGTAGGCTTGCCGGTTCCCTGGAATGGTGCCGTGTCTCTTGGCTTGTACGGCTTCGCAGTTCGCGATTGAAACGGCGCTTTCGATTTGGTCCTGTATTGTGACTTAGCCTCGGGGCGCGGACGGCCCTCAGTTTTTGGCCGGAACGGTGCTTTCACGATTGAGTAGCGCGGCGCCTCAGGTGTCGCCCGGAATTGTATTTTCGCGATGGGCTGCCGCTCCGCTTCCGTGCCGCTAACGATGTCGGCCGGGGGCTTCACTGGCTGAGGCCGCACAGTGGGCATCACTTCTTCCCTTGGGGCGCTAAACATTTTCTTGCCCGAAGCGGCCGCTTTCAGGCGCGAAACCTCATCCAGCGTTAAGCTGCGAAATTCACCCGGCGGCACATCCAGAGCGAGTGGGCCGTACTGCACGCGCCGGATCTTCTCCACGTGATGTCCGACTTCCTCGAACATCTTGCGGACTTGCCGGTTGCGGCCCTCGACGATGGTCACTTCGAACCACGGGTTGTCAGACTCGCGAATCTGCCGGATTTTCGCGGGCGCAGTCCGGACTCGCCGCCCGCCTTTTTCTGCGATGGAGACGCCGGCGCGAAGCTTGTCGATTTTCGCCTCGTCCGGTTGCCCGGCAACTTTCACGACGTAAATTTTCGGCACGTTCGACGACGCCTTCATCAGCCCGTTCGCGAGTTCGCCGTCATTAGTGAGCAGCAGCAGTCCTTCGCTCGCCCAATCGAGTCGTCCCACCGGATACACTCGCGCCTTCGCTCCGCCTACCAGGTCCATCACGGTCGGCCTGTTTTCCGGATCGCTGACTGTGGTGACGTAGCCCTTGGGCTTGTTGAGCACGATGTAGGTGTGGCGCTCCGGACCTTTCAGAAGCTTGCCATCGACGCGGATGTGGTCCTGTTCGGAATCCGCTTTGGTGCCCAGTTCCGTGACCGTGGTGCCGTTGACCTGGACACGTCCGGAGGTGATCAACTCCTCGGCCTTGCGGCGCGAAGCCACTCCCGCTGCGGCGATGATCTTTTGCAGGCGTTCAATCGGCATTAATTCAGAGTAACAGAAACAGAAACAGCGACTGAAATCACTGGACAACTCCCGAAGAATAGGTTTTACTAGTCGCAACTTAGCACTGACGTGTCTTCCCGGGGGCACGGGACGCCGCACTGCCCTCCGTCTTGCATCCTTCCCACTAGGCGTCACTTCCCAATTCTTTGCAGGAGTAGATCGCCATGGCTCCAGGACTGGACCAACTCAAGCACATCGTCGTCCTGATGATGGAAAACCGGTCGTTTGACCACATGCTGGGCTCGCTGAAAGCGGTGGACGCGCGGATTGACGGAGTCGCTCCCGGTCAGTTCAATCCCGACACCGCAGGGAACCAGGTCCCGCCGCAGGCAGTGGCGGATTTTCAAGGCCAGCTCGACCCCGACCCCGACCATCACTACCCGGCGGTCGACTTGCAGATCTTTGGGGGCGCCATCGGCGCCGGCCGCAAGCCGACGATGGACGGCTTCGTGAAGAGCTACTTCAATCAGCGGCGCGATCTGCAACATTCGCAGAAGATCATGTATTACTTCGCGCAGAACCAGTTGCCTGTGCTGACGACGCTGGCTCTACAATTCGCGGTTTTCAACCGGTGGTTCGCTTCCATTCCGGGTCCGACAATCTGCAACCGGGCCTTTGCGCACTACGGGACATCGTTCGGCCGCGTCGACATGAATCCGTTCGTCGTCAACGAGGCGATCAAGAGCATCTACACACGGCTCATCAAGGCGACTCCAGCTCATTCCGCCAAGGTCTACTACTACGATACGACCAGCTCCACGATGGAAGTCGCCAACCTCCTGCAGAACCAGCCGCAACTGTTCGGCACTTACAAACAATTCCTGAGCGACTGCAAAAAGGGAATCCTGCCGGAGTACTCGTTTGTCGAGCCGAACTACAACGATCACGATACGGATGGCGGAGAGGCAATCGCCAGCGATCAGCATCCCGACCATGACGTACAGGCAGGAGAGTTGCTGATTGCCGAGGTGTACATGGCGATCAAGCGCAATCCGAAGATGTGGGCGAGCACGGCGCTGCTCGTCGTCTATGACGAGCATGGAGGAGTCTTCGACCATGTGCCTCCGCCGGATTGCAACGCCGACCAGTTTGAGTCTTCGGAACTCGATCTGGGAACGGGCAAGGCATTCAAGTTCGACCGGCTCGGCGTGCGTGTGCCAGCGATCCTGATTTCGCCGTGGATTCCGAAAGGGACCGTCGTGGATCGCGTGTTCGACCATGCCTCGATTCCCGCTACGGTGACCAGGTTCTTCCTCGGAGATGCGTCGCCGCGATCTCCACGCGAAGTGAACGCGGACGTGTTCATCGAGCCGAGCGGAGGCCCCGTAGATCCGAATCGCAATCTTCTATCGCTTCCAGCAATGCGAAACGATTGCCCGGATTTCGATGTCTAGAAAAACTCATAGAAACGCCCAGAAGTAATGCGACCGAAAAGGAGTGAACCCGATGAAGCCCATCCCAGTGCCCAGGCCGCAACCGAAGAAAGTATGGAATCCCGACCGCCCGGTGTCGTCGCTGCTGCAAACGCAGACGCGGCATCTGCACGATGCGGAGAGAAATCTTCCATTGCGGTATCGCAGCGAGTTGTACATCAATGCCATTCAGACCGAAGGCGAGGCCGCTGCGTATATCCGGCATGTGACCGAGGCGATCCATCAAGCCCATGACGACGCAGCGGCACAGCGGGCAAAGCCCAGGCGCAAACGGGGAATCGCAATCGCCGCGGCGGCCGAGCGGCCTGCCCGAAAGCCGCGCAAGAAGACCACGGCAAAGAAGAGCAAGCGGGCGCGGAAGCCGAGCGGACGCGGCAAAAAGTAACAGGCGGGATTCGCCGGAGGCTGAGTATGCGCTGGAGTTTGTTGCTGGTGATATCGATCGCGATGGCGTCCACACTCGTGTTGGCGCAAGAGAGTCCATTGCAGGCGGAGCTGCGCCGCGAAGGAGAGCGCGTCTCCGACGCGTGCCAGGCCAGCTTCAAGGCCGTGCCCGGATGCGCGTACACACTCTTTACTGACCATCCTCTCCATATAGCGGCGGGCAGTCTGCCGCCGCAGAACGGGTTCGGCCTCGGTGGGGCATTCGTCTGGTCGAAGAACACGAAGAACTGGCGGCTGAGTTGGGATTTCGACGCGACCGGCGCGCCCAGCGGAGCATGGCGCGCGGGCGGCTATATGAAGATGGTACACACGCCGCATCCGGCAAATGGTGGAGTTCACGTTTCGATTCCCGGAGCGGCCGACGCTCCGAGCAGCACGACGCCCAAGGGATCATCGTCCTTCACTCACCCATACGCGGTCTTCAATCTCTATGCGCAAACGATTTCGCTGAACAAGCTGAATTTCTTCGGAGAAGGCAACGACACGACGCTTGCAGGAAAGTCCATTTTTGGGATGACCCAAACCATTGTTGGCGCGAGTGTGATCAAGCCCGTCTACGAGTGGGGAGCGATCCGCGGATTGAATCTGTCGCTTCTGGGCGAGATCAACGGACGCTTTGTCGACATCCGGGGAAATCACCACGAATCCGATCCGTCGATTGAGACTCTCTACACGGATGCAACTGCGCCTGGATTGAGCAGCCAGCCGGGATTCGTCCAGCTAAGCCAGGGCTTTCGCATCAAGCCGGTGATCGGTAACTTCGAGCTGAATTACCTCGGGAAATTTCAGGAATACTTCGCGCCGTCGAGTTCGCATAATTCGTTTCTTCGCTGGACGGTTGACCTCGCACATACCTATTACTTGTACGGCTATTCGCAATCGGCGCCCAGGAACACAGACGGCAATGGTCCAAACTCGTGCGCGCCTCCGGGAGAACAGTGCCCGGAGATTCCCCACTCGCGAAATCTCAACGGATCGATCGGAGTGCGCCTGCTACTCTCGGAGTCGATCAACTCGTCCACCAGCGCGGTGCCGTTTTATTTCCAGCAGACGCTCGGCGGATCGGACATCAATAGCTCACTCGCGCTTGGCAGTTATCAGGATTACCGGTTTCGGGGGCCAAATCTGCTGCTATTGCAGGAGAGTGTCGAGCACTCCATCTGGGGCCCGTTTGGCGCCAAGTTCATCGCGGACCAGGGAAGAGTATCGCTGACCCGCGGCGATCTGGGCTTCAGCCATCTGAAGCACAGCTTCGCCGGCGGCCTGACTCTGCGTGCCGGCGGATTCCCCATGGTCTCGCTGATGTTTGCGTGGGGCGGGCCGGAGGGCCATCACAACATTGCTACCATGAATACTTCGCTGCTGGGAGGATCAGCGCGTCCGCCGCTGGATTGAGTGCGGTCCGCAAACTCGTTTTCACTTTCTTCTTGACCGTTCGTAGGGCGCACGGCAAAATGATGGCCCTTCCCCCAGAAGGAAGTAAACGACTATGCAAGCATTATCCCTTCGGTTTTTATTGTGGCTAGTAATTGCCTCATTGGTAATAACTGGATTGTCCCTGGCACAAAGTGTGAGTTACACCGTAGTACCCATCAATTCCGTCTTCGACCCTCCCGGAAGAGTGTTGCCGGGTGATATTAACAATCATCGCGCGGTGGCGGCGACCGATCTGTTGAGCGGGCGCCCGCACATGGGTTTCATCTGGAGGCCAGGCAAGAGCACCCCTCTCCCCACTCTGGGAGGCACGTGCAGTGCGGCGCTGGGAATCAGCGATGGGGGACACGTGGTCGGCTCTTCGTGTGTGCCGGGCGACGCGACTTTTCACGCATTCCTTTACCGCAAGCATCAAATAGAAGACATCGACACATTCGGAGGAGTTGCGAGTTACGCGAACCGCGTGAATGAAAATAATCAGGTCACGGGCGTGTTCACCACCTCCGACGGAGTCGCGCATGGTTTCTTTTGGCACGGAAAACATTGGAGCGATCTGGGATCTCTTGGCGGCAGCGCAACTTTAGTAAACGGCCTGAGTGAATCAGGATTGGTTACCGGACAGTCAGATATTTCTAACGACCCCGATCCAGTCTTTGGGATTCCTCACTTCCACGGTTTCACCTGGTCGAACGGTGTGCTGACCGACCTGGGACAAATTTTCGGCTCCGATTTTGGCTATACCGTTGGAGCGGACGCGGCAGGTCGTATCGCCGGTGCATCGGACCTGGCGGGGGACCTCAGCGGACATGCCTATCTGTGGGATCACGGCACTGTAACGGATTTATCTCCCTATGATTTCGTTACCGCGTGGAGTAATGACATCAACAGCCAGGGAGATATTATTGGGAGTTGGGGCTCGAACGACAACGATCCCGCCGATGGGCCGCCGGTTTACACGATCCTGTGCCCCTGTTTCGGCGTTCTTTGGCATAATGGCGTGCCGCTCTTTCTGAATGACCTTGTCGGTGACCCGCAGTGGCAGTTCTTGCTGGGACTCTGGATCAACGACAGGGGCGACATCGTTGCCGCTGGGTCGCTTAACGGTGGCCCGTTGCAAAGAGTCCTGTTAAAGCGAATCGTAGTGGCCGCCCCTGCAAAAGAGAACTCCAGTCCCTTGCCCGTGCAGAGTTCGATGCCAAGAGGATTTCACCGTGAGCGGGATGGGGAAATTACGGTTCTGCCCTGAAGTTCTGCGCAGGACGGCACGAGCTAGCGAGCCGTCACTCCCGCTCCACGCTGTTCCATCGGGACGAAGGGACGCGTCTCATGTCCGATCCACACCTGGCGCGGGCGCGCGATTTTCTGTTCTGGATCGGTGAGCATCTCCTGCCATTGCGCGAGCCAGCCCGCAGTGCGCGGGATCGCGAAGAGCACGGTGAACATCTCCGGCTTGAAGCCCATCGCCTCGTACATGATCCCGGAGTAGAAATCCACGTTGGGATAAAGCTTGCGGCTCACGAAATAATCGTCTTCCAGAGCGATGCGTTCGAGTTCGAGGGCGATTTCGATCTTGGCATTGCGTCCTGTCACTTCGAAAACGTTGTCAGCGGCCCACTTGATGATCTTGGCGCGGGGATCGTAATTCTTGTAGACGCGATGTCCGAAGCCCATCAACTTGCCTTTGCCTTCCTTGATCTTCTTCACGTAGGCGGCAACATTGTCCTTGGATCCAATCTCGTCCAGCATACGTAGAACTTCTTCGTTAGCCCCGCCGTGTAATGGTCCCGAGAGCGCGGCGGCCGCGGCGGCCGTAGCCAGATAGGGATCGGCGTGCGCACTCCCCACCGCGCGCATCGCGTTGGTGCTGCAATTCTGCTCATGGTCAGCGTGCAGAATGAAGAGAATATCGAGCGCGCGCGAGAGCACGGGATTCGCGACATACTTCGGCTCGACCATCTTCCACAACATGTTCATGAAGTTTTCGGTGTAGGTGAGATCGTTGTCGGGATAGACATAGGGAAATCCGACGATGTGGCGATACGACATCGCCGCAATCGAAGGCATCTTGCCAATCAGTCGCTTGATTTGGAGTAGCCGGACTGCGGGATCGGAAATATGTCTGGAATCGGGATACACACTCGAAAGCGCGGCCACTGTGCTGACCAGCATCACCATGGGATGGGCGTTGTCGCGGAAGCCCTCCATGAATTTTTTCGTGGTCTCGTGCAGCATGGTGTGATGCGTGATGTCGAAGACCCAACTCTTGAGTTGGGCCGCAGTGGGGAGTTCGCCGTAGAGGAGCAGGTACGCGACTTCCAGAAACGTGCAGTGCTCGGCGAGCACTTCGATCGGATAGCCTCGATACCGCAGGATTCCCTTGTCCCCATCGATGTAAGTAATCGAGCTTCGGCAGGACGCGGTGTTCATGAAGGCCGGATCGTAGGTCATCATGCCGAAGTCTTCGGGGCCGGTCTTGATCTTGCGCAGGTCCATGGCGCGGATAGTGCCGTTTTCGACGGGCACGGTGTAGGTCTGGCCCGTTCGGTTATCGGTAATGGTCAGCGTGTCTTGCGGCATCCATGCCTCCGAAAAAGTAATCGCGCGGCGCCCGATCCCAGAAAGCAGCGAGTCCGGTCACTAGACCAAGTTTATTCTACCGCCGCCGATGGAAGTCTGGGCCACCCGTTGGGAGTGGGCCTCACTTTGTCCGAACGTTGTCCAAGGGCTACCCCCGGACGCCTAATATATTCGAGGTATTGGCAACGTTCCTACGTCTGTGTAGGGTGTCGGAACGCGATCAGGCAGATTTTCTTGCCGTGTGCAGGGTGCAATCATGGCTTGGATCAAGACCATTCCTCTTTCAGAAGCGAACGACGAACTGCGGCGCGCCGCCGAGGGTCAGCGCCATCTCTACCCCGTCGAATATGCCACTCCCGTTCACCCGACCGAAGGTGGTGGTGCGGAGATTGTCGAGTCCCATTCGCTGATTCCGCAGGCTCTCTATCATGCGTTCGCAACCTTCGGTTCGCTGATGTCGCCTGATCTTCCTCTGGATCGCCGCCAGCACGAAATGATCACGACCGTGGTCTCGGTGACAAACCGGTGCGTGTATTGAATCGAGTCCCACGCAGAGTTTCTGCGTCGCGTAACGTTGGACCCAAAACTAGTCGAGGCGCTGGAGCGCGACTACACGACCGCTCCCATTACTCCGCAGGACCGCGTGATGCTCGACTACGTCGTCAAGATCACCCGGGATGCGACGAAGGTTGGGAAGGACGATCACGAACGCCTGCGTGCGTCGGGCTTCGACGACCAGGGCATTCTGCAGATCACGCTGATCGCCGCGTGGTTCAACTACATCAACCGGGTTGCCGACTCACTCGGCGTCGGACGTGAGTAATCTCTATTCTCGACGTTAGCTGCGGGATGCGTTCGCTTTCTTGCTGCGCGTTACGCGGAGCGCGACATTTGAGGCCACTTCAACCCGGTTGCGTCCATTGTGCTTGGCGCGATAAAGCGCCTGGTCGGCCGCATTGATGACCTGCTCGGGCTGTCGATAGCGCGTACTCGGCTCGGCCACTCCGATGCTCACGGTTACGGACAAGTCCCCTGCCGGTCTTGCCGAAATTGGCTTATCTAGAACTGATTCGGCTTTTTTTCGGCGGGGCTTTCGGCGTTCTTTCACTCCGGCGCGTGGTTCAGTTCTTCTCTCCCCGCCGCGGAACCGGAAAACGGAATTCTGGATCGTTTGCCGAAGCGCATCCAGGGTCGCAAACGCATCCTTGGCTGAGACATTCCGAAACAGGATTGCGAATTCCTCGCCGCCGCAACGAAAGGCCTGTCCGCCTCCACCCACATCCGCCAGTCGCGAAGCCACCATGCGCAGCACCTGATCCCCGGTGTCGTGGCCGTAGGTGTCGTTGAAATTTTTAAAGTGGTCGATATCGACAATCGCAATCGCGTATTGCTGGTCAAGCGACAACAGCGCTTCGTTGAAGGCCCGTCGTCCGCGTATGCCGGTCAGTTCGTCGAAATACGCCAACACGTAGGACGTTTCGATCATGGACGCGGCCACGATCAGGCCGGCGGTCGCAACGTACGCGTCGGCGACCTTGCCGACTGGGGACAAATCGAGCCACAGAAATACCGCGACCAGCGACCACAGAAAACCCGGCTCCATCGGCTTGCGCGTCTGGAAAAAACGCACGACCAGCACGACGTCGGCAGCAAGGAAGCCGATCCATGACCACATGGGCAAACCAGCCGAAGGGGATGAAACGGCGCTGCTATTTTCCGGACGGCATGCTATGGCCACGACCACCGATTGAAGAAACAGCATCCCGAAACGCGGCGCGATCCCCGCGATGGTCAATCCGCGCTCACGCATATAGGCCAGCGCGATGCCGTTCAGAGGAATCAGGACGGCCGCTAGTATGAGGGCCGCGTGTCCGGGGCCGCTTCGAGTGTTTCCCAGCGAAAAGAATTCGACTGCACGATGAGACAACAGCAGCACAAGCAGCGTAAAAAAAACCCGGCTGGAATTGAAGCGCCAGGCCAGGAGCAATCCAGCGACAAACACGGCGAAGTAAAAGAAACCAAGTGAGGGCGCAACGCGCTCCAGCAGAGGACTGTTGACCAGCGCGGCTGACAGCGCCAGCAACAGACCTCCGGGCAGGAGCCATGATTTCCAGATGTTCGCCGTCAAAACGGACCTAGCCGCATCCTGATGCGGCTGGTCTCAGAATACGGCAGTCCAGCGCATTTACCGGTTAGTTTTCCGATGCCCTTCGCCAGAGCGTCAGGGGTGGCGCCGCTGGAAAGAAGAAAGAGAAAATATCTCGCGCAAGCCCGATCCCGGGGCCCCGTTCCAAGTGCATCCCGTCCTCACCTCCCAGATTGAGGACACCACGAAAGGAATCTCCCATGCGTCGGAGACAGAAAGGCTTTTCCCTGATCGAATTACTGATCGTGGTTGCGATTATTCTGATCATCGCGTCGATCGCGATTCCCAGTTTAATCAACGCGAAGCGCTCGGTTAATGAAGCCTCGGCGGTGAATACGGTTAAGACCATCAACAGCGCCCAGATTTCCTACAACTCCGCCTATCCAAATGTCGGATTCGCCAGCACTCTCACGGTTCTGGGCGGAATGAGTTGTACTCCGCCGTCCTCGACCAGCGCGTGCTTGATCGACAGCCAGATTGCATCCGGCACAAAGAATGGCTACACGTTCACACTCACGGCCGCGTCTGGTAGCCCAGCAGCAACGTATCAAGTGATCGGTTCGCCCATCGTGCCCAATCAAACCGGCGTGCGCTCTTTCTGCTCGTTTGCAGACAGCGTACTCCGAACCCAGATCAGCCCGATTGCGAATTGCGACAACAGTGTGCCGCCACTGCAGTAGGGCAGTGGTTAGCACTTAGCATTTAGCACTTAGCTCAACCCCCACTTTGTGGGTTGAAATCTGTGGATTGTTAGCATTGGCCAAGTGCTAATTGCTAACGGCTGCTTCTGATACCCTTCCCTCGTCATGGCCCGACCCACGCGTCCCGTAATCCGCGTTGCGATCGACACGGGCGGTACCTTCACCGACTGCGTGTGGGCGGAAGGTGGTGTGCTCAAGACATTGAAAGTGTTCTCGACGCCAGACGATCCCTCGCAAGCGATCGCCGAAGCGTTGGAGAAAATCGGCGTGAGCGGTGAATTCACCTTAGTGCACGGGACGACCGTCGGCACCAACGCTCTGCTCCAGCGAAAGGGCGCGCGGGTGGCGCTGGTTACCACCGCCGGATTCGAAGATGTGATCGAGATAGGGCGGCAGGCGCGGTCGCCGCTCTACGATTTCTTTTTTGAGCGGGTCGCTCCACTCGTGCCTCGAGAGTTGCGCTTCGGAGTGAAGGAACGAATCGCGGCGGACGGCCAGGTCCTCGAATCGCCTTCCGCGGAAGACTTGGCGAGGATGCGCGACGCGGTAACGGCCGCCCGGCCCGAATCCATCGCTATTTCCATGGTGTTTTCATTTACGAATCCGGCTCATGAACTCGCTGCGGCTGCGATTCTCGCAAGACTGGGCACGCCGCTTTCGTTATCGCACATCATTCTCCCGGAGTTCCGCGAGTTCGAGCGCACCAGCACGGTTGTGGTGAACGCTTATCTGCAACCGCTCATGCAAACTTACCTCGAGAAAATTGGTGAGCGGGCAGGAAATTTGGCGCGAGGTGCGAGCCAGGCGAAGAAAATACCGCGCATCTTCGTGATGCAATCGAGTGGCGGGATCACCGCGCTGGAATCAGCCGCCCGTGAGCCCGTGCGGACCGTGCTCTCCGGGCCTGCCGGCGGATTGGTCGGCGCGGCAGCCATGGCGGCACGCAGTGGATTTCCGCGTGTCCTCTCCTTCGATATGGGAGGAACCTCTACCGATGTGGCGCTGGTAGAGGGAACCGCCCGCCCCAGCAGCCAGGCGGAGGTGGCTGGTTTTCCGCTGGGCGTGCCGACGCTCGATATCCATACGGTTGGCGCCGGTGGCGGATCGTTGGCGCGCTTTGACGCAGGCGGCGCGCTGCGTGTTGGTCCCGAGTCCGCGGGAGCCGAACCGGGGCCGATCTGTTACGGGCGCGGCGAACTGCCGACGGTGACCGACGCGAATTTGATTTTGGGCAGGCTTCGGCCTGACCGCTTTCTCGGTGGAGAGTTCACGCTCGACCTCGAGCGCACCAACCGCCTTACCTCCGCATGGTTGAAGAGGCAGAAGTCGCGTCTGACGCTGGAACAATTTGCGAGCGGCATCGTGCAAGTGGTCAACGCAAATATGGAACGAGCTTTGCGCGTGGTATCGATCGAACGCGGATACGATCCCCGCGACTTTGCGCTCGTCGCATTTGGCGGGGCCGGCGGTTTGCACGGGTGCGAACTGGCTAAGGCTCTTGCTATCCCGACCGTGATCTTGCCGACTCATCCAGGGGCGCTGTCGGCGTATGGAATCCTCGTGAGCGACGCGGTCAAGGATTTCTCGCGCACTCTCTTGTGGAATTTATCCGGCGCAGACTATCGCTCAAGACTGGAGCAAGAATTTCGCAAACTGGAGACCGCGGCTCGCAAGGATTTTCCTGCTGAGCGCTGGGAAGGAACGCCAGTCTTCGAACGCACTCTGGACCTGCGCTACCGCGGACAGGGCTACGAGTTGAATGTCCCGGCGACCGGAGATGCGTCCGCCCGTTTTCACCAGGAACATGAACGCCGTTACGGATATCACCACCCCGCGAAAGAGATCGAGTTAGTAACAGTGCGGCTGCGCGGCAAAATCCGAACCCATAAACTCGAGATTGCGAAGCCCGCGGTAATCGAGTCGAATGGCCGGACGTTACCCGTGGAGTTTACAGCCGTGATTTTTGACGGAACACGCCTCCGGACGCCCGTGTATGAACGCAGCGACCTGATCGCCGGGCGGGCAAGGAAAGGCCCCGCTATTATCACCGAATATAGCGCCACCACCGTCATACCGCCGGGGAAGAAATTTCGGGTGGACCGGGCGGGGAATTTACTGATTACGAGTGCGTGATCAAGGCAAGATCGTTGATTGAGATGCCCGAATTTGCCTCGACCGGTGTCCAATATTACAAGGCGAGGTATGCCTGTCAGAGAGGTCGCATTATGAAATTCCGCCGCGGTTTATTTTTTCTATCTCTCATCTTGTCCGCCACGATGGCCGCCGCACAATCGGGGAGTGAGAATAGCGAACTCAACTTGGGAGTGCAGGCTTTTAAGAATAACAAGTTCGCGGAGGCGCAAGACCACTTTCAGAAAGCCGTAGCGCAGGATCCGTCAAGTGTACCGGCTCGCCTCTATCTGGCGACGGTCTATTCCCAGCAATATGTAGGTGGCGTAGAAGTAGCGGAGAACCTGCAGATGGCCGAACGGGCAATCGAGCAGTACCGCCAAGTACTCGACCTGGCTCCTCAGGCGACCGAGGCTGTCAACGCGCTGAAGGGTATCGCGTATCTCGAACTTCAAATGAAAAGGTTCGATGAGGCCAGGGACAACTATCGCAAGGCCGCCGCATTGGACCCCAACGATCCGGAATCCTACTACTCCATCGCGGTGATCGACTGGACGGAGACTTACCGACTGCGAATGGAAGAGCGCATGAAGATGAATCTCAAGTCCGACGCCTCCCTCCCGGCAAAGAATCGCGGTGTCTGCGAAATGGTGCGAGCGAAGAATTGGGAAAACATTCAGGAAGGTATCGATAATCTGATTAAAGCGATTCAGCTACGCCCCGATTACGATGATGCCATGGCCTACCTGAACCTGATGTACCGCGAGCGCGCCGACGTGCAGTGCGGCGATCCCGCGGCCCGCAAGGCTGACCTTGCGACTGCCGACGAGTGGGTGGACAAAACGATGGCGACTAAGAAGGCCAAAGCCGAGAAGGAGGACTCTCTACGGTCCGTTCCAAATCTGTGATCTGCTTCATTCACTTGTAGCGGCAATCATCCACAACGCCAGCGTTGCCACTGCAGAAACCGGTGCGTACCAGCGCAACGAATTCGGGTTCAACATACCGCCAATCCCAAGTACTACTGCGCTGCGGGACAACAGGATCCTACACGATACATCTTGATCAGCGTCGGGTCCTGATGCGGAAAATGGTGGATCTGGGCATAGGCCACGGCTGCGATCGCGAGCAACGCAGAAACGGTGGAGAGCACAAGTCCACCCAGGGAAAACGCACCAAACAAGGTGCGCGCTTTGGGCTGGCGAACCCACTGCGCCCAGCCGCAAATCAGCAATACCGGCGACACCAGATAGCCGAGCGCCGCCAGAGTGATGAGTGTCATGAGATCGATGCGTTTGCGAAATAAGTCAGGCTACACTTCTTCGTCGGCGGCTTTGGTTTCCTCCATGGCCATGTCCTTGAATTCGCTGGATTCGAAGACGTCCCCGCACTCTACACATTCGACGTATTCGGCGTCTTCGTCGCGCGAGACGATCTGCACCCGGGGATGCTTGCACCGTTCCCGGCTGACCTTGGAAGGGGGTTGGGGAGGCTTGCTTGTCGTCATAGATTTCCGGGGCAGCTCTGGTCTCCAGAGGGTGGTTCCGTTCGGGGCCGGAAAATGGCCGTATTTTAGAACGCCTGTAGAAGATGTCAAGTACCCTCGGAGGAGTACCTTCCTAGCGATCGGGCGAAGGCCTCTAAACTACTCACCCTGCGAAAGTTGCCGTCCAATCCTGAAATTGAGCAGTTGCCTGATCGCACTTGCGGGAAGCAGCCAGTAGCGCTAATATAGAAATACGACCAAAACAGTCGGCAATCTATCCGACCTGATTGGTCGCCATTACCGTCATGCTGAAACTGACCAAAAAAGCGGACTACGGTCTGATGGCGATGAAGCACCTCGCCGAGCACGCTCCGAAGGGTTCGTCGAGCGCGAAAGACGTGGCCGAGGCCTACGGGATTCCGCAGGAAGCGCTGGCGAAAATCCTGCAACGCCTGGCGAAAGCCGGGCTTTTGCGGTCGCAACACGGAATTAACGGCGGATACATGCTGGCGCGTGACCCGAATACGATTTCGGCGTTTGAAGTGATTCAGGCGATCGACGGACCGCTGTTTATTACGTCGTGTATCACGGTGCGCGGCGAGTGCGACCAGACCGATCGATGCACCATTCGCGAACCGCTGCGCAAAGTGAATGAAAGCATCGAGCAGGTGCTGAAACGAATCAAAATTTCACACATGCGGGAAGAGCCGGAAACGATTGAGGTCAAGAAACCGGCGGAGTTGGTCACGATTGTTTAACTAGCGCCGGTGTTCCGGCAAGATTTTGAGGAGAACAGGAATCATGAGCACGACCACCCAGGTCACTGAACAGCACGCGACCCCGAACGGCATCAAGCTGCCGATCTACATGGACAACCACGCCACCACGCAACTTGACCCCCGCGTGCTGGAAGAGATGCTGCCCTACTTCATGGAAAAATTCGGCAACGCCGCCAGCCGCAATCATCCGTTTGGATGGGCCGCGGAAGAAGCCGTGGAATTGTCCCGCGAACGCATCGCGAAGCTAATCGGCGCGACGGCGAAAGAAATTATCTTCACCTCGGGCGCCACCGAGAGCGACAACCTTGCGATCAAAGGCGTTGCCGAAATGTATCGCGAGAAGGGCAACCACATCATCACCGCGGTCACCGAGCACAAAGCCGTACTCGATACCTGCAAGCATCTTGAGAAGGGCGGCTTCCGCGTTACGTACATGCCGGTTCAGAAAGACGGCCTGGTAGATCTCGACGATTTGAAGCGCGCCATGGACGACAAGACGATTCTGGTCACGATCATGGCTGCGAATAATGAAATCGGCGTGGTACAGCCGATAGCAGAAATCGGCAAACTTTGCCACGAACGCGGTGTGATTTTCCACACGGACGCGGTGCAGGCCATCGGTAAGATTCCGGTCGACGTGAACAAGATGAATATCGATGTCGCCTCGATCACGGGACACAAGCTTTACGGGCCGAAAGGCGTGGGCGCGCTCTACGTTCGCCGTAAGAATCCGCGCGTGCAACTGGTTCCGCTGATTGACGGCGGCGGCCACGAGCGCGGCATGCGTTCCGGAACGCTCAACGTACCCGGCATCGCCGGACTGGGCAAGGCTTGCCAGATTGCGATGGAAGACATGCCGCAGGAGACGATCAAAATCTCCGGCTTGCGCGATCGTTTGCGGGACAAGATCATGGGCCGCCTGGACGAGGTTTACATCAACGGTTCGACAGAACACCGTCTGCCCGGCAACCTGAACATCAGCTTTGCGTACGTCGAGGGCGAGTCCCTGCTGATGGGCATCAACGATATCGCGGTTTCGAGCGGCTCGGCCTGCACCTCGGCGACCCTGGAACCGTCGTATGTGCTGAAGGCTCTGGGCACGGGCGATGACCTGGCGCACAGTTCGATCCGGTTCGGTATCGGACGCTTCAACACCGAAGCCGAAGTCGACTACGTCGCGGATCGCGTGGTCGAGACGGTCGAACGTCTGCGTGAACTTTCGCCGCTGTATGAGATGGCGAAAGAAGGCATTGATCTGAAGAGTGTGAAGTGGGCTGGCGAAGCGCACTAAGAAACTTTGCCAGGCTTGGCCTCGGGCTGGGCACGGTTTTGGCCGGGCAGCGTTTTTGGGCCGGTCAGGGTTTTGGGAGGGCACGGCTTCAGCCGTGCCGTTCAGACGGAAAGATGACGGGGCTTCAGCCCCTGAGGGAGACAGCAAATGTCATACAGCGAGAAAGTGATTGACCACTACAACCATCCCCGCAACGTGGGATCCATGGACAAGGCCAGCGCCGACGTGGGCACTGGACTGGTTGGCGCGCCCGAGTGCGGCGACGTCATGAAGCTGCAGATCAAGGTCAATCCCGAAACCAACGTCATTGAAGACGCGAAGTTCAAGACCTTCGGCTGCGGCTCGGCCATCGCATCGTCCTCGCTCGCAACCGAATGGGTGAAGGGCAAAACGATCGAGGAAGCGCTCGCGATCAAGAACACCGAGATCGTGAAGGAGCTCGCGCTGCCTCCGGTCAAGATTCACTGCTCGGTGCTGGCGGAAGACGCTATCCGCGCTGCGATTGGCGACTGGAAGAAGAAGCAGGACGCGGTGAAGCCGGTAGCGGTACAGGCAGCGCAATAAATCGGCTGCGGGCTTCGAGCCACGAGCTTCGAGCGAGCGATTCGTCGCATGCTTGAGGTCACTCGTAGCTCGCGGCTCGAAGCTCGAAGCCCCATGGAACAAGCGACCCAATCCGCACCGCCCGCGGCTCCTGTCAAAGGCATCCAGATCACCGACAAGGCGATCGCGAGGGTGCGTTCGGCGATGGAGAAGGAAGGCATTTCTCCCGAGCAGGGCGGGGTTCGCCTGGGTGTGCAGGGTGGAGGATGCTCGGGGCTAAGCTACAACGTCCGCTTCGATACGCAACCGCGCGAGCGCGACCGCGTGTTCCAGTTTGGCGATGTGCGCGTGTTCGTCGATCCGAAGTCGTTCATCTACCTGCACGGGATGGTTCTGGATTATCAGGAGACCCTGATGCAGCAGGGTTTCGTATTCGTAAATCCGAACTCGAAGAAATCCTGCGGCTGCGGCACGTCGTTCTCAGCATAGACGATGAGGTTGTGGCGCGGGCGCCCTCGCCCGCGGGCCTGTTGAACAATCCGGCGGGACAGTGAGGGCGGGCATTGAGTCCGCCCCAAAATTTGTATGGCGAATTTAGGTTCCAAATCGTCGTTGATCATGCCGGGTGAGACCGCCGCTGGGGACGAGACGGCGAGTTGCTGGTCGTGTGGGACGATGCGCGCTGTTCATTTCTGCGACGCGTGCGGCAAAGTGCAACCACCCGCGCCGGTAGACTACTTCATGTTCTTCGGGCTGCCGCGGAAACTGAATGTCGATACTGTGCTGCTAGAAAAAGAGTTTTACGCCCTCAGCCGGCGCCTGCATCCGGACATGTCGGCGCAGGCGGACAGTCAGGAAAAAGCATGGAGTCTGGAGCAAAGTTCTCTGCTCAACGACGCGTACCGCACGCTGAAAGATCCGATCCGGCGCACCGAATATCTTTTGCGGCTGGAGGGCGTGGAATTGGAAGAGCAATCCAAGCAGGCCACGGAAAAAGCGCGCGCCACCGGAGAGCTGAAGAAACAGGTTGTACCGCCAGACCTGCTGGAAGAAGTCTTCGAGCTGAACATGCAGTTAGAAGAACTCAAGATGCAGAAGAAGTTGGGCGAGGAGGATCCGGCCCTGCTGGAAGAAATCGGGAAGGCAAAGCTTTCACTGGAAGCGAAACACGACGCGCTGCTCGCTAACCTCAAGAATAACTGGACCGAGTGGGATCAAGCGGTCGACAGCGGCAACGAGCAAGCGCGCCTCAAGATCCGCGACCAGATGGTCGACCTGCTGAACCGCAGGAACTATGTGCGGAATCTGGTACGGGATGTGAATGAAGCGCTGGAAAGCGGCACTTAGCATTTAGCACTTAGCATTTGGTCGAACCATTCCGATACATGGTTTGGCTAAATGCCAAGTGCTAAGTGCCAAATGCTAAGACTTGAAAATGGCCACTGACAACATTGTCGGCATCGACCTCGGCACCACGAATTCTCTCGTGGCGTACATGCGTGGGGATTCGCCTGTCGTGATTCCCGGCGAAGACGGACTGAATCTGGTCCCGTCGGTGGTCGCGCTCGATGAGAAGAACCAGATCATCGTGGGAAATGCGGCCCGCAAGTATCTGATTGAAACTCCGGAGCGCGCCGTCTATTCCGCGAAACGCCTGATGGGGCGCGGCGTGGAAGATATTCGCGAGGAACTGAAGTTCTTTCCATTCCGGCTGGCTGACGACATTCAGCCGGGAGAAGTGATTCGCATCAAAGTCGGCGAGCGCACCTACACGCCACCGGAAATTTCCGCACAGGTATTGCGCCAGCTCAAGCGAAATGCAGAACGATTTTTTGCGGCGCCTGTCACAAAGGCAGTGATTACCGTTCCCGCGTACTTCAACGACGCGCAGCGCCAGGCAACCAAAGACGCCGGCCGTATCGCTGGCCTCGACGTATTACGGCTGGTCAATGAGCCGACGGCCGCGTCGCTCGCCTATGGTCTCGACAAAAAGAAAAACGGCATCGTCGCGGTGTATGACCTGGGCGGCGGCACGTTCGATATTTCGATTCTCAAGCTCCAGGACGGCATTTTTGAGGTGATCGCCACCAACGGCGACACCCATCTCGGCGGCGACGATATCGATAATCTGCTGATCGCGATCGCGCTGGACGATATTCAAGGGGATATGAAACTCGATGTCCGGCGAAACGGAGAGACGGTAGCGCGCATCCGCAAAGCCGTGATTGAAGCCAAGATTGCGTTGTCCTCCGACCCTTCCGCAAAACTCGATGTTGAACTGCCGGGTGGCCAGCGTTATCGACGCGAAATCACGCGCGCAGGTTTTGAGGGGCTGATCGCGCCGGTAATTCAACGCACGGCGGCCCCCAGCCAGCAGGCATTGAAGGATACGGGACTCAAACCTGAGCAGATCGATGAGGTCGTGCTGGTCGGCGGGTCGACGCGCATACCAAAAGTTCGCGAACTGGTGCAGAGTTTGTTTGGCCGCGTGCCACAATCCGACCGGAATCCCGATGAAGTCGTCGCGCTCGGTGCAGCGGTGCAAGCGCACATCCTGGGCGGTGGCTCCGACATCACGAAAGAAATGCTGTTGCTGGATGTAACTCCGCTCTCACTCGGCATTGAAGTCGCGGGCGGAGTGACCGACAAGATTATCCTGCGCAACTCGACGGTGCCCGCATCCGCGACGCAGCATTACACAACGCAAGTCGATGGACAGACGAGCGTCGCGATTCATGTTTTGCAGGGCGAGCGCGAGCTGGCTAGGGATTGCCGGTCGCTGGCGCGCTTCGACTTGAAGGGCATTCCGCCTATGGTTGCGGGCCTGCCGCGAATTGAAGTCAAGTTTTTGATCGATGCCAACGGAATCCTGCAGGTGTCGGCGCGCGAGCAGCGCAGCGGGAAAGAATCGCAAATCGAAGTACAGCCCACCTATGGACTGACTGACGAGCAAGTCGAAAGCATGCTACTCGAGTCCTATGATTTCGCCGAGGAAGATTTCCGGCAGCGGCAGGTGATTGAAGCACGCCAGGAAGCGGAGACAATTTTCGCCGCACTCGGCAAGGGAAAGAAGAATGAAGCCTGGAAGGTCCTCTCGAACGACGAGCGGCGAAATATCGAGAGTCTGGAAGAGGCGCTGGCCACTGTGCAATCCGGGGACGACTATCATGCGATTCGCAAAGCCATCGATGCGCTCAACGCAGGCACCACTCATCTGGCGGAAATGATGATGGATACGGCTGTATCCGACGTGCTGAAGGGAAAAACGATGAGTGCAACGGATGCCGGCGAAGATATGCAGACAGGGCACGCAGTGGCGAAGGCGGAGTTTCAGTAACACAGGTGTCAGGTCTCAGGAAAAGCGAGTTGGCAAATATACTTTCAGGGAGCAACAATGTCGGAAACAAAGACACAAGACGCTGGAGTAGCGACGGTGGATTCGCCCGGCGAAAACACGGTTGAAGTCACGTTTCTTCCCGAGGGCAAGACCGTGACGTTCGAACACGGAAAACTGCCATATAAAGACCACGGCAAGCCGGAATCGTTGCTCGATGTAGCGCTCAACAACGGCATCCATCTCGATCATGCTTGCGGCGGGAACTGCGCGTGTACAACGTGCCACATCTGGGTAAAAGAAGGCGCGGAACTGATCTCTGAGATGGAGGACGACGAAGCCGACAAGCTCGACATGGCTGCCGATCTGCAACTGAATTCGCGCCTCGGATGTCAGGCCGTGATCAACAAGCCGGGCAAAGTTGTGGTGGAAATTCCCGCATGGAATCGGAATTACGTTTCGGAGACACACTGAAGACCCAGTTCTCAGCTCTCAGGCTTCAGGTGGTTGGCTTCATCGAGATATGGGATCCAGCGGAGATTTTCCTGAGAGCTTGGAGCTGAGAGCTGAGAGCTAACCCCTGCTTTCCAAGGAGCCATCGTTCATGCCCAAACAACTTTCGTGGGACGACGCCGAAGATATCGGGATTCTGTTGTCGGAAGCGCATCCGGAAGTCGATCCGCTGGCGGTGCGTTTTACCGATCTGCACAAATTTGTGACTGAGCTGCCCGACTTTAAGGACGATCCGAAGAAGTCCAACGAGGGAAAGCTCGAGGCCATTCAGATGGCCTGGCACGCTGAGGTGCTGGATCGCACGCAAGGATAAGAATTTTAAGGATGACGTGACCGGCAGTCCTGCCGACGGGATACGAATAACGCCCATTCCTGCACTTGTTATTCCGTTTTGTTACGACATAACCTGTTTTTTGAACAAACTTTTTACTCTCCGGTGACATCTCATTTGTAGAGGGCTTTTACTCTTCCATGCAAGCGATTGTGGAACGATTCGCCAGGCGGTGCTAGCTGCCTGGAAGCAACTGGGGACGGCCGGACACACTGGCCGATGCTGCTTCCCGTCGAACGGGGCGTACGGACCACGACTGCTGAGACAGAGTGTCCTCCTGGAAGGCACGGCTTGAACACCCGTGCCTGTTTTTTTGCGCTTTCAGCGCGTCAGCGGACGCTCGCCGGCACAGGCTCTTCCACGCTGGCTTCTCGTAGGAACTTCGCAGCTTCTTCGGGCGGCGTGGGATTGATGTAGAACCCCGTTCCCCATTCGAATCCCGCCGTCTTCGTGAGCTTGGGCATGAACTCGATGTGCCAGTGATAGTGTTCGTTGTTTGGATCCTGCACCGGCGAAGAGTGAATCACCAGGTTGTAAGGCGGATTCTCGAGCACGCGGTCTGCCTTCATTAGAAGGAGCTTGAGCGCTTTCGCAAGATTCTCAAACATGTGCGAGGAGGCATTTTCAAATGCGGACTCGTGACGCTTGGGAAGGATCCAGGTTTCGAATGGAAAACGTGGCGCATACGGTGCGAGAGTAAGGAAGTCTTCGTTTTCCGCAACCACGCGAATCCCGTTGTCGATCTCCTGCCGGATGATGTCGCAAAACACACAGCGCTCTTTATAGATGTAGTACTGCTTGGCTCCCTGAATTTCTTCCGCCACGTAGATCGGCAGAATCGGCAAGGCAATCAACTGGGAATGGGAATGCTCGAGCGAGGCGCCAGCCGCTTCTCCATGGTTCTTGAAAATCAGAATGTACTTGAAGCGGCGGTCTTTCTTAAGGTCGAGGATGCGATCGCGGAAAGCCCACAGCACGTCTTCAATGCGCCTCGGCGGCAACGTCGCAAGAGTGGCGGCGTGATCGGGGGTCTCGATAATCACTTCGTGAGCGCCGATACCGTTCATTTTGTCGAACATCCCTTCGGCTTGCTTGCTCAGATCGCCTTCGATTCCGAGAGCAGGAAATTTATTCGGCACCACACGCACCGTCCAACCGGGACTGTCCTTCGCCGGGGTTGTGCCATTCGCGCTCGGGCGATAGGCAAGAATTTCTGGCGGAGTCTTGCTTTCGTTTCCGTAATCGAAGGGACAGAAGCCCCCACCTTTGATTTTGACCGGTTCACGGACGAAGTCGGTGGGACGTTTGGCGCGGTCCGTGGAGATGATGACCCATCGTCCCACGATGGGGTCTTTTCTTAATTCAGGCACGTACTAAATCCTTTCAGTAGAGGACTTCAGGACTTTCGGAAGTT
The DNA here is from genome assembly GCA_035569025.1 of Terriglobales bacterium. Lineage (GTDB taxonomy): Bacteria > Acidobacteriota > Terriglobia > Terriglobales > Acidobacteriaceae > Acidiflorens. The sequence continues at coordinate 51,828 of DATMNN010000117.1, forward strand.
TCGCAGTTAGTGATTGTACGACATGGAAAACGAAAAGGCATTTTGAAACAGCTCGAATGATGCTCCACGATCCGCTTCGTAGTATATGGCCAGCACATCGAAGCGGCACTGGCACGAGGGTGGCATGTGGCGAAGGAAGTCGCGCGCTACCAGGCGCAGCTCCCGCTCTTTGTCACGGTCTACCGCCGCTTCGGCGGGCTTTACGTCGCGAGTGGTACGGGTCTTGACTTCGATGAAGCACAGCACGTCTTTGTCCCAGCCGACCAGATCGAGTTCTCCGCGATGATGCGGAGATCGGTAATTCCGGGAGATGATGACGTAGCCTTTCCTTCGAAGATAGAAGTAGGCTTCCTCTTCGCCGCGGCGTCCGGTGCGCTGATGGGCAGGGGAGTCGTCCGGCGGAAGCGTGTGCGCAGCCAGCCAGTCCAGGGCGCGAAGCGTGGCTTGGGTTAGGCGGGCGGCGAACATGGGAAATACTCTAACGCCGAGTCACGCGCCCGCAATGTGACCGCGATCACTATGCGTGTGGTACATTTCGCGATCTTCTATGGGTCACAGAGGAATTCAATTCTCAAGCTGCGGCCGCCAGCGTTGTCGCCACTGATCTTATTTTCCCCTTCGTATTGACCAACACAACGCCGGCCAGCGCGATCGCGCCCCCTGCAAGGGAGATCCACCGCGGCACCTCTCCCAACCATACCCAGGCGATCCCAATGGCCATGATCGGGATCAGGTAGAGAAGCGTGGACGTGCGCCCGGCTGTTCCGTGGGACATCACGTAGGCCCACGCAACGTAGGCGAGTGCTCCGGGAAAGACTCCAAGGTAGATCACCGACAGGGTTGCGGAAATTGGAGCCACGCGCACGGAGTGCACGAACCCGCGGCTGAAGGGCAGCATCAGCAGAGTCCCGAACCAGATCGAGTAGGCGGTAAATTCCAGCGCGCTGTACCGGCCGAGATAGTGTTTCTGCATGATCATGTAGACGGATGAGGTAAGCGCGGCTGCCAGAATGATGAGCGCTTGCGGCGACAGATGAATGCCTTCGCCTTCGCCGCTGGCGATCAATGCTACACCTGCGAAGCTCAGTAGAACGCCGAACCACCCTGCGGGCGTGAGCTTCTCATGCAAGGTGAACCGGGCCAGAAGAGCCGTCCAGATGGGCACCGACGCAATCAGCAGGCTGGCAGCGCCTGCGGTGACGTGCGTCTCGCCGTAGTTGAGAGCGATGTTGTAAAAAGTAATGCCGATCAGTCCCGTCAGAGCGAGGCCGGGAAGATCGCGCGGTTCGGGACGGCGGAAATGAGCGATGCCAGCATAGATTCCGAGCACGAGCGAGGCGATGAGAAAACGCAGGAGTGCGAGATGTGCCGGCGCATAGGCGTGCAGGCCCGCACGAATTCCCGCGAAGGCCGATGCCCACAAAACCAGCGCGACTGCGAGTGCGAAAAGAGTGCGAGATGTAAAGCGCGGCATCGAAAGTTCTCCAATGTAAGACTGCAAGTGGTTAAGGTTTAGATGAGAAGCAGTGGCGGAGGTTACGATTTACCAGCTATCGCCGCCGCGTTGCGGAGGCCAGGTGTCGAACTGGCGTCGAAGCAGGGCGATCTGGCCGACATGGTAGCTGTTGTGGGCCGCAATTTGTTGCAGAATCGCGCCCGCTGTTGAGGACGGCGCGGACGGCTTGTCGGGAGAAACCACCCTCTGTAATGAGGCAGCATCCGATTCGGCCAGGTACGCAAACCGTCCGAGCAAGTCGCCGAAGTGTTGCCGCGTGGCATGCCATTGCGGTTCGCCGGCAGGATCAGGATGCGCGGGCCAGCTTTCGATCGCGTGGTCGGGGTAGGAGAGTTGCTCCCCGGCGATTCTGCGCAGCTCGTGATCCATCCAGTAATTCATGTGCTCGACAATCTGCCAGATCGAATGCGGATAGCCTGCGACGGCGCGGGTGGCAAGTTCCGGGGCGAGGTCCTCCACGCAGGCGATGGGATCGACATGAGCGCCTTTGCCGTACACGAGTTCGCGGAGTGTGGTGTCGCCCATGTTGCGTCCCTGTTCGTGCCGTCACAGTTTGCTAAAAAGTCTGCCGCGCGTACCTCACGGGCTAAAGCCCCAGTCAAATCTAAAGCCTTATCGCAGCGGTAAACGCTGCGTCACCCAAAAGCGGTTCAGCAAACCGTGAAGCCGCATTGGGGGCCACTTATGGCGCGGCTGAAGCCGCACTGCTTCAAAGCGAGGCAACAACTTATGCGTCTTTCTCGACGATGGCGATCGCCTCTTCGAGCGCTTCGATGGCCACGTCTGCTTCTTCCTGGGTCACAACTAGCGGCGGAGAGATCCGAACCGTGCTCGGACCGCAGCCGAGGAAGAGAATGCCGCGATCGAACGCCAGTTCGACGATGCGGTCGCGTTCCCGCGGGGCGTACTCGCGAGTCTTCTGGTCCTTCACGATCTCTACGCCGATCATCAGGCCGCGTCCGCGAACATCGCCGACGATCTTGTGCTTCTTCGGCCAGTCTGCCATCTTCGCGCGCATGTAGTCGCCGACTTCCTGAGAGTTGCGCAGCAGGCCTTCCTTCTCGATGACATCGAGAGTGGCGAGTGCGGCAGCGATGCAGATCGGATTCCCGCCGAAAGTAGAAGCATGCGAACCGGGAATCCAGTCCATGACTTCCGCCCTACTGATCACAACTCCGAGCGGCATGCCGGAGGCAATGCCCTTCGCGCTGCACACGATGTCGGGATGCACGCCGGTGTGCTCGATCGCCCACCACTTGCCGGTGCGGCCCATGCCCGACTGGACCTCGTCGGCTACGAGCAGGATGCCGTGCTTGTCGCAGATGCGGCGCAGTTCCTGCATAAAGACGGTCGGAGCAATCACGTATCCGCCTTCTCCCTGAATCGGCTCGACGAAAATTGCGGCAACTTCTTCAGGAGCTACGGTCGTCTTGAACAGCTTGTCTTCGAGGAAACGGGCGCAGCCTAGAGCAAACGCTTCGGGATCCTGCGGATTCTCGCGGTACACATCTGGATAGCGCACGTGCGTCACGCCCGGAACGAGCGGCGAGAAACGGCGCTTCTGTTGCGGCTTGGACGCGGTCAGCGAGACTGCGCCCATGGTGCGTCCATGAAACGCCCCAAAAAATGCGATCATCTGCTGGCGCTTGGTGTGATAGCGCGCGAGTTTCAGCGCGCACTCAACGGCTTCGGTGCCGGAGTTGCCGTAATAGACGCGATGCGGTCCGGGCATGGGAGCGATCTTCGAAAGGCGATTGGCAAGAGTGACCATGCTCTCGTAATAAAAATCGGTGCCCGACATGTGGATCAGTTCAGCCGCCTGCTTCTGAATGGCGGCGACCACTTCCGGATGGCAATGGCCGGTCGAAGTCACGGCGATGCCGGCGGAGAAATCGTAGAACTCGTTGCCATCGACATCTTCGATAACGATGCCGCGTCCGCGTTTGGCAACCAGCGGATAGGAACGGGTGTAGGAAGGCGAAAGGATCTTGTCATCGCCCGCGACGATGCGAGCGGCGTTTGGGCCCGGAAGCGCGGTCTTAAGCTTGGGGCCGGCAGTCAGAGTCTTGGTGGTCATGGAGTCCTCCGGGTCTTAATTCGTAATTCTCAGTTCTCAGTGGGCGGGACCATGCGGAAGCGATGTGATCGAGTCGCAACCTGCTGTTGCTAAGAGCTGAGAGCTCGGGGCTGAGAGCTAATAGCCTGGGTCCACGAATGACAATGGAAGTGGGCGACGACTAGTCGCTGCCGAAGAGGTTGGCGCGCACATTCGAAGGGAGCACGCAGAGATAGCGGCGGGGACATGCGCGTCCCTCGATCCAGCACATCCGCGAAATGGAGCCATTCGTGCGCATGATTACTGAATAATTATAGCGTGGAATGTGCGCTGGCGTAACCCCCCAACTAGCGGTTTGAGCGCTTTTTGTGGGGTCTTACGGAAGTCACCTGTGATCATGTTTCAGTTTCTGGTTGGAACACAAAACAATCGCTTAGCGCGAAGTTGACCAGTGAGCACGCGGTGATGGCGATCAGGTTGGCTACGAAATAGTTCAGGTTCAGCGATCCCACCAGCCAACGCATCAGCAGCACATTTCCGACAATCGAGACCAGCCCATTACTGGCATTGAAACGCGCCAGGCGAATCAGCGATTGAGTGGATCGGACGGATGGACGGTCTGCCCAGGTGAAGCGTTCGTGCCACAGGAAATTGTGGATGACCGCGGTTTCGACAGCAAGAACGGTGGCTAGGAGGTAGTTCATGTGCAGGAGGGATTGAAAGACTGCCAGGGCGAGTAACTGCACTGCGACCCCGATTCCACCCACGAGATTGAACTTCAGCCAGCGACAGAAAGCCCGCCTGGCTGCGCCCGGCTTGGACGGGTCAGAGACCCGTCCCCACACGGTTTTCATCGAATCGCCTCTTCGCGATAAAGACGCACGGTGTTCTTCAACGTGGCCACGATGAGCATGGCAGTCATGCCGGCCAGCCCGATCGCGCCGCCGATGTCAAAGAGCTGGTACTGCCCGTGAATCACCCAGGCCCAGCGCAACAGGGCCAGATTCCCGACTGCCAGCAGGATGCGCAGTTCCGTGGGGCCGAAATGCCAGAACGAAAGCTGAAATTCACCCAGCGTGTAGGTTGCGAGATATGACTGGATCGAGAGCAGGAGAAACCCAATCAACAGTCCGATGGCGATCACCGGATGCATGTATCCAGAAAGAGCGAGGCCTCCCATCATGGCAACCGAACCGATCGAGTCGAGGATGTGGTCGACGTAAAACCCATACCGCGGCCGCTGTTGCTGGCGAACACGGGCGAGCGTGCCGTCCAGGCTGTCGCCAAACCAGTTGAGGAAGAGACAGGCGATTCCAACCAGCAGCATGCGACGATCCTGGCCAGCCAGGGCGTAGCAGACACCGGTGGCAATTTGGGCGGCAAATCCGAGCACAGTCAGTTGGTCAGAACTAACCCAGGATGGAAGCCGCTCCGCGATCCAAACCAGGGCACGCTTTTCGGCAGTGGCGAAGAGACTGCCATGAACTCGTGTGGCCTGACGGAATCCCGCCTTGCGGGCTTCGGCGAGGGTTTTGGGGTTTGCCTGTTCGGCAAAATCGGCAAGCGTTGTGGACATGAGTGCCTCCGTACGGAAGCTAGGATGGGACTGGGGCCGTCTGATGGCAATGCTCGGCGGGTAAAATGCTGATCAACCAATATCTCTATTGTTAGCTATATGATGGCGAAAGATGTCATGCCCGGAAAGGCGATAAGAAATCACTCTGATTGGCCAAGTTGGGGGATGTGGAATCGCTGTTAACACAGTTATCTTGGGAGCAGTGCGGTTTGATTGTATGTGGACTCGGCGGCATCTTGCTGTCCGGCTAAGTCAAACAACCCTGTCGCGAGTACGAGGAACGACGACCACCAGAGGAAATATCCAATTCCCAGCCCTGACACCCAACCGTTCGGGCTAAGCAGAACATACCAGTGTGCGTTAACGAGGAAGGCAACAGCGGCTGCCCCCGCTGAGGCACGCTGAAGGGAACGAGTTCCGCGGAGAGCCACCCACGGTGAGCCGACGATGAAGACGATCGTCGTTACCACGCTGAGAGTTGCAAGCGCCGCGTCATACCAGGTTCCGAGAAAGGTCGCACCGGGCCAAACCGCGCTGGATGCTGCCAGGAAGGCACCCAACCCGTAAAGAGGATCAATCCTTCCCCCGCCAATACTTGTAACCACAGGAAGAAACCAGGCTGCCACCTGAAGCAGCCACGCACTCGAAATTAGAAAACGTGACCTCGTCATCTTTATCGCCATCCTCAACACCAGACAAGTATATGCCGCAATTGTTGATAAATCGCCACTTACACTTACACCCTGAGTTCTAAATCTAAATGGCTTCGTGTTGCGAGCTCGAACCAGCGAGAACGTCGAGCGAGGCTCCGGCCTTTAGGTCGACTCTATGACCGCAGTGCGCATTTGCTCCACCGCCCAAGCGATCTGCTCGTTTGAAATGACTGCCGGGGGAGCGATCAGCACGTGATCGCCGGAAGTCCCGTCCAAGCAGCCCTGCATTGGATAGACCAGCAGTCCACGCTGCATGCAGGCCTGGCCGACGAGTCCGGCGAGGTTTTTCTCGGGTGCAAACGGCTGCCTGGTTTTCTTGTCGCGAACGAATTCCACGGCCCACAGCAATCCCAGGCCTCTGACGTCGCCGACGATTTCGAGATCGCTCAGGCTTTCGAGGGCAGTCTTCAGAACTGATCCCGCCGTACCTGCGACTGTCGAATCAGCTGCGCGGACCAAGTCGAGTGACTTAATGCAGCGCAGTACCGCCCGTCCAACTGCTACTGACACTGGGTGCGCGTTGTACGTAAAGCCGTGCAACAGTGCGCCGGAGCCGTCGGCAATCGCGTCGACGATCTTTTTCGTTGCGATCACCGCCCCGAGCGGAGCGTATCCGGAAGAGAGTCCTTTGGCGGCGACGAGTATGTCTGGAGCCACCTGCCAATGCTCGACCGCAAAATTGCGTCCGGTGCGGCCCATGCCGGTCATGACTTCGTCGGCGATAAGCAGTACTCCATTCCGATGGCAGATTTCTGCGATGCTCTGCAGGTATCCCGGCGGCGGTGTTACAGCGCCGAGCGTCGCTCCGCTCATCGGCTCAAAAATGAAAGCGGCCGCCTCACCTCGCGCTGCTTCAATGGCGCGCTCCAGCTCGGCGGCATATTGCTGGCCGCAATTGCGGCATCCGTCGGTGCAGTCGAAATCGCAGTGATAGCAGAAGGGGAATCCGATATGGGCGAATTCCTTCACCATGGGGAGATAGATCTCGCGGCGTTTCCTGTTGCCCGAGACCGAGAGCGCGCCCAGCGTCGCTCCGTGATAGCTCTGGGTGCGGCTCAGGACCTGATGCCGGCTGGCCTGACCGATCTCGACCTGATACTGGCGCGAGAGCTTTAGTGCACATTCGATGGCCTCCGATCCGCCGCTCGTGAAGTAGACAGCGCCGCCGCGAAAGTGTTCGCCAGCAAACGCCAGCAGTTCGGCTGCGAATTCTTCCGCCACCGGAGTGGTGAACTGGCTGGTGTGGACGAACTCGATCTGGCGAGCCTGTTCGACCATGGCCTCGGCAATTTCGCGCACGCCATGGCCGATGAAATTCACGGCGGCCGACGACGAAAAATCGAGATAGCGTTTGCCGTCGGTGTCCCAGACGTAAACTCCCTCACCGCGAACAGCCGCCGGATAGGGTTTATGGAAAGAGCGACGCAGGACAGGCGTGCGAAGATCCTGATGAGTCAAAGTAGGTTCGGCCACATAGCGATTATCGGCATGCGTAGAAAGCGTGTCAAAGCGAGTAGCTCGAAGCCCCAAGTTCTCAGCTGTCAGGAAGAGGCGCGGGCCAGGCGCAATGGTTGTCCCAAGAACTAAGAGCTTGGAGCTGAGAGCTCACTAGGGAACTCTTGTCATTCCCGATTCGCCGCGCCCGATAACTCTCACGCCCTTGCCTGGATGCGTTACTCTGCGAAGGATGTGGATTCCGCGAATCTTCCGGCCGTCGCACCAGCACAGCGCCTTTTCGGCGACGCTGCTGCTGATGACAACGATCACTTTGTCGCGCGTGATCGGCTACATTCGCGAGGCGTATATCGCCTATGCGTTCGGCGCCGGTCAACAGACCGACGCCTATGTCGCCGCTTTTACGCTGCCCGACTGGCTGAACTACATCGTCGCGGGCGGCACGGCTTCGATCACGTTCATCGCCATCTATACGCGATTTCTTGCCGAGAAGCGTGAGCAGGATGCGCAGAAAACCTTCTCGATCATCGTGACCGTGATGACGACGGCGCTGATCGTGGGCACGGTCATTGCCGAAATTTTTACGCCTCAGTTCGCGCGCTGGATGTTCCACGGGTTCACGCCCGAACAAATGCAGCTTTGCGTGCATCTGACGCGGATCCTGTTGCCGGCGCAGATTTTCTTTTACGTAGGCGGAGTCGTCTCCGCGGTGCTGCTTTCGCACCGGCTGTTTTTGTTTCCGGCGCTGGGGCCGTTGCTCTACAACGTGGCGATCATCGCGGGTGGAGTGATTGCGGGTCGCCAAGTGGGAATCGCGTCGCTGGCGTATGGAGCGGTGATCGGCAGCATCCTTGGACCGTTCCTAATCAATGCCATCGGCGCGGCAAAGATCGGCACCGGATACCGTCCGAGTTTTGAGGTGAGAAATCCTGCGTTTCGCGAATGGGTGCGACTGTCGATTCCGCTGATGCTTGGAGTGTCACTGGTTACCGCCGACGATTGGATTCTGCGCTATTTCGCATCCAGTGGAATCGGCGACATCGCACGCCTGAACTACGCGAAGCGCTTGTTCGCTGTACCGATCGCGATCCTGGGGCAGGCCACGGGGCAGGCGTCACTGCCGTTCTTCTCGCGCCTGTTCGGTGAAAAGAAATTCGAAGAATTCGCGGCGACCGTCAATGGGTCCGTCTATCGGATTACAGCGGCGTCGCTGCTCATCACCGGGCTCATGATGTCGATCGCCGTCCCGCTTATTGATCTCGTCTATCGGCGCGGACGATTCACGTTCTCCGATTCCGAATCTACGGCAATCTATTTTTTCTGGTTTTCGCTTTCGCTGGCTTTGTGGTCGGCGCAGGCGCTCTATGCGCGTGCGTTTTATGCTTCCGGCAATACCTTGACGCCCATGGTGGCGACGACCCTAATCACGCTCGCGTCTTTGCCGATGTATTCGGTTCTGTTCCGGACGCTTTCGGTCACCGGCCTCGCAATCGCTTCCGACATCGGTATCGCGGCGAATGCCTTGGCCATCGCCTTCCTGCTGCATGTGCGGGGCATGGTGTCACTGGCAGGCATGAACTGGAAGGAACTCGGCAAAGCCACTCTGATTGGGATCGCATCGGGTGGGCTGAGTTACGAAGTGACGCGCATCGTCGTGCTCGATGGCAGCCGCCGTGCCGACCTGCTATCACTGGCGCTGGGGACTTTGACCTGGGCCGCGGCGGTGGTGGCAGGCTTAGTCCTGCTACGCTCACAACTGCCGGCCGACTTGCGCAGAAGAAGCTAGCGGTTCGGATTCCGGAGAAAGCACGTTGCAAAAGAAAAGGCATCTCCTGAGGAGATGCCTTTGTTTCTGCCGAGAGAAAATCTACGCTCGCGCTGCGACCGCTTCCGGCTGACTCGCCACTGCCGCGTTCTTCACTTCTTCCGGCTTGCCACCCGCTTTGCGGATGTCGATGCCGCCCTTGAAGAAAGCGCCGTCTTCGATCGAGATGCGGGCTGCGACTACGTCGCCGGTGAGCGAACCGTCGCTGCGGATATCCACGCGGTCGCTGGCGGTCAGGTTGCCGCGGACTTTGCCGAGCACCACGATTTCGCGCGCGTTAATGTTGGCGGCGACTACGCCGTTGCGGCCCACCGTCACGCGGTTGCCGGAGAGGTTGATCGAACCTTCCACGCGGCCGTCAATGTACAGCGACTCGGACCCGGTTACTTCGCCTTTGATCACAAGGGACTTGCCGATGGTGGCCTGGTCAGAAGTGGTGGTGGTCACCGGACGCGGGGCGGCTGCGGGCTCATTGACTGCGGGCGCGGGCGGTGTTGACATCGTCGGTCGTTCCGGCTCAGCCGGCCGGCCAGGCGTTCCAGGTTGATTGGTAGGCTTCCACATTGTGCTCAGAGTCCTTTCCTTAATAGGAATTTCACGTTCGTCGCCGCACTTCGGCTGCCAAATGCGATTGTATCCCGGGAATGGGCAAGCGCAGCTGTGGAAATCCAGCATTTAGTAGGTGTTTCCATGGTTCCCCCTCCCCAACGTGCATTTGATGTCGTTGCTACGTCGGCCTAACTCCGTGTAACGAGTTCCCGGTGCGCGGTAAATGTTCTATCGCGATAGTATGGGATGGCTATGGGGGATCCCACTTTGGTGCCAATTTTTTGAGGGAATTTCATGACGACACTGACAACGACGACTTCTATTGGCCGGCCTCAGGCTGGTGAATACAATCCCTACTACGACCGCTACATTTCCTTGGTGCAGTCGGACGACATAGTTGGACTGCTGGAGCGTCAGGCACCGGAGACGGCGGCCTTATTCAAATCGGCCAATGCCAAGGCGGATTTTCGCTACGCGCTGGGCAAATGGAGCGTCAAGGAAATGCTGGGCCACGTCAACGATACGGAACGGATCATGACCTATCGAGCGCTGCGGATTGCGCGAGGGGACAAAACGCCGCTGGCTGGTTTCGAGCAGGACGACTACGTTCGCGACGGGAACTTCGCGCCGCGATCGCTGGCGGACATGATTGAAGAGTTCCTCGCAGTTCGGCAGGCGACGCTGTCATTGTTTCGGCATATCGACAGCGAAACCGGAGCGCGCCGCGGCGTGGCGAACGGCGATACGGTCAGCGTGCAGGCGCTGGCGTACATTGTGGCTGGGCATGAGCTGCATCATCGCAATGTGCTGCGGGAAAAATACCTATAGGAAAGTTCTCAGTTCTCGGTTCCCAGTTCTCAGTATCCGAACTGAAGGGTTTTTCTGAGAACCGGGAACTGAGAACTGAAACCTGATGTTGTCCGATTCTTCCATCCTTCGCCATATCGGCCGCCAGTCCAAGAAGATGGCGACCTACAAACAACTCCTCCGCGAACTTGGCTTGAAGGGCGACGCGCGACGGGAATTGGCCGACCGTCTACACTCGCTGGTCAAGAGAGGCGAATTGCTGGAAATTGATTCCGGACGGTACTCCCTGCCCAAGGCCAACACCAACCGCAACATGCTGGTGGGCCGATTGAGCACGCACCGGGATGGTTTTGGATTCGTCATTCCTGACGTCGCCACGCTAGACCCGAGCCTGAAGGCGAAGCTGGCGGGCGACGTTTTCATTCCTCCACCGTCAGTTGGGTCGGCGATGCATGGCGACCGCGTACTGGTCGAGATCACGGCATTCCGGCCAGAGGGGCGCGCGGAAGGGCGCATTGTTCGATCCGTGGCGCGCGCACACCCGACGGTTGTCGGAATCTTTCACTATGGACGGCAGGGAAACTACGTTACGCCGCTCGATGGGAAGGTCGGTCAGCAAATCCTCATTCCTCCAGGGCTGGAGAACCCTAGAAACTTCACCACGGGGGGCACGGAGGTCACGGAGGAAAACAAATCCGATCGGGCAAAGCATCGCGTTATCGGCGACCAGGCTGCGGTTCACACTGACTCGCAGGATCTCGACGGTATCGTGGTTGATGTTGAGATTACCGATTGGCCGTCGGCCACGCAGGATCCGCGCGGCCGCGTGATTGAGATTCTCGGCGAACAAGACGATTTCGGCGTTGATGTCGAGATCATGATCCGCAAGTTTCACCTGCCGCATCGTTTTCCGCCGGCGGTGATTGAAGAAGCGCAGGCTATCAGTCCCCTCATTCCGGAATCGGAACTCAAACGACGGCACGACTATCGTAGCCTGCCGATCGTCACCATCGATGGCGAAACCGCTCGTGACTTTGACGATGCGGTGCATGTGAGGCTGCTGGAAAACGACAACTACGAATTGCAAGTCCACATCGCTGATGTCGCGCAGTATGTGACGCGCGACTCGCCGCTCGATCAGGAAGCGCGGCTGCGCGGAACCAGCGTCTATTTCCCAGACCGCGCGGTACCGATGTTGCCGCTCGAACTGTCGACCGACATCTGCAGTCTGCGCCCGCAACTCGACCGACTCGTACTCTCGTGCACGATGGAGATTGATCATCAAGGCGAAATTGTTGGCTATGAGATCAACGAAGGAGTGATCCGGTCCGCCGAGCGGATGACATACACCGCGGTGAACGCGGTGATCGAAGGCGATGCAGCCGCGCGCGATCGTTACGCGCCACAGGTCGAGCATTTCGAGCGCATGCGCGATCTGGCGATGATCCTGAACCGGAAGCGGCAGCGTCGCGGATCGATTGATTTCGACTTGCCCGAAGCAGTGATCGAATTCGACGAATACGGACTGATGAAGAGCATTACGCGATCCGAGCGCAACATCGCGCACCGGCTGATCGAAGAGTTCATGCTCTCCGCGAATGAGAGTGTCGCGCAGTATCTCGAAAACAAACGTATTGCCTCGCTCTACCGCATCCACGAAAAGCCGGATGCCAAACGCGTTTACGATTTCGAAGTGATGGCCTCGACATTCGGTTATTCGTTGGGCGTTGGCGCGTTGCCGATCCAACGGGTGCAGATGAAGACCGACCGCCGCGCTGCTCATGGCACGGGTAAACGCGTCCGAGAGATTGAAGTGCCGAGAGATGTGCATATCACCCCGCGGATGTATCAGAAGTTGGCTGCGAAAATCTCGGGCAAGCCGGAGGAACGGATTCTCAGCTTCCTGATGCTGCGGTCGCTGAAACAGGCGCGGTACTCGGAAGAAAATCACGGACATTTTGCGCTGGCCGCGCCGACTTATACGCATTTCACTTCGCCGATCCGGCGCTATCCGGACTTGATCGTGCATCGGATCCTGAAGGAAGTGCTCAAGGAATCGGCTGAGAAGCATGATGGCGAAGTGCCGGCAGGTATGTGGGCCGGACACTCCCATCCGGCGACTGCTGGTACGAACAATCCTGCCGAGGTTCCCGGCTCACGCCCGTCTCCGTGGTCGAAACGCAGGGACCACGCTGCTTACCAGGATTCTCTCGAGCCCGTGGGCGGACCAATTCCGCTTGATGAACTCCACAGCATCGCTGAAGAATCGAGCACATCAGAGCGACGAGCCGACGAAGCGGAGCGCGAGCTGATGGAATGGAAGAAAGTGAAGTTCATGGAGTCGCGCGTCGGCGAGGATTTCGACGGGCTCATCATCAGCGTGACCAAGTTCGGATTTTTTGTCGAACTGGTCGATCTGTTCGTCGAAGGGCTTGTGCCGCTAGCGACCCTCGGCGACGACCGCTATATGTTCCACGAAAACACGCGGCAGATTATCGGCCAACGTTCACGCAAGGCTTACAGCATCGGGGATCGCATACGCGTGCTGCTGGACCGGATCGATCCGGTGGAGAAGAAGCTTCAGTTTGCGGTGTTCGAAGAGCTGCCACCAAAGAAGAAGACACAACGGCGAAAGTAACCACTGCGGGCTCACGCGAAGCAACCGCCCTGCTAGAATTTGAATTCACCATTCTTGGCGCCTGCCTGGGAAGTACGATCCATGTCCAGTAACCCCAATCCAACACCGCGCACCCAAGTTGTGCGCGAACATGAACGCGGTGTTTACGACCGCGAAGCCGTCAACCAGATTCTCGATGAAGCCTTTCTCTGCCACGTCGGGTTTGTCGTAGACGGCCAGCCGTTCGTGATCCCTACGTCTTATGGCCGCGACCGAGACGTGCTGTATGTACACGGCTCCGCGGCGAGCCGCATGCTCCGCAACCTGACTCAGGAAATTCCGGTCTGTATCACGGTCACGCTGCTGGACGGACTGGTGCTCGCGCGGTCGATCTTCAATCACTCGATGAACTACCGGTCGGTGGTGATTCTCGGCACCGCAACGCTGGTAAGTGATCCGGACGAAAAACTCAAGGCGCTCCGCACTCTGAGCGAACACATCATCCCAGGGCGTTGGGACGACTCACGCCAGCCGAACGAAAAAGAGTTGAAGGCGACGTCGGCGCTGCGGGTTCCGATTGAAGAATTTTCGGCAAAGGTGCGGCAGGGCCCAGCAATCGATGACGAACCGGACTACTCGTTTCCAACCTGGGCGGGCGTGGTGCCGCTTGAGATTAGCGTCGGCGAGGCCATTCGGGATGAGCGTTGCGAGTTGGAGCTGCCGGAGTATCTGCGCAGCTATTCTCGAAAGAAGGGTTGAGTTCGATGACACGAACAGACGCGGGCGAGGGCGCCCGCGCCACACAGTCCGACGTTTTAGGCGGCTGCGGTCGTTCCTCGATCTTTCATCGAACGGGCAATCGCCAACGCGACAACGGGCAACCCGAACATCGCTGCAGTGTAGATCAAGTCTCCTGCAAGAGTATTTCGAAAAAACGGCACGCCGGCAGCATAGCAAGCCATCAAGCCAGAAGCGTTCTTCGGATAGATATGGGTGGCGGCCCACACGCCAAAATTGCTAATCAAAAAAAAGCTGACCGAACCGGTGACGGCCGCTCCCGCGATCCGAAACCATTTCGAGTTCTCGCGCAGGTTCGTCCCCAGCAACAGCATGCCGGCATACCATCCCCAGGTGAGAAAAAGATCCCACGAATAGGGATAGTGATAAACGTATTTATCGAGAATCAGGTCCGAGGCGATCAGCAACGCTAGCGGCATCCACATCTGGCGGCGAGAGCCGCGCGCTCCAAAGTAGAGCAGCGCTGCTGCGACAGGCGTGAAATTCCACAGATGCGGAATGAAATTTGGCAGCCGCGACGCCACCGCAAAGAGCACGAACAGATAAGCCAGCATGATCACCTCTAACTAAACTTGAACAAGTGTGAACTAGAATTGTGGCGCTTGCGACGCCGCTGGTCAAGCGGACGCCGCCGGAATGGCATTCATTGGACCGTTGTTAGGTGTAGGCTAATGCGTCAACGGCGTGGTGTCTCGAACCTTTCCTCCACGACGCGCAGGTTTTGGTCCAGAATAACCATCGCTCCCAGGGTCCGCGCGTTGCGTCCGGGATAGGCATAGCGCAGGTCGCGAAAACGCACAATGTATCGGACGGAACCGTCTTCGCGAGGGACCTGCTCGGTTTCGGTCACTGGATACTGCGCCCAATCCAGATACACGCGGCCCAGGGCACTCTGCTTGGCGGCGACCGTCTGCGGCGTCTCTTCGGACTTGTAGCGAAACTGCATGGCTCCCTCCGGATCGACCAGGGGCGTGAGGGAATCGACGTTCATCATGGCGAAGGAGGCTGGGGTCTCCGCGACAGCGTACCAGCGGAACGGATTCAACATGTACGGATACGCGGAAGCCCGCACGGGTTCGGCGCTGTGGTAACCCTGGGCTTCCACCACCGCGACCGCACGTCGATGTTCGTAATCGCGGAGTCCCCAGAGTGCAAATACGCTGCACAAAGCCACCGTCGCCGCGATCCTCCCCCTGGGCCCTCTCTGGCGGGCGCCGATTTCTTCGTTGATCAGCGAAAACAGGCTGGGGACGATCAATCCCAGAATCATGATCACCAGCAACGCCGGCTCGATGATGAACACGATGTCCCACGAATACCATCGCTCGGAAAACGGCCAGAACGGACGCACCCCGTAGTTGTTAGTGAAGTCGAGCAGGATGTGGCTCACTCCAGCGAGGTAGGCGTAGAAGAACAGCAATCCCCAGCGTGGGGGAAGATTCGGATCGCGTGTGCGGCGTCCGCGGAGACGCCAGATTACATACATAAATCCGACGACCAGGGCCGCGATTAGCGGCAGTCCGAGAAAGGAGTGCGTGAATCCTCGGTGATGCGCAAAGCCAGACACCGACCCCTGAAACCGTCCGATGACGTCGAGGTCGGGCGCTTCGGCGGCAAGGGTCATGGTGGCGGTGGCCAGGGCCGTCCTGCGATTGAAGCCGGCACGGCTGAGCGTTGCGCCAAATAGAAAGTGGGTGATGGGTTCCACGGGTGTTGAGAGTTTAGCTGAGCAACAGAGGCGATGCAGATGTCGGACGGGGTGCATGCTGACGATAATCCAGAAAGGCCCTGTTCCGCTGGAGGCAGGCTGGCCAGAAGAATCCGGGAAGAAACCATTTGCAGTGGCGAGAATCCTACTGGGTCGCGAATGTGGCGTCGGAGACAGACAGAGACTAGTGCTGCCACACGGCACCTGCCAAGGTTATAATCATTCCCCATCGATGAACCTGACTCCAGGTACCAAGCTCGGGCCGTACGAAATCGTTTCTCTGATTGGCGCTGGCGGCATGGGCGAGGTTTACCGAGCCCGCGATTCGCGTCTGAAGCGGGATGTCGCCATCAAAGTATTGCCACAATCGCTTTCGCTGGACGCGGACCGCCTGCGCCGATTCGAGCAGGAAGCGCTTGCCACCGCCGCCCTGAATCATCCCAACATTCTCGCTGTGTTTGACACTGGCACCGGTGAGGGCCGGCCGTACGTCGTTTCAGAGTTGCTTGAAGGCGAGACTCTACGGGACCGCCTGCGCAGCGGCGCCATTCCCGTCCGCAAAGCGCTCGACTTCGCCATGCAGATGGCTCGCGGACTCGCGGCCGCGCACGAAAAAGGAATCGTCCATCGCGACTTGAAGCCGGAAAATCTTTTTGTTATCAAAGACGGCCGGCTCAAGATCCTCGACTTCGGTTTGGCGAAGCTGACGCAAACCGACTCCCCTTCCAGTCCCGCGATGGCAACTGTTACCCATGGCACCGAAGCGGGCGTTGTGATGGGTACAGCCGGCTATATGTCGCCGGAACAGGTGCGTGGACAGGCGCTTGATCCTCGCTCCGACATTTTCAGTTTCGGCGCGATTCTCTACGAGATGATCTCGGGCAAGCGCGCGTTCCACGGCGAGACTCCTGCCGACACGATGAGCGCGATCCTGAAGGAAGAGCCGGCGGAACTGGCCGAGACCAATCGCAACGTGTCGCCGGCGCTCGAGCGCATTGTGCATCATTGCCTGGAGAAGAATCCGGAAGCGCGCTTTCATTCCGCCAGCGACATCGCATTCGATCTGGAGCATCTCTCGGGAGTTTCCAGCACCAGCACGCGAGCCACGCCGTTGGAGTCGACTGCTCCCGATCGCCAAAAATTGGTTTATCTGATGACCGGAATCGCCCTCGCAGTGGCCATGATTGGTATTGGCTGGTGGTTGGGTCGGGCTGGAGGCAAGGCCCCGCTCGCCGAATACAAGCAGATCACGTTTCGTACGGGCCTGGTCGGCAACGCCCGCTTCACTCCCGACGGCAGCATCGTCTACAGCGCCTCCTGGGAGGGCAGTGGCTTCCAGCTTTACCTGGCCCGCACCGACGATCCGGGTGCGCGCGAGCTCAATTTGAAAGACGCCGAACTGCTCTCCATTTCCAAAGGAGGAGAACTGGCGATCCGGCTCAACTCGACGTTCTATGGCGGGTATGCCCGCACCGGCACGCTGGCGCGGGTTCCGCTCAGCGGCGGCACGCCTCGCGAAATCCTCGAAAATGTGCAGGACGCCGACTGGTCTCCTAACGGTGAAAGTCTGGCGGTTGTGCGTTACACACCGGAAAACAATCACTGGCGTCTGGAATATCCCATTGGCAAGGTACTGCTCGACAGCATCAACTGGATCAGCCACCCCAAGATTTCGCCGGACGGCAAGTGGGTCGCCTTTGCCGATCATGGAAACACTGGTGGCGACGATCAGGGTGGCGTTTCGGTGATTCGCGCCGACGGCTCGGACAACAACAAGCAGAAGCAGCTTTCGACCGGGTGGACCTCGCTCCAGGGTGTACTGTGGTCGCCAAGTGGTGATGAGGTATGGTTCACCTCCAGCGGCAGCGGCAGCAATGCCAACCCGCGCGCGGTCACACTTTCCGGCAAGCTGCGCACGATCACCAATATCCCCGGAGGCGCGTGGCTCGAAGACATCCAGAATGGAATCACGCTGATGGTGGCGAACCAACAGCGGATCGGAATCCGCGGGGTGGCGCCGGGGGGCAAAGAAGAGCATGAGTTGGGATGGTTCGGGTGGTCGATCCTCAACGACCTCAGCCGCGATGGGAAGAAAATCCTGTTCGACGAAGAAGGCGATGGTGGTGGCCCGAACTACACGGTGTTCCTGCGGGATACCGACGGCTCGCCTCCCTCGCGCATCGGCGAAGGCAGCGGCATGGCGATTTCGCCGGACGCAAAATGGGTGATTACAAGACCCGCCAAAGGCGGCCCGTTGAGCCTGGTACCGACCGGGGCGGGGGAGACCCGCCAACTCACACACGATTCTGTCAGCTATGGGCGGGTCACATGGCTTCCGGACGGCAAGCAGTTGCTTGCTTCTGGGATTGAGGCGGGACACGGCGCGCGCAACTACATCATCGATTTGAGTAGCGGCACTTCCAAGCCGATTACTCCCGAGGGCGTCGCTGGCGTGCGTCTCTCGCCGGAAGGCCGCAGCACGGCGGTCCTGGGACCGGACGGAAAATTCGGTATTTGGAACCTCGAAGAAAACACGCTGAAGCCGATCCCTGGCCTGGATTCGACGTTCTACAGCACGGGCTGGACGCCCGACGGCACTTCGATCTACGTGTCCTCCGGCAGGGGGAATCAGAGCACCGCGAAGGTCTACAAGGTGAACATCACAACCGGCAAGATGGAATTATGGAAGACCTTTGGCTCAGAGACCTCGGGTATCTCGTCAATGGGCGCACCTCGTTTCTCAGCCGACAGTTCGGCCTATGCCTACGTCTACACGCGCGTGCTGTCGCAAGCGTACGTGGTGACGGGACTGAAGTAGCTCGCTTTTGGGTGGCGCAGCGGTTTACCACTGCGATGTGACCATAATCTAGTTTTGGCTTTAGCCTCTGGGGGTTGGACTTCGAGCAAACAGTCTCGGCGGATCAGTAGTCAGAGAATTCGGCGGGCCCAAGAGGCTACTCAAATTCCGGGCGGCGTACCTCGGGCCTGAAGCCCGGAATTAAAGAATCTCCCTTTCGCAGCGGTAAACCGCTGCGCCACCCAAAATCAGATCGCATCCGGACGAGGATGCCCTCAGCGGCTTGCCTTCTCCACCTCAGCCCGCAGTTCCTCATACGGCATCGCGCCGGGATGATACATCGCCACTTGTCCCGCGCGATTCAGGATCACCAGAGTCGGAGTGGTGCTGGCGCCGTAGGTGTTGAAGTTCTGCTTGCTGAGGGGTACAGGCATGTCCGGCAGACTGGCGTAGTAACGCTGGCGCACGGATTCGATATAAGTCTTCTCCTGCGCGGGCGTGGCGTCGTTGCCTTGGGCTGCGTATCCGTAGAGTTGGGTTGGGCCGATGACCGCCAGCCCGGACGACGAGAACTCCTGTTTCAGGCGCGCGATGATCGGGACTTCGCCTTTACAGTCTACGCACCAGTGCGCCCAGAAAAACAGCAGCACGGGAGAACCCTTCAGCGAAGCGAGCGTAGGCGGCTTGTTTCCCAGAAACTCCGTTGCTTGCAACGCCGGGGCCAGCTGTCCTACGAAAGAAATCAGATTCAGGTTCTTTTGCAAACGCGCCCGGATCGACGTATTCCCATACTTGACCAATGCCGCGCGCAGCAGGGCGGTGGCTTCGGTGCGCTTGCCCGTTTCCGCCAGAGCCTGTGCTTGGACTTCATACGACGCGCCGAGCGCGATGGGAAGATGTGGTTCGGCGTCGAGTTTTTGTTTCGCCAGCAATTGCTCGCACAGCTTCTGAGTTTGCAGGGCGTAGTTTGACGCTTGACTCCACTGTTTCATGGAGGCAGCGCCGCGGGCGACCCAGGAGTAGGCCTCGACGTATTCCGGAGTTACTCCATGCTGGGTGCGGTAATCGCGCAACTCGCCTTCGGCGGCGGCATAGCTGTTCTGGCCGACTTGCACTCGTACGTCGTCAATGATGCCCGCACGCGCCAGCAAGGGAGCAGCGCAAACCACCATGCAGGCGGTGGCCAGCCGCCAGGTTCCACTTCGCAGGGTCATGGGTCTATGATCCATCACGGCGTCGAAAAGTTGCAACCTGGACGGCGTCCTTGTAACCCGCTGATTACCCGGTGCTTACCTTAGTAAGGTGCAGGATGGGTAGCGTTTCACATGGCAAATTCGATACAATTTACTTGCGTTTGATTTTTTGCGGTTGTAAGCAGTACCCCGCTCTACAGCGTGACCTGCCTGCACGATTCTGCGAACACTCAGCGCATATTTCAACACAAAGGAACACAAGCACCAGTATGGAAACAGGAACAGTAAAGTGGTTTAACGATGCCAAAGGCTATGGTTTCATCAGCCGCCAGAACGGCGAAGACGTATTCGTGCACTTCTCCGCCATCCAGTCCAACGGTTTTCGCAGCCTGCAGGAAGGTCAGTCGGTCCAGTTCGATGTCGTAAAAGGTCCGAAAGGCTGGCAAGCGGAGAACGTCAAGGGCGTCTAAACCACGCACCAAAATTTAAAATTCAATGAGGGCGGCCTTACGGGCCGCCTTTCTACTTTGTAGGAAATCAGCCTTGTGGAAATCAGTCGCGGGCCTGTTCGGCTTCCGCGATCGAACCATAAAATCTGAACAGGCTCTCCACCCGGGTAATTTCAAGCGCGTCATGAATCCGTTTGTTGACGCCCACCAACGCAAGCCTGCGTCCGTCTTTCTGACGGTTCACGTAGGCTCCGACCAACGCGCCGATTCCCGCGGAATCAATCAGCGGACTCGCGGTGAAGTCGAGAATCAGGGCTCGCGAGCTGTCCTCCCGGACCTTCGCCTGAAAGTCGAACAAGTTGGTGAGAATCAAGGGCCCAGCGAGCTTGAAAATACGAATTCCTTCCGCTGAACCGTTCGTAACCGTGATCTTTAAGGGCTCCGATGCCATGTTGCAAATGTTAACGGCGAGTGACAGGGGTAATTGTTAAGGGAATGTAAAAATTAGGTCAGAGATGAAAAGCAGGTCAGAGGTTAATGGTGAGATTGCAGAGGTAGAAAGGCAGGTCAGAGGTAGAATCAAGGTTGCAGACGTGAGGAGCGGGCCGCAGTTTTGCGATATAGATCGTAGTGGTGCGGTTTAACCTCTGCAATCTGTTCTCTCACCTCTGACCTGATCTATGCCTCTCAACCCCGGAGATGCCGCGCCTGATTTTGAACTCCCTGCCGTTGCCGGGGAGACTCAGATCACGATTCGTTCGCGTGACTATCTGGACAAACAGCACCTCGTGGTCACCTTTCATCCGCTCGACTGGACGCCGACTTGAGCGGTGCAGGTGCCGGAATTCGATGCGCGCAGCAAAGAATTCGCGGCCCTCAATGCCCAGGTTCTGGACATCAGCGTAGATTCGATTCCGAGTCACGTCGCTTGGCGCGAGCGGGAGGTCGGCTCGGTCAAGATTCCGCTCTGTGCTGATTTCTATCCTCATGGAGACGTCACGCAGCAGTTCGATATTCTGCGAGAGGGATCTCCTGTTCCCGGGATCAGTGAGCGGGCCTCGTTCATCGTGGACAAATCGGGAAAGATCGCGTTCGTCCGGGTGTATCCGCTCGACCAGCTGCCTAATGTCGAGGAACTGCTGCAAGCCTTGCGTGAAATGCCGTAAGCCGTGGTGCGGTAGTCCACGGCGTCTCGGGGCCACAGGCCGCGGAAGTCGCCATGGTACAAGCCCATTTGCGCAAGGCTCCTTGCACTCCTGCACCCTTGAGGTTCCCCGGCAGACCCCGAACAATGTTCCATGTTTACGCCGCGGGGAACAACTGCGCTTGCAAACCGTTCGTCCTTTATTAACAATCAGTTAGCCAAGAGTGACCTTGTGGGACGCGCCCGGCAATTAGGCTTGGCTCTGATTGCTGCCAGCCTGTTCCTGATCATGATGGCATGCGGAAGCGCGGCGTCGAACGATACGCCGAAACCCACGCACCCGACGATCAGCAGCTTTACTCCCACCTCCGGCGCGGCGGGCACGGCCGTGGTTGTAACGGGTGCAAATTTCACCGGCGCAACCGCCGTCACATTCAACGGGAAAGCAGCCGCTGGCTTCTCGGTCGATAGCCCAACCCAGATCACTGCCACTGTCGCCAGTGGATCGACCACCGGCCAGATCATGGTCACGACGCTAGCCGGCACGGCGCCCTCGTCCACCGTCTTTACAGTTCTTGGCCTGCCCACCGTTGTGAGCTTTACGCCTACCAGCGGTGCCGCTGGAACGTCGGTCACGATTGCCGGGACGAACTTCACCCGCGCGACTTCAGTGAAATTCACCGCGACGGCGGCGGCCAGCTTCACGGTAAACAGTGACACGCAGATCACCGCGACGGTCGCCAGCGGCACCACCACCGGCAAGATCAGCGTGACAACGCCGAATGGAATCGGCTTTTCCAGCGGCCTCTATGCCGTGCCACTTCCTCCGCCCACGATCTCCTCGTTAAGTCCCGGCACGGGTGCGGTGGGAACAGCGGTCGCGATCACCGGCACCAATTTCGGCAGTGTGTCCTCGGTCAAATTTAACGGGACTTCGGCCGCCAGCTTCACGGTCAACAGCGCGACGCAAATCACTGCAACTGTTGCCAACGGATCGACCACCGGCAAGGTCACGGTCACAACCGCCAGCGGAACCGCAACGTCGGCTGCTGATTTCACGGTGACCGCCGGTACTGCGCTCGATCTCAGTATCGAAGGGCTCTACATCACGCAGGCGACGCAGGAGTATCCGAACCCCGTCGTGCCGCTGGTGCAAGGCCGCAGCGCGTGGGTCCGCGTATTCGTCAAGGCGAACCAGGCCAACACTGTAACTCCGCAGGTGAAAGTAGACTTCAAGACAGGCGCGACCACGCATACGCTCACGATCAACGCGGGCGGGAGTTCAGTGCCGCTCAGCATCGATCCGGAGAACGCGGCGGCATCGTGGAATGCGGCCGTGGACCAGTCCTGGATTTTGCCTTCCACGCAGGTGACCGCGACCGTCGATCCGGCGAATGTGATCCCGGAAACCGACGAAACGAACAACACGTTCACGCAGAACCTCAATGTTCAGAACGTCAAGCCCTGGAAAGTGACACTGGTTCCGGTGCAGACCGGCTCCAGTACCGGAAACGTCCAGACTTCGCCGCGCACCAAGATGGACTGGGTCGACTTTGCCAAGCGCATTCATCCGGTCCCGGATGCGATCGATGTGATCGTGGGGAGCCCAATGGTTTCGAGCGTCAGCAGCGTCACAAATGACATCAACGTATGGAGCACCATTCTGAACGAAGTGACCGCGAAGCGGTCCGCAGACAACGTCACTGATCGCTACTACTTCGGCGCCCTTCATGCGGGCTATAGCAGCGGCATTGCCGGCCTGGGCTGGATCGGATTTCCGGCAGCTATCGGCTGGGATGCGAACGGCAGCTTCGCAAGCGTGTTTGCTCACGAAGAAGGGCACAACTTCAACCGGCCACACAGTCCCTGCGGTGGTGCCAGTAGCCCCGATCCTAACTATCCATATCCCGGAGCGATCATTGGTGTTCCGGGCTGAGATGTTTTTGCCTCCAGCAATAATCTGAAGGCTTCGGCGGCCTACACGGATGTGATGGCTTACTGCTCACCGCAGTGGATCAGCGACTACGTGTACGTCTCCGAGTACAACTACCGCCTGGGAAGCTCGATTGGCGACATCTCGCCAGACACACAAGGAGACGTAGTCATTGGCGACGGCCTCCTGGTCTGGGGCCGGATTGTCAACGGTCAGATCACTCTTGAACCAGCATTCCGCATTCCCGCGAATCGCAACATTGCCGCGCCCGGCCCCTACACGTGGGAAGCCCGCGATGCAATGGGGCATGTTCTCGCCCGCGTGCCCTTCAGTGCCCCTGAAGTCGCCGACGGACCCGACGACAGCACAGTGCAGATGTTCTCGTTCGTCGTGCCTCTGAAGCCGGAAATTCTGGCGTCGATGCAGTCGATGCACGTGAAATCCGGCAACCAGGAACTGGCGCGGCGCACGGTGAACGAGGCAGCTGACTTCCAAAGCGGAGTTCACATCCAAGACGCTCCTAACGGCGCGGCGCAGATGGTCTGGGACGCTGACCGCTATCCTGTGCTGATGCTGCGCGACGCGCAGACCGGCGAAGTCAGGGGTTTCTTGCGCGGCGGCAACGCCTTCATCGAGAGCGCTCCGAAGGAGATGACTGCGCACGCTCCGGACGCGGCTCGGGGCGAGGTCATGCGCCATAAGAGAGTGGCGGAGTAGGCTCGAGGGATTTCCGCGACCTTTGTACTTAACCGTCGTCAAAGAAGACCCGCGGAGGACGCGCGTCGGCTACGCGATCCGCTACGACACGCCTCCAGACAGAGCCTGACAACAAATTGTGCTCACCTCTGCTTGGCAGATGCGTCTACTACCAAGTACAGTAGTCTGTCCATTGTTCCCGGGCCTTCCAAGTCCCTAAACTCAGGAGTCTGCTTGATGCGTCACGCAGTGATTGTGCTGCTCGCTGTCACATGTCTCAGTATCGCCGCCCACACGCAAACCGCCGACGAACTCATCGCAAAGAACATCCAGGCCAAAGGTGGGATGGACAAGATTAAGGCGATTAAGTCCGTACGCCAGACCGGCAAGTTAGACCTCGGCGGAGGATTCCGGGCGCAGGGGATGCAGGAAAACCAGCGTCCTAACATGGTGCGGGAGACTTTCTCCATTCAGGGCATGACCGCCGTGCAGGCCTATGACGGCACCGCCGGCTGGCAGATTCAGCCCTTCCAGGGCCACAAGGATCCTGAACTTCTGGGAGAAGACGACCTGCGCGACATGCAGCTCGACGCCGACTTCGACAACCCGATGATCGACTACAAGGAAAAGGGCAACACCGTCGAATATCTTGGACACGATATCGTCGATGGGGACGACGCCTTGCGGCTGAAGGTAACGCTGAAGAACGGCGACATCGTTTACTACTACCTTGATCCCGATACCTTCCTTGAAATCCGAAAAGAAGTGCAGCAGTTTATTCGCGGCTCGGTTCGCGAGCGCATCGTTGATTACGGTTCGTACAAGCCGGTCAACGGCGTCATGTTTCCGTTTTCGTCGGCCATCGGGACGAAGAATAATCCCGGAGCGCAGACTCTCACAGTGGAGAAGATCGAAGTCAACATAGCGATCGACCCCGCCCATTTTGCCGTGCCCGCGTCCCTCAAGCAGGCACCCAAAGCCGCCGCGGACAAGAAATAGCCGTGCCGCGAATCGCTGGAAATGAAATCTCGCTGTCTCGACCCTCACATCGAAGAGGACTTCTGAACATGAATGCTCGCGTTTGCCGATCGCAATCCTTGATCAACCTGATGTTGTCCGTAGCCTGTGCCGCGCTGAGTATGGCGTCCCTGGCCGTTGCCCAGGCTGCTTATAAGTACGATTCCGCCACTGTCTCCGGCCTGCCGGCCCGCAACATCGGGTCGGCTGTGATGAGCGGCCGTATCGCCGCCATCGACGCGGTGGAAGAAAAGGGCCGGCTGACGGTATTTGTGGGAGCGGCCAGCGGAGGCGTGTGGAAGTCGGTCAATGGCGGCACCACATACAAGCCCGTGTTCGACCGCGAGAGCCTGCAGTCGATCGGCGCGATCGCCATCGACCCCTCAAATTCCAAGACCGTTTGGGTCGGCACGGGCGAGGCCTGGACACGGAACAGTGTCTCGGTGGGCGACGGCGTTTACAAGTCCACCGACGGCGGCGAGAACTGGAGCAACGTCGGTCTGAAGGACACTGAGCACATTGCGAAAATTCTTGTCGATCCCACCGACGGCAACACCGTGCTGGTCTGCGCGACGGGTCATCTTTGGAACGATAACGATGAGCGCGGCGTGTTCAAGACCACCGATGGCGGCAAGACCTGGAAGAAAGTATTGGCTGGTGCGAACGCCTCCACCGGTTGCGGACTCATGAGCCGCAGCGTGAAGGAACCGAAAACGATTTACGCATCCACCTGGGACTTCCGACGGCAGGGATGGACCTTCCGCTCCGGGGGCGTCGGCAGTGGATTGTTCAAATCCACCGATGGCGGCGATCACTGGACGGAAATCACCGACAGCAACGCCAAGGGCCTGCCCGCCAAGCCCTGGGGACGCATCGCCGTGGCTGTCGCACCCTCGAAGCCGCAGGTTGTTTATGCGAACATCGAAGCCAAGAGGAGCGCGCTCTACCGTTCCGACGACGGTGGCGCAAGCTGGACCAAACTCGACGCCAGCAACTACATGATCTGGCGGCCGTTTTACTTCGGCAACCTGATCGTCGATCCGAAGGATGAAAATCGCATCTTCAAACCGGATCTCATTCTTCTCCTGAGCAGCGATGGCGGAAAGAGTTTCAGCCGCGTTTCCGGCGGCGCGCACGGAGACTTCCACGATGTGTGGATCAATCCCAACAATCCCAGCGTGGTCATCGCGGGCGACGACGGCGGACTCTGGCGCAGCGAAGACGGCGGCAACTTGTGGAAACACCAGTTGAACCTGCCTGTCTCGCAGTTCTACCACGTGAGCACCGACAATTCCGATCCGTACCACGTGTACGGCGGATTGCAGGACAACAGCGCATGGGTAGGTGACTCGTCTTATCCGGGCGGCATTTCGTATTCGCGGTGGGAGAACGTTTTTGGCGGCGATGGTTTCTGGATCTTCGAAGACACCGGCGATCCCGACTACATTTACGCCGAAGCGCAAGGGGGCGAGATTGGCCGCGTCAACCGCCACTCGCTCGATGGCCGTTCCATCAAACCTTTGCCGAACTACGGCGAAAAGAAACTGCGCTTCAACTGGAACACGCCTATCCACATGAGCCCCAACGAAAAAGGGACCATCTACATCGGAGCGGAATACCTGTTCCGGTCGCGCGACCACGGCCAATCGTGGGACCGCATTTCTCCCGACCTTACAACCAACGATCCGGAGAAACAGAAACAGGAAGAATCGGGCGGCATCACGATCGACAACTCGGCGGCGGAAATGCACACCACCATCTACTCCATTTCCGAGTCGCCGAAGAACGGACAGATCATCTGGGTCGGCACCGATGACGGCAATGTGCAGATCACCCGTGACGGCGCGAAGAACTGGACGAACGTCGTCGGCAACCCCGACTTGCCGAAAAATTCCTGGGTCTCCACAGTCGCCGCCAGCCACTTCGACGAAGGTACCGCCTACGCCACCTTCGATCGGCACACTTTCGGCGACTTGAAACCGTACGCGTACAAAACCACCGACTATGGCAAGACCTGGAGCGCGCTGGGCGTGCAAGGAAGCGGTGTCCGCGGCTTCGCGCACGTCATTACGGAAGACACCGTCAATCCCAATCTACTTTTTCTGGGTACGGAATTCGGCCTCTGGATTTCCGTCGACGGCGGCCAGAAGTGGGCCCAGTACAAAGGCACTGACTTCCCGTCCGTGCCAGTGCGCGACATCGTAGTACAGGCTCGCGAGAACGATCTGGTTCTCGCAACCCATGGACGCGGTATCTGGATCATCGACGACATCAGTCCCTGGCGCGCTCTCACTCCGGACCTGATGTCGAAGGAAGCGGCGCTCATTCCCGGCAAGCCCGGAATCCAATACTTCCAGGCGAATGGCGGATGGGCAGAGGGCGACGAGAGTTTCACCGGGCGCAGCCGTCCGAACGAGGCGCAGATCACCTACTACCAGCGCGGCCGCCACATTTTTGGCGACCTGAAGATCGAAATTCTCGACGAGAACGGTAGAGTGGTCGACAACATCACCGGCAGCAAACACCGCGGCCTGAACCGCGCCAGCTGGTCGATGCGAGTGAAACCGCCGGCTGTTCCTCCGGCTGCCAACGCACTGTTCGAAGCTGCGATCGGCCCACGCATGCTTCCCGGAACGTATACCGTGAAGATGACGAAGGGGGACAACGTCTATACGGAGAAGCTCAACGTTGTCCTCGACCCGCGCGCAAAGTACTCCGTCGACGACCGCAAGGCGCAGTTCGATCTGACCATGAAGGTCTACAAATCGATCGAACACATGACGTACACCGTCGACGCAATCGAAGGCGTTCATCGCAACGCGATCGAACTTGCCGCTAAATTGCCGGAGAAAAGTCCGCTGCGGGCACAGCTCCAGCAACTGGCGGCCAAGTGCGAAGAGCTGCGGTCGAAGATCGTCGCCACGAAAGAAGGCGGCGCCATCACCGGAGAAGAACGCATCCGCGAACTTCTCGGACAGCTCTACGGCAACGTCAACAACTACGAAGGCCGTCCCACGGAATACCAGACTGCGCGCGCCGCCTCACTCGCGCACGAACTGGAAGACATCGTGACCGAGTTCCAGAAGACGGCAGAAAAAAATCTGGCCACAATCAATCCTGCTTTGAAGAAAAACAAGCTGGAAGCGATCACAGTGCTTACCGAATCCGAGTGGCAGAAGAAGCGAGAGGCTGACGGAGGATCGGGAGGTGGCGCAGGTATGCGAGCCGAGGCCAACAACCGGTGGGAGAGGGACTAAGGGCCAGGCTCGACTATTCCAGGTGGAAGATGTCGAGCACAATGTGGGTGTTGCGATTTACCAGCACGATGTGGCCGCCAATCACGACGTTGGCGTAACCGACCGGAGGCGGAGGTAGTCGCCGCTCCAATTCAGGCGGACACGGCCTCATCCTGTCCTGTAATCCGGGAGGAAGCGTACCGCGGACACGCAGCTGCCGCTCCAGCCCAGGTGGCAAGCGATCCTTCTTGGCAAGTCCGGGCGGAAGGTCTCGTTGGTCGTGATACCAGCCGCGTATTTCGTCGCGGTCGTGATCGCTATAGCGGTAACCGTCGCGATCATCCCTGTCATGCTTGTGATGTTTTTCGTGGCCGCGGTGATGGCCATGATCGTCATCATCATCGGCGAGAGCCACGGAAGACAGGAGCAGCGAAACCGCAGCGATAAAACAAAGGGAAAATTTCAAGCGCACGAGATCTCACCTCTTAAGGATTGCTTCAAGACAAGATTAAGATTAGGGACGCGACCTTGAAATAACAAATTACCAAGGGCATGTGCCAGTCAGGCTGCTGGACCTACTCTCCCCCGACCGTGAGGCCGTCGATTCGGATCGTGGGCGAGGCCACGCTGCCGCGGAATTCGAGATCGCTGCCGATCTCGGAGATGTTCTTGAAGATGTCTTGCAGGTTTCCCGCGACCGTAATTTCCTCGACGGGATACGCCAGCTCGCCGTTCACGATCCACTGTCCTGACGCGCCGCGGGAGTAGTCGCCGGTGACCAGGTTCACGCCCATGCCGAGAAACTCGGTGACGTAGAGGCCGTCCTTGATGTCGCCGATA
>DATMNN010000118.1:0-7283 GCA_035569025.1 Terriglobales bacterium
TACCACTGTGTTTTTGTTCGGACGCCGTGCATCGGCTGGATGTATCCCGGGCGGAACATGTACGCAGCCTTGAACGGCATCGCCAGGAGCGCGTTTTCGGTTTTGCCTTTGATTCGTGCCCACATCATGCGACCGTGCTCACTGCTATCGGTACCCGCGCCCGAAACATAGACGAACGTCATGACAGAATTGAGCCTGACCAGAGTTGCCGCGACCGACAAGGTTAGATCGTAGGTCACGTGCCGGTAGTCGTCCTCGCTCATACCGGCGGACGAGACGCCAAGACAGAAAAAGCACGCGTCGTAGCCGGAGAGTCTGTTCTCGACAGAAGAGAGATCAGTGAGGATCTTAAGGACGATCTGGTGCAACTTCTCATGCTGCTGCTCGATCGCGCTGCGCCCAATAGACAGGACACTCTCGACTTCGGAATCAAGCAGGCATTCCCGCAGAACACCCTGACCGACCATTCCTGTAGCGCCAAAGAGAATAACGTTCATGTCAGGCATGCCTCTCAGGCAGCGAGCAATTCGCAGCGGAGTAGCTCACGAATGCTCCCGAATGGGATTACACAGCAATTTCACTGCGACAGCGAAGCCCCGCACGAACTGCTCGCGGGACTTGCTGCTGTGCTTCAGGCCGCGCGCTGTCGCCAGTAGAGTATTGGTGATTTGCCGAGCTGTAATGCCGGAGGATTTGGACGCAGCCAGGAATCGGGAGGAGCGAATGGCTTTGGTGACGGCGTCGGAAAACATCTCTTCGTACTGGGTGAGCATGGTGCCCGACAAGCGGCTGGTTGCTTCGATCAAGTCGGAGGCGTCACCACCCATAATTCCAATGTATCGGCCGAGCCATTCATCGAACGCCCGGACCAGGCGTTGGTCCAGCGGAAGAGAAGCGCTCGTCAATGCAGCCACTGCGGCGCCGGAAGAGTTTTCGAGCGCGTTCCGGACGGCGGCCTGAAAGAGTTCCTCCTTGGTGGCAAAGTGCAGGTAGAGTCCCTGGCGTGAAAGCTGAGCCGAGCGAGCGACCTCGTCCATGGAAGTTTTCTTGTAACCGTAGCGGCTGAAGACCGTCAAGGCTGCGTCGAGCAGGGCGCGGCGGCGAGTGTCGGCCAACGCGCTAGTTTGTTTGGCGCCCTTACCGCTCATATGACTATATTTACATATTAGGCCTAGAGTGTAAAGAACATACTATACAGGGAAGAGATGGTGTTCCCTATGACACCAGCATTTCTCAGTGGTACAGCGTTTTCACCTACCGCCTGGATAGCCCACATTACACCAGCAAGGCAGTCTTTGAGATTGATCCCGTAGATGGCGCGGTAATAAAAGTCGCGGTCAGCCTGAAACTCAAGAACCCCAAGAATCGTCACTAGCGTTGGCCCAGACGGATTGCCATGACTCCGTCACACCCTTGAGTGAGCTTCGTCACCGCCGCAATTCTTCATTGAGATTAGCCTTAACTGTTCTCCCAACGACACCGAAGGAGAGCACATATGGAAAAAGCCAGAAGCACAATTATCGGCGAAACCCTTGCCGGGGCCGCGACCATCGCCATTACGATCTTGACCATAGCTTTTTTTTATAGGCTGGCTGGTCTGTAAGCTTCGCTGGCCTGCGGAACGGGCGGTCACACTTGGGCTAACTGTGGAAGCCTCCGCATTCCCACCTGTCAAAGCAGGCCGCTCAAGCCTACTTGATTTCACGCAAGCGGCCGTTGCTCACGTCGTAGATAAATCCCCGCACCGAGACCTCTTTCGGAATCCAGGGATGAGTATGTAGTTTCTGTAGCTGGTGACGCACGTTCTCCTCGATATTCTGAAAGGCAAAGAAGAATGCAGGAGAGATGGCTGCGGTCCCGGTACGGTTCTGGATGCGCGTGCGCAAGTCCTGCTCGCTGGTGTGCATCAGGCCGCAATCGGTGTGGTTGATGACCATGATTTCCTGGGTATCGAGGAGGTAGTGCGATATTAGCAGCGAGCGCAGGCTATCGTCGGTCACAATGCCGCCCGCGTTGCGGATGATGTGCGCGTCCCCCGTGGTCAGCCCCAAGGTGCGAATGGAAAGCCGGGTATCCATACAAGTGAGGATGGCAAGCTGGCGCGCCGGGCGCGGAGTAAGGCGGCGCAACTCGTGGGTACGCGAGTAAATTTCATTGGCTTCCAGAACTTCGTCGATGACGCCCATGGCCAACCCAGTCTAGCAAACCCTGAGAAGCCCAACTTACCACTTAATTCGCCCTTTCTGTCGTGATACCGACATAGACCTCATTGACCTGCCTACCCAATTCTCACAACGTGGTATGGCCCGTTATCGACACCTATTGCTGAACAGTAGCGGAGAGGAAGATTTTTTCCTCCCCCCTGCCTGGCATGTTACGTTCAGAATCAAACTGCGACCAACTGCTAGTCGTCCAACCTGATGGCGTCACGGGAAACCTCAGCGCCGGGATCGGTACCGATAAAGCGAATTTCGTCCCCACCTTTCAGCAGGACCCCAGTCTCATGTAGGTGCTCGCCCAAACTGTCGTTGATAGATGCGGTGGCGGTGCAGTCGGAGTTCACTGTGTATGTGCCGGTGTAGGTTGCTGCCAGCAGGGTTCCGTTTGCGCTGAAGGTGACAGAACCAGAGACATTACCGTTGCCATCGGCTGTCAGCAATCCAACTTCGGTGTCTTGCACGGGGTTGGCAGTGCCCACGCCAACCGTCCCTCCTCCTGAGACACCATACGTTCCAACTACGCTGCGCAGGCTGCACCCGCGGCCGTCCGCATGTGCAGTTCCGATGACCGCCCGATGGCCAAGAGGCGAGACACCGATCGCGGCTGCAAGCGAAAAAATCAACAATGCGGGCAGCGCAAATCTAAGTCCAGTTTTCATATGTATCTCCTCTGTGCGTTTTAACCAAAATGTTTCTTGAGCCAACAAATCGGCGCTATTCTCCTCCAGTTACTGCCGCGCGTCAATGTAATTTGACCAGCTCGAGTGTTTCTGTCGTGGTATTGTTGAAACATCGCTGTAACACTCAAAATCACCTTGTAAGGGCGAAGAGACGGCGCGAACTTGCTCTATGGCCTGAGAGTGTCAGTTGACACTGGCTACTTCCGGTTTGCTCGTCATCCGCCCACGATCCAAAAGCTAATCCGGCCCTCCCGCCGCGCGAACGCCTTCCGCGTTCTACCTGATGGCGAGGCTGCTAAGTGGGAAGAAGCTCAGCTACAGGCCAAACACGAAGATTGCACCGAGGCATAGAGCGCCGTTGTTCGGAGATTCATCCGACGTTTGGAGTTGCCGGCAACCCTGACCCCACGCGTCCGACGGTTACTCGGAGCGCAGCGCTTGCATTACATCAACGCGCGCAGCGCGTGCCGCGGGCAGCACTGACGCGATAACCGCGACCGTCATCAGCACGAATGCAGAGACGGCCACAGGCAATGCGCCCGGCATCTTCATGTCCACAAAATATTTTCCCGCCAAACGCGCCAGCACCAATCCGAATGCCGCGCCTGCAAGGACGCCCGCCGCAGCCATCACGGTGCCCTCTGCGATCACGCCCTTGAGAAGTTGTTGCGGCTCCGATCCGAGGGCCAGCCGGATGCCGAATTCCCGCGTCCGCGCGCTCACCGAAAACGCCAGCACGCCCGCGACACCCACCACTGCGATCGCCAACGCGACAGCCGCGAATACGCCAAACACCAGCGAATTTAAACGGTCGGGCGTAAGCACCTCTGCGCGAATGTCTTCGAGAGTGGCGGCGTGCTCAACCGGCTGATCGGCGGACATGTCGCGAATAATCCGCGTGACCGGCGTGACCAGCGCATAAGGATTTGCACCGGTGTGGATGAAAAGGCGGCCGCCAAAAAGTATGCCCTCTCCAAAGGGACTGTAAACGGTGAGTGTGGGCCCAGGCACGACGTGTCCGTCGTCAATATCGGCGGTGACGCCGATGATGCGGTGCGGCGCGACAAGACGCGCCTTTTCGGCGTCGGTGCCAGACGCGAATTGCAGCACGGGATCGGTCCAGTAGACATGCCGATTGATCGCATCCTGGTTGGGGAAGATGCGCTGCGCGAGGGTCTGGCTGACGATCACGACCGGCTCCGCATTGGTTTGGCTATCGCGCGCGTCGAAATCGCGGCCGGCCATGATGGGAACACCCAGCGCCGCAAAATATCCGGAAGAGATGGATCGCGACTGCGCCCGGGGATCCTCTACACCGACGGCATGGACGTGTCCGTCGGCGGAGAATTGGAAACCAGAAGGCACAGGATTACCGTCGCGCCACGGGACGACGTCGCCGAACGCGGTCCCACTCACGCCCGGCAGGGCATCAATGCGACGGATCGCTTCCTTGTAGAAATCGACGACCTGCTGAGGTGTCTTCCCGTAGGACATAGCGGGAACATCGATCGCGAGGACGTGCTGGGTGTCCAGACCGGTCTGCGTCCTTTGCAGTGCGATCAGGGTAGCGATCAACGCACTTGCGCCGGCCAGCAGCACGAAGGACGCCGCGATTTGTGTTATGGCAAAGACCCGCTGGCGGCGGCTCGTGCTGCCCGTGATCCGTACACTTCCGCTTGCCAGGCTCAGTCCACTCGGCGTGCCGGAAGAGGGCAGGCGCGGGACGAACGCCAAAATCACCGCAGCGACGACGGCCAGCGCCGCTCCCATCCAAAGCAGGCTGGAATCGACTGTCAAATCGAGCGCGCGGACGGAGAAGCGCGAGGCGTAGCGCGCCAGGATGGCCACCATCGGCTGCGCGCTCAGGACACCGAGCGCGGCGCCGGCGCCGCAGAGCAGAAGGCTTTCGGCCAACAGCATGCGGCGCAACGCGCCGGTGCTTGCACCCAGCGCCACGCGGACCGCCAGCTCGCCTTCGCGGCGGACCGTCCTTGCCAGAATCAGGTTGGCGACATTGGAACACGCGATGATGAAGATCAGCCCTGAGGCTGCGAGCAGCACCAGCAGCACCGTCCGGGCGCCCGACGTGATCTCGTCACGAAGCATCTTGGCCCCAATCTGGAAGTCCCCTTCCTGCGCATACGCTTCGGGGTGGTCCTTCTTCATCGCGGAGTAGGCGGAGCGCAACTCAGCACGAGCCTGATCGAGGGTGGCTCCCGGAGCCAGACGGCCGAAAAGCTCAGTCATGCGATGGATGCGGCCAGTGACCATGGTTGCGGAAAGATGATGCGGGCTGGTAACGATGTTGGCGATGATTTCCGTATCCTGGGGATAGGGGACGCAAGGCTCGAGAACGCCAATGACGGTCGCAGAGCGATCACCGATGCTCCCGAGGCGAACCGTCTTGCCAATAACTGAAGGATCTTTCTTGAGCGTGGTCGTCCAGAAACGGTAGGTGAGAACCACGACGCCGTCAGCTTTAGGACCGTCGTCTTGAGGTCCGATGAGGCGACCGAGCACGGGCCGAAGGCCCATCACGTCGAAATACGTGCCGCTGACAACGCCACCCCGAATGGAACGAGGCTCACCCAGGCCGATCATGGTGAAGTCCATGGCGGAGAAGTCGCCAATCGCGCTCAGGGTTTTCACGCTGGCGCTCAAGTCCTGTATTTCGGGCACCGAAAACGCGCTGTTTTCCTCGCCGAGGCCGAGGGCGCTCTGTCGGATATAGATCAGCCGGTCCTCGTCGCGGTTGACCAGAGGCTTGAGCAGTACTCCGCGCACCAGCGTGAAAATGGCAGAGTTCGCGCCGATGCCGAGCGACAGTGTGAGAATCACTGCGATCGCCAGCCCCGGAGTCCGGACTAGCGAGTGAGCTGCAACTCTCAGATCGCGAACGAAGGACATGTTCTTGCTCCTCCCTGACGGGGCTATCAGCATCACGCTTGCCAAATACTAAGCTTCACATTCTACACGACTTAATATGCGATAAGTTAGTCCGCGCTGTCCGTTTCAGGACACCGCTATCGCAAGTTCGGACACTAAAACGCAGCCTCGGCACTCCGACAGGATTGTTCTCATTTAATTTCGCGGGTTGTCGGCCACCGGAAGTAATCCAGGCCGCCAGCAATCATCTCAACTGGCGATAAATCTCGATAACTCTCAAAACCCTAGTCTGACGGGCGAACGGACGGCGCAAGCTTGCGCTATTGATTCCATGACAATGTCGGCCTGGTTTCGTCAACTATTGGTAAACACTAAGCGCCGAGGTAGGCTTCTTGCAGCGACTGCAGCTTTACTTACTCGGCTTTGGCTTTCTTTCCGATAACACCGCGCGAAGGAACAATCTACGGATGGGATTCTTGTAGAAGGACGACGTCGGAATCGGTGTGGCCGCGCAGGATGCCGAGATTCTTCCCATCCGGCGACCAGTGAAACGAAAATATCTGCTCGGAGTTGAAGTGTGTAATCTGGTGGCCAGGACCACCGTCGATGGGCTGAATCCAGACGTTGTCTACACCGTTGTCGGCGACGGGGTAAGCGACGGCCTTTCCATCCGGGGTGAATTGCACGCCCCTGGAAATCCGCGGATTGGCGTCCAGGAAGCGCGGAGAACTGAGAGTTGCGACATCCAACAGGGCAATTTTGTGAATACCCGTCGCGGCGTCAGGATTTACGATTTCGATCCCGTACACCAGAGTTTTTCCATCGGGCGAAATACCCATTCCCCGCCCCGTCAGAAATCCACCGGCAACACTGCTTCCTGGAACCGGCTCCACTTTACCAGAGCCATCCAGGGAAACTCGCCAAAGCTGTTTGGGGTCGTTGAAGTAGTAAACCCAGTTGTGATTGGTCGCGCACACTGGAAACCCGTCAAACTTGATGTCCGCCAGCTTCGCAGGATGGGAACCGTCCGCATTGACACGCCAGATGCTGAACGTATTGTTGTCGTGAAATGCCCATGGAAAAACTATGTAGTCACCGCACTGCCACAAACTGAGAATGTTTGCCGCCGGGTCGCTCAGCAGTTGGGTGGGATTGCTTCCATTGGCGTCCGTCCGCACAAGTTGCGATGGGTCGGATGTGAGCAAGCTACCATCCGCCGCCCAAGTGAAAAACTGGATGTGTTCCCCACCGGAAGTTACAGGGCTGATGTCGGCAGATGCGCTGCCTTCGCCGGGCAAGACATAAAAGTTGCTTACCACTTTTCGTTGAACCGTGGCCAAAGATTTGCCATCGGCTGAGAGACTCAACGTCGCATAGCTATTGGTGTCGCGCGAAATTGGACGCAGCTGGCCGTCAGCCAGGCCGACGAAGCCAATCTGCCGGCGGTTGAAATTGGGACCTTTTTGTTGGTAGTTGACGAAGAGGCCATCGCCGGCGG
>DATMNN010000119.1:0-17811 GCA_035569025.1 Terriglobales bacterium
TCAAGCCGGAACCGGACAAATTTTTCAAGCCGCCTTACGTCGGAGTTCGCGGGTGGGTGGGCGTTGAACTGGAGCGGGTCAGCGACGACGAGTTAGGATTTCATCTCTGCGAGGCCTGGCGGTTGATTGCTCCAAAGAAGATACATTCGGGAATGACGGCCGGTGGCGGGCCGTTCCGGTTCTAGTAACAGCTCGGCCAGAGGATCCCTAGGGGTTATCCAAGCCTCATCGCAATCCCGGACGCAAATTCCCGCCAACTTTTTTCAAGCTGACTTGGCTTGCGGCAAGACGAATGGGATGACCTTCCCCTGTTGCTCCGGCGGGATCCACTTGGTTGGTTTTCTTCTGAAGTTGACCGGCACATAGAACTCAATGATTTTCGCCACAAAGCACCTCACTTCCAATGGTGAAGATGAGGCGCGAAAACTTTCATTTGAAGCGAATTCTTCAGATCAATTCAGACGTCGTCAGATTGAGACAGGTGTTGCAACGGCAGCAACTGTAAAGAGGGCCCCGTCTTGTAATCAGGACGAGGCCCTTGCTACCTCCAGCGATACTACCGTTTTCGACTACAGCGAGTTCAGGAACGTGACCAACTGCGCTTTCTGCTGCGCGTTGAGCGCTGCGAAACTGTTTTTCGCGGCGGAGGCTTCTCCTTTGTGGCGGAGGATGGCCTGTTCGCGGGTAGGGGATTGGCCATCGTGCATCAGGCGATTGCGGGTCCGCAGGCCCCACAGAGGAGTGGTGCGGACTTTGTTCATCGTGTCAGGAGGTCCGTTCTGCACGATGCCATCTCCGGTGCCGATGTCATGCAGAAGGAAATCTCCGTACGGGTGAATGACCTTCCCTCCCAACGAATCGGGAATCGTAAATGTGCCGCCGTTGATCACGGTGCCCGTGGGCGCAGTGGTGATGGAAGGAACGTGGCAGGTCGCGCAACCGATCTGGTTAAAGATCTGTTGGCCAGCCTGCGCGTCGGCGGTGGCGAGCAGGTTGGCATCGACGGGAGGAACCTTGGTCGTGCGGATGAAGGT
This sequence comes from Terriglobales bacterium, assembly GCA_035569025.1. Lineage (GTDB taxonomy): Bacteria > Acidobacteriota > Terriglobia > Terriglobales > Acidobacteriaceae > Acidiflorens. Next base: position 1,035 of record DATMNN010000119.1, read on the forward strand.
GGCGAACTGGTCGATGTCGTTGTCCACGTCTTCGGGATCGGTCGTGGTCTTACAGAGCTGGGTTGTGTCAACCGGGTTCAAGCGGTTGGTGATGCCTTGTTCGTTGAGATAGGCGTCGGAGGCGAAGGAGAGCAGGCTGGCATGCTGATTCTTCCAGCCAAAGCGTCCCCCACGCATCACGCCTCCTTCCAATACCGGTACTTGAATAAACTCGCCGTGGATTCTTCCTTTGCTCAGTGCCGACTGCTGTGACGCGATGTTCTGCAAGGTGGAATCGTCGATCGCTTCGACGAAGCCGTCTCCCAGAACGTTTAACGACATGCGGAAGGTGCGGATATTCTCGGACGCAGGAACGCGTTCCTGCGCTTCCGCGCATATGGCGCGATCGTTTGCTAAGGAGCGGTTGGGAACGGAGTCTTGTCCATCGTTGATCAGGAGCGTTGGACTGACAAAGTTTCCGGAGCCGTCAAGGTGGCCGACGCGGAACTCCGCGACCTGGCTAACTCCCCCGGTGACGGGGTTCTGGTGGCAGTCGGTGCAGGAGCGCGCGTTGTAGAGCGGGCCCAGCCCCTTGTCGACGCCCTCGGAATCTTCAAACACAGCTTGCGCGGCGCCGAAGGTGGCATCGTCTACCATGCCGTTGCCATGACTCTGGCTGCCGGGATTGTTGCTCAGGGTTGGAGTGTCGAATCCGGAGGGAGCTTCGTTTCCGGGTGAGGAGAAAAGTTGCGTTACGGCGGCAAGAGACACAACTACGGTTGCCGCCACCAGGGGGGCGGTGAAACGTTTCCAGGTTTTCATTTTCTCTCCAAGCAGGGGACGGCCAGACCCCCAGAAAGATGTTCGGTTGCACGGACGAGTAAGGACTGGGAAACGCCCCTTACTCAAGATATTTGGCCAGCGCCCAGCAAAACGACAAACCATTCCCAGCGGGTCGGAGACTGATGTCCTGGAGGGGGCCCGTCCGAGTGTTTTTTCTTTTTTTGTTCTACTGAAGCTTCGGGCACTTTATGCAAGGTCGAGGACGGACGCAAGCAAGAAAGAGTACAACGGGGAATGAGAAGTGCAGAAGGTTGCTGGACTGACCCGGAGGTCAGTGTTCATCGCGAAAGCGGCCATGGGCGCGGCAAGTGGCCGAATCGGTGATCGGCAGGAAGATCGTGAGGCTCCCTTCTCGAAGAAATGTTCGTGGAGAGAAAATTCAGGCTTCGCGGGCTACGTAACGCTCGCGAAGCTGTCGGGATTGGCACCCGGACCAGAGACGCAGTAAGCCGCATCCCTGTCGACGGATCATGGCTAGGTCGTAATTTTTTTGTGCCCGCCACATTCCTGTTTGTGTTGGGCTTCGATGGCGCGGCGCTGTTCGTTGATCTGTTTGGCCTGCTGCTCGATCTGATCGCGCTGCTTGTTGAGTTCGTCGGCCTGGCGCTCGAGGGCTACACGGCGCTGCTCCTCGGATCGTGCCTGCTGTTCCTCGCCGGCATTTCTCAGCGCGCCGCGGTGGGAGCGTTCCAGAGATTCGCGCTGAGCTTCGATCGCCTTGGCTTGCCTGCGGAGCGATACCTCCTGGGACTCCAGCTGCTTGGCCTGCTGGTGAAGGGGCTTCTCTTCCGACTGCAATTGTTTCTGTTGGGCTTCGAGATTCTTGCAGGCGCTCTTGTCTACGGACGTTGTGCCGGGATGCTGACCGGGCTGCCTTCGAGGCTGATGGTGGGGAACGCCGCCAATGGAAACCTGCGCGAATGCCGCGCCCGCAAGGCTGATGGTCAGCAGTACAGTTAGAAACAGATATGTTTTTCGGGACATGGGGGAGCACCTCTTTTTGTAATGAGTCATGAGAAGACTTAGACCATAAACCCGAGCGGCGCGAAAAGTCGCGCGGAAATCGGCACAATGTACGGTCACACGGCAAGAAGCTCGTCCCACAAAAGCCGGGGTGACGCCCAGCCTACGGTAACGATTACTCGTAGCGCAGGCTCTCTACGGGGTCTAATTCGGCGGCTCGACTGGCGGGGAGGGTGCCGAAAATAATTCCTACCAGCGACGACACCACGATCGCGATGATGGCCGAGAGGCCCGAAATGGGAATACGGTATTCGGTAAAGTAGCGGACGGAGAAGGGTATGGCGAGTCCGATGAAGATTCCTATCAGGCCGCCGATGAGCGAGATCAGCACGGCCTCCGACAAAAATTGAAAACGGATTTCGCGGTTGGTGGCGCCGATGGCCTTGCGGATCCCGATTTCGCGGATGCGCTGGCTCACCGTCGCGAGCATGATGTTCATGATTCCGATGCCGCTGACGAGCAACACGACCAGCGCCACCGCCAGTAAAACCATCGTCAGCGCGTTGGCAGTCTTGTCGGCAACCGCGACGAGTTGTGTGAGGTTCTCGACTTTGTAGACCGACTCGGGACGATGACGCGACTGGATCACGCGCTGAATCTGCGCGGTTACGGGCACGACCATCGAGGCATCGGTGGTGGAGAAATAGATCTGCTTCACGGTGGGCGTGTCCTGGAAATAGCGGATCACGGAATACGGAATGAGCATGGTGTTGTCGCTCACTTCGGATTGTCCGAAAGTGTCCACGCGCTCGCGGAAAATGCCGATGATAGTAAAGGGCAGGCCGCTCAGCTTGATCGTTTTGCCGAGCGCGGCTTCCTGCGTGACATAGAGCTGCTCGGCCAGCTTCTGCGTGACGATGCCGACTTTGTTGTGCGCCTGCGAGTCCTGCTTGTCGAAGAATCGCCCGGAGAGCACGACCAGGTTCCGTACCTGGAGATACTCGGGATAGACGCCAAGCACCTGAAGGTCGCGCTCCTTGCCGTTGCCGACGGGGACGCGTTCGCTCAGCGGAACGACCGGAGAAGCGGCGGAAATGCCGGAGACCTGTTGCTGGGTCGCCAGCATATCGTCGATGGTGAGCGCGTCGTTTCCGGTGTTGGTGATGCGCTGTCCGCCGCTTTCATATTCGGCGTAGATCAGGTTGGCGCCGATGGCTTGAATCTGGTTGAGAATGTACTGCTTCCCCGTGAGGCCGATGGTAGTGACCAGGATCAGGGAGGCCGTTCCAATCACCATGCCGAGCGCGGTGAGAGCGAAGCGCACCTTATTGCTGGTGAAGGTCTCATAAGCGAAGCTGAAGATCTCACCGACTGCTAGGTGGTTGCGTCCGTTGCTCGCGGGGGCGGTGGTCATCTCTCAGCTTAGATGCTACGGACAGTTGGCGGACGCTGCAAGGACCGCGCGAGATGCCGGCGGTCGCGTTGACCGGGGATTCGCGGGCAGGTATGCTCCGGGGTTCACGGACAATTTTCGCTTGCACCCAGGAAGAGGCGCGTCGTTGAAGTGGAAAGAAATTGCCGGACTGCTGTTGTTGACTGCGCTGGCGCTGCTGATTCACGGCTATCATCCGTTTGCCGAAGATGCCGAAATTTACATTCCCGGCATTGAGAAGATTCAGAATCCCAGCCTCTTTCCTGTGAATGCGCAGTTCTTCTCGTTGCACGCCGCGCACACGCTCTATCCGAATCTGATTGCGGCCTCGGCGCGGGTCAGTCGCCTCTCGCTGCCGTCGGTACTATTTGTTTGGCAACTGCTGGCAATTTTCCTGTTCCTGACATCGACGTTCTGCCTGGCATCGATCTTTTTCGCTGACGCTCGCGCCCGCTGGGCGGCAGTGGCGTTGATGGCCTCCCTGCTCACCTTGCCCGTGGCGGGCACCGCGCTGTACATCTTCGACCAATATCTCAACCCGCGGAACCTGGCGGCGTTTGCGTGTCTATTTGCGATCGCAGACCAGTTACGCGGCCGGTACCTGAGGACTGCCCTCTGGCTCGTGTTCGCCGCGGCGGTCCATCCCCAGATGGCGGCCTTTGCCATCATGTTTTGCGCGTGGCTTGCGATGCTCGAACACTACGAACCGCGCTGGCTCGGGTTCGGGGCCTTGCTTCCGTTTGGAATCACACTCGATCCCCCGCCGGCGGCGTATCACGAAGTTGCGTTACGGCAACCGTCGCACTACATCTTGCGATGGGAATGGTATGAGTGGCTGGGCGTGATCGGACCGGTACTGTTGTTCTGGTGGATCGCGCGACTGGCGCGTCGCCGGGGGATGACGAATCTCGAACTGGTTTCGCGGGCCATGGTCCCGTTCATCCTCGTGGCGCTTGCGGCGTCGTTTGTTCTTTCTGTTCCGCAGCGTTTTGAAGCTCTGGCCCGGCTTCAGCCATTGCGGTGTCTGGCCCTGGGTTACATGCTGCTGGTGATCGCGGGCGGAGGCTTGCTGGGGCAGTTCGTCCTAAAAGATCGGGCGTGGCGATGGCTGGTGTTGTTTATGCCGCTGAGCCTGGGCATGTTTGCGGCGCAGCGGCAGTTATTTCCGGAGAGTGCACAGGTCGAGTGGCCGTGGGCGCAAACGCGGAACCAGTGGGCACAGGCGTTTGACTGGATTCGCGTCAACACGCCGCCGGACGCACTGTTTGCGCTCGATCCGCAGCACATGGATCTGCCGGGCGAAGATGAAATCGGATTCCGCGCGCGCACGGAACGCAGCATGCTTGCTGACGCCGTCAAGGATAAGGGCGCAACCACTATGTTTCCGCCGCTGGCGGTTGCATGGCTGGAGCAGGTAAATGACGAAAAAAACTGGAAGCAATTCCAGAAAGAAGACTTTGAACGGCTGCGGAAGAAATACGGAGTGAGCTGGATCGTCGTACAGCAGCCGGGGGTGGCTGGGGTGGAGTGTCCTTATGAGAATGCGGCAGTGAGGGTGTGCCGACTTGGGTGAGGCAGTGGAGGGCAGCCGTTAGCTCTTAGCTCTTAGCGTAGTGCGGCAGAGATAGTCAGCGTTGGATATTGCGCCTCGATCCACGTGATGTGTGATATTTCACTGGAGGTCAAAGGCTTTACCACCGAGGACACAGAGGATCACGGAGGAAATCGGATCATAACGTCCTGTTTACGCACTACACTACATTCCTTGCGAGGCTGCTTTGATCCCACCCTCGTAGTAGGCTTCGGGGCTGGTTTCGAGAGTCTTGCCTTCCTGACTGAAAATAGCGCTCTTGTGGATCCCGGCGCGCTGCAACGCAAAGCGCAGGGTGGTTTCAACTACGCCCAGCCCGTACTGCACGCTGCGGCGGAAGTTGATCGACGACGCGTCCTCGAAATACTTGGTCGGACACGATACTTCCCCGATGCGATAGCCGAAGTGAACGCATTGCGCCAGCATCTGGTTGTCGAAGACGAAGTCGTCGCTGTTTTCGCGCAGCGGCAGACGGGTCAGGACCTCACGGCTGAAGGCGCGATAGCCGGTATGGTATTCGGAGAGCTTGATCCCCAGAAAAATATTTTCAAAGGCCGTGAGCAGGCGGTTGGCGATGTACTTGTAGCGCGGCATTCCTCCGTGCAGGGCGGTGCCGCCGATGATGCGCGAGCCGAGTACGACGTCATACACGCCATAGGCGACCATGCTGGCGAGCGCCGTCACCAGCAGCGGCGTGTATTGATAATCGGGATGCACCATGATCACCACGTCGGCTCCGGCGGCCAGCGCCTCGCGATAGCAGGTTTGCTGGTTGCGCCCGTATCCGTAATTGCGGTCGTGGACGTAATACTCCAGGCCGAGGCGGTGGGCGATATCGACCGTGCGGTCGGAGCTGTGGTCGTCCACCAGAATCCGGATATCCACGAGGTCGGGTAGTTCCCGCACGGTTGTTTCGAGCGTCTTCTCGGCGTTATAGGCAGGAAATACCACGGCGATCCGCTTGCCGTTGATCATGAAGGATGTCCTTAGTGTGTTGTTTAGATCATAACCGGAGCGGGGAAAGTCTCCAAGGGGCGATCTGCTTGGTAAACTAGGTCAGAGGTTAGAGGTCGGATTGCAGGGGTAACGTCAAAAGCCGTTGATGCGAACGCCGCTCTCCCTTTTGCCGATGAATTCATGATGCCACGCACCTTATTTGAGAAAGTCTGGGACGCTCATCTGGTTACTTCGCCGGGGGAGCAGTCGCCGTTGCTCTACATCGACCTGCATCTGGTGCACGAGGTGACGTCGCCGCAAGCGTTTGATGGGTTGCGGGCCAACGGACGCCGCGTGCGTCAGCCGTTCCGCACGGTCGCTACCGTAGACCACAATATTCCCACCACACCGCGCGGGTTGCCGATTCTGGATCCTGTTGCCGGCAAGCAGATCGAGACCCTCCAGAAGAATTGCCGTGACTTTGGCGTTCCTTTATTTGATATGGATTCACCCGACCAGGGGATCGTGCACGTCATTGGCCCGGAGCTGGGCATCACACAGCCGGGCATGACGATCGTCTGCGGCGACAGCCACACTTCGACTCATGGCGCCTTTGGTTCTCTGGCGTTCGGCATCGGGACGTCGGAAGTAGAGCACGTTCTGGCAACACAGTGTCTGCCGCAGAAAAAGCCGAAAACGATGCAGATCGACGTGCGCGGCAAGTTGCCGGAGGGTGTGACCGCAAAAGATTTGGCGCTTGGCATCATCGGGCAGATCGGCACGGACGGCGCGACTGGACACGTGATTGAGTACACTGGCGAAGCGGTCCGCGGATTATCGATGGAGGGCCGCATGACGCTTTGCAACATGAGTATTGAAGCGGGCGCGCGCGCGGGAATGATTGCGCCCGACGAGACTACCTTCACGTATGTTCAGGGGCGCCGCTTTGCTCCGAAGGACGCGCGGTGGGAAAGTGCGGTGGCCTCGTGGCGATCTCTGGCGACGGATGCCGGCGCGCGCTACGACCGCGTGATTGAAATCGATGCGGATTCTCTCGCACCCTTTGTTACCTGGGGAACGAATCCGGGGATGGTGGTGCCGGTGACGGCGCGCGTGCCCGACTTAAACAGCTTCACCGAGAACGGTGACCGTCGCGCGGCCGAACAGGCGCTGGCATACATGGACTTGCGTCCGGGGACGCCCATCGAGCAGATCGCGGTTGATCGCGTATTTATCGGGTCGTGTACGAATTCCCGGATTGAAGACCTGCGCGCTGCCGCGCGCGTGGCTAAGGGACATCATGTGAATCCCAGCGTGCGCGCAATGGTGGTACCGGGATCGCAGGCGATCAAGCACGCGGCGGAGCACGAGGGTCTGGACCGCATTTTCCGCGATGCCGGTTTTGAGTGGCGCGAATCGGGATGTTCGATGTGTCTGGGGATGAATCCGGATATTTTGCAGCCGGGCGAGCGTTGTGCCTCGACCAGCAACCGCAATTTTGAAGGGCGACAGGGGCGCGGCGGAAGGACGCACCTGGTGAGTCCGATGATGGCGGCGGCGGCGGCGATTGCCGGGCATTTTACGGATATTCGGGAGTGGGAGTTCAGCTAGGGTGTAAACATGCAGCCATTCACCAATCATCGCGGCCTTGTCGTTCCCCTGGATCGAGTGAACGTCGATACTGACCAGATTATCCCCAAGCAGTTTCTCAAGCGCATCGAGCGGACGGGGTTCGGCGAATTCCTCTTTTACGACTGGCGATTTGCAGGCGATAGCGCCAGGAAGCCTGATTTCATCCTGCACGATCCGCGCTATGCCGAGGCTACGATCCTGGTTGTGGGGAAGAATTTCGGCTGTGGGTCGTCTCGCGAGCATGCGGTGTGGGCATTGGCGGATTACGGATTCCGCGTCGTGATTGCCGAGTCGTTTGCCGATATTTTCGCCAACAACAGTTTGAAGAATGGACTGCTAACGGTAGCGCTTCCGGAAAATCTGATCGCGGAGATCATGCGAAAGGCGAAAGAGAGCCAGAACTACCGGTTGTCGATCGATCTGGAAAATCTTACGGTCGGAGATGGACAGGGCTTTTCCGCGCCGTTCACCATGGATAGCTTCTCACGCCATTGCCTGCTCAATGGACTGGATGACATCGGCCTGACTCTTCAGCATGCAGCGGAGATTGCGGCGTACGAAGCGAAGCACCCCGTCCGAGAAGAGATGGCGAGCCTCGCCACTCGCTAATTGACGCGAGATTTTCCGTTTGTAATGCCCTCACCTCCAGCCACAAAGCGGCGACGACGTTCCGTCCGCCGCAGACCCCTCGCAGGTTGTAAACTTTTGGGTCCCACCCGGCGCATTGAGCCGGGAAATATGGATCGGAGTTGTACGTGAAAAAACTGCCGCTGCTCTGCTGCACCCTGTGTGTGTCTCTCTGTATTCTTTCCGCTCAGCCCCCCGCTCCTTCGAAGCCGCTGACTCTCGAAGCCATCTTCGCGGAAGGCGGTTTGACCGGGCGCGCTCCTGAGACGATCAAATGGAGCCCTGACGGGGCAAAGGTTTCCTGGGTTCAGCGCGACGATTCGGGCGAGCATGGCGAGCTCTGGTATCTGGATACGGCCACGGGCGAGAAGAAAATTCTGGTGAGCGAGAGCAAGCTGGCCCTGCTGTCGCCGCCGCTCAGCAAGATCAAGGACGAGCGAGAAAAGGAGCGGGTCACTCGTTATCATGTTGCGGCTTATTCGTGGTCGCCCGACTCCAAGCATCTGCTGTTCGATTCGCAGGGGCAACTCTGGTATTTCAGTCTGGATACGGGAACGGGCGTGCAACTTACGTCTTCGGCTGACGGGAGCGATGATCCGAAGTTTTCGCCGGATGGCAAGCGGCTGGCCTACGTTCGAAAACATAACCTGTATGTGCATCCGGTGTCGGGAGAGTCAGGGGAATACCAGCTCACACGCGACGAGTCCAGGGACAAAGAAAAGTGCAGGTGCGACAAGGACGACAACATTCTGAACGGCGAAGTGGACTGGGTGTACGCGGAAGAGCTGGGGGTGCGCAGTAATTTTTTCTGGTCGCCCGAGGGGCACGACATTCTGTTCCTCCAGATGAACGAATCACGGGTGCCGACCTATCCGATCACGGACTGGATACCAACGCATCCGCTGGTCGATGCGGAACGGTATCCCAAGGCGGGCGATCCGAATCCGGTGGTGCGGCTGGGAGTGGTTGCGAGCGGCGGCGGCAAGCCGCGCTGGATCAAGCTGACCGATGACGAGGATACCTACGTCCCGCGCTTTGGATGGATTCGCGAAGGCTGGGCCTGGGCGGAATTGCTGAATCGCAAGCAGGACACGATGGATCTTTTTTTCATCGATACGAAGTCTGGCCGCACGCACAAAGTTTTGAGCGAGTCGGTTCCGGACGCATGGGTGAATGTGAATGACGACTTCCGCATTTTGAAAGGCGACCGTTTTGTCTGGACCAGCTGGCGGGATGGACATACTCACATCTATCTGTACAGCTTCAGCGGGCAGGATCCGCTGGCGGCAGATGCGAAGCTGGAACGGCAGGTCGAGAGCGGCGATTACGAAGTGCTGGAAGTCAACAGCGTCGATGAGCAGTCGGGCGCGGTCTTCTTCGCGGCGAACAAGGACGATCCGCGGCGCGAGCAACTGTTCTCAGCAAAGCTCGATGGCTCGGGGATGCAGGCGCTGTCTTCGGAAGAAGGCAGCAGCACCGCCGACTTTGCCGACGACGCGAAGCATTTTGTCGAACACCGATCGGGCCTGCTGCAGCCACCGAGCCTTTCCGTTTGCACGGTGGGTGGAACGTGCCAGAAAATCTGGGAATCGCGGAGCGTAGCGGATTACGGATTGATCGCGCCGAAGGACCTGGAATTCAAGGCCGACGATGGCACGTTACTGTATGGGTCTTTGCTGCTACCGCCGAATGTGGGTCCGAACCAGAAGCTTCCGCTGATCGTTTTCGTCTATGGCGGCCCCGCGGGGCAAACGGTAAAGAAGTCCTGGGGCGGCACCACGGAGTTGTTTCATCAGTTGCTCGTGAAAGAAGGCTTTGCGATTTTCACGCTCGACAATCGAGGCAGCCCGAATCGAGGGAAGAAATTTTCGGCGGCGCTGCGCGGACAGTTCGGCGGGATTGAGTTGAAAGATCAGCTTACGGGACTTGATCAGCTCGAGGCGCAGGTTCCGCAACTGGATCCCGCGCGCGTGGCGATCTGGGGCTGGTCGAATGGGGGCTCGATGACGCTCTATTCGCTCACTCACTCCAGCCGATTCAAAGCGGGAATTTCAGTGGCTCCTGTGACCAGCCAGCGCAACTACGACTCAATCTACACTGAGCGCTACATGGGATTGCCGAAAGACAACGCCAAAGGATACGACGATTCGATTGTGAGCGCGGCCGGAAACCTGCACGGGTCGCTGTTTCTGGTGCATGGCACGAGCGATGACAACGTGCATTTCCAGAATTCGATCCAGATGACCGACGCGCTGATCAAAGCGGGTAAGACGTTCCGGCTGATGGTGTATCCAAACAAGACGCACGGGATTTCGGGACCGGAAGCGCGGACGCACCTGTTTCGCATGATGGAAGATTTCTGGAACAAGGAGCTGCAATAGGAAGAGCAGCACTTGGCACTTAGCAATTAGCAGTTAGCTAAACCGAGCGTCGCCGTTGGGCGCCAGAACGTAAGGAAATTCAGACCAAATGCCAAACGCCGGGGGGCAGCCGCCGATTTCGCTCGGCGATTTTGAATTGACGGTCGTTTCGGACGGGACTTATTTATCCGATGGCGGCGCTTTTTTTGGCGTTGTGCCCAAGACGTTGTGGTCGAAGAAAATTCCTGCTGACGAGCAGAACCGGATTGTCGTTGGATTGAATTCTTTGCTCGTTCGCACCGGCAAGAAAACCGTGTTGATCGAGACCGGGATCGGCAACAAGCTGCCCGACAAGCTGGTAGGAGTGTATGGCCAGCCCGCTCAGTTGCTCGACAACCTGCACGCGGCGGGCGTAGCGCCCGAGGACATCGATATCGTGGTCAATACGCATCTGCATTTTGATCACTGCGGATGGAACACGGTGCGGCGCGGCGACAAGTTCGTATCGACCTTTCCGAAGGCAAAGTTTTACGTCCAGGAAAAGGAATGGGAGCACGGACGGTTGCAGCTCGAACGCGATGCCATCAGCTATATGAGCCCGAACTACGATCCGCTGCTCGAGAATGGGCAGATGGTGCTGCTGAGTGGCGATCTGGAATTGCTGCCGGGCATTTCGGTGAAAGTTTTCCCTGGGCACACGGCCAACATGCAGGCCGTGATTGTGGAGAGCGGCGGGAAGAAGGTTTGCTATATTTCCGATCTCATCCCGACCAGCGCGCATCTTGCGCCGACCTGGGTGATGGCCTTTGATTTGTATCCGCTCCAGACGATCGAGAGCCGCAAAAAATATTACGCCGAGTCGATGCCGGGAAAATGGCTGACGGTGTTTACGCACGATCCGACAACGCCGTGGGGTTACATCGAGCGAGATGAAAAGGGGAAGCTCGGACTCGCACAGCTCAAGTAGCCGGGGTTCTCTGTCAAGCCGGGCCCGTTCAGAACCGCCCCTCAAAAAAATGTCAAATTCGGAGTTTCTCGGCGGGCTCTGAAGTCGTGCCGCTTTCAGAATCGCGTTCCAGACGCTGGAGCGCCCAGTTCGCATGTCCGGCGACCACCGGGTCGGCATCCTCGGTAAGCCTCTTCAAGGTCGGCAGGAATTTTTCGTCTCCGCTGTTTCCCATGGCTACGACGGCATTACGGCGCAGGCCGGTAAGTTTCGTCCGGCGGATCGGGGATCCGCGAAATACGGTGCGAAATTCTTCAGCCTGCATGCCGGCGAGCCAGTCGAGGGGAGGGTTCACGAGTCCTTCGCGGGGCTGAAACTCGGCGGCTGCGGTGACCGGCGCTTTGCGATTCCACGGACACACGTCCTGGCAGATATCGCAGCCGAAGACTTGATGTCCCATGCCGGCGCGCGTCTCTTCCGGGATCTCGCCGCGTTTCTCGATCGTCAGGTAGGAAATGCAGAGACGAGCATCGAGTTCGCCAGGCGCGGTGAACGCGTGGGTCGGACAGGCCTCAATACAGCGGGTGCAACTTCCGCACCGATCGGCGGCGGGCAGGTCGGCTTGCAGTTCGAGGGAAGTGAGGATCACTCCCAGAAACAGCCACGAACCGAGTTTCTGGTTGATGATGGAGGTGTTCTTGGCGATCCAACCGATCCCCGCATATTTCGCGTATACACGCTCGATGAGCGGGCCGGTGTCGACGTAGGAACGAAAATGGTGAGTTGTTCGTGAATCGTTGGCGGCGATTTCTCTCTGGACCTGACCTTCCAACTGACGGAGGCGACGAAGAACAGAGTCGTGATAATCCTCGCGGCCCCACGCATAACGCGAGATCCAGCCGCGACTGGGGTCATTGGCTTCGGTCGAGTAGGGCTGCGCAGTGTTGTAGTTGACCGCGCACACGATCACGCTTCGCGCCCACGGAGCGACGCGCGCCAGGGACGCCCGTTTGAGGTCGCCGTTTTCGTCGCGGCCCTCCAGATAGCGCATCTCGCCGTGGCGCTCAGCGGCGATCCATGCAGGGAAAGCTTCGATCTCGCGGAAGTCCCGCACGGGGGCAATCCCACAGAGATCGAACCCCGCCTCACTGGCCAGTTGCTTGATACGCGATGGAAAATCGGAAGACGCGGTCGTTGATACAAGAGCTGATCCGGTATTGGATACGCCGCTCACACCCGCAACTCCACCACTGTTGCGCCGCCTCCGCCTTCGTTATGAGGAGGCTCCGTCACGGTCGCCACATGCGGGTGCTTCTGCAAATACTGGCGCAAGGCCTTGCGCAGAATGCCCATGCCGCTGCCGTGGACTATCCGCACCCGCGGCATCCCGGCGAGGAAGGCGCGGTCGACGAACTTCTCCACTTCCCGGGTAGCGTCGTCGACATTCTGCCCGATGACGTTGATTTCGCTCGGCGTGTTCAGGTCGCTCGTTTCATTTTGCAGAGAGATGTTGACGCGCCGGGCGCGCGCGGCCTGTAAAGGGGACTCCGCGACGCGGGAAATGACTTCCGCGATGTCTTCGCGCGCGATGCGCATCTTCATCGAACCAATTTCCACTTCGAAGTGATCGTCGTCGATTTTTTTCTTGACGACTCCGGCGCGGCCCATCGATTTGAGTTTTACCGTGTCGCCTTCGGCAACGTGTTTGACCACCGCAGGTTGCGCGTTGGGATCACCGCGGTCCGCCCCCGTGGCGGCGGCCACCACCGTGGAATCGAATTGCTCGCGGAACTCGCGGCGCATTTTTGCGATACGGCGTTCCGCGTCTTTCGACAGCTTCTGCGCAGCGGCGCGGTCCTGCACTGCATTGACGGCTTCGCGCGCGTGGTATTCGAAATCGCGAAACAGCATTTCCAGTTTCTTTTCCATTTCGCGGATTTTCGTCTGCTGCTCTCGTCGTCCCTCGCTCGCCAGAACCTGCTTTTCGCGATCAAGCTCCTGTTCCCGCGCCTGTAGTTTCGCGCGCTGGGAGTCAGATTCGCGCAACTCAGAGTGCAGCCGATCGAGAAACTTTCCAACATCCTGTACCTGCGTGCTCAAGCGGCCTCGGGCGGACTCGATAATCGCCGGATTCAGCCCCAGGCGCTGCGCAATATTGATTCCCGCCGACGCGCCCGGCACCCCGATCTTCAATTCATAGGTCGGTTGCAGCGTGGTTTCGTTGAAGCCGACCGAGGCGTTGATGACCCCGTCCGTATTTGCGCCGTAGACCTTGAGCGACGTGTGATGCGTCGAGATCACGCTCATGCAGCCGACGTTGTGAAAGTGTTCGGCAATCGCCACCGCCAGGGCCGCGCCTTCCTCGGGATCGGTGGCCGAGCCAAGTTCGTCAAGGACGACCAGCGATTCCGGCGTCGCGGTGCGCGAAATGAAATCGATGTTGGTGACATGCGCCGAGAACGTCGAAAGATTCTGCTCGATCGACTGATAGTCACCGATGTCCGCCAGGATTGCATCGAAAACCGGCATGTCGGCGCGATCCGCCGGCACGGGGATGCCGGACTGCGCCATCAAAGCAAGCAATCCAACCGTCTTCAGCGTGACCGTCTTGCCGCCGGTGTTCGGGCCCGTGATTACCAACTGGCGGCGCTCGCCCTCCAGTTCGACCGTAACCGGGACAATCGCGGCGTTCTTCAATTTGAGGTTGCGTTCGAGCAAAGGATGGCGGGCGCGATGGAGCAACAGGCGCGAGTGCCTCCCGTCGCCGGTTGAAAGAGTTACCGCCACGCAGTTGTAGTCGTCGGCGAAACGCGCCTTCGCGAACTGGAGTTCGAGTTCCGCCAGAATTTCGCTTGCCGCCAGAATCGCATCGGAGTTTTCGCCGATGCGGCCGGTCATCTCCAGAAGAATGCGATGAATTTCCGCCTGCTCTTCATCGAGCAGCCGTACCAGTTCATTATTCTGCTCGATGGTTTCAAGCGGCTCGACGAAGACGGTCTGGCCGCTCGAGCTTGCACCGTGAACTACGCCCTGCACGCGGCGTTTCTGCTCGACCTTCACGGGAATCACGAAACGTTCGCCACGGATCGTGATCAGTTCGTCCTGAAGGGTGCCGCCGTCAGAGAGGCGGCGCAGATAACCGCGCAACGACTCCTGAATGAGCCGTTTTTGCTTTTCAATCTCGCGCCGGATGCGGGTCAACTCCGACGAGGCGCGGTCGTCGAGCGTGCCGTCAGGAAGAATCTTGTTGCGAAAGTAGCGGAGAAACTCAGCGAAATCCTGAATATCGGCCGAAAGCGCCGCGACCGCAGTCCATTCCGACCGCATCGCGGCAGGCGGCTGTTTAACAATCTCTGCCCACTCCGACGCGCGGTCTACAAGTAGCAAAATATCGCGGATCTCGGTGGTTTCGATGGCCGCGCCTCGAATGCGCGATTTCTCCAGCAGCTTCGTGACTTCGGGTAGGCCGCCAAATTCAAATCGTCCCCCGACGCGGCGGAATTCGCGGATCTCAGTGGTCAGCTGCTGTTGGGTTCCGATCCATGCCGAGTCGAGTGACGGCTGGAGTTCAGCAATCCTCCGGCGCCCGAGTGGTGACGAAGCATAGCCCGCCAGCAACTCGCGCAGCGTCTCGAATTCGAGCAGGCGCGCGCTGCTATGCGTCATTGGACTGGGCTCGGAAGCCATACCTTATCGATGGTACAACGAACGCGCCGATTGAATTTCGCGACCCAGCAGGTCAATTTAGAATAAGAAGCGTTCAACCTGGTTCCAACTCCACCCACGGGAGCAACATTATGCAAGACGTTGCGATTGCACTCGAGAACCGCCCCGGCGCATTAGCCGACATGGGTCATGCCCTGGGCCGGGTCGGTGTCAGCATCGAAGGCGGAGGAGCTTTCCTGGTCGACGGCAAAGGCATTGCGCATTTCCTTTTTCATGACGGCGCGGCTGCCCGCAAAGCACTAGAAGCGGCAGGCATAAGGGTCCTGAAGGTAAGCGATGTGCTCGTCCAGCGGCTAAATCAGAACGAACCTGGCCAAGTCGGCAAACTCACGAGGCGGATAGCCGAGGCGGGCGTCAACATCGAAGTCCTGTACAGCGACCATGACAATCAGTTGATACTGGTCGTCGACGATATCGCGAAGGGACGAGCGGTTTCTCAAGCTTGGACGCTGGAACACGCGCGGGCGAGATAGTATCGGTGAACCGAGCGAGGGCCCTGTGAAACAACACACCTATCAAGTGCAAGTGGATTGGACCGGCAACAACGGCGACGGCACGAAGAGCTATACAAGCTACCGTCGTGATCACACCATCGTCGTGGAGGGCAAGGCTCCGATTCCGGGGTCTAGCGATCCCAGCTTTCGAGGAGACCGTACCCGCTACAACCCGGAAGAATTGCTGGTCGCGAGTCTCTCTTCTTGCCACATGCTCTGGTATCTGCATTTGTGCGCCGTGAATCACGTGACCGTGGTCGAGTATCAGGATGCTGCTTCAGGGGTCATGAAGGAAAACGACGATGGTTCCGGCGAGTTCGTGCGCGTCGTTCTGAGACCCAGGGTGAAAATCACCGCCGGGGATCGTGAGCGGGCGCTTGCACTGCACCACGAGGCGCACAAACATTGCTTCATTGCACGGTCGGTGAATTTCCCGGTGGAGATAGAGCCGGAGATCTGACCGTCCGGAGCGGGAACCTCCCCGCCCGTACGTGCTAGAATCTCCCGAAGGTTATCTCCTTAGTTCAGTTCAGGTTCCCGGTTTTGATCGAACTCGCACCCTCGATTCTTTCGGCTGATTTTGCCCATCTGGCGGACCAGGTAGAGCGGGCCTCGGCGGGCGGCGCCAGCGTCATCCATGTCGATGTCATGGACGGCCATTTTGTGCCCAATATGACGCTCGGGCCTCCGGTCGTGAAATCTCTCCGCAAGGCAACCCGGCTGCCCTTGGATTGCCATCTCATGATCGAGAACCCCGACGACTACATAGCCCTTTTTGCTGAGGCGGGAGCCAACTGGATTTCGGTACATCAGGAAGCATGCCGGCATCTGAACCGTACCCTGCATCTCATCAAGAACCACGACTGTCTGGCTGGAGTGGTGATTAACCCCGCGACGCCGGTGGATACGCTCTCGGAAGTGCTGGGGATTGTCGACTATGTGCTGGTGATGAGCGTGAATCCTGGGTTTGGCGGACAACAGTTTATTCCCGGATCTCTGGCTAAGATGAAGAAGCTCACGGATATACGAGCCGCGCGCGGATATTCCTATCGGATCGAAGTCGATGGGGGCGTGGCGATGGAGACGGTCGCTGAAGTCGTCCGCGCTGGTGCTGAAATTCTAGTGGCGGGAAGTGCTGTATTTGGTAGCGGCGATCCCAAGGCGAACGCGTCCGCCCTGCTGGAAGCCGCGCGCAGCGCCAGTTTGCAGAAGGTATAGTTCGAATCCACAACGGAGACACCGAGAAGA
>DATMNN010000120.1:0-34456 GCA_035569025.1 Terriglobales bacterium
GCACGATGGGGGCAGGCAAGACCACCGTTCTCGGTGAGGCGTCGGACATCCTTGCATTGCGCCACATCACCCATGCGGCGATTGACCTGGATGCGCTTGGGCTGGCTTACCTTCCATCAGAGGCCAGCAACGATGACCTGATGTACCGCAACCTTCAGTCTGTCTGCGAGAATTATGCTGCCCACGGCGTGCAGCGACTCTTGCTGGCGCGGGCACTGGAGGACCATACCGAGTTGGAACTGTGTCGTAGCGTTGTTTCAGCCACGAACACAATTGTGTGCCGTCTTAGTGCCGCCGTCGAAACTATGCAGCGGCGCGTCCAGTCGCGCGAACTGGGAGTCTCGCAAGGGAAATACGTTGCCCGCGTCGCTGAATTGAATCTCATTCTTGACCGTGCGCGATTGGAGGATTTCACCATCGCCAGTGAAGAGCGGTCATCCACCGATATCGCATACGAAATGCTGGTCAAGGCTGGCTGGCTTTCCAACTGACCACGCCTGCCTGGCAAACCTGCCCGCCGACGGCTAGACAACTTTTCTACGTTCGCGATACCCTCCTCGCCATGGACCGACGAACTTTTGTTTGGGGTGTAACCGCTACCGCCGCTGCATTGTCTACACCGCAATTCTCAACCGCTGCCTCTTCGGATCTTGATCCCATCTTCAAAGAGGTCGAAAAGCGCCACGACGAAGCCGTCAAGCGCCTGCAAACCTGGATTCGCCAGCCTTCGATTGCCGCCGAGAATCGCGAAGTCGACAAGGGCTGCGAACTCACCATGCAGATGCTGCGCGACGCGGGCTTCCAGTCCGTGAACAAGGTTCCCACCGATGGCCAACCGGGCATTTTCGCGACGCTCGATGCGGGCGCTCCGAAGACGCTCGGCGTTTATTTCATGTATGACGTGAAGCAGGTGAATCCCGCGGAATGGTCGTCGCCGCCGTGGGATGCGGCGCTGGTCGACAAGCCCGGCGTCGGCAAGGTCGTCGTTGGACGCGGCGCTGTCAACCAGAAAGGTCCCGAGGCTACTTTTCTTGCGGCGATCCACGCCATTCGCGGCGCGGGACGCAAGATGCCCGTCAACCTCGTGCTGGTCGCCGAAGGCGAAGAAGAAATCGGCTCGCCTCACTTTGCGCAGATCGTGCGGCGACCGGAGGTAATCGCAGCTCTCAAGAAATCCGAAGGCATCTTCCTGCCCGACGCGGCGCAGGATCTCGATGGCAGTATCACCGTCGAGCTTGGCGCCAAGGGAGTGGTCGAACTGGAACTGGTTTCGAGCGGCGAGAAATGGGGGCGCGGCCCGGCGGCTGATCTGCATTCCAGTCAAAAGGCGCGCGTTGATAGTCCGGCATGGCATCTCGTGAAGGCATTGAACACGCTGGTTTCGGCGGACGGCAACACACCCGCCATTCCGGGGTTCGCCGATAAAGCGCGACCGTTGTCGGCGGCCGAGAAGGCCATGATCGAAGTGGCGGCGAAGCGCATGAACGAATCCAGCGACATGAAGCAGATGGGCGTGAAGCGCTGGATTGGCGACGTGAGCTTTCAGGAGTCTCTGGAAATGCTGATGTCGCGGCCGACGGTAAACATCGAAGGCCTGGTCGGCGGTTACACCGGGCCGGGAGGCAAGACAATTCTTCCGCATCGGGCGGTCGCAAAGCTCGATCTGCGACTCGTCCCCGACATGACAGCCGCTGACGCTCTGGCTTCATTGAAAGCTCACCTCGCCAAGCAGGGCTACGGCGATATCGAAGTCAACATGACGGGCGGATACGATCCGAACAGCACGTCCCCGGACGCGCCGATCATCAAGAAAGAATTGGAAACCTATCGCCGTGCCGGGATCGACCCCATCGTGATGCCGCGGAGCGCGGGCTCATGGCCCGGATATGTCTTCACCGGCGAACCCTTGCATCTGCCCGCCGGCGGCTTCGGTTTGGGCCACGGAAACGGCGCGCACGCGCCGAATGAGTATTTCCTGATCGACTCCACGAACCCCAAGGTGCAGGGGATGGACGGAGCAGTGCGGTCGTATGTGGAGTTTTTGTACGCGATGGCAATGTGAACGTGAAAATTTCACAAGGGCGGCAGCTAGAGCGGGAAGCCAATCCGCGGTACCATCTTTCTGAATGAACCGCGAAGCCACCGTTGAACCCCGGCAGGAAATTCTGCGTGCCGCCGCGCGCTTGTTTCAACAGCAGGGATACGACGCCACCTCGATGAACGACGTGGCCGCCGCCATGAAGCTCTCGAAGGGTGGACTCTACCACCATTTCCAGTCGAAAGACGAGATCCTGTTCCACATCATGTCCGATGCCATGGACATCACCGAGGAACGGGTCATCAACGTGGCGCGGCGGGTCGAGGGAGCGGAAGAACGGCTGCGCACGCTGATCCGGCTGCACATTGAAGTCGTGCTGAGCCAGGAAGACCGCGAGATCACGGTGATGCTGCACGAGAATCATCCACTGCCGGCGGCGTTTCGCCGCAAGATCAACGCACGCAAAAAAGACTACGTGCACTTCGTCCAGAACATGATTGCCGACGTGCAGCGGCAACGGAATCCTCCCTCGCAGATCGACCCGCGCGCCGCGGCGTTTGCGCTGCTGGGAATGATCAACTGGATTTATCAATGGTATAAACCGGATGGGCCGCTCACCGGCGACGTGATTGTGCGCCAATACACGGACATATTTTTTCGCGGAGCTGTGTAAGCAACCTCCAAGCTCTCAGGAGACGACCAGAAAGGGCGACGCTGTTTCGTATCTTTGGTTCGTATCACGGGATGCCTTCAAGCAAACCGACAGATGTCACAACATTCGACGCGCCTTCAGGCGCTGCACTCCATGGATCACTTCTTTCATCTCGACGATCTGGAGAAACAACGCGCCTCCAAAGGCAAGCTCTATCTGGAATTCGTGCGCGTACCGGCCATGAGTGCGGGCGTCTATGTGCTACCGAAGGGTGGAACCGACCCGCAGAAACCGCATCGCGAAGATGAGCTGTACTACGTAGTCCGCGGACGGGCCCGCATGCGGATCGCAAACGAGCATGCGGATGTACGACAAGGGTCGGTGATTTTTGTGGAGGCGAAGGCGGAACACCGCTTCTACGACATTGCGGAGGAATTGGAAGTCCTGGTATTTTTCGCGCCGGCCGAACAGGAATAGCCTGAGCCCCGTCGCCCGCAACTGGCTCAGGTTCTACAGAGAACTGAGAGCAGGGAACTGAGAACTGGTTTCTAAGTCTTGGCCGGAATCCAGTAAATCTCTTCTTTCAAATGTTCTTTCTGAAAACCGATCCGCTTGAGCATTCCCTTGCCGTTCTCAATCATGTCGGGATGTCCGCAGAGATACGCGGTGCTATTTTTTGCCGTGCATCCCCACAGGTCGGCATATTTGCGCAGGACGTCATCCACGCGTCCGGTCTCGCCTTGCCATTTTTCGTCTTCCCATGGACGGCTCACCGTCGGCACAAACGTAAACCATGGTGCCTCGGCAGCAAACTTTGCCAGTTCTTCGTGATAGCCGAACTCCCAGGACCGGCTCGCGCCATTGAGAAGAAAGAGCTTGTGGTCGCCTGCAAACTTGCCTTCTTTCCAGTCTTTAAACAGGCTGCGAACATAACTCACATACGGCGCAACGCCGGTAACGGTGCTCACCAAGAGGTGATTCGTACGGTCGGGATGGGCCCTCTCCAGCGTGAAACGTCCCTTGGGGACCTTCCGCATGAGACATTCGTCGCCAACCTGAAGCTTGTACAGAGGAGGCGTGACTGCGCCTTCGGGCACAAGTTCAAAAAAAAACTCAATCTCTTTTTCGTAAGGCGACGACACGATCGAATAGGCGCGCTCAAGGCGGCGGCCTTCTTTGTCCACGCCCTCAACGCCGAGCGTGGCGTATTGTCCGGGCGCGAAAACAAACTCCGCCCCCGGATCGACCCGGATCATCCACAGGTCCCCGGCAAAATCCACACGTTTCGTAATGCGAGCCCGGTAGTGCTTGTCGCTCATATGGAAGGTCTCGGAAAAGCAGGTGTCAGGTTTAAGCTCTCAGGAAATTCAGAATCTGGCCGAACGTATGTTAACTCAAATTCTTAACGATGCGGTTTGCTGGAATTTTAAATCGCTCCAGGCTTTCCTGACCCTGACAGCTGAGAGCTGACACCTGCTCCAAAGAGAACAGCCCGCAGACTTTGCAGCCTGCGGGCTGTCCGGTGGACTGGTTGGGATTGACTGAGGCGGTCACTCTCGTGGCCCCCCGCTCATTCCGGTACCCGGCACAGCTTGTGACGGGTGGATCAGCCCATACTCACGGATTGTTTGCGAGAGAGGTCTCTGCTTTTCCCCGACCCAGGGTCTACAGAAACTCCCCATTAGAATTAGAGCAACCGCTCTAAGTCTCAGCCACCTCACCTGGTCTGGAACAACTATGTGCATCTGAACTTTGCATCCGACCACCTCCTTTCCGGTGTAATCGCAGAGTACAAAAAAACGCCGACACTCGTCAACAGCACAAGGGTGGGGTTCCGGGGAAGGCAACAGAAAAGCAGGTCGCGGGTCACGGTGTGAGATCTAGTCGAAGAAAGGGACACCTGCTGTACACGTCCGGGTGGCATCTACTTCTCTCATTTTGCCGCGCCTAGACTGATAGTACCCTGCAAAAAGCAGGTCGACTTCCCCCTAAGTCACAGATCTTTAAACCAGTTCTCAGTTCCTCGTTCCTAGTTCTCAGTTGGGGCCCTGGGGTTTTCTGAGAACTGAGAACCGGGAACTGAGAACGGCCTTCAGCCTTTCCACTGATACGCGTTCTTCTGGTGCAGCCCGATGTGCGCGAGCACTCGATTTGCGAACTCCTGCGCCATCGTTTCCAGGCTCTCGGGACGGTTGTAGAACGCGGGAATGAGCGGAAAGATCGTCGCGCCAGCGTCCGCAGCCAACGACATGTTGCGGATGTGAATCTTGTTCAGCGGCGTTTCCCGGACGCACAGCACCAGCGGCCGGCGTTCTTTCAAGATGACGTCCGCGGCGCGCTCGATCAGGTGGGAGGCGATCCCATTCGCAATGCGGCCTAGCGTGCCGACGCTGCAGGGGATCACGACCATCGCATCCGAGGGATACGACCCGCTGGCGATGTTCGCACCGATGTCCGCGTTCGCCTGTTGCTGAATTTTGGCGGGAGCGGCGCCGATGATTTGACGTAGCAGGTCAGCGCGGCCTTCGATGCCAAGCTCCTCGGCCATGACGCGCAAGGCGCTGTCGGAGGCGATGAAGTTGACAGTTTTAACGCGATCGTCGCTCTCGACTGTAAGCAGCAAGTGCTTGAGAAATAACGATCCACTGGCGCCGGTCGTCGCAATCGTAAGGTTCTCCGGCGGCGGAATATACAAGGTCTCCCCCTGTGGCAAAGGTCCGCTAATTGCATCGAAACACTGAGGATAGGGAGCGGTTGGTGGAGAAGTCAAGGCAGCGGGTGCGGGAGGATCTTTTGTTTCGTAAATTTTGATTGTTGATTGCAGCGTTTCGATTGCTTTTCAAATCAAACATCAACAATCCGCACTCTCTTTAAGATATGGCGACGCAGGGCATCTTACGATCACGGCGCAGCACGGCGCAGTTGCATGCCCTGGTGGGCGTGGAGCGCGAGATCCGCAGCTACGATCACGCTGGCGGACGCAAATATCTCCGCGACTTCCGCGATGCCTACCGCTCCTACGAAGCGATCCTCACTCCTGAGCAGGTGCGTAACGAGATTGTCGATTCCGAAATCGTTCTGGTCGCCGATTATCACGCGCTGCCGAGTTCGCAGCGCTATCTGGCTTCGCTGATTCGCGATCCGGAAGTGCATCGGCGTCCTGTGGTGTTGGGGCTCGAAACGATTTTTTCCCACGACCAGCACATCGTTGACGAATGGTGGCGCGGCGAAATCGAGGAAGCAGAATTCCGCGAACGCATTCGTTTTGATTTCGACTGGGGATACGACTGGGCCCCGTTCTACGAATTGCTGACCGCAGCCCGCGAGCATGCGGCGGGTTTGTACGGCCTCGACTGCATGCCGCGCGAAGATCTGCGCAAAATCGGCGCGCGCGATCGCCACGCCGCCGACAAGATTGCCGAGATTCGCGATCGCCATCCCGATGCGCTGGTGATGGCGCTTTTTGGAGAATCGCATCTTGCGCCGCGGCATCTGCCGGCGCAAGTCCGCGGACGCCTCCCGAAGGCACATCTGCTTACCGCTCTACAGAACGTAGACGCACTCTACTGGCGCGCCGCCGGCGAACCGTCGGACCACGTGCAAGCCGTGCGGGTCGCGGATGACGTCGTCTGCGTATTCAACGCCACGCCGCTTGAGAAATACGAAAATTACCGCCTCTATCTCAACCGCTGGGGACACAACGAACAAGGCGCCATCGACCTCGGCCCCACCGTCTACAACCTGATCGATGGCCTGGTGCGCTTTCTCGGAATCAATCTCCACTCACACCACAACACCACGCAACCTCGCCAACTCGTCGACCTGATGCCGGAAGTTTATTCCCGCAACTCCGATACGCTCTTGCGCCGACTGCTTTCCCGCAAGGGATTTTCGGCCGCGCAGAGGCGAGCGATGTTGCAGCGCGTCCACGATCGCGGCAGCGCGTATCTGCCGCCGCTCAACACGTTTTACGTCCGCAAGTTTCAGATGATCTCGGCGACCGAGGATGCCGCTCGCTTCCTGCACCATGCGTGCCGCGGGCTGCCCGATCGCGTCAACGGCAAAGTTCCGCAACCGCTCGTACCGCATGATGCGTTTTTCGCGGCCACCATCGAGCACGCCCTCGCCTGCTTCGGATCGCGCATCCTGCATCCGGCCCGCCCGGCCTTTCGCAACGCCGACTTGCAGGCCCTGTACGAATTGACCCACGAAGATCTCGAACACCAGACGTCGCTCTCCTACTCTGACGCAATGGAGGTATTGGATTTCCTGGCATGGCATCGCGAATCTGTGCGCGAGCAACGTCCCGCGTCTCCCGATTGGACACGCGCGCTCGCCTTCACCGGACAGAAACGTGATTACGTGACCCAACAACTGGGATACTTACTCGGAAATGATCTCTATGATGCCTATCTCGAAGGCCGAATTGGCACCTCCGCGCTACGCAGATTATTCCTCGAGCACATCGAAGAGCCCGGCACTGCCAGCGCTGCATATGCGAACCTGAACTCCCGCCTCCGGTAGTTTAAGAACTCTCACCGCAGAGACGCAGAGAACACCAAAACAATCGGGGAGCGATGTTTGCAGATGACAGCGCCCTGAGCGTTTGCAAGGTTTTCCTCGATCTGGCTTTTGGTCTTCTCTGCGTCTCTGCGGTAAAAGCTTTTGACTTCCTCCCGCGTGAGATATCCTGCGTAGTCGCATGTCACAAGACTCCCCTCTCGAGAAGCAGACGCCCGACTCGCTGATGCTGTTCGGCTTCTGGTACCGCGCCTTGCCCTCGAATCAGCTCCGTCGCGGCAGACTGACGAAAGCGATGCTGCTCGAAACACCTCTCGCGCTGGGCCGCGACCAATCGGGACGCGCATTTGCCTTACGAGATGCCTGCCCTCATCGCGGCATGCCGCTTTCCTGCGGCCATCTGAAAGGCTCCGAGGTCGAGTGTTCGTACCACGGCTGGAGCTTCGATGCCCACTCCGGACAGTGCACAGCGATCCCGTCGCTGGTCGCTGATCAGAAGTTAAAAGTCGACCGCATCTATGCCGGCAGCTATCCCTGCGAAGAGCGCGATGATTTCGTATGGGTCTACGTCCCTGATCCGGGTCCAGCCGGAGCCGGCTTTACGAAGACTCCTCCCGCGCCGAGTCCCGCGCCGGAAGTGCCCAAGTTCAGCGATCGCTACAAGCTTGCATTTTTAACCGCCGACCTACCATGCTCGGTCGATCATGGCATCATCGGCCTGATGGATCCCGCACACGGGCCGTTCGTGCATCAGGCGTGGTGGTGGCGAACGCAAAGTTCCATCCACGAAAAACAGAAAAACTTCGAGCCCATTCCCTACGGCTTCCGGATGAGCGCGCACACGCCCAGTTCGAACAGCGCTCCCTACAAACTTTTGCGCTGGTATGCCGACGGCGATTCGGTCACCACGACGATCGATTTCGTACTGCCCAACATGCGCTCGGAGATTATCCGCGTCGGCAAATACTGGTTTTCAAGTCTGACGACCGTGACGCCCATCACGCGCAGCCATTGCCGCATCGACGTAGTGGCGGCGTGGAATATTTTTCGCTGGGTGCCATTCGCGCCGGAGTTGCTGAAGTTTGTCTTCGCGAAATTCGTCGAGCAGGACCGGCGAACCATGGAAGAACAGTCTGAGGGCCTGAAGCACAATCCGCACCTGATGCTGATCGACGACGCCGACCGCCCTGCGAAGTGGTATTTCGGACTGAAGCAAGCGATGTTGGAAATGAAAAATACTGGCGGAGAATTTCAGCATCCGATGACCGGGCCGGTGACGCTGCGCTGGAGGAGTTAGGAGATGGGGTATTACATCCGCGTGCTAGGACAAAGGGATATTCCCTTGTTGACTGAAACCTTGCGCAACTGTTTGCCACCAACTCCCAAGGTCGAACTAAGCGAAGAACGCTCGGATCAATCCGGCTGGTCTCAATTGATTTTGCGCCACACCGACGGAACTGAAATCGCACTGGTTGAGAGGAACCTTGTAATACCTGGCGAACTGGGAGCAGAAGAGATCGAAGAATTTATCGACGAGGTACAGGACGCGCTGCCTACCTCCTCTTCTAAATGGCTACTCGATTACCTGCCATCGGTCGTTGTCATTTACGCCTTCCAACTGCTTGGCGGGACAGATGTAAACGACGGATGGAACGCTGTCCATGCACTCCGGAGTTATATATGGAAACAAGTAGGAGGAATTTCACAGGCTGATCTCGAGGGCTTCTCGAACGAGCAGGGGCACCATATACTCTGGCAATTCAACGAATCGGTCACCGGCGAATGGGATATGGCGGTGCTTGACGAGGACGGCAACTGGCTCGCTTTCACTATGGACCTAGGCAATCCGGAACACAGACGAGCGTTTGTCGATGGCAGAATGCCTGCGGGCCTTACAGCAAGTTAAGTAAGAAGGGCGCCGGAGCCGATCGTTACTCCCCCGCCAGCCAGTCCATCGCTTCTTCGCGCGTTTTGAAAGTAGCAATGTTCCGTTGCGAGAAGGTGTGAAAGCCTTCCATGAGAGCATGAGGAATGTGATCCGTCCCAACCCACGCCGTCTTCTTGACGAAGGGACGATCGAGGGTCAGCACTTCCTTAATCTTTGTCGCGACCGTTCGATCCACCTCCGCTCCGGTGTAATCGCCCAACGTGACGAGTGATTCGCGAGCATGTTGAGCCACGATAATACGCAGGTGCTCAAGCAGCAGTTGCATCTGGGGGGCGGTGGCATGCGAGAAGTCGCAAAGCAGAATCTGCTTGCCCTTATGCTCGATGAAATGGATGCGGTCGTCCATGGCCGAAGAAGGATTTCACCTCTGCAATCTGATCTCTGACCTCTGACCTTATAGTAGCGACTCTACGATCTTGTACACCTCGGCCAGAGCCGAATCCAGCGCTTCCGGATTCTTGCCTCCGGCTTCCGCCAGATCGGGACGTCCGCCACCTTTGCCACCAACTTTTTCAGCGACGGCGCCGACAATTTTTCCCGCCTGCACGCGGCTGGTCAGATCTTTGGTGACGCCCGCGATCAGCGAGACGTTGCCGTTGCTTGCCGAACCAACAACTACGACGCCGGAGCCGAGCTTGTCACGCAACTGATCGATCAAAGTCCGCAACTGCGCTCGTTCGAGATTGTCGACGCGGTGAGCCAGCACTTTTACGCCGCGTACCTCTTTGACATTGTCCGTCGCCGACGCGACGGACGACGATGCTGATTTCATCCGCGCCTGATCGAGATCGCGCGTCAGTCGCTTGATCTCGGCGTCGCGCCGTTCGATTTCCGCTCGCAGGGCATCGGCTGGCGAATCGTGCTCTTTATTACTCAGCGACGCGACCACATGTTCCAGCGCGTGATCTTTGCGGAAGTGATGGAGCGAACCTTCCCCAGTAACAGCTTCAATCCGGCGCACGCCCGACGACACACTGCCTTCTTTCAGAACCTTGATCAGACCAATCTCGCCGGTCGCTGCCGTGTGCGTGCCTCCGCAGAGTTCGGTGGAGAAATCGCCGATCTTTACGACGCGAACCTTGTCGCCATACTTTTCGCCGAACAGCGCCATGGCGTGGTACTTGTTGATGGCATCGTCGATCGGAACGTCGGTGATGGTCTCAACCTTGATGTTGCGTAGGACTTCCTTATTGATGATGTCCTCGATGTCCTGCAACTCTTCATCTTCGACGCCGGTGAAGTGCGAAAAATCAAACCGCAGGTGATTTGGCGCAACCAGCGATCCAGCCTGCTTTACGTGCTTGCCAAGAACTTCCCGAAGTCCAGCATGAAGCAGATGTGTAGCGGTGTGATTGCGCATCGTGGCTTCGCGGACATCAGCGTTCACCACAGCATCGACCCTCTGGCCTACGCGGAGGAAATCCCCACCCTCCGCAAAAGACGCGGAAGGGTGGGGTACCCGCTGTGATTTCATGACAACTTGATGTGCCCGCACTCCCTGAATCGGCGCATAGCATCCCGTCACTTCGGCAACAACCGTGTTGTGATCGTCAGAATAGAACCATCCACGATCGCCAACCTGCCCGCCAGACTCGGCGTAGAAAGGTGTGTGGTCGAGGATGACCTCGCCCTGATCGCCGGGATTCAATTGCTGCACTCCCTGGCCGCCCTTGATGATGGCGAGGACTTCGCAATTCTCGGAGCGGGTCTGGCGGTAGCCCTCAAACGTGGACTTCGGAAGTTGCTGGTAAGCAGGATTGGCAGTCTGCTTGGCGGCGCCTTTCCAGGAGGCGCGGGCGCGGTCACGCTGTTCGGACATCGCACGGTCGAAGCCTTCGGCATCAAGCGTTAAACCGGCATCGCGCACCGCATCCTCGATGAAATCTCGGGGCAGCCCAAACGTGTCGTACAACTTAAACGCACGCTCTCCCGAATATAGGCCAGTGGCACCTTCCAGGCTCTCTTGCACGTCGTTGACGAGGCGGGTTGAAAGCTGTCGATTCTTATCCGACAACTCTTCTTCTTTTCCTGCCTGCGCCACCTCGACAGCGCGCGCCAGATCGGAGCCGTTAAGAGCCGATATAAGCCCTTTGCCAATGGAACCAAATATTCTGCTGCGGACGTCATTAATGTCGGCTTCGAGTTTTTCCAGACCCGTGTTGAGCGTGTGAGCGAACCGCGTTTCTTCGCTGCGAATCACTTCGGCAACGCGATCCGCTGTCTCTACTAGTTCTGGATACGCGTCCTTCATCTGATCGCGCACGGCAAAGACCATCTGATACAGAAAGGGCTTCTCTTGCCCTTGGAGCCTGCCATGCCGGATTGCCCGTCGAATAATCTTGCGCAGCACGTAACCCCGGCCTTCGTTGGCCGGGGACACACCGTCGGAGATTAAGAAAGTTGACGCTCGCGAATGGTCCGCAATGATTCGTAGCGAAGGATGCGTAAGGTCTGCACCGGGGGCATAGGCGAGCAGCCGGGCCGCGGACTTGATTAGCGGCGTAAACAAATCCGTCTCGTAATTAGAAATCACTCCCTGCAGCACTGACGCGATCCGCTCCAGCCCCATCCCCGTATCAATCGACGGCTTGGGTAGCGGCGTCAGTTTTCCGGACGCATCCCGGTCGAACTGCATGAACACCAGATTCCAAATCTCGACGTACCGCCCACAGTCGCACCCGAAGGCGCAATCGGTGTGGCTCTGATCCGACGCGACCACGCCCATGTCGTAGTGAATCTCGCTGCATGGACCGCAGGGGCCGGTATCGCCCATCTGCCAGAAATTGTCTTTGGCGCCGAATTCGTAGATGCGGTCTTTCGGGACTTGCTGGCCCAGCCAAAGATCGTAGGCTTCAGAGTCACGCTCGACGCCATTTTCTCCTTTGAAAATCGTGACGTAGAGCTTCTCCTTCGGAATGTTGAACCACTCCGGCGAAGTGAGCAGTTCCCAGGCGTAGGCGATAGCGTCTTTCTTGAAGTAGTCGCCAAAACTGAAGTTTCCGAGCATCTCGAAAAACGTGTGATGGCGATTGGTGAAGCCGACGTTTTCCAGGTCGTTATGCTTGCCGCCGGCGCGGACGCATTTCTGGGAGGTCGTCGCGCGGTTGTAGTCACGCTTTTCCAGACCGAGAAAGACGTCCTTGAACTGGTTCATCCCGGCGTTGGTAAAGAGCAGCGTGGGGTCGTTCTGCGGGACGAGCGACGAGGAATGGACCTCGCGATGACCCTTTTGGATGAAGTAGTCCAGGAACCTGCGGCGGATTTGGGAGCCTGTGAGCGTGGGCATTGACTGGTAAATTCTAAATGATTTGAAAAGTTCTCAGTTTCCGGTTCCCGGTTCGCGATTCTCGTTTCCCAGTTTTCGGCCTTAGTTCCCGGTTCTCAGTGCTTAGAAATACCACGAGCGCTGACGTTGGCCGATTCCTTGCCAAGAATATCGGCACAACCGTGGAAGAGGGGCGCTTTAGCGTCCCGTCCGCGCGCGACAGCGAAGGGCGTCAGCCCCGGGCCACGGGGCCTGAAGGCCATTCCACTTAGGCTCGAAACGCGGCCCTAAAGGGCCACTCTTCCACGGGACTCGCAGCGGCTGTTACCGGAAGGCGCGCCTAACCGGACATTCCGTGCGCAAAGAGACAGCGGTCCAACCTACACGGATGAACCGAGATCGGGGCAATGCCTCACGACTGAGAACTGTAAACCAAGAACTGGGTTTTCTGGTTATGATCTACCGTTGGCCTGCAATACTCCACCGAGGGGAAAACGAAATGCCATGCGATCCGGAAATTCTGCGGCAAGCTCCGCTCTTTGCCCTGCTCGACGACGATGAAGCCGCCGTCCTCGCCGCGCAAGTTGAAGTGAAGAATTTTGCCCCGCGCCAACGCATCTGGAAGATCGGCGACTGCGGTGGTCGAGCTTACATCCTGGTGTCGGGAATGGTTAGAGTCACGACTATTGACGAAGACCATCAGGAGGTCGTCGTCGACGAGCCCGCCCAGGGCGAGTTTTTCGGATTCGCCTCCATGCTGGAGCAAACCGAGCATCAAACCAACGCCATCGCCCTCGACGAAACCGTGTGCATCGAGGTCGACCGCCACGATATTTCGATCTTGCTGGAACGCAAGCCGCATGCCGGCATGGATATGCTGACCGTCCTCGGCCGCCAGTTCCACGCTTCGCAGCATCTGGTGCGGCTGCGGGCCACACGAAATCCGCAGGACATTATCGAAGAAAAAGAAACGTTCGGCGAACGCATCGCCGACAAGGTCGCCAGCTTCGGCGGGTCATGGACTTTTATTACGTCGTTTGCGGTGGTCCTGCTTGTCTACGTAGGACTCAACGTCGGCCTGGCGATGCGGGCGTGGGACCCGTATCCATTCATCCTGCTGAATCTGTTTTTGTCGATGCTGGCGGCGATTCAAGCACCCATCATCATGATGAGCCAGAACCGACAGGACAAAAAGGATCGCCTGCGCAGCGAACTCGACTTCGACGTCAATCGCCGCGCTGAACAGGAGATCCAGGGCCTCGCGCACAAGATCAATCTCATCGGAGACAAGATCGGCGACGTCGAGGACCTGGTTCGCCAGCAAACGGTCCGCCAGCAGCTTCCGGGCCAGACCCCTTCCAATTTGTAGGGTCAATGCCCCGCTTTCAACCGCGACTACTTCACTGCGTCGGCGGTCTTCTCGGCGCCTTTCTTCACTCCGTGTCCAACGGCCTTGGCGCCCTTCTTGATGCCATGTCCGGTTGTCTTGGCGGCGTCTTCCACCGCATCCCCGGACTTGTCAGCGGCCTTGTCAGTCGCGTGAGCGGTTTTCTTCGCGGCCGTCTTGGTGGCGTGGCCGGTATCCTTGGCTGCGTCTTCGGTAGCGTCTTCGGTCTTGTCAGCCGCCTTTTCGGTGGCTTTGCCGGTCTTTTTTGCGGCGGTCTTGGTGGCGTGGCCGGTGTCCTTGGCCGCGTCCTTTACGTCCGCGCCGGCTTTCTTCATGTCGCTGCCGGCATCCTGCCCATACGCAAACGCGGCAAGGGCGAGCACAGCCAGAGAGAGTTGGTATTTCATGCATCCTCCTGATTGGAATTTTGGGATCGGTTGAGTATGAAGGATGCGCTCACCGGATGCAAGCTGTACATTGGGACGGTGGTCTGTTGGAAAGTAGTCCACCAATTGCAGCCCTTCGCCAGACTCGGGTACACTAGCATTTCGGGACGGCCACGGGCCTAGCCGGCACTTTGCTGGGAAATCGCAACGTTCCGATGGTGCTCCAGTCCCCGAAATCACGAGCCCCGCGCCCGCGCGGGCTTTTCGTTGTACCGGTACTGGCGCGGTAGCCAAGTGGTAAGGCCGAGGTCTGCAAAACCTCTATCGTGAGTTCGATTCTCACCCGCGCCTCCAACCTTTTGCCTGCATAAACACTGCCTGATCGGGCCGACATTTCAGAGGCGGAAGACGCCCTTGAGTCCATCCGCTTCAGCGCTCGGGATGCGGGGCGCGCAGTCCGTGAGCTGGGCGTGGTTGTCCACACCGGGCGAGGCGCAACGTCCACGCACAAGCCCAACCCGGCCGTGCGCATTCAAGCCTGGGCACTAGCGGCCGCGCGCGACATCAAGCGGGAATTAGTTTTCTTGCGTGAGGAAGAGCAGTTAGCCCTGGCCGCACAGAAGCCGGTTGACGATGATTTCGCGGGCCTTGACTAAGTGCCGAAATACCGGCGCGGCTGCCTGCCCGCCGTCAGGCAGCTTTATATGATCGAAACCACAGACAAACCCGACCTGACCATTGCGGAGATTGCGGCGCGGCACAAGCTGTCGAGGCAAACGGTCACCAAAGCTGTTTGAAAATGAGTCCGGGATCATCGTGATAGACAGTCCCACGAAGATGCGGAAGCGCCGACACCGCACTATACGGATTCCCTATGCGGTCTATCGTCGGAAGTTTGGGACCATCACCAAAGCCATGCGGATGCGCCCTCTGCGCTTGGCACGAAACCAGGGCCGAAAGGCCCAGCGCAGCGCTACTTCCTAAGAATGCGTGGAGCGCTGGGGCACCTTCTCAACCGGGTCCTCGTCCCTACCGAGCAATGTCCGTACATCCTCAACGGCCGTCAACGCGAGAACGGCAACGCAACCTATCGAACCTACAATAAACATCCCTTCCAGTATCCGCACGGCAACCACGAGCACGATGGACATGCGATCCCCTTCGGCTCACAGTTCACTACAGAGTGCATAAAGATTCCGTACAGAGTCCATAAAGATTTCGTAAGGAATGGTCACAGACTGTTGGTACAATCGCCGAACCGGGGGCGGGGCATGGATTACGTTTTCTACGCTTTGTTTCGCGTGCTGGAAGTCATGTTCGTTGTTGGAATGGCGGGGTGCGTGTTCGTTATTCCGGTGGCCGCTATTCGCATGTTCTCTGTCCTGTTTGAAAAAGATACGGAGGAAGAAAAGAAGGGAGGGTAGCAAAGCGGGGCTTTCTCAGGACATAGAAGTGATTTTTCTTGTGCTAATTTGTGCTACCGAAGCTTACTTCCTCGACTATCGCGCCTATTAGATTCAGCTACTTGGTTTGTTATCAACAGCCTGTAGTGTTCGATTCTCACCCGCGCCTCCAAACGTTAGTGTAGCTCCACCACCGGCCATGTGACCTCGCGCCGCTCCATATTCCTGGCTGGCAAAATTCTTCCCGAACTCACCCCACCCACGGAATGCCGTTGTATGATGTTGCCCGCATCGCCGGGCCCCAACGCAAAGAAGAAAAGAGTACTCAATGTCTGCTGTTCGCGCGGCTCGTCTCGCCCTACTGCTGTCCGCCCTCGCCTTCTCAATAGCTTTCAGCCGCGCGCAGACCGCCAATGTCTCGCCGCTGAGCGTGAGCTTTGGCAAGAAGCCATTGGGCGTGACCAGCCCGCAGAAGGTCGTCACCGTCGCCAATACCGGTGCCGCGGACCTGCTCATAACCAACGTCTCCGCCACTGGAGACTTCGGCGTCAATAATTCCTGTCCGGCGGCTCTGCCCCGCGCTCAGAGTTGCAAGATTGGCGTGACCTTCACTCCCACCGCCACCGGCACCCGCACTGGCACGCTGACTATTACCGATAACGCCCCCGGTGGAACGCAATCGGTCGCGCTCAGTGGAATCGGCGTGGACGGCGTTGTCATCGTGCCCTCCAAACTCGCGTTTGGAAGCGCTGTCGTCGGCGTTCCCGCTACTCCCAAGTCGATCAAGCTGACCAACAACCTCAACGCCGCTGTCAGCTTGAGCGGCATGACGACCGGTTCCCCTGACTTCGCCCTGCAGAACGGCTGCGGATCGCAGGTCGCGCCTCATTCCTCCTGTACGATCACTGTCACGTTCACGCCCACGGCCGTGGGAGCGCGGTCCGGCAACCTCACTTTTTCGGAGAGCGCACCGCCAACGAATCCGACGATTCCCCTGACGGGCACCGGACTCGCTGCGAAATTACTCTCGATCTCGGTGCTTCCTTCCGCGGGTAACGTCGGTATCGGCACCACGCAGCAGTATCACGCCATCGGCACTTACAATAACCAGACCACCAGCGACATTACGTCTGCAGTAACCTGGAAGTCGGTCGATCCAACGATCGCTACGATTGGAGCCGGCACCGGATTACTCACAGGTATCAAGGGCGGCACAACGATCGTTTCCGCCACGCAGGGAACCGGCACCAAGGGCATTTCTGGCTCCACTACGGTTACCATTGTTCCCGTTCTCACCGGGATCACCGTCATGCCCGGCAGCCCGACCGTCGCGGCCGGAAACGCCCAGCAGTTTACTGCGATCGGCAGCTACAACGACAATTCGCAGCGCGATATCACCAGCACGGCAACCTGGTCGTCTTCGAGTCCGGCGGTCGCTTCAGTCAGCAATTCGGGACTGGCGGCCAGCGCGCAGCCCGGACAATCCACGATCACCGCCTCGGTCGGCGCCGTCAGCGGCTCAGCGCTGCTCACCGTCACCCCCGCGGCGCTCACGGGTATCACCGTCGCTCCGAACGTGGTGTTCGTGGGCGTGGGGAGTAATCGTCAGTACTCGGCGACCGGCACTTTCTCGGACGGATCAACGCGCGACCTCACGCACTCAGTTGTCTGGAGCACGAACAGTGCAGCGCTCGCTACGATTGACGGCTATGGCCTCGCTACGTCGACCGGCAATGGCGCTGCCCAGATCATCGCGACCGCCGGCAGCATCACCGGTTCCGCGACGATGAACGGGATCACCGGCGGATTAGTCTCTTGCGACGCCCGCGTCCTCGACATGAACGTCCTGGTCGTAACCGAAGGAAAGAGTGAAGCAGACTTTCCAGCCATAACACAGGCCCTCGACTATCTGGGTACGCCGTACACTGTGCTTGACCTCAACTCGGCGGGAAAAACGATTCCCGACGGCTTTCTGTCGGATGGCTGCCATGGCCATTTCCAGGGCGCCATCTTCACGATTGGCGGCTACATCTACGACATCACAAACGGCCCCGACCTGTATACCTATGAGTCTCAATTTCAGGTCCGTCAGGTAAATTGGTACACCTTCCCCGGTACGGACTTTGGCCTGACCTTCACGGGGAATTCTGGTTCGACCCCGATCAACTTCCACTACACATCCGATGGAGCCAGCGTCTTCCCCTACGCCAACGCCGCGAATCCGGTACCCATCACCAACGCCTTTTACTATCTATCAAACACATTCAACGGCGCCACACCGCTGCTTACCGATGACTCCGGCAACGTACTTGCAGTCGTGTATAACACATCTTTCGCCTACCAATATCTGACGCTCACCTTCGACAGCAATCAGTTCCTGACGCACGACCTCGTTCTTAGTTATGGATTGATTAACTGGGTTACGCAGGGAATATTCATCGGCCAGCACCACACTTACTTCACTCCCCAGGTGGACGACTACTTTATCGACGACTCCGAATGGACTCCAGGCCTGCCGTGCGACACTAATCCCGACGGCACCGGTACCCATTTCCGGCTCAACGCCGCCGACCTCTCCGCCCTCATCACCTGGCAGACCACGCAGCAGGCCGATCCTATCTCGCCAAACTTTGTTCTGTCGATGGCGTTCAACGGCGCAGGAGCGGTTCCCGGCGCGTATGACAATGATGACCTCACACCCGCCACCCAGGCCAATCAGGCTTCCTTCAACTGGATCAGTCACACCTTCGACCACACCAACCTGAATCACGTGAGCTATGACACGGCGGTGAGCGAGATTACGCAAAACAACGCGGCGGCAGCCACCCTGGGATTCACAAGCTTCAGTCCGATCAACATGGTCACGCCGGACATCTCGGGCCTCGACAATGCAAACTTCCTCCAGGCCGCGGTCGACAATGGCATCCGCTATCTCGTCAGCGATACCTCGCAGTCCGGCCAGGACAATCCCTCACCGAACGTAGGCATCGTCAACCAGCTTCAGCCGTCGATCCTCGAAATCCCGCGCCATCCGAACAACCTTTTCTTCAACGTCGCCACGCCGGACGACTGGACCGCGGAGTATAACTGCATCTATCCGTCGCTGAACTACAACTACCAGCAGATCCTCGACAACATCAGTGACTCGTTCGTGGCGAATATGTTGAAGAGCGACATCGATCCGGAAATGTTCCACCAGCCGAACCTGCACGCCTACGATGGCACGCACAGCCTGCTCAGCGACCTGTTGGACGAGACCTTCACGAAGTACAAGAACTTCGTGACCTTCCCGATCCTGTCGCCGACGCAGGATGCCCTGGGCACCGAGATGGCCAACCGCTCGCAGTACAACCTAGCCGGAGTAACCGCCAGTTTCATCCCGCACCAGCGCATCATGATCACCGCCCAGCAGGCGGCGACGGTCCCCGTCACCGGCTTACCCACCAGCGGAGCCGAAACCTACGGCGGGCAAACGATTTCTCACATTCCGCTCATCGGAGGACAGACCGTTACGCTGCCAGTCCCGTAAATCCTCGCTCTTTCATCAAAAAAAGGGCGGCCCGAAGGCCGCCCTTGAAATTACATTGCTGCATCAAATCCGCGTGCACACCGCCTTGGTCTGGGTGTAGAGATCGAGCACATCCTTGCCCATCTCGCGTCCCCACCCGGACTGCTTGTAACCACCGAACGGCAGGCCTGCGTCAAAAATATTGAAGCAGTTGATCCAGACGGTGCCGGCGCGCAGCACCGCGGCGGTGCGGTGCGCCTTGGACAGGTCCTTCGTCCAGATGCCCGCCGCCAGTCCATACACGCTGTCGTTAGCGCGGACGGCTAGCTCTTCGGCATCATCAAACGGTGTCGCCACCACGACCGGTCCAAAGATTTCCTCCTGCACAATCTTCATGTCATCTTTGGTATCGACCATCACGGTTGGCTCAACGAAATATCCCTTATCGCCAAGCTTCTTGCCTCCGGTCGTTGCCCGTGCGCCTTCTGCTATGCCGATGTCCATGTAGTTGACTACCCTACGGAGTTGCTCGTCGGAAACCAGCGGGCCCATGGTAGTCTCCGGATCAAGCCCGGAACCGACCTTGATCTTCTTTGCCTGCGCAGAGACCCCCTCAACGACCTGATCGAACGCGGCACGCTCCACAAAAAGACGCGACCCCGCGCAGCAGGTCTGTCCCTGATTGAAGAAAATCGCGCTCGCCGACCCGCCAATAGCGGCATCGAGATCGGCATCTTTGAACACGACATTGGGTGATTTCCCGCCCAGTTCCAGTGTGACTTTCTTCAGATTGCCGGTCGCGGCATGAACAATCAGCTTGCCGACTTCGGTCGATCCGGTAAAAGCAACTTTGTCCACGCCGTCATGAGCTGCCAGCGCCGCGCCCGCCGTCTCGCCAAAGCCCGGGACAATGTTGACTACGCCATCCGGGAAGCCGGCTTCCATGATCAGTTCGCCGAGAAGCAGTGCCGTGAGCGGTGTCTGCTCGGCCGGCTTCAACACGACCGTGTTCCCCGCCGCCAGTGCCGGTCCCAGCTTCCACGCCGCCATCAGCAAAGGAAAATTCCACGGAATGATCTGCGCCACCACGCCCACCGGTTCGCGCAAGGTGTAGGCAAGATACTTCGCCTTCGGCGTGTAGGGCACCGAGAGAGGAATTGTGGTTCCTTCGAGCTTGTTAGCCCACCCCGCCATGTAGCGGAAGAGATCTGCGGCCAGCGGAACATCGGCTGCGCGGGCCACCGTCAGAGGTTTGCCATTGTCGAGCGATTCCAGCGTGGCAAACTCCTCGACGTGCGCTTCGATCAAATCGCCCAGCTTCCAGATCAGCTTCCCGCGCTGGGTTGCACTCATCCTCGACCACGGACCGCTCTCAAACGCTTTCCGCGCGGCTTTCACGGCGGCGTCCACATCCGCCTTGTCCCCCTCGGCCACGTGCGCCAGGATTTCTCCCGTAGCCGGATTGTAAGTTGCAAAAGTCTTGCCGGAGATGGCCGTCACCCATTTGCCGTCGATCAGCATCTTGCGCGGCTTGTCGATGAACTCGGTGACTCGGGAATCAATCTGAACCGGGGAAATTGCTGCGCCCATAAATCCTCCTCGAACCCTGCTTTAGCCAAATTTTGTTAGGCAGGGACGAACCCTAAAGATGGTAATCCCGGGGAGGGTGGAAGGCAATCGGGGTTGGACGGTAAACAGGAATCTATGGGCAGCGGACAAATTCCACGTTGCGACCAGTTTGAAGGTTCGGGCTTTAGCCGGAACGCGGACCGAGAGCCATGTCACTCAGTCGATCCCATGAATCCGCATGCTCACCAGTTCGTCGATCGACGGATGCTGAATTCCTCGCGATTTCATGGTCGCAATGTATTCCGGAGTGACGCCATGAATACGCATCGCGATCAGTTGTTCTGGTTCCGGATGCGAGTACCCGAGGCCTTGCAGTTTTTCAATAAACTCCGGTGACACTCCGTGGATTCGAAACGCGATCAGACTCTGCAGATCCACGTGATCGTATCCACGTTTCTTGAGTCCCTCAACCCACTCCGGCGTCGCGCCGTGGATTCTCATCGCAACCAGCGTTTCCCCGTCGGGCGAGTACCCAGCCTGATGAAGCGTGCGTACCATGTCGGGAGTGACCCCATGAATCCGGAACGCGACCAGTTGGTCGCTGTCCGACACGTGCAGACCGGTGGCGCGCAGCTCTTCGATAAATTCCTTATTTACCTTGAAAATTCGAAACGCAGTCAGCTTATCGGTATCGAGATCGTCGAGGTGTTCGCCTTTCATCTCGCGCGCAAAATCCAGGCTCACATCCATAATCGCCATACTGTATTGATTCTCATCGTCGAGAGGAAAACCGATTGCCTTCATCTGGCGCGCGTAATCGGGATTCGCTTCAAAGTGGAAGATTCCGGCTCCCTCGCCATCCTTCAGATAGCCTTCGCAGTCCAGTTTCCCCGCGTCGCGCGTGATCAAGAAATGCACATCTTGCCGGCCGGGTTTGGAGAAGTCCACGCCCTGGAACGCACTCATCGGCCAGTCGTCTTCATGATTGGAGTTGCCGTGGTCGTGATGTTCGATCAGTGCGAGTTCCACTTTGCCGGCTTCATCGGACTTGTGGATGGTCCAATCGCCACTGCGCGCATTGGTCGCGCCCTTCGCGCTCTTCAACACGATCCCAAAGATCACGCACAGTCCGAATATCAGAAACGCAAGTGTCCGCCAGAGTCTCATGATGGCTCTCCTGATGATGGATCGCTTGATGGATCCCGCCTACTGATGTGGTTAGATTTCGCCCTTCTTGTCCAGAATGCCCAGCTGCCGAAGCTGAATCAGTTTGTCCAGCGTTAGATTGTTGAATCCATGGGCGCGTGCGTTCTCGATGAATTCGGGCGTAATACCCTGCACTTTGGCACCCACCAGTTCGTCGATATCGAACTTGAATCCCGCCGCCTGCAAGGTTTTGATGTAGTCAGGAGTCACGCCCTGCACGCGCATGGCGACAATTTCGTCGACGCTCGGCTTGAGGCCCAGTGCCCGTATTTGCCGGACATACTCCGGTGTCACGCCCTGTACTTTCATTCCAATGATCTCGTCGCCGCTGGTCTCGATTCCTTCGGCCTTCATGGCGCGCACATAGTCAGGAGTCACACCCTGCACCTTCATGCCAATTGCATCGTCGGCGTCCAGTTTCAAACCCAATTCCTGCAGTCCGCGGATGTAGTCTGCGTTTATGCCCTGCACTTTCATCCCGATGATTTCTTCTTCCGAGACCGTCAGCCCGGCAGCGCGCACTTCGCGAATGTATTCCGGCGTCACGCCCTGTACCTTCATCGCGATCAGTTCGTCGACTCCGGGATGCACGCCCTGTTCCTGAATTCCGCGTACATACTCCGGCGTCACGCCCTGAACTTTCATTGCAATGAGTTCATCCACATCGACCTGACCGAGCCCTACTGCTTTCAGACCTTCGATATAAGACCCCGCCACGACAGGTTGCACCGGAGCTTGCGGAGGATTTTGCGGAGCGATGGCCGGCGATGCCTTCGTCGGTAGTGAACTCTTGGAAGCAGGTGGGTGAGGAGTTGCGGGCCTGGCAGGCGAAGCCGGAGTCGAGGGACTCGATGGAGTCGCCTGTGCGCTCGCCTTGTGCGCGATGCCGAAAATAGCGTTCCCCGCCAGCATCGCCACGGTAAGGCACAGTGCGCTTGAGGTGAGTCCAATACCGCGGATTCCAGAACGCAGATTGCCCATCCCCAGCAGGCGCGTGATGCGCGCCGAAAGCGGACCACGATTCACCGCCATCGCCAGCCCCGGAGCGACACGCCATTCTTCCATCAGCGTGAGCGCCCGCGCGTATTCGACGGCGTTGCCGCACAGCGCGATCGCCGCATCGTCGCAGCAGTTCTCACGCTCCAGACGAATCCGCTTGTTCAGCCACCACACTGCCGGGTGATAAAACAGCAGAGTCTCAACCACGACCTGGAAGGCATTGACGAACGAGTCCAGCCGCTTGATGTGCGCCAATTCATGCGCGATCACCACTTGCAATTGCGCTTCGGATAATCCCGTCAGAGCCGTAAACGGCAGAAACACGATCGGACGAAACCATCCAATCACGGCGGGTGCGTCCAGCCACCGGCATTGCGCGTAACGAATCGCACGCGTCAGCCCGAGATGGTGCTGCAAAGCCAGACAAATCTCGCGCAGTTCGCCACTCACCGGAACTGACTGCCGTCGCCGCATGCGCTCCAGGAGAAAAAATCCTCCCGCACTGCGCAGACTGAAAATCGCCACGCCCACCAGCCACAACTGCACCATCATCGGAAACAGATCAGGAGCCGCCGACCGTGACATCACGACGGCTGCGCGCTCCGGCGCTTTCCAGTCTCCGCCAGGCCAGTCTGCGACCCGATGAAGTTCCGCAGCCGGAGCCGAATCAACCCATGGTGTGACGGCTTCTGCGGCGCGGTAGTAGAAGAATGTAGCCACCGGGGCCGCCAGCATCAGCAACAAGATTCCCACCGCCACCACGTACCGCGCCGACGCCTTGCGGAAGGGCGCCATTGCAACCGTGGCCAGCGCCGCCAACGCTGTCCCTTGCCATAGAAAATGCAACAGCGCCCATCCCGCGGGCCGCATTACTTCCGGAGTAAGCCAGTTGGAGAAGTTCATCGGCGGTTCCCTTCATGTTCGTTCAGCAGGCGGCGCAATTCTTCAATCTCTTCCCGCGAAGTTTTCGTGCCGGCGAGCGCATGCATCATCAACTGGCTGGCCGACCCTTCAAACACTCTCTGGAGCATATCGCTCGCCAGTTGCCGCTTGGTCTGCTCAGCAGGCAGGCATGCCTCATAGACGTGCGCGCGCTGTGTTTCGTTTCGCCGCACCGTCCCTTTTGCCGTCATTATTTGCAGAAATTTCAAGACGCTGGTGTATCCAATATCCTTCTTCTCGCCCAGCGCGTCATGCACTTCGCGTACCGTGGACGGCCCGCGCGTCCATAGGACTCGCAGGATCTCCAGCTCGGAAGCGGTAGGCTTTTGCGGGGGTTGCTGCTTCATGGGAAGCAAGGTACTACGAAGGTATTCGTAGTGTCAACGAAAATCTTCGTAGATCGAAAATTCTTTGCAGATGCGGAGGGAATAGACCGCGACAGGCTAGCGCCTGCCGCGGTCGACTCTGCTCGTGACTACTGAACCAGTTGCACCATCGACGCGGAACTCGCAGTGAAGTTCGGGGTCGCGGTGTACGTGGCGGTTATCTTGTCCGAACCAGCCGGAAGAGAACTGGTAGTGAGTGTTGCCACTCCTCCCGACAGACTGACGGTTCCCAACACGACCCCACCCTGTTTGAATTTCACGGTTCCGGCCGGAACCGCGGTTGCGGAACTGACCGTCGCCGTGAAGGTCACAGCCTGTCCGACCGCCGACGGATTCACGTCGGAAGCGAGAGCCATGGTTGTGCTGGCCTTGTTGATCACCTGCGTCACCGAACCCGATGCAGGCGAGTGCGCGACGTCTCCGCTGTAGGAAGCCGTCACCACACGGTTGCCGGCATCCAGCGAGGAGATAGCCAGCGCAGCGATGCCTCCGCTGATGGTGCCGCTGCCGAGGACTGTGGCGCCATTCTTGAAGGTCACCGATTGTCCGTCGAGCGATGGGCCACCGGTGGTCAGCGTGGCTGTGAACGTAACGGTCTGGCCGTATACCGATGGATTCACGTCCGCCGACACGGTAACCGAAACCGTACTCCGGTTGACGACCTCTTTCAAAACGGCGGATGCACTCGAGAGGAAGTTTCCGTCCCCGGAGTAATTGGCTTTGATGGAGAAGGACCCGGCGCTGGCATAGGAGGTCGTGAAGGTTGCCACTCCACCCGACAGCGCAACCGTATTCACGGTTACCCCGCCCTGTTTGAACGTTACTGTGCCGCCGGGCGTTCCACTGAACTGCGGAGAAACGGTTGCGGTGTAGGTGACCGACTGGCCAATCAAGGCTGGATTGGCCGATGAAGTCAGCGCCACCGACGAATTGGCTTTGATTACTGTCTCGCTCAGCACGGAAGAAGCGTTGCCACTGACATTACTATCTCCGCTGTAAGTTGCCTTCAGCGAGTGGCTGCCAAGCGTCAGACTACTTACTTGCAGTGACGCCGCGTTGCCCGCCACCGCGACCGATCCCAGCGAGTTGGCGCCGTCGGTAAAGGTGACACTGCCGGTCGCCGTCCCGCCCGATTGCGGCGTGATGGATGCGGTGAGCGTAATGGTTTGTCCGAAAGCAGCCGGATTCGCGCTCGAACCGAGAGCAACCGTGCTGCTTGCCTGATTAACAATCTGCGACACCGCTGACGAGGTGGCGCCGGTGTAATTCACGTCACCGCTGTAGCTCACCGTGATGGAATGTGTCGCTACGCTGAGAGCCGAGGTCGAGAGCGAGGCCGTCCCGCCCGCGAGGGGCATCGTTCCCAAAGAGGTCGCGCCGTCGTAGAACGTGACCGATCCCGTGGGAGTTCCCGCACCCGCGGTCACCTGGGCAGTGAATGTAACCGATTGCCCGAAGACCGATGGGTCCAGATTCGATTCCACGCTGGCGGTGGTTCCCGCTTGCTGTACGGACTGCGAAAGCGTACCTGACACACTCGATGCGTGCGTCGAATCGCCGCCATAGCTCGCCGTAATGGAGTGCGGGCCGGTGCTGAGGGTGGAAGTTGCGAACATGGTTTGACCGCCCGCATCAAGCGACCCGCTTCCAATCGTGGTCGCGCCATCCTTGAAAGTAACGGTTCCGGTCGGAGTCGATGTTCCACCGCTGACCGAAGAAGTGAAAGTCACCGTTTCCGCGAAGTGCGACGGGTTATTGTCGGAGCTGACCGTGGCCGTCGTTGGACATACACCGCTGTCCGCGACCAGCGCGGTAAACGGAGTATTAGTCAGGCCGGATGTCGTGAAGTTTCGAACGTCAACACCGGCGGCAAAGCCTCCCGTATCTGTTCCCACGCGGAAGCGGATGCGGACGCTCTGGTTCGCATACGTCGTTCCGAGATTCACGGTGACGGGAGTGAAAACCGTGGGCCCGACCGAACTGTTTCCGGAATAAGCGAGCCTGCCCTGCAGAATGTTGTCGTCGCCGGGCAGGAGTTGGTGATTGTAGCCCGGAGTCGCCGAGCCGCCGATGTCGGTCCAGGTTGTGCCGCCGTCGGTGCTCAACTCCAGGACCATCCCGTCAAAAAATGTGCTGCTGACGAATTCGAAGCGGAAGTGGTGCTCGAACGAGAATGAGAATGGTCCGCTGCCGACCTGCAAGATCGGCGATACCAGCGACTGATCGGTATTGGCGTTGGAATCCATGGCCTGCCAGCGGTGTTCCAGTGGTGTGATCTGGATGTGCCGCCAGCTCAGCGTATCCGGAACTGACTCAGCGAGGCCGGTTACCGTCCAGGCGGAATTGTTCGCCTCGAAGTTGTCGTTGGCGCTTGAGGCTGGCACTTCGTTGACGTTAGCGCGGAAGGAGGCGACCGCGGTCACCGGAGCAGGCACCCCCAGTGCGGGATCGGTGAAGGCAATTTTGAAGTCCGCCTGCTGGATGCCCACCGCACCCGCCATCGCGACCGTAACGGAGGCTGAAGTATCCGAGTTGCCAGGGGCCACTGGGAAATTGATCGAATTGCCATTGGGAAAGCTGACCGCTGGATTGGTCGAAGTCACGGTAGCCGAGATGTTTGTCAACTGGCTCCCACTATCGTTATGCAGCGTAATGTTGAGGTGACCGGTTTCGTTGTCGTCGAGCGATCCGTCGTGGTCGCAGGAGTTCACATCATCGACCAGGGTTGCGCCAACATAACTAAGCGACGGCAATTCCCAGAAGCCGCGGCCGTAGGTCGCGATGCGAACAAAGCTGCCATCCGGCGGCATGTCGATGTCGCGGACCGAGACGCTGGGAAGACCGCTGCCATACGGCGCCCAGGTCGCGCCCTGATCGGTAGAGCGATACACGCCGGCGTAGGTGGCGGCAAGCACAGTCTGTTTGCTGGGATCGCTTGGGTCTACGATGATTCTTTCCACCTGCACATCCGGCAAGCCGCTGTTAGCCGCTGCCCAGGTCGCTCCCCCATCCGTCGACTTGACGACTCGAATGGCGTTCGCAGTCGGTACCACCGAAGTGACGAATATCGTCTGGTTATCAACGTAGGTCACACTCTGCGTGCTGGACTGGAATCCAGGCACAGCATTATTCATGGCGATGTCAGTCCAACTGACGCCGCCGTTGCTGGTCAGTTCGATGTGTCCACCCGTGGCTGGGACACCGACATGAAGAAGGTCCAGCGGGCTCACGCCCAGGCCATGCACGGGAGCGCGAAACGATACCGTCGAAGGAATTCCGTTGAGGCCGGGCTGGCCGATAAAAACAAACGCAGGTGCTGCTGCACCCATGTCACGCCAGAAAATACGAGTGGCATTGGCAGAATAGAAAATTCTGCCGGTAGGCGAGGCGGCGGGTGACGGGAT
Organism: Terriglobales bacterium; assembly: GCA_035569025.1. GTDB lineage: Bacteria > Acidobacteriota > Terriglobia > Terriglobales > Acidobacteriaceae > Acidiflorens. The sequence continues at coordinate 27,615 of DATMNN010000120.1, forward strand.
GGTCACCGGGGTATAAAAGAGTGTTGCTCCACCGATGCTAGTCCGGATCCAAGGCGCACTGGTATCCGGCGTCTGGTTCGTGAGGTTAACACCAAACAGGTTTCCCGGGAGCGAGGTGGCGGACATGTTCGTGTTGCCCTGACTCCATGTAGCCGCAACGCCGTCTCCACCGAAACTCTGGTTGTAGATCTTCGTATTGCCCTTGCGTACGCGGGTTCCGTTATCTTGAAAACCGCCAATCACATTTTCCGGGAACCCCGGTGTAGAACTTATCGAGTAGAGCAAATGCGTTTGCAAGCCGTTGTTCTTGTCGCTGGACCAGCTTGCTCCTTCATCGGTACTGACAAACATGCCGCCATCATTGCCAAATATGAGAGTGGGAGTGCCGGCCGTACTGACGGCCGCAGTATGAAAGTCCGCGTGCACGTAGGGGAGGCCGAAGTGCGGGGCGCCGAGGAATGGGTAGAGCCAGTTGCTCAGCAGCGCCCAAGTGGCGCCTCCATCCGTTGTTTTCGCACTGCTTAAATTTCCCCCGAGGTACACCGTACCGCGTGTGGCGTCCCGTGGATCCACCAGGATCATCTGGTTGTACCAGGCCTGGCCGTGCATCAAATCCATGTTGGGATTGTCGGTGTTGGTTCCGAAGATCGGATCAATGTTTACGTTCGTGGGAATTTTGGCATTCAGGCCGAGAGCCGTCCAGTTCAGGCCGCCGTCGACTGAACGAAAGAGGTCGAGTTGGTCAGTCGTGTTGCTCTTTTCGGCGAACGCGTACACGGTGGCATCACCGGGTGCCCCGACGGCGAGCGTAGCCCGCCCGCCTGCTCCAGCATAGGTGCCGGTGCTGGGGACGGGGACCCATGTTGCGCCCAAGTCCGTCGATACGTAGATGCCGCCGACGGTGCCACAGGCGTCTCCAATTCCACCGCACGGCTGTGCGTTCGCGATGATGCCGGCACTGGTCTGTACCAGACTCCAGATCACCAGTCCCTGAAAAGTTTGTCCCACACCGCCTTGAATCTGTGTGTAGCTCGCGCCGCTGTCGATCGAACGATAAAGACCGTCGTTGGTGGCCACCAGCACGACGTCGTCCGGGCCACTGCTGTCGACAAGAATGTCACGCACGGAAAGTGCCGCGCCCAGATCGATCACCGGACCCCAGGTTTGTCCGCCGTCGATCGATTTCACCATCGAGCCGCCGATGTTGATCACGTCGAAGGGATCGCCGGTGCCGAGGTAAAGCACATTCGGCGTGCGTCCGAAAGCCACCGAGCCGCCGGTGGTCGTAGGCAGGTTGTCGGTGAGCGGAGTCCAGGTCGTGCTGGACGAAGTGAAATTGTGCGTGACCCACAAGCCGCCGCCCGACGTCAGGAAGTACAACGTATCGGGGTCGGTCGGATGAGGCAGAATCTTGCGGGCTCGGCCACTATCGCGCACGGCGCCAGTGAATGCGCCGTTGCTTTCGTAGTCGGCGCCTTCGGGGCCAATCGGAATCCAGGTCGCACCAGCCACGGTGGGTCCCGTGCCTTCGCGCGAGGCTCGTTCCGCCGCCTGCCGCTGTACCCGTCCCTGTAACAGCTTCCGCTTGAACTCCGCAGTCGGAATGCCCTGCTGCTGCCGCTGTGCGAACATGCGCGCCGTGGCGTCGTCGCCCTCGGCCTCTTCTCCGCCCGGCCGCGCCGTCGCGCGCGGAGGTTGCGGCGGCTTCAGATGAGTGAATCCGTCATCGCGGGAGCCCCTACTCGAATTCTGCGAAACCGCAGGCATCGAGAGCAAGAACGCAAATGAAGCAGCAAACACCAAGCGGACAAGCGATTTCATCATGACGTGAATCTCCTCATAGGCACACAACCGGCGACAGCGCACAGCGTCGCCTTCCGCGGAAAATAAATTTAGATTGAAAACAGGGTTTACCCGAGCACGCGCGAGGAAGGGGGGATCTTCCTCAACTACAGCGCGGCTGAGTGTACGACGCTGATTACGACTTTGTAAACGGAAAAACTACTGTCAATAGTAGATTTATGAAGTGCAAACAATTGCATCCACCACCATGGCGCTACCGGAAGTAAATCCACAACCCCACCACCGTAGCCACCAGCGCCAGACTCGCCACGATATTGATCATGCGCTCACTCGCCGTTTCCGGCGCCGGTTTGCGGGCGATTCCATGTAGGGGGATGGTGTCCATTTTGTCGTCGACGGTCGCGAAGGTTAATCCGGCAAGTTTGCGGCGGTCGGGCGCGGGCGTCATCAGGCTCACGACAACCAGCACGATCGAGCACACGATGAACATGAAGATGGCGTAGTGCAGGAAATTCATCTTGACCAGCCACGCGACCACTCCGGTCAGTTCGGTTCCCTGCGCGGCCATCAATTCTGCGACAAACCGGAATGCTCCCAGCACGAATCCCGTCATCAGCGACGAGATTGCGCCTGCGCCATTGAGTCGCGTCCAGAGAATTCCCAGGACAAAGCACGATGCGATCGGCGGGCTGATGTAGGCTTGCACGCTTTGCAGATAGATGTAGAGCTGGCTGCTGATCAGGTGAATGAACGGTACCCACAGCAGTCCGAGGAGAACCATAAAGCCGGTGGCGATGCGTCCGAAGTTCACCAACTGGCTCTCCGATGCCTGCGGCCGCAGCTTCTTATAAAAATCCAGCGTGACCAGCGTCGATGCCGAGTTAAACACGGAACTCATCGCGCCCATCACCGCCGCCAGCAAAGCGGCCATAACTAGGCCAACCAGTCCGACAGGCAAGAGATTCAGAACCAGTGTCGGATAGGCGAAGTCGGGCTTTACGACCTGCTCGGGAAACAGAGCAAATGCAATGATTCCGGGAAGCACCAGCATGAAGACGGGCAGGATCTTCAAGAATCCGGCGAAAATAGTTCCCGCTTTGGCATGGCCTTCATCGCGGGCGGAGAGGACGCGTTGCACGATGACTTGATCGGTGCACCAATACCAAATGCCTAAGATCGGCGCGCCGAAGAAAATTCCGGTCCATGGAAAATTTGGATCGGACGCGGGTTTGATCATGTGGAAGTAGCTGGCGGGGACCATGGTGCGGAGATGTTCCAGACCGCCGACGCGGTGCAGTCCGATAAACGTCAACGCGCAAGCGCCCGCGATCAGGATCAAAGTCTGGACGGTGTCGGTGTAAATTACGGCGGCCAATCCCCCGGCGATGGTGTAGATGCCGGTGGCGACAACGAGAACGATGGCGGTCTTCCACAAAGACCATCCAGCAACGCGCTCGAGAACTACGCTGGCGGCATAGAGCTGCACGGAAATTTTGGTAAAGATGTAGGCGATGATCGAAATACCGGCCAGATACACGGCGCAGTGGCGATTAAACCGCCGTTCGAGAAACTCGGGCATGGTGAAAACGTTCGAGCGCAGGTAGAAGGGAACGAACACCCATCCCAGGATGAGCAGGATCAGGCAGGCGAGCCATTCGAAGTGGCCGACGGCGAGTCCGGACGATGCGCCTGTGCCGGACAATCCGATGAAGTGTTCGGTTGAGATATTCGAAACGAACAGAGACGCGCCGACAAAGAACCATCCGATATCGCGGCTAGCGAGGAAGTAGTCGGTCGAAGTGCGGCCTTTGCGGGCGAAGTAGAAGCCGATGCAAAAGATCACCAGGAAGTACACGCCAATGATGATCAGATCAACCGTTGCCAGATTGCGATGGGTCAGCGTCGCAGTGGGATTCATCCTGAGTTTGGGTCCAGCCCAGCCCCAGCCGCCAAACCGGGGCGTCCTCTCTTGAGAGTAGTTAAGCCGCCCATAATAATCCTCCGCGGCTCATTGCGGCAGAAGAATTTGTATTTATTTACTTTGTCGCAAGAGCCTTCTGAATCGCCTCCTCGGCCAGCGGCGCCATGACCGCATAGCCGTCGGGGTTCGGATGCAGGCCATCATCGGCGAGTTCCTTCTTCAACATGCCAGACGGATCGACCATCGGCGTGAAGTAGTCCAGATAGATGCACCCATTCGACGCGCAATAATCTTTCATCCACCTGTTCAGCGCGAGAATTTTCTCCGGCGACCGCTGCGCATAAAAGTTGAGCGATTTCGGCGTGTAGTTGTGGACCGGCAACACCGACGACATCACCACGCGAATGTGGTTCGCGGTAGCCAACTCCGCCAGCGACGTGTAGTTTCCTTCGATCTCCTCCAGCGACATCGGTCCGGTATTGCCAGCGATGTCATTCGTGCCGGCGAGAATCACCACCGCCGCAGGCTTGAGGTTGATGACATCCGCGCGAAACCGTACCAGCATCTGCCGCGTTGTCTGCCCACCGATGCCGCGGCCAATATAGGGCTTACCCGGAAAATATTTTGCGATCGGCCAGATGTCGGTAATGGAATCGCCGAAGAACACCACGCGCTTCTCGCCCGCCGCGGGCGCTGCCAGCGCCGTGTTCGCCGCTCGATACCGCCCCATTTCGCCAAAATCATCGCGCAGGATGGGCGCTTTCGAATTCCGGTAGTCGTCCAGACTCTTGTTTGCCGCGGCCACTTGTTCGGGAGTCTGGCTGAACCCTGCTGCGCACAACACGACTGGAATCGCCCAACGGAAACACGCATGCGTCATAGGACGTTCTCCTCTAAATTATTCGATGCCCAGCTGCTTCTGGATCTGCTCCAGCGGCACGTTCTTGGTTTCCGGAACCATCGCCTTCACCCAGATCAGTTGTAGAACCATCATGCCCGCAAAAAATGTAAAGACATAGCCGGGCGGAAAACTGGAAACCATGCGGGGGAAAAACGTCGTCAGCAAGGCGGCGAATATCCAATGGGTGAAGCTACCAAGCGCCTGTCCTTCTGCACGATGCCGGTTGGGAAATATCTCTGAGATGAACACCCAGATGACCGCTCCCTGTCCGATGGCGTGTGCGGCGATGAACGCGAAGATGCACGCCGGCACGATGCTGTAATGGTGCGTAAAGAAGGCCCAGGCGGTCAGTCCAAGGGAACTGATGTAGCCGAAGGAACCGATATAGAGCAGCGTCCGGCGCCCCAGTCGGTCAATGAGCCAGAGTCCTGCGAAGGTGAAAACCAGATTCGTGAGTCCGATGCCGATGGACTGCAACAGCGCGGCTTTTGCTCCAAGCCCCGTCAATTCAAAAATGCGCGGCGCAAAGTAGAGAATCGCGTTGATCCCCGAAAGCTGGTTGAAAAACGCGATCAGAATGGCCAGCAGAATCGGCTTGCGCAGACGGCTGGTCCAGAAGCCGCTGGACTTTCCCTGGGCATTCGACCCCTCGACATTCGACGCCGCACTGATCTCGCCGGCCAGCGCTTGAACCTCCGCGTCAGACGCTTCGGGTTGAATGCGCCGCAGCACGTCGATGCCAGCCTCCCGATCTCCCTTCCGGCTCAACAGCCAGCGCGGACTCTCGGGAATCGCCAGCGTCATAAGGGCATAAAGCAAGGAAGGAAAGGCGGCGACACCCAGCATCCATCGCCAGGCATTCTCTCCGACCCCGGCTAGCAAAGCGTTCGAGACGAACGCCACCAGGATGCCGAACACGATGTTGAACTGGAACATCCCAGCCAGCCGGCCGCGCAGCCGCGGCGGCGCAATTTCTGAGATGTAAAGTGGCGCAGCCACCGTCGAAATGCCGATGCCCAGCCCGCCGATGAACCGGGCGACGATAAACACAGACAAATTGTTCGCGACAGCCGACCCGATAGCGCCGACCAGATACAGCACCCCAATCCAGAGCAGAGTGGCCTTGCGTCCGAACCGGTCGGTGGGCCAGCCTCCGATCAGCGAACCGACCACCGTGCCATACAGCGCCGACGCCATGGCGATGCCGTGCATGTTTGGGGTCAGTCCCCACAGCGCTTGAATTGTCTTCTCCGCGCCAGAGATGACGACGGTGTCAAAGCCGAAAAGGAACCCGGCCAGTGCAGACGTCAGCGACCAGAAAAATACGCGTAAGTTCATAGGGCGAAGTCAGCGATTCTACCTGACAACTTCGCCAATGAACACGCCGTAGGGCTCCAGGCTCACATCCATTCCCTTCGCCGACGACTTCGGCGTCGCTACCAGGCTCTTCAGCGCCACCGCCCCGAATCCCTTCTCCGCGAGGTTGAAGCTCGCCTTTTTTGGCGCACTCGACATGTTCAGCGCCACCAGCACCGCCTTGCCCTTATAACTGCGAAGATAGGACATCACGTTGGCGTCGTCTTCGTTCAACGCCGTATAACTTCCCTCCATCAGCGCTTCGTTGGTTCGCCGTAGCGCGAGAACTTTCTTGTACATGCTCAAGACCGAATTCGGATCCTTCAATTCCGTCGCCACGTTGTGCGTCTTGTAACTCGCCGGAACCGGCAGCCAAGGCTTGGTCGTGCTGAACCCGGCGTTGGTGTCGGTGTTCCATTGCATCGGCGTGCGTTCGCCGTCGCGTCCAATCTCTTTGGGCCATCCCGTGCGCCCGATCGGGTCCTTCACGTCTTCGCGGCGTTTGGGGTCGTTGTTCTCCATGCCCAGTTCTTCGCCGTAGTACAGGATCGGAGTCCCGCGCAGAGTCAACTGGAACGCGCCCATCAACTTGTCGATCGCGTCATTGTTCTTGCCGTCGCCATAGCGGTTCCCGGACCGCACTTTGTCGTGATTGCCAATCACAAATACCGGCCACCCTCCCGCTGTATCGATCTGCGCAATCTGACGGCGAAACTCCGGCGGAGAAAGTTTGTCGACAGTCGTGAACATGAAGTCCATCGGCATCTGCACTTCGTCGTCATGCGCGCCGTAATACGCCTTGAGTTCTTCGATGTTGGACGTCCACGTCTCGCCGATCAGTACAGCATCGGACTCGTCGGC
>DATMNN010000121.1:0-15291 GCA_035569025.1 Terriglobales bacterium
GTGTCGCCCAGTTTGTAGGCCTGATTCCAGGCCTTTTCAAGCGCGATCACTTTCGTTCGCGCAGCGGCATCGGAATCATTCTGTGCAGTGAGGGTTACAGCACATGCTAAAGCCATCACAACGACTGTCCATTTCATGAACGGACCTCGATAGGCGGCGAGGCGTGTCCGCGCCAAACAACTTACTCGTCAGCGAAAAGATCGGCAGCGTCCGGCCTACTTCCCGGACTATAGCAAAGGTCGACCAGCTACAGAACGGGTTCCTCGTCTCGGTGCTCGAAACGACAACGGAAGATTTTCGGGAGTTCCCATCAGATCTTATTTAGTCCATCGAGCGCGGCGACTTTGTAGGCTTCGGCGAGAGTGGGGTAGTTGAAGACGGTGTCGCGGAAATATTCGATGGTCGCACCCATCGTGAGCACCGCCTGGCCGATGTGGATGATCTCTGCCGCGCGATCCCCGATGATGTGCACGCCGAGTAATTTGAGGGTGTCGGGGTCGAAGAGAATCTTCAGTAGTCCGTTTTCATCTCCGAGCATCTGGCCTTTCGCCAGCTCGGTGTAGCGCGCCAATCCGATTTCGTAGGGAGCCTTTTGGCGGGTGAGTTCTTCCTCGGTCGCACCCACCATGGAGATCTCAGGAATGGCGTAGATACCATATGGGATCAGGTGGGACATCATCTTGCTCGGCTTACCAAACATATGGCAACTGGCCAGGCGCCCCTGTTCCATGGCAGTGCTCGCGAGAGCTGGAAATCCGATGACGTCGCCGGCGGCATAAATGTGAGGAACGTTGGTTTGAAAGTGCTCGTTGACAACCAGTTTGCCGCGCGCGTCGGCCGCCAAGCCAGCGGTTTCGATGTTCAACTGGTCGCTGTTTGCCTGACGGCCAATGGTATAGAGCAAAGCTTGACCGCGAACGATCTTTCCACTTTCTAATTTGGCGAATACGCGATCCCGTTCCTGGTCGAAGCCGACCTGCACGACTTTCTCGCCCAGCCGAAACACCGTTCCCAGTTGCCGGAGCTGGTAGCACAAACTTTCGATAATCTCGTGGTCCACAAATTCCAGCAGCGTGGGCCGCAGGTCGAGGAGTGTAACTTTCGTTCCCAGAGTCGCAAACATCGACGCGTACTCGATGCCGATGATGCCCGCACCGACCACGATCAGTTCACGCGGCACTTCTTCCAGATCATTGACCTGGTCGGAATCGAAGATACGCTTGCCGTCAATCGGAATCTCTTCGTTGTGAGCGGGGCGCGTGCCGCAGGCAATCAGTATCTGCTCGGCGTGAACCAGTTGCACGCCGTCTTCATTGTGGATTTCGATGGTGTGGGGATCTTTAAAGCGCGCGTCGCCGACAAATGTATCCACATAGTTGCGGCGGAGTTGGGCTTTAATGACTTCGACCTCGCGGGTCATCACAGACTGCGCGCGGAAGACCAGATCCGACATCGCAATGCGATCCTTCACCACGTAGCCGCGGCCGTAAAACGTGCGCTGCCGGAATCCGCTCAGGTAAAGAATGGCCTCGCGCAGCATCTTGCTGGGAATCGTTCCGGTATGCACACAGACGCCACCGATGAAACGCTCACGATCGATGATCGCCACTTTCTTGCGAAGCTTGGCCGCGCAGATCGCGCCTTTTTGACCGGCCGGGCCACTCCCGATTACCACTAGATCGTATTCATGGGTTTGCATGGCCATGGCGCACCCTTACTTTACACGCATCAACTCGTCCCAGAAAGTTACTCTGAAGCACCGGAGGACGCGCCTTTTCGACGATGCTGTCTATTGTGCCGTGCTGGCCGGTTTTGAATGTTTCCGCTGCATGAATTCAGCGCGAGCGCTCTTACCAGACCTCACATCGCTTGTCGGCTGGCCGCACCATGGGCGCATCCGCCTTGCACTGAAATGCTTTCTGAAATTCCGGGAGATTCGACAGCGGTCCAATCACGCGAAACTTGGCGACGGGATGCGGGTCCGATTGCATCATCAGGCGCTGCGTTTCCGGACGAATTTCGTCCGCGCGAAACTGTCCCCAGGCGATGAAGAACTGCTGCTCGGGAGTGAAGCCATCGATGTCAGCCGGACGCGGTTTGCCTTCGAGAGATTTCTCATACGCGAGGAACGCAATCTTGGCGCCGCCCAGATCTCCAATGCTTTCGCCAAGCACCAGTTTTCCATTGTGATGGATGCCCGGTTCGATGAAGTAATTGTCAAACTGGTTCGCGACGCAGGCGCCTCGCTCCTGAAACTGCTTGAGATCGTTTTCAGTCCACCAGTTTCGCAGCCGTCCAAGATAGTCGAACTGCGCGCCTTCATCGTCAAAGCCGTGGGAAATCTCGTGACCGATGACCACGCCAATCGCCCCGTAGTTTAAGGCGTCGACCGCTGAAATATCGAATGCCGGAGGCTGCAAAATCCCCGCCGGGAAAACAATCTCATTCAGCGCCGGATTGTAATAAGCGTCGGAAGTGGGTGGAGTCAGCCCCCAGCGCCCGCGGTCCACTGGCTTCCCGATGGTCAGACGATCGTCTTCCACACCAAATCGGCGTCCGTTCAAATTGTTCTCAAACAGCGCATCGCGCCGGATCTCTACGTTGCTGTAGTCCTTCCACTTATCCGGATAGCCGATTTTCGGATTGAACGTCGCGATCTTCGCCAGCGCTTTTTCCTTGGTTTCGTCACTCATCCACGGACGGCTCAGAATGTCGTCACGCATCGCCAGCAGGAGATTGCGGACCAGTTCCTGCATCTTGACTTTGGCTTCCGGCGGAAAATACTTCTCGACATATTTCCTGCCCAGGGCTTCGCCCAGATAGCGATCGGTCTGCTCGGCGCAGCGCTTCCATCGCGGCTTCATCTCGCTCGTGCCGCTTAAATACTTTCCGAAGAATTCGAAATCCTCGGTTTCGATCGGCGACGAGAGAGCTTCCGCCGTAGAGTTCAGCAGATTCCACTTAAGATAGACCTTCCAGTCGGCGAGCGGTGTCTGCTGCAGTTGGCGGTCAAACTCCTGTATGAACTTGGGTTGGTCGACGTTCATGTCGACGTCCTGCGGGAGTTGCTTATGCTGAAAGTATCCCGCCCAGTCAAAGTGCGGAGCCAGCGCCTGTAACTGCGCGAACGTCGTGTTGTGATCGATGTTGCTCGGGTCCCGCATGGCCGACCGTTCCAGCGACGCCTCCGCAAACTTGGTTTCCATCGCCATCACGGTCTGCGCTGCGGCAGCCGAGGACTTGGCGTCCGAACCCGCAAGCGTAAACATTTTGGCGACATGATCCAGGTACTTTGCCCGCGCTTCCTTGAAACGATCATCTGCCTTCAGGTAGTAGTCCCGATCGGGCATGCTGAAGCCCGCCGCTCCGATATCGGCGAGAATCTGTGTCGGCTTGTGGACATCCTGCTGGCCTCCGAGAATGAAAGGCGCGGTCACTTGAATGTCGTGCAACTCAATGAGGACGCGCTGCACGTCGGCCATATCTTTCGCAGCATCGATTTTGGCAAACCACGGCTTCAATGGCTCAACCCCGCGAGCGTTGATCCGTGATTCGTCCATGCAAGCGCGGTAGTAGTCGCCGATGAGTTGCTCAGTGCTTCCCTTCGCCGCGGCAGCGGGATCGATCGATTCGAGGATCTCTTTCAGTCTGTCCTTCGCCGTTTCGCCCGCTTGCCAGCGTCTGCTCCAGCGCGTCTGTGAAGCCGGAATCGGATTCCGAGCATGCCACGCCCCAGTAGAAAACTGCGCGAAGTCGGTGCAGGGATCGGTCTTGCGGTCAAGGTCAGTGACATCGACACTGTGCATCGGTGCGTTCTGGCTGAAAAGCATTGGGCAGAGCAGGAAGGCGCACAGAAAAGATCTTAGAATTCGCATGAGTGAAGTTTGCCCCGTGATTGTTTCGTCCTATTTTACTGTGGCGACCAGACATTCTAGAGCATAGAAGTCCTTCTTATCGACGGAACTAGCTGAAAAAAGAAAGCGACTTGTTTGTCTTGGAACCGTTGGAGTCGGCAAGATGCGGGTTATGCTAGGAAACCAGTTTTCAGTTATGGCACCAGGACTTGCATGGTAGATCCCGTCATTTTGGAAATTTGCGTCGAGTCGGTCGCCTATGCGGTGGCCGCGGAACGAGCTGGCGCCGACCGGGTCGAACTCTGCGTCGATCTCGCCTGTGGCGGTGTCACTCCTGGCGGAGCGCTCATGCGGGCGGCACGTGAACAGGTCGGGATACCCATTCATGCATTAGTTCGTCCGAGAGCCGGAAACTTCTGTTACTCGGATCATGAGATTGAAACCATGCACCGAGACATCGATATGGCCGGGGAGATCGGTTTGAATGGAATCGTACTCGGAGTCCTCGACTCGGAGAAGAAAATCGATCGTGAACGTACTCGCGCCCTGGTCCAGTATGCTCATCCCATACCTGTAACGTTTCACCGCGCGTTCGACCAATGCCCGAATTTAACCGCGGCCCTCGAAGCAGTCATCGAAACGGGAGCCAAGCGAATCCTGACCTCAGGAGGGAAGTCTTGTGCCCCCGATGGAGTCGTCAACCTGGAGCATCTGGTTCAAGCCGCTCAAGACCGGATTATCATCATGCCGGGCGGCGGAATCCGGCAACGCAATGTCGAGCGCATCCTGCAGACCGGCGTGAGGGAAATCCACACCTCGCTCAAAGTACCCAACAACCCGGAGAGCGATGCCACCCGTTTTGAGTCCACAGTCCGAGAATTCAAACAGATGCTTGAAACCCTGTCGCGCGTTTCTGTGCCACCCATCGATCGAGTGAAGCCGCCCGTATTATCCAACCATGTTGTTGACGATCACGACGACGCAGTTCCCGGCAACGGACTTAGGCTATTTGCTTCATACGAACCCGGCACACTTGCACTCCATAGAAACAAATTGTCCAATGCAAAACGCGTCCTCGATCTTGGTTGCGGAGAACAGAAATAGAAAAAGGGGCCCGTCTTGCGACGGACCCCTTTCTCATTCTGTGTGGAGCACTACTTGGCGAGAACCTTTCCGTCTAGTCTTAGGGCGATTGCGGAATGATGAGCCACGCAACCGCAGAACTGGCCAAAGTCAGTCCTGAGCAAATCAACATCACAATTCGGAATCCATATACGAACGCTTCCCGCACGGATCCCTTAATGGTTGCATTCGCAGTGGGATCAAGCCCAGAGGGCAGCTGCAAGCCTGCGAGCTTGATCTCGTTCGACCGCAGCTCCTGGAGAATGGAGGACGGAAGGGAGAGGGAAGCCAGGCTTCGATTCAGGTGAAAGCTAAATGTCTTGACCATCACAATCCCAAGCACCGCAATAGCGAGTACCCCGGCGACCCGCGCCACCGCATTGTTGATTCCGGAAGCTGTGCCAACACGGTCTTCCTTTGCTGAACTCATAACGACGGTAGTGAGAGGCGCGACAGTGACCGTCATGCCCAATCCCAGGACAACCAACGCCGGAAAAAACGACTTCCAGTAGCTATTCCCCGTGGAGGACGCAGCGAACAGAATGAAACCCATTGCAGCAATGAGAGGACCAAGCATCAGCGGTCGTCTTGGGCCGAAGCGAGTAACGAGGCCGCCAGCCCAGCGTGAAAGAAGGAACATCAGCAGAATAAAGGGAAGGATCGCAATACCGGCTGCGGTGGGGGAGTACTCCTGGACTTGGATCAGATTCAGCGGGAACAAGAAAAAGAAAATCCCAACCGCTGCGTACAAAAGAAATGTAAGCAGGTTCGCGCCACTAAAACTCCGGGATCGGAACAGAGCGAGCGGCATCATCGGCGAAGTGACGCGGACTTCGACGAACACGAATGTGATAAGGCTTCCGAAACCAATTATCAAACCCCCGACGACCCACCGATTAGTCCAGCCCAGGTTCAACGTTTCAAGAAAGCCGAACACCAGGCCGCCGAGCCCCAGCGTGGCAAGTAGCGCTCCCCTCCAATCAATGCGCCCAGCATTCGCGCCTCGGCTTTCCGGAATCCGCCAACGTGAAATAAGAATCACCACGGCTGCAATCGGAAGATTGATGAAGAACGCCCAGCGCCAGGAGGCATGCTGAACCAGCCATCCGCCGAGCACGGGGCCAACCGCGGTGGTGATCGCCGTAAAACCCGACCATGTGCCGATTGCCTGGCCACGACTCTTTTCATCGAATGTCGCACTAATGATCGCCAGACTTCCGGGGACCAGGAGTGCAGCTCCTACACCTTGAATGCTTCTAGCGATGATCAGCTGTTGGATGTTCAATGCAAATCCACAACCGGCGGATGCAACAGCAAAGATTGCCACGCCCACCACGAAGATCTTACGCCGCCCAAACATGTCTCCTAGAGAGCCCCCAACAAGTATCAACGCGCCGAGGAACAGACCATAGGACTCCACGACCCACTGCACATCCACCACAGTTGCGTGAAAACTAGCCTGTATGGCAGGCAAGGCGACATTGACGACTGTGCTGTCAATGAACGCCATGCTGGAGCCCAGAATGGTTGCAGCGAGTATCCATGCCTTAGCTCCCTCACCACACGGGACCACGCCATCCGCGGATCGTGATACGGATTGATCACAAGGCGTTCTCATGAAGGCTATGGATGCTATAGAGGGTGTGTTGGCTCCGAAGGTTGATCGGGCAGACGCTCTTAAATCGTGGGAACTACGAAATTGGTGTTGGAAGCGACTGAAAGTAATAAACTTGGCAGCCGGATCTGTAAGCCGAATTTTGTCCGCGAGATTGCTCCCGCGGGACGGCCATTCCTCTGGGCCGCACATTACTGTGTGGCTCTAGCGACCTACCCGGAGGTTTGACGCACCGAGCCGGCACGTGTCCCTGGCCGAAGCCGAAGCTTCTTCCAGAAACTTCCTCCCTATTTGGTCTTGCTCCGTGTGGGGTTTGCCCTGCCCGCCGCATTACTGCGACGGCGGTGCGCTCTTACCGCACCTTTTCACCCTTACCGGCGCCTTGCGGCGCAGGCGGTATGTTTTCTGTGGCACTTTCCGTCGAATGGTCCCGACCCTGGGGCAAAAAAACCTCGCAAGGCCAGTACACCCTCCCGGACGTTATCCGGCACACTGCTCTGCGGAGTTCGGACTTTCCTCTGCCTCACGACAGCGGCCGTCCGATCCGGCTGCCAACGTGTTCAATTATATGCGATGGCTGGGGGAGGCTGGTCACAGACGTTGAGTCACAGGGTTGGATCACAGGTCACCGGAGCCAAGGCACGGCGTTGTTTTGGAGGATGTGTTGAATTCTGGAACTCCAGCATCTCACTTTGCGTTCAATAGATAGGGGGCCTTCGGACTGATAGACTTATACCCTGGACGGGTGGTCAGAGCCGTGACGGTACGAATCTTTTTCCCGTGACCCGTAACCTAAGACCTGACACCTAAGACCCGACACCTGCGTTTCCATGAACTTAGTCGAAGCCATCAAGATCGCATTCCAGTCGCTCTGGGCGAATAAACTACGCTCGGCCCTCACCCTGCTCGGAGTGGTGATCGGCATTGCGGCGGTGATCGCGGTTGTCACCTTCGTCGCTGGAATTAACGGGTATGTAGCGACCAAGGTTTTCAATCTGGGCGCCGACGTATTCATCGTCTTCAAAGTTTCGCCGGTCACCAGTAACGTCGACCATATTCTCGACGGCGAAAAGCGCAAGACCATCACCATGGAAGACTACGAGGCCGTTAAAGACGCCTGCAAACATTGCGAGTGGGTCGGAGCCGCGTTGCGGAATGATGTGGGCCACGCGCGCTATGGCGAGCAGCAGATCAACGACACCACGGTGCGAGGTGTGACGCCTTCGATGGTCCCGATCCTCGACATCGACCTCACCTCCGGCCGCATGCTCAACGACACCGACGTCAGCCGTAACTCCATGGTGGCCGTGGTCGGCCCCGACGTAGTGGACACGCTCATGCCCGGCGCTGACCCGATCGACAAAGAGATTCGCATCGACGGCTGGGAGTACCGCATTATCGGCGTCGGCAAGGCGAAAGGTAAGACGCTCGGCCAGAGCATGGACAACTATGCCCTGATCCCGATCACGGCGTTTCAGAAGCAGCACGGTTCGCACGACAGTATTCGCATCTCGGGAAAAGCATCCGCCAGCGGCACCGGGATGGACGAGGCGATGGATGAGACGCGCGCCATACTTCGCGCCCGCCGCCATGATCGTCCCGGAGACGACGACAGCTTCGACATCGAAACCAATGCCAGCCTGCTCAGTGTCTGGGCCGGTTTCAGCCAGACGTTTTTCTTTGCGATGATTGGCATCGCCGCGATTTCACTGGTCGTGGGCGGCATCGTGATCATGAACATCATGCTCGTGTCCGTGACCGAGCGCACGCGCGAAATCGGAATCCGTAAAGCTCTCGGTGCGCGCCGCGACGACATCCTTGGCCAGTTCCTGATCGAGTCGGTGGCGCTGGCAATCCTCGGCGGAGTGATCGGCGTAATTTCCGGAATCACGCTGGCAAAAGGCGTAACCTTTCTGATTGGCATGCCGTCGGCAGTTCCGCTCTGGGCAATCGGCGCGGGAGTCGGCGTGGCGGCAAGCGTCGGAATCTTTTTCGGAGTCTATCCGGCACGCAAAGCCGCGATGCTGGACCCGATTGCAGCACTGCGGTTTGAAAATTGAATATTCACCACAGAGATACGGAGTCACGGAGAAAGGCAATTCTTTGTTAAAGAAGTTTGGGGTTTCCCCGTTGTTGGTTTTCTCCGTGACTCCGTGTCTCCGTGTCTCCGTGGTGAATTAGGTTTCCGATGATCGGCAGAAGCGAAATCGGCGAAGTGCTGAAACTGGCGGTCGACACGATCCGCGGCAACAAGCTGCGTTCGTCGTTGACCGTGCTCGGCATCGTAATCGGCGTGACCGTGGTGGTCGGCATCTCATCGATCGTACGCGGCCTGAACGACAACGTCAGCCAGGTGATCAGTTCGCTCGGCTCCAACATCGTATTTGCCTTTCACCAGGAAATCACTTTCGGCCGCATGACCGAAGAGATGCGTACCCGCAAGGAACTGACCTACGAAGACGCCATGGCGATCAAGGATTTGCCGCACGTCAAGGCGGTGACGGCCGGGATCCGGTTTTTCCGCCCCGAACTGGGCGTTGGCACTTACGCTGTGAAGTACAAGGATCGCAAAACCAAGCAGACCATCCTCGAAGGCGACATGGCGTCGGTGAAGGACGTGTACGATATCGCGCTCGATTCGGGCCGCTGGTTCAGCGAGGTTGACGATGGGCAGCACTCCTCGGTGATCGTGGTCGGACACGACACGGCTGCGGAATTGTTTCCCAGCGAGGAGCCGTTGGGCAAGGAAATCAACATCGAAGGCCAGATGTTCACGGTTGTCGGCGTGGCTGCGCAGCGCAAGACTGTGTTTGGCGGTGGCAAAAATCCTGACGATAACATTGTCTTTCTGCCGCTCACCGTATTCAAGAAGCTGCATCCCGAGCAAAAAGCGCACTGGATCAGCGTTCAGGCCACATCGCATGCGGACATGTCGAAAGCCACTGACGAAATCCGCGAACTGCTGCGCCGGCGACGCAAGGTTCCGTCCAACAAGCCCGACAACTTCGCGGTGTTCACCCAAGACTCTCTCTCCGACGTGTGGAACCAGATCACGGGCATGATCTTCATCTTCATGTTTGCCGTTTCGAGCGTTGGCCTGGTCGTCGGCGGGGTGGGCGTGATGAACATCATGCTCGTATCGGTCACCGAACGCACGCGAGAGATCGGAGTGCGCAAGGCGATTGGCGCGCGGAAGCGCGAC
This sequence comes from Terriglobales bacterium, assembly GCA_035569025.1. GTDB lineage: Bacteria > Acidobacteriota > Terriglobia > Terriglobales > Acidobacteriaceae > Acidiflorens. Next base: position 9,794 of record DATMNN010000121.1, read on the forward strand.
ATTTTGTTGCAATTTACTCTCGAAGCCGTCATGCTCACGGCTGTCGGTGGCGTGATCGGGCTCATGGCCGGCGGCATCATCACTTCGATCATCCCGCTCATTTTTCCGTCACTTCCCGCCACCATGTCGGTGTTCTGGTCTCTCTTTGCGTTCAGCGCGTCGGCGACGGTAGGGCTGGTGTTTGGAATTTACCCGGCGTGGAAAGCAGCGAACCTGGATCCGATCGAGTCGTTGCGCTACGAGTAGCCACCCATCATGCACTGGAGCGCCAGAAGTCTGTTCGAGACGTTTGCCGCGCTCGGAGCACTGTCGAGCATCGGCTTCTACATTCTGTCGGCCTGCGGAATTGCGAGCTTCCTACGCCAGCGCCAGAACCGGCGCGGATCAACCCATCCCGCTGGGCAGTACCTGCCTCCTGTCTCGATTCTGAAGCCGCTCAAGGGAATCGATCCGCAAATTTGGGAAGCGTTTTGTAGTCACTGCGAGCAGCACTATCCCGACTATCAGCTGATCTTCGGCGTGAGCGATCCCGATGACCCCGCCGTCGCGGTGGTGCGTCAGTTACAAACGAAGTATCCGGCGCGTGAGATCGATCTCATAGTGTGCCCACGCGAGCTCGGCACCAATCGCAAGGTAAGCACGTTGGCGCAGATGTTGCCCGCCGCGCGATGTGAAATTTTGCTGGTAAACGACAGCGACATCCGGGTTGAACCAGACTATCTTCGGCGATGCGTCGCTCCGCTGGAGGACTCTGCCGTTGGCATGGTGACGTGTCTGTACCGCGGGATCGCCAGTCCGACGCTAGGTTCCAGGCTCGAAGCTCTCGGCATCAGCACGGATTTCGTCCCTGGGGTACTAAGCGCAAAAATGATCGAACGCGGCATTCAGTTCGGGCTCGGATCGACATTGCTTTTCCGCCGAGGCGATTTGCAGGCTATCGGCGGTTTCGAGGCCATCGTGGACTACCTCGCCGACGACTACGAACTGGGCCATCGCATCGCCGCCCTTGGAAAACGGGTCGAACTCGGTGAGGTGGTAGTCGATACATTTCTGGCCCCGTATTCCGCGCGCCAGTTTTTCGATCACCAACTGCGCTGGGCGCGGAGCGTGCGGGGCTCGCGAGGCTGGGGATATTCAGGACTTGCGCTGACCTTCGGACTGCCATGGTCTATGCTCGCGTTGGTTGCGGCACGTGGAGCGGCCTGGGCGTGGTTGCTGCTGGCGGCGACTGCGGTTGCGCGCGTCGCAGTTGGATTGACTGCGGCCGTTGCGGTCCTGGGAGATACCCAGGCGTTACGCGATTTTTATCTTCTGCCGGTGCGCGACCTGATCGCTCCTGTGGTTTGGGCGATCGGATTGGTGGGAAATCGAATCTCCTGGCGCGACGATGTGTTTTATCTCAGGAACGGCCGCCTGATAAAAATCGCCGATGATTCTACCGTGCAGCCTGAAATACCGCGCCTATCCAGACCCTGAAGCCCCCGAAGCAACGAATGGCTGGTTGGTATAAATGATCTTGCCTCCGCGACGGGCGAGTTCATAATGCTGCAACCCAAGCAACTCCTTCGGATCATCTTCCTCGGCCCACAGGAATACGCGTTGACGTCCTCCCCATAAGGCTCGGAACGATTCTGGCGTCTCAAAAACACGCGGAGCATCTGGAAATTTCGATCCATACCACATGTTGCCGGCCGGTTCGCGCAGACTGCGCAGCGGAACGCCGGTGTAGAAGTTCAGGGCCGAAGCATTCTCGTACTTGCCGATCACCACGATGACGTCACCGGAGTGATACTGGGTCCGAATCGCCATAGCCAGATCTTTCGAGGAAATAATGGGCGAGAAGATCGTGAATGCGGAGTGAACGCACGCCAGCACAACGATCATGGTTAGTGCGAGGACAGCATTGCCTGCGCCCGCTTGACTTCGCCGGCGAAAAATCCAATTCGCTAGACTCCCCAACAATAATGCGAGAGCAACTCCCAGCAAGGGCCCTCGAAATGCTCCCATCGCTTGTGGAGTCAAATCCAAGAAGTGGCCGAAGGAAAGGGCATAGTCCTGTGGATGTTTCTTGAGCAGATCAGAAAGATCGACCCCCGCGGCCGGCGGCTTCGAAAACCAGAGCAGCCCAAATCCGACGCCGGCAATAATCGCACCAACCGAAACCAGAACCGCTGCCGAAACTCGCCCTGCGCGTCGTTCCGGACTGCCGGCCGGCGCTGTTCGCTCTCGACTAAGCCAGCCTCCAATCAGCAGTGCCATGCCCGGAATCGCTGGAATCGTGTAGTACTCCTGGCGCGTTGAAAAGCTGAAGAAGCCGACGATCACCAGTGCCCACAGGATAAAAAGCAGATTCGCACGCTGGCGCCGCGTCATCTGCGACCGAAAGTCGCGCCATCGTCGCGGAACTTCCAGCAGACCTTGCGGAACAAATACGCTCCATGGAACGAGCCAAACAATCAGCAGCGCCCAGAAAAGCAGAAGAGGGACAGTGTCATAGTCGCGAGGAACACGCTTGTTCAGGAAGCGCAGAAAGTGTTCATTGACGAAATAAAACCAGAGAAACCCACGCACCTGCCCCTGCGCCGGATTCGCCAGCTCGGCAAGAATGTGCCACGGCGCCGCAATCGCGAAGAACACTACTGCACTCGATGGCAAGCGCAGTTTAAGAAGATGTTTCAGATTTCCCGTGAGCAGCAGGTACAGTCCAATTGCCCCCACTGGGAAGACGAGTCCAATCAGCCCCTTCGTCAGCACGTTGAGCGCGCACACCGCCGCAAGTCCCCAGCATACCCAGCGCGAGGGCTGCTCTTCTTCGAGTGACTTCAGGAACAGCCAGTACGTAACCGTGAGCCAGAATCCGACCGAAACATCGGGGATGAGAAAACGCGTGAACAGATACGGACCGAGAGCCGTGGCCATGACCAGCCCCGCATCGAACCCGCCCTCGGCGCCGAATGTCCAACGACCGAGACCGTAGGTGGCGAGGATAATCACCAGCACGCCGAGCATCAGTGGGAAGCGGGTGCTCCATTCGCTCACGCCAAATATTTTGTAGCTGGTGGCGACGCTCCAGTACATGAGCGGCGCTTTTTCCAGATACCGTACGCCGTTGGCATAGAGCGTGACCCAGTCATGCCGCTGGACCATTTCCCGCCCCGCCTCCGCGTGCACTGTATCCGCGTCATCGAGCAGCGCGGGTGTGGAAAGGCCCACCATATAGATGACACACCACAAGGCAGTAAGAATGAGAACCGCGACGCGCCAGTCAGAAAGCAGGCTCTGTGGATGATGATCGGACTCGGTTTGTGTCGGCTCGGGCACAGTGGCCGCAGCGAAAGTCATCGAGAGAAGCACTATTATAAAGACAAAACCGACCAATCGTCGCGCGGTTGGCCGCAAGGCATCAGTTCGCGGTCGCCCCCCGCGATATCCTGCTGCCAGCCACCTCGCGATAGATCGCCAGAATCCTCTCCACGGAATTGGTCCAGGAAAACCGCTGAGCTTGCTGGTACCCGCGTTCTTTCATCCGCGCGCGGAGCGCGGGATCCAGTAGCGCTTTCTGTAGCGACCGTTGTATTTCAAAAACGTTTTCGGGATTCACCAGCAGCGCCGCATTACCCGCCACTTCCGGCAGACTCGACGTGTTCGACGTGATCACCGGAGTACCGTGCGCCATCGCCTCCAGCGGAGGCAGTCCGAAGCCTTCGTACAGCGACGGAAACACGAATACCTTCGCAACGTCGTAAAAGATTCGCAGCACTTCAATGGGTACAAACCCCAGGAAACGCACGTCGTTCTGCACGCCGCTGCGCACCACCGTCCGCCGCAATCCCGGATGCCCCGAAAGATCGTCGCCAATAATAATGAGCTTCAGATCGGGGAGTTTTTGTTCCTTTTCCAGTTCGGTTTTGAGTGCCGAGAAAGCTTCGATCGTACGCACAACATTCTTGTGCGGCCGGATCGCGCCCGCATACAAAAGAAACGGATAGTTCACCTGGTAGCGCTCGGCAATCAGGTCGCGATCGGCCTGCGAAGCGTGCCCATGCAGAAAACGCTCGTCGATGGCGTTGTAGACAACCTCAATCCGGTCGTCCGGAATGGAAAAAATCTTCTGTACTTCGCAACGCGTGAATTGCGAGACCGCCAGAATTCGCGAGGCCTTTCGCAGCGCGCGCCGGGTCAACTCTAATTGCAGACTGCGGCGCACATTCGACCGGTCGCGCGCGCCGTACATATGGTCGAGCAAATCGTGGACCGTCAACACGTACGGACAAGGCAACCCGCGGGGAACCCAGAACAGATGTGGAATGTGAACCAGGTCGCACTCCAGCCGCCGCACGATGGCGCGAAATTCCAGGCCGCCCTTCAGAGTATTTTCAAGATCAGTCAGCGGAACCGCATGAAAGTTCGCGGGCAGAGGCCCACACTCGTCCACTTTGGCGGGTAGTCCGATGAGAAAGTAATCGCTCTCCCGGTCCAGGCGAGCAAGCGTCCGGACGACATTCCGTATGTAGGTCCCGACTCCAAATTCCGTCATGCGACGGATGTCGATGGCAACTTTCACGAAGTGAATTTAAACACAGTGGAAGAAAGGGTGCGGAGATTTCCACCAAGGCCCTTCTTTGCGACCTCTGCGGCCGTCCTTGGCGAACTTCGCGGTTACAAGCTTCTGACGGCAGCGACGAAAAGAAACACGCAGGATCGAAAAGAAACCCATGCCAGCAATCAGCGATGCCGCAGTCTCAAACTCTCCCAACTCCCGTCCGACGCCCAGCCGCCATCGACGGACAGAGTGTGCCCATTCACGAAACTGCTTTGCGTCGGGTCGGCGAGAAACGCGACCGCCTGTGCGATCTCGCCAGGAGTTGCAAAGCGCGCCATCGGAACCCGCCCGGTAATGTCGCTGTCGGCATACAGGCCCGCGTCTTGCGCGGAGTCATCCATCGGAGTCTTCACCCATCCCGGACACACCGCATTGCAGCGAACACCTCGGCCTCCCCATTCCGCGGCCAGCGTGCGTGTCAATCCGATGAGTCCGTGCTTCGACGCGTTGTAGGCGGCGCGATCCGCAACTCCGAGTAGACCCGCGACCGATGCAATATTGACGATGCTACCCGAGCGTTGTTGGAGCATGATGCGCCCGAAAGTCCGGCAAAGGAGAAATGGCCCCAATAGATTGATATCCATCACGCGGCGCCATTCCGCGGCGGTGATCTCTTCTGCCGGAGAAATCGAACTGACACCGGCATTGTTCACCAGCACGTCGATGCGACCGAAGCGATTCATGACCGATTCGGCTATTTGCGCAACGGCGGACTCATCGGCAATATCGCCCAGCACTTCGATCGCGTCAACGCCGTGGGTACGAACTTGTGCGACGGTGTCCGTGGGCGAGCGCAGGTCATTCAGCGCAAGCGAAAATCCACGCTGGGCAAGGACTTCGGCGGTGCGTCGTCCGATTCCCTGGGCGGCGCCGGTAACGAGAGCAACTTTCATAA